>NZ_JAIXTJ010000055.1 GCF_027483985.1 Flavobacterium sp.
CTATTCACTAATTACTATTCACTAATTACTATTCACTAATTACTATTCACTAATTACTATTCACTAATTACTATTCACTAATTACTATTCACTAATTACTAAAAAAATGAAATACCATCAAATAGACCGTGATTTATTTATTAAAAACAGAGCTAAATTCACGGCACAAATGAAACCAAATAGTGTTGCTGTGTTTAATTCAAACGATATTTACCCAGTTTCTGCTGATTCTACTTTGCCTTTTGCACAACATCGTGATATTTTTTATTTATCTGGTGTTGATCAAGAAGAAAGTATTTTGTTGCTTTTTCCGGATGCACCTTATGAGCATTTGAAAGAAATTTTATTCTTAAAAGAAACTAACGAACACATTGCTATTTGGGAAGGCGAAAAACTTACTAAAGATAGAGCGTTTGCAGTTGCCGGAATTAAAACCGTGATTTGGCTGCAAGATTTTCATAAAACTTTGAAAGAAGTGATGGCTTATGCCGACACTATCTACATTAACACTAACGAGCATTATCGTGCGGTGATTGAAACTGAAACTCGTGAAGAGCGTTTTATCAAGTGGTGGAAAGAAAATTATCCAGCGCATAAAGTGGAAAAATCGAATCCTATTTTGCAGCGTTTGCGTTCGGTGAAGGAAAGCGAAGAGTTAGATCTGATTCAAGAAGCTTGTAATATTACCGAAAAAGGATTTCGTAGAATTTTAAATTTCGTAAAGCCAAACGTAATGGAATACGAAATCGAAGCGGAATTTGCGCACGAATTTTTAAGAAATCGTTCCAAAGGTTTTGCTTACACACCAATTATTGCCTCAGGAAATAATGCGAATGTGTTGCATTATATTGAAAACAACCAACAATGTAACGAAGGCGATTTGATTTTGCTTGATGTTGGTGCAGAATATGCGAATTATTCAAGTGATATGACGAGAATGGTTCCAGTTTCGGGACGTTTTTCTGACCGACAAAAAGAAGTTTATAACGCGGTTTTACGTGTGAAAAATGAAGCTACCAAAATGTTAGTTCCAGGAACGTTGTGGAAACAATATCACGTTGAAGTTGGTAAAATAATGACTTCGGAACTTTTGGGACTAGGATTACTTGACAAAGCCGATGTTCAAAACGAAAATCCAGATTGGCCAGCGTACAAAAAATATTTTATGCACGGAACGTCACATCATATGGGATTAGACACACACGATTACGGATTACTACACGAACCAATGCAAGCCAATATGGTATTCACTGTTGAACCAGGAATTTACATTCCAGCAGAAGGATTCGGAATTCGTATTGAAGACGATATGGTGATTCAAGAAAAAGGTGAAGCGTTCAACTTGATGCGCAATATTCCTATTGAAGTAGATGAAATTGAATCGATTATGAATTCTTAATTTTAGAAAATAGATACAAGAAGAAAGAGAAAAGACGGTTTGCGAAAGTGAGCCGTTTTTTTTTGGAACACAAAAATCAGAAAAAGGAGTAGTGCCAAGTCCAATAATGTTTTGCTTTTATTTTAGAAAGTCCGCACCGCTTTTTACTTTGGAATGGGCTTCTTTTATTTTTTGAATTGTAAACACGATATTTTATTAAAGACGGCTCAAATTATCGAGCCGTCTTTATATTTATATTAATTATTTAACTTTTGAAAAATACTTTCTGCTTCGTTATAAAATACAATTCCTTTTCCAATTTTTTGTGGATCAAAATTTACTATTTTAATTAACTCAACATACTGAGAAAGATCTAGTCTATTCAAATCTAAGTTTTTTGGATTGATTTTCCAATATACCTCATCTTTATTATCATCATATTCCATTAAACCTGTTAACCCGCAAATTATTGGATAAAAAAATCCAAATGAATACTGATAATCACATGAATTTTTAGTAGTTCCAAATGGTGCTTTACCTTTCTTCTTATTATCAACTGATGAAATTCTACCAAATTTTCCAGGAGCTGCTCTATGATAAAGATTAGGAAATTCTATAAAAAGACGATCAAAGAAATGCAAAATATCATCTGTCATATTTAAAACGGACATTACATTTTTAGAAGTCAATACAAATTTTCCTTTATCTTCTTTACTTACTTCTGAATTTGACATTACGTCATTAAAGAAATCAACACATTTCCCTTTTTGAGAATAAATGCTAATTTTATTTAAGGTTTTGATATCAGAAGGAAGTTTATCTCTTTCTTTTAAGAAAATTAGACCTAACGTTGATAAACTAATGACATCTTCAGATTTAATTACTCCATTGTCACCTGTCTTCCATATTATATCATATTTCAAATCAAGTTTTTCTTTAAGAAAATCGTAGTATCCTACCTGATTTCCTTTAGCAGTTTCTTTCAACTGAACATTGTTATTTCTCGCAGAACAAATTTCAGATATGTAATCATAAAACTCTTCAATTGAACCATTTTCAGAATTTGGCGTCAAAATTTCAACAGGAATTGTAAAATGAAATTTGTCTTTGTTTTCTTCAAATTTTTCTACTATTTCTTCATAATGATCAGACCAAAAATCTTTACAATCATCCCAACTTTTGATTTTTTTATCAAATAATTTTTCAATTATAAAAATAGCTATTGCAAATGTATTATGGCCACCATCCATTATTCCTTCATAGTCAGTATTTGCAAAAGTTAATCTTACTCTGTTTCTATCTAAAAGCTCACAAGTCTCAGTAGAAAGTAAAATTCCTTTAGACTTAAACCAGAAAAGTTCAGGACTAGTTTCTAAAGTTTCGTGAATACTTTTTGTTATTTTATTAACTGTTGCAATCCTTGGATTAACCTTATTGTCAGCTTCTTTTAGAAGCTTAATAAAAGTTGATGGAGAAATACTTGAAAGGATTTTTTGAATTTTACAATCTTCTAAAGATTGTTGAAAAATGTTAGAATGTTCTAACTTAAGAATTAAATTACTCATAATTTTATTTATTTAATTTGGAACGAAAAAAACAATTAAATAAATATTATGAAGTAAGCTATGCAGCTCGTTCCGTTACGCCTAATGACTTACCAATCATAATACCATTGTCTATCCAGACAATTACCTAATATCCAATAGGTATACTTTACCCAAGTACCCGACAAAGGTATGAATAATTTTTAAACTTTCCAAACAAAGTTTAATTAATTATGTTTTTACAATAAATAAATGTGATTTTGAAGGATAAAATCTACTTTTGCACTAATGAAAACAACGATATTCAAAAACACCAAAATCACTTACACCGACCAAGGAAAAGGTACGGCTGTAGTTTTACTGCATGGTTTTTATGAAAATAAAGAAATGTGGAATGCTTTTGTACCTGAGTTTTCAAAGAAACACCGCGTGATTGCAATTGATTTATTGGGTCACGGACAAACCGAATGTTTGGGTTATGTGCATTCAATGGAAGATCAAGCCGATATGGTGCATCACGTTTTACACGAATTAAAAATTAGAAAAGCGGTTTTGGTTGGTCATTCTATGGGCGGTTATATTGCATTGGCTTTCGCCGAATTGTATCCAGATACTATGAAAGGTTTGGTGCTTCTAAACTCCACTTCCAGAGCTGATAGTGATGAACGAAAAGCCAATCGTGATCGAGCGATTATCGCAGTTAAAAAGAATTATGTGGCTTGCATCCGAATGAGTGTTGCGAATTTATTTAGTGAAAAAAACCGCGAAATTCTAGTAGAAGAAATTGAAAATGTAAAATTGGAAGCTTTAAAAACACCTCTTCAAGGAATAGTTGCTTGTCAAGAAGGTATGAAAATTAGAAAAGATAGAGAAGTGATTTTGCATTTTGCTTCTTATCCAATGATGTTGATTCTTGGAAAAGAAGATCCAGTTTTAAACTACGATGAAAATGTTGATCAAATTGAAGGAACCAACGTAAAACTACACACTTTCCCAGACGGACATATGAGTCATATTGAAAACAGAGATGAATTGTTGGTGGTTTTGGGTGAGTTTTTTAAAAAGGTTTAACCACTAAGACATCAAGATTGCGCGAAGTTCACTAAGAAATTAAATCAATCCTTCTCGTAAATAACCTTTGTCAATAAGTTCATTTTTCTCTTTTAAATGAAATACTTTTCCTTCTTTCAATAGGATTAATTTTGATGAAATTTTAATTACATTTTCATAATTATGATCGGTAATTATTATTCCTTTTTTATTTGAATTTTGAACAATCAATTGATTTATTTTTTCAATCATAATTGGAGATAACCCGTTATAGGGTTCATCTAACAAAATGAATTTCGAAGGATTAAAAAGTATTAATTTAATTTCTAAATATCTTAACTCGCCACCAGAAAGATGATTTATTTTTTTATCTCTTAATGAATTTATGAAATCATCTTGATAGAATTCTTCCGTTTTATTTTTGTCAATCGATAAATCAATTGCCTTTTTTACAGAAAATGAATTGGGGATAAAATTATCTTGTGACAAATAACTAATATCTGTAAACAAATCACTTGTTCTATTCTTAATTACTCCATCAATTCTAACAAATTTAAAATCGGAGTCGAGAATACCGAAAATGATTTTTAATAACGTTGATTTTCCGGAACCATTTCTTCCTAACAAACCAATAATTTCACCAGTTTCACATTTCAAATAAACATCTGAAAGTACCGATTTATAATCGAATTTCTTTTGAACACTATCGATTTCTAAAACATGTTTATTCAAAATAATAAAAGAATAAATTAATAAGTAATGTGATAAAAATCCCAAAAAATGCATTAATTAAATAGGTCCAAATCCAAAGCTGAATTTTGGAAATTCCATTATTGTAAAAGAAAATATACTCTCTTTTGTGACTAATTTCTTTATTTAAACAGGATGCAAAAAAACCAATTGTTAAAAAAACTGATATAAAGGCATCTGCTCCAAAAAATAAAAGTGGCAAAATACTGATGGCACAATTTATTGGAAGTGTGGATTTGTAAAAGACAAATATGTTGGCTGCTTTTTTAATTTTTTTAGTAAAGGAAAGAAAAACATTAGTATAAAATTTCTAACAAGATGTTAAACTTTACCTTGCGAACTTTGCGAAAAACTTAGCGCCTTTACGGTTAAACTTTTTCTTCAAACGCTACATCAGCACTCAAAATCTCATTTAACAAAACCACAATTTCTTCAATATAACTTTCCATCATTTCGGAAGAAATTACTTCAAATAACTCTTTACCTTCTTTGAAACCAAAAGGTAAAAATCCATTTTTCAAGTTTTTGAAAGATATAATTCCGGCTTCTATATCTAAACCTTTAGCTTGTTCTTCATACATAAACGCATAGGCAAGGATTTGGATGATCTTATCGTTTTTTATGTCATCTGTCAAGCCATTCCACGATTTTAAGGTAACACTAGGTTTGGTAACATTTCCGGTTTTATAATCGATGATTCTGATTCTTCCGTTACGATTTTCAATTCTATCAACATTTCCACCAATTTTAACAGAGAAAGGTAACTTTGGATGAATTAAATCACGTTCTAAATGTTTTTCTAAAGCTATAATCTGAATTTCATCGCCGTTTTGAATGGCTTCCAATTCTAATTTCAAGAAATTCAATACGTTTCTTTTGGCAACTTCAAACGCTAGAAGATTTCTTCCTTTTTTGATTTCGCCTTCCTTGTAGACCAATTTGAATTGTTTCAACACTTCGTCGTCGATGTTTTTGATACAAATTTTAATATCATTTTCAATTAAAATCTTACCAATAAACGGTTTGTACAATTCTTCTAAAGTTCCGTGAATTATGGTTCCAAGAGTATTAACTGCGATATTTTCTTCTACTTCATCGGTTTCAGAAATACGCAATATTCTTTGAAAATAAAATTGAATCGGATTTCGAATATAAGTCGTCAATGCCGACGGTGAAAATCCTTTTTCGGCAATTTCCTTCAATCGCAACAACACTTTTTCCGATTTTGGAATTACCAATGGTTGATGCGCAATTTCAGGAACATTGGCATTGTAGGTTTGAAAAGTCAAATTGTGATTGGGTTGTTTTTCGACTTCTAATTGTGTTATGAATCGGCTACGTTCACCTGCATCCAAACCTTCGCTATCGGAATTATACAACAAATAAATATTTTTTGCTCGTTGTAATAAATGATAGAAATGATACGTATAAATTGCGTCTTTTTCCTTGAACGTTGGCAAACCGTATTCTTTTTTAACATCATATGGAATAAAAGAATTCATACTTTTTCCAGCAGGAAATTTACCTTCGTTTACCGATGTGATAATTACAGTTTCAAAATCGAGCACACGACTTTCCAAAACTCCCATAATTTGCAATCCGTTCAAAGGTTCTCCTTCAAATGAGACTTCGGCTACATCAATTACTTGTTTGTAAATGGCATAAAGTGTTTCAACAGAATCAATATTTGAATTGGATGAAAAATAGGAAATCATTTTGTTTATCACTTTGAAAATCGAATAAACAAATGCATTTGTAATCTTTTCTTCTTCGTTATCTGAACTCAAATTGGATTTAATTTTGAGCAAAATCTGACTCAAATTTTCCAAAATAGCGACCGAAGAAGTGTCCCATTTTTGAAAAATCAATTGAAATAATTCATTCCGATTTTCTTGTAATTCCAGAATTCGTTTGTGAACTATGAAAGTATAATTGTTTTGATTGATTCGGTTTACCAATTCCTTGGCATTGATATACGGTTCAATTAATGGATGCGTCAAAATATCCAAAACGTCTTTGTAATAAAAGACATAACTCGAAGCGTTTCTTGAAATGGCGTTGGTATGTGCTTTAAAAAGTTTGGCAATAAGCAATTGCGCAGGATTATTTTTACTCGAATAACCCATCGTAATATTTAAAGCATCCACATTGGATGGAAGCGAATATAAAATTGGTACCAAAAGTGATTCTTCGCCAAGAACTACAGCTACATTTTGAAGTTTACCTTCATTTTCATTACTATGTTTTTCGATTATTTCGCCAACTATTTTAGCTTGACCAATGGCTTTTGGCGTACCAATGACTTGAATGTTCTTTTCTTGCTTAAAATCGGTTGTAATCCATTCATACGGATTGGTTTTATAATAAGGCCAAGTTGATTTGAATCGGCGTTGAAAAAGCCCTGTATCGTGAAATGGATCATTCAAAAAGGTTTCATCGATATCCCAATAGATTTTGGCTTTATCAATAGCTAAAAGATGTTGGATGATTTTTTCTTCGGCGTGGTTCAAAGCATTGAATCCAGCGAAAAGGAATTTTTTATCTTTAATTGTTTCTGAAAAATGGTTGAGATTATCAACGGCTTCTCTGTAGATTAAACCTTGATAACCAATTCCTTTATGCAATAAATAACTATAAAGTGAATGATAATAAAGTGGAAGTTTTTTCCAGAAAATTAAATATTTATCAATTAAGTCAGTTCGTTTATCAATGTCAACTGCCCAATGCTCTACTTCTTTTATATTTTCTAGATATTTTAAAATCTTATCGGGTTCAAGAAGATATCTGTCTATTTCGTTGAAATCTTGTAATAAGGTTTTAGCCCAATTAGCGAAGGTTTCAAAAGATTCCTGGTCTTTTTCAGTTATAGATAGATAAACGTTGTAAAATTCGAATAACAATTCAACGCTATCAATAGAACGAATTCCGGCAATGTCTTGAACAAAGTCTTCAATGCTTATAATTTCTGGAGAAAATATGGTTTGAGTTGTTTCTTTTTTGAGTTCATCAATTAAAAAAACTTTAGCTCTTCTGTTAGGTAGAATGACTATTAAATCTGAAAAGTTATCAGAATAGTCGGCGACAATTATCTTGGAAAGTTTATTTAGAAATGAGTTGTTATTCATTTTATAAATATAAAAAAACGCCCCGATAAATCGAGGCGTTTCTTGAAAATATTTTGGAAGAAATTATTTTACTAATTTCACTTCAACTCTTCTGTTGTTAGCTTTACCAGCTTTAGTTTTGTTAGAGTCAATTGGCATTGTCTCACCGAAACCTTTAGATGATAATCTTGAAGAAGCGATACCTTTTTCGATTAAGTAATTTTTAACTGCAGCAGCTCTGTTTTCAGACAAAGTTAAGTTAGCAGCATCTTTACCATCAG
>NZ_JAIXTJ010000003.1 GCF_027483985.1 Flavobacterium sp.
AAGAGTTGTTTATTAATCTACTCTCTTTTTATATTCTAACTCTTTTATACAATACAAAGGTACCACAACCATACATCATCTATGAAGTATCTATGGAGTATCCATACACTATCCATACACTATGACCCGTCCTGAACCGTCATAAAATAACTATACAGATTAATAAATTAATCGAATCTGATTGTTTTAGCGGGTGAAATCTTCGTTATTATATAGGAGGGAATTAATAAAACAAGTAGACATATAATTACAGTTCCAAGATTTAATAAAATAATGTATCCTATATTTATGTCTACTGGCGCTGTGTTAACATAATAACTTTCTGGATTTAACTTTACTATTTCTAAATTCTTTTGGAGCAACAATAATCCTATACCTATGGTATTACCCCATAAAAGACCTCTTGTTATTAGATAAAACGAATTATACAAGAATATTTTTCTAATAGTCCAGTTATTTGCACCTAATGATTTTAATATACCTATCATTTGAGAGCGTTCTAAAATAATAACCAATAGGGCCACCACCATATTAATAGTTGAGACGATTATCATCACTATCAGAATTATTATTATATTAAAATCGAATAGTTTCAACCAATCAAAAATATAGTAATATTTTTCAACTATAGTTTGGGCGTTCAATGTTGACGGTATTTCTTTATATACTTGTTCGCCTCGCTCATTTATTTTATTGAAATCATCTACAAAAACCTCGAAAGAACCAGCTTGATTGACATTCCAGTTATTTAACTTCTGAATGTGGCGAATATCTCCAATTATATAAGCAGCGTCGAATTCCTGAAAACCAGAATTATAAATACCTACAATTTTAAAACGACGACTTTTAGGTAATTTGTTCTCCTTTCCATTTAAAAAGAAAGTATTAAAACTACTTCCTAATTTAAGACTTAACCTATTTGCAAGATATTCGGAAATCAAAATCTCTTGGTTTAAATTGGAACTCAAATTTGGAATCCTACCTTCAACCAAGTACTCTTTTAAGAAACTCCAATTATAATCTTTCCCTACTCCTTTATATGTAATCCCTTCAAATTCATTTTCTGTTCTGATAATTCCAAGTTTTGTTGCTACAGCCTGAATGTGATTTATTCCTTTTACGGATTTAAACTTTGGATAAAATGTTTGATTGATGGAAACCGGTTCATCACTTCCATCAGATTCATTGCCATTAAAGTTTGATATAATTATGTGACCATTGAATGCGGAAACCTTTTGGCGTATTTTTTGTTGCAAACCAGTTCCAGTGGCAATCGAAACTATCATCATAATAATTCCAAGTGCTATGGCTGCAATTGCAATTTTTATTATTGGTGCAGATATACTACTTTTATACTCTTTAGTAGTAATTAGTCGTTTAGCTATAAAATGTTCTAGGTTCAAAAGTTGTCTGTTTGTTGCAAATATATATAAAGTAGCAAAGTTTAATATATAAAAGTTTATGAAATACATTATTAACACAATATTATTAGGTTTAGTTTTTTTGTTTATTTCTTCCTCGTGTGGCATACTACCAAGAAGATATAACCAAACAACACAAAAAACACAAGAGGAACAAACAATAAATAAAACCGTAAGTGTAAGTATAAAAACAGGAGCCGATAACTATATACAATATCTACCTTTAATAAAAGACAAGAGCATTGGAGTAATAACGAACCAAACAGGCGTGGTTTCTTCTTTGAAAACTGACGCGACTTCACTTCCACAAAACACAACTATAAGTACAACAAACAAAAGTTTGGTAGATTTTTTATTAGAGAATAATGTAAATCTTAAAAAAATATTTGCTCCTGAACATGGCTTTAGAGGAACAGCTGATGCCGGAGAACACTTAGTTGATGGTAAAGACACAAAGACAGGTCTACCTATTATATCCTTATATGGTAATAATAAAAAACCAAAACCTGAGCAATTACAGGGAATAGATATAATGATTTTCGATTTACAAGATGTTGGTGCAAGATTTTATACCTATATATCATCTTTACATTACATTATGGAGGCTTGTGCTGAAAACAATATAAAGTTACTTGTTTTAGACAGACCTAATCCGAACGGAACTATTGTGGATGGTCCGATTCTTGAAAAGGAACATTCGAGTTTTGTGGGAATGCACCCTATTCCGTTGCTACACGGAATGACAATTGGAGAATATGCTCAGATGATTAATGGCGAAAAATGGCTGAAAAACCAAGTACAATGCAACTTAGTAGTTATTCCTTGTGTAAACTATACTCGCGAAATGCCTTACAGCTTGCCTGTAAAACCATCGCCTAATTTGCCAAATGATCAATCTATCAACTTATATGCAAGTTTGTGTTTGTTTGAAGGCACAAATGTAAGTGTCGGAAGAGGTACTGAGGCACAATTTCAAATTTATGGCTCACCTTTTTTACCTAAAAGCGACTTTAACTTTACTCCTGTTCCTAACTTTGGCGCAAAAGAACCCGTGTATAAAAATCAATTATGCTACGGTGAAAATTTAACTTCGATTCCGAAAGTTACTAAATTAGAATTAAAATGGCTGATTAAAGCTTTTAACACTACGACCGACAAAACTAAATTCTTTAATGATTTCTTTACGAAACTGGCCGGAACTAAAAAGCTACAACAACAAATAATTGATGGCGTTTCGGAAGTAGAAATAAGAAAATCTTGGGAAAAAGGATTGCAAGATTTTAAGGAAATGAGAAAAAAATATTTGATTTATAAGTAGTTGTTACTTTTTAGTTTTTTCATAAAAAGTTAATAATGTATTAGAGTCAGCAATAATATTTTGTAACTCATTATTGTTTAGATATTCTTCAACTTCTTTTACATCAGCACCTGTTCCTTTAACGGCTACATATTTTAAAAACCAATAATCATACTGGTTGGATTGATCGATATCTGTTGACTTAATTTCAGCAAGTTTCTTTTCTAGTTTATCAAAATTAAATCTGTAAGCTAAATCAAATAACTTAATTAAGTCTAATTTTTGTTTTTTGACAGCATACGATTTGTCACTTTTTGAAAGATAGGTTTTAGAATTATCTATATAATAGTCACAAACTCTTAGTAAATCACTTTTAAGATCATTGTCAGTATACAATGAAAAATTATAATATTTGTAAAGTAGTTTTAAAGAATTGTAATAACTTGGTGACTTGTATTGATTTATCATTTCAATAGCTATCATTTCTGTCGATATCGCAAACTTGTCCAAATCCTTTAGTATTTCAGCAGAAGTTTTGTATCCTAACGAATTATTTAAAGTAGCGCCGTTGCCATCAAGAAAAAAAACATTAGGAATTGCAGATACATTATACTTATTAGCTATTTCCTTATCTCTATCGATATCAATTTTCACAAAGACAAAGTTGTCTAATGCTGCTTTTACACTTTCATCACTCCAAGTATCCCTATCCATTTTTTTACACGGACCACACCAAGTTGCCCAAAAATCAACAACAATGATTTTATTAGTAGCTAGTGCCAACTTTTTTGCCTCCTCAAGTGAAGAAGCTTCTGTTGCATTAATAAATTGTGAACACAGAACAAAAAACAATACTATTCTTTTCATAATTAACTAAGTTTTATAAAACTAAATTAATAAAAAAAAAGTTACAAAACTATTTTCTCTTTCATTTTTTCGACAATGTTAAACGCTGCTGGACAGATGGCTACATTCTTCAAGGTCAAATCGGCTATCTGTTGAAATTTCTTTCTATCGGTGTGCGGAAACTCTCTGCAAGCCTTTGGACGAACATCATAAATAAAACATTTATTGTCGGATTCTAAAAAAGTACACGGCACGCTTTGCAAAACATAATCATTATCTTCATCGATTCGCAAATATTGATCGATAAATTGCTGTGGTTTTTGCTTAAAATATTTTGAAATACGCTCAATATCGGCCGAGGTGAAAAGTGGTCCAGTAGTTTTACAGCAATTAGCACAATCTAAACAGTCGGTTTTTTTAAATTCAGCATCGTGCAGGTCTTGCATTACATAATCTAAATTCTTTGGTGCTTTCTTTTTAAGCTTATCGAAATACTTTTTGTTTTCGTTATGCTTATCTTTGGCAAGTTTTCCGAGTTCGTTTAGTTGTGGTTTTAACATCTTATCTAATTTCTGTTGCAAATTTAAGCAACTTTTAAACTCTTAAACCTTTAAATTTTTAAACTTTTTATGAAAGATTTATTCGGCAAAGCCATTTTAGATTTTCAAACTGATAACGCTCCTGAAGCCATTATAACTGAAACCAACATTTCTGAATCTGACGAAATGGATGTTGCCTACCTTTTTCGTGCTTTTAACGAAATGCCCAATCTGGAAAAAAAAGCATTACAACTTTCAAAAGGAAGGATTCTTGACGTAGGTTGTGGCGCCGGCAGCCATAGTTTATATCTACAAGAAAAAGGTTTTGACGTAACTTCTATCGATATTTCTGAAAATGCTATTGAAACTTGTCGACTTCGCGGCTTGCAAAAAGCTAGTGTTCAAAATGTTTTGGATGTAAAAAACGATACATTTGACACTATTTTATTATTGATGAATGGCACAGGAATATTTCAAACCCTTGCACAAACCTCCAGCTATCTTCAAAAATTAAAAAGTTTACTAGCCATAAATGGACAAATTCTAATTGATTCTTCCGACATTATATATATGTATGATGAAAACGAAGATGGTTCATTTCTTGTTCCTGCCGATAATTATTATGGTGAACTAACTTTTACAATTACATACAAAAACCAAGTTGAAGAAGCTTTTCCGTGGTTGTATCTTGATTACAATACCCTTCAAAATGCTGCTATAGCCAATGGTTTTCAGTGCGAATTAATCAAAGAAGGTACACATTTTGATTATTTAGCTCGCCTGTATTAGAAGTTTTTCCCAATTACCCATTGTAAAAGAAGTTTTCTAATCACGTATAATACTGAAATTAACTTGATGCAAAAATTACATTATCAAATCAGTAGTTTCCATTATATCAGCAATCGCTCTATACAAAACCTCTAAATCTTCTTGAGTGTTGTAAACATTAATAGAATATCTCATATAAAAAGCTCCGTTCAAAGGCATAATCGGAATTTGAATTTTATATTTTGAATATAGCAAATCTTTTAGCTCCATAGGTTTTTCGGTTCTAATAGGAATACTTGCCATTTGACCAAGGAATTCTTCTGTTATGGGACAGATTGGTTTTGTTCTCACCAAATCGCAAAAACGTTGGTAATTATCTAAAACCATTTTCCGGCACACCTTAGATTTTTCTTTCCAATTGTTTTCTTCTAAAAATTGAATAACTTTAGGAGTAGATAAATAGGTAGAATGATCGTTGGTACCTTGATATTCGTGGTAGTCAAGAAATCGACTTTCGCTTGGAGCTAAACTTTCATAACCCCAACTTACAACCAACGGATCGATATCGGCTTGAAATTCTTTTTTTACATATAGAAACGAACTTCCTTTTGGAGCCAACATCCATTTATGTAGCGTACCGGTATAAAAATCGGGATTTAATTCTTTAATATTTAACTCAATATGACCTGGAACGTGTGCACCGTCAACAATCGTGATTAACCCGAGTTGCTTTGCTTTATCACAAATTTCTTTAACCGGAAAAATTAATGCTGATGAACTTGAAATATGATTCAAGAAAATCACTTTTGTATTTGAAGAATAACCTTTCCAGAACTCTTCAATAATTTGTTCTTTGGAAAGAATTGGTAGTGAAATTTCTTGACGAATATATTTGGCACCTGACTTTTTACAGTAGAAATTCCAAGTTCTATCCATAGCGCCATATTCGTGATTGGTTGCCAAAATTTCATCTCCTGGTTGCAAATTCAAACTGCGCATTACCGTATTTATCGCAAAAGTTGGATTAGGAGTAAAAAAGAAATCTTCGGCAGCGCAACCTATAAAATCTGCAAAAGGCTTTTTGGCTTCTTTTAGGTAAACAGGCAATTTCTTTTGAATAAAATTTACTGGATCAGATTCTAATTCCAATTGAAGACGTTGATATTCTGTAAATATTGGTTTAGGGCTAGCGCCAAAGGAGCCGTGATTTAAAAAAGTAATAGTGTTATCTAAAAGAAACTGTGATTTCATAAAGTTTTTTTTATTTTTTAAAATTAGAGAATAAAAAATCCCAAACAAAAAATTGCTTGGGATTAAATATAATGTTCGATAGAATATTATTGCATGTATTTACCCATCAATTCTTGAACTTCACCTTGAAGAGACATCATTGACTCTTGAGATTTAGTCATAATTACTGGTGCTTTTTCCGCCATTTTCTTTCCTACTGGACTATCATAAAATGCTAAAATTGCTTTTACGTCTTCTCTAGTATATTCTTCCATAAAAATTTTAGCTGTTCCATCATAAACCTTAGCAATGATAGCATCAAACTCTACTAAAAACGCTGCTTGCTTATCTTCAGGAATCATCCCAATGATTTGTTTTTTTACAGCATCCATTTGAGTACCTGTTTCTCCTCTTTCAATTACTTTCATTACATCTTTCTTAAAAGCTTCATCAGAAGTAATTGAAGTTGTTGCAACTGCCGCTTCAGCTTTAGGAGCCGCTTTTTTAGCTTGAGCCAATCCAACTTGTGTTATAGCTAAAACTGCAAATGTTAAAATAACTTTTTTCATTTTGTTTGTGGTTTTAAATTTTTTATAAATATATTATTTTCAATTAGTATGCCAAAATTATTTTTAATAATTCTACTACAAAATCATTAGTAATAAAACCCACCTATAAGTTACAAAAAAACAAGAAAAAATTATAGTTTGAAAAACCAATTGCGTTTAACCACATCAATTATTGCTTTTCTTTTTCTTCATTTTAAATTCTAATGGAAATTTTATTTCTACACTTATAGTTTTTCCGCCTCGTTTGGCTGGTTCCCATTTAGGACAAGATTTTAGTACTCTTACAATCTCTGTTGCAGATTCAATATCAACAAACTGTACTACTTTAATGTTTTTTATTTCACCATTTTCGTTGATTGTAAAAGCCGTTATCATTCTTCCAGCTTTAGTAACTTTAGAAAAATCGAAATTTTTATTTATATAATCGTAGAAGAGTTCTAGACCACCACCATTGAAAGTAGGTTCGATTCTATCGCCACTCAAATATACCTCGTCTTCACCTTGAATTTGAGAAAACCCAGAAAGCGTGACCATAAAAAACAATAAAAATGCGATTTTTTTCATCTTACGGAATGTTTAAATATTTGTGGGTTTGCAAAGAAACTCTCCATTTAGGATTATTCATTACATATTCCACAATAAGTGGTGTCATTTCTTCTTTCTTGCTCCATTCAGGCTGTAGAAAAAGAATCGCACTTGGATTTACTTTTTCGGCTTGTTCTTCTGCAAAAATAAAATCGTGCTTGTTATAAATGATTACTTTTAGTTCGTGCGCAATGGCATAAGCATCATCTACTGGAAGTTTATTTTTTTTAGGTGAAAGACAAAACCAATCCCAGGTTCCAGAAACAGGATAACATCCAGAAGTTTCAATATGAACTTTTAATGCTTGATTTTTTAACTTTTGGGTCAACAATGACATGTCCCAAGTTAGAGGTTCGCCACCTGTAATAACTACCGTATCGGCATATTTTTTAGCATTTTGCACTATGAGATCGGTTGCTGTTGGCGGATGAAGTTCAGCATTCCAGCTTTCTTTAACATCGCACCAGTGACAACCTACATCGCAACCTCCAATTCTGATGAAGTAAGCTGCAGTACCGGTATGAAATCCTTCGCCTTGAATGGTATAAAATTCTTCCATTAGTGGAAGCATTTCTCCTTTATCGACGGCAATTTGTATGTTTTTTTCTAACATTTTTATTTTTATTAGCCACGAAGGCGCTAAGTCACAAAGTTTATTCTAAATCATTTACAAAGCTAGGTTTACAAAAAGTTTTAACTTTAAAAAGTATAACCTTCTTTGAAATTGAACTATTCTATTTACTAGAATATTGTTTAAAATTTTGAACTTCTATTAAAATGGAAAACTATCTAGCCCTGATGTAAGGGAAAAGCCTCGCTTCTTTAGCGAGCTTTGGAAAGGCAGCAGGAATTGCCATTATTGATAAAACCCAAGCCATTCGCTCCTTACTTTTTTAAGCTTAAATAATTTATTTTTCTCTAATGTAAATATCTATTGGAACTCCTGAAAAATCCCATTTCTCACGAATTTTGTTTTCAAGGAAACGTTTGTAAGCTTCTTTTACGTATTGTGGCAAATTGGCAAAAAACACAAACTGAGGTGTTGGTGTTGGCAATTGCATGCAATATTTGATTTTTACATATTTACCTTTCAATGCTGGTGGCGGATGATTTTCAATAATCTTCAACATGTGGTCGTTGAATTTGGATGTTGAAATTCGTTGGCTTCTGTTTTCGTATACTTTTACAGTTTCTTCTAAAGCTTTTAATAAACGTTGTTTAGTTAAAGCGGATACAAATAGAATTGGCACATCTACGAATGGCATTAATTGTTCACGGATTTTATTTTCATAATCACGTGTTGACATCGTATCTTTTTCTACTAAATCCCATTTATTAACTAGAATCACCACACCTTTTCTGTTTTTTTCTGCTAACCAAAAGATGGATTGATCTTGACCTTCGAAACCGCGAGTGGCATCAATAATAAGAATACAAACATCGGAATGTTCGATTGCACGAACAGAACGCATTACTGAATAGAATTCTAAATCTTCTTTAACCTTAGTTTTTCTTCGAATTCCAGCAGTATCAACCAAGTTGAATTCGAATCCGAATCGGTCAAATTTAGTATCAATTGCGTCACGCGTTGTACCTGCAATATCGGTAACTATATAACGGTCTTCGCCAATTAAGGCATTTATAAAACTAGACTTTCCTGCGTTTGGACGACCTACTACGCAAAAACGTGGTAATGCTACTTCTTCTTTGGTAGGTTCAGGTTTAACTGGAAAAGCATCAATTAATGCATCTAATAAATCACCTGTACCACTTCCAGAAATACTGGCGAATGTGAAATATTCTCCAAGTCCTAAGTTATAAAATTCGATAGCGTCTTTTTCGCGCATTGAATTATCTACTTTATTGACTGCTAGCAAAACTGGTTTTGTAACCTTACGAAGAAGTTTGGCAACCGTTTCATCCATTGGAGTTATTCCTTCTTCTACATCTACTACAAAAATGATCACATCGGCTTCATCGATAGCTAGTTCAACTTGTTTTCGAATTTCTCCTTCAAAAACGTCGTCACTACCGCGGATATATCCGCCAGTATCAATAACGGAAAACTCTTTTCCGTTCCATTCGCTTTTACCGTAGTTTCTATCTCGAGTAACTCCCGAAACAGAATCTACAATAGCTTCTCTTCTTTGTATCAGCCTATTGAACAGGGTTGATTTCCCTACATTAGGTCTTCCTACTATCGCAACAATGTTATTCATTTGTAATTATAGATTATAGAACATTAATTGATAGAATTATTTAGTATCTATCTAGTTTGTTAAGAACGTTATTTGTAGTAACATCCTTTTATATTTTTTGCAAAGGTACTACTTTTGGTTGTAACCAAATCTTCTTAATTGAAATTGGTTACTTCTCCAATCTTTATTGACTTTAACAAACATTTCGATATGAATTTGTTTGCCAAAGAATTTTTCTAAATCTTGACGCGATTGCATCCCTACTTTTTTTAAGGCGGCACCTTTGTGACCAATGATGATTCCTTTTTGAGTATCGCGTTCCACCATAATTACAGAACGAATTCTTATGATTTTTTCATCTTCTAGAAATTCTTCGGTTTCGATTTCGACTGCATATGGAATCTCTTTATCGTAATTCAATAAGATTTTTTCACGAATAGTTTCATTTACGAAGAATCTTTCTGGTTTATCCGTTAAAGCATCTTTTGGATAATACGCAGGCGATTCAGGAAGTAATTCTAAAATTCGAGCGAAGACCTCTTTCACATTAAAATTCTCTAAAGCTGATATTGGATAGATTTCTGCATTTGGAACTTTTTCTTTCCAAAGTTCGATTTGTTCTTCTAGTTGTGTTTGGTCTGATTTATCTATTTTATTTAATAAAAGTAAAACCGGAATTTTAGCGTGAATAATTTTATTGAAAAAAGCTTCGTCCTTAAGTTCTTTCTCGCCAATCTCTACCATATAAATTAAAACATCGGCATCTTCAAAAGCAGACTTTACAAAATCCATCATTGATTTTTGCATTTCATAAGCGGGTTTAATAATTCCAGGAGTATCTGAAAGAATTACTTGAAAATCATCACCATTCACAATTCCGAGAATTCTATGACGAGTTGTTTGTGCTTTAGAGGTGATTATTGACAAACGTTCTCCAACAAAAGCATTCATTAGAGTTGATTTTCCCACGTTTGGATTTCCTATTATGTTTACAAAACCGGCTTTATGCGACATTTTAAATTATTTTATTTGCTGCAAAGGTAGTCATATCAAGCGAATAGTAGAAATAAAAGATTTTTTTAATTTTTTTGTTGCAAGTGTCATTATTCGTTGTATATTTGCACTCGAAACATCGCGGGATAGAGCAGTAGGCAGCTCGTCGGGCTCATAACCCGAAGGTCACAGGTTCGAGTCCTGTTCCCGCTACTAAGAGAAGCCATTCAGAAATGAGTGGCTTTTATTATTTAATAGAAATTAAGTTTATGAAAAGAGTTATTGAGTACAGAAAGTTATTAGAAGTTGATAAAAATGTAACTTTAAAAGAATTAAAAACCATTTACAGAAACAGTATGAAGGATAATCATCCTGATAAATTTGTGAATGATGAAGAAGGTAAACTTGCAGCTGAAGAGAGAAGCAAAAACATTATTAACGCTTATCATTTTTTGGTAAGTATCTCTAATGAAACAGTTGAAAAAAATCTTCCTGAATATCAAGAAACGATTAATAATCATAATATTCTTGATTTTTATTTAGAAAAACAAACCTTATTTGTAACCCACGTTAACGGTGTATCTTACGAATATATTGGTGTTCCGAAAAATGTTTATGTGAAAATGGTAAATGCTGAATCTCCTAATAGGTTTGCAAAGCGTCACATCTATGGCAACTTTATATATAGAAAAGCTGGAGAAGGAACTGAAGATTAATGCTCAATAATAGAAATAAAAAAAACCACCGATTGGTGGTTTTTTTGTTTGTATACTTATGCTAAGAATTACAATTTCGTAATTATAAATTCTGATCTTCTGTTAGCTTGGTGTTGTTCTTCTGAGCAGTTTGATTGATTTGTTGGTTCACATCCACAATCGTTTACTAGCTGAGATTCTCCATATCCTTTACCTGTAATTCTGTTTTTGTTGATTCCTTTTGC
>NZ_JAIXTJ010000025.1 GCF_027483985.1 Flavobacterium sp.
ATCGCGACGCATTTCTTCACTCATCGCTTCGGCAATCGCTTCTCTAAATTGTATCGTTCTCATATATATTGTTTCTTAAAATCTATTTTGGATAGCAAAAGTAAAAATTAAAAATGATACTATTATTTTTTTAGTCATATTTTATATTTTGTTTTTAACGAAAACGATGTAATGAATTGTTTTAAAATTATGCGGAATATCAAAATCAATTACTCACAAAAAATTTTAAGCTTAAGAAATCAGAAAAGAAAACTGTACTATAATGATAAATTTATTAGATTTGATTGATTTAGGATTTTGGCACGGATTGCAAATACATGAATTTGATTCAAATAATATTTTAAAAAATGAAAATAAAATATCTGATTTTTATCTTAACTTTTTTAACAATTTTATCTTGTAAAAAAAATATAGAAAAAAAAATAGTACATAAAAAGAAAATAAATATTGAAAATAAAATTAAGTACCAAGTATTATTTCCAGATACAATTATAAAAAACCGTTCCTATAATGGTGTTATAAAATTTAAAAGTAGTTTAGATACAATCGCAACAAGTTTTGATGACAAATCTAAAATTCGTTATGCTATATTTTATTTAAAACAAGCAAACAAAATAGAATCTGATCAAAATCTTTTGAAAAAAAACGCAAAAGAATTTGGCGCAGACAACAATAATCAAATTTCCTTTTCCGACATAAAGTTTAATAGCTGTGGACTTTTTTACATTGATGGAATTGTTAGTGACTTTGTCATTATTGATTTAAAAAAAAGAGATGAAAATGGAAAGAAAATGGTTAGATATATTGAAAATGAAGTAAGAGTTATTCGAAAAGTTGTTGTTATTGATGAGCCTAAAAATAAATAGTGTCTCAAAGTTAGTGATAAATATTTAGACAATTTAATCGTTTAACCAAGCTTCGCAAAGTGTTCCTTTACAAGCTCCGCAAATGTCTCCTGATTTTGGCACGGATTGCAAATCCGCGCTATCGGGTTTTGACTACAAATAAATAATAAATAAATGTTAGAATTAATTACTTTCGCACTAATAATCATTGCCGTTGGTTCAATAATTTATATATTAAAATATAAAAATAAAGAAAAACCTAAAATTGGAATTAAAAGAAATAGCTCTAATGAATACTTCAAAGATTATGTCAATATGAAGTTATATTTGACATCTATTTTTTTTATCCTTTTAGGTTTAATTATTTTAATTACTATTTTGATTTTAGAAATTGTACCTAATTAACCCGAAGCTAAGCAAAGAATTCCTATGAAAAGCTCCGCAAACGTCTCCTGACTTTGCGGAGGTCAATAAATAAAATAAAATTAATATTTAAAACACAAAACAATGAAAAAACTAATTCTACTATTATCCATCGTTTTACTAGCATCTTGTAGTAAAAGTGATGATGACTCGCCAAAAACTTTACCACTAACCTATCAAAACTTAGCTGGTAAATGGAATTTTAAATCAGTAATTAAAGCTGATGGTACTGTAGTGCCATTTGTTGGTCGTTGCTCCACACAAATAGATTATATTGAAGCATTTAGCTATGGTAGATTAGACACATATAACTTTTATGCCGATTGTGTAAGCGCTGACAATAATGGAACAGGTACTTACTACATTTTTCCTGATAACTTGATAAGTTCTGGTGGTCCAATTTTCAGTGATTCAAAAGTAACCAATCTTACAGCAAATGGCTTTACCATAGAATATGCTACACCAAAAGGCTTAGGTTTTATTATTGACATTAATGATGCTAAAGCAATTGTTTTTGAAAAGAGGTAGATTCAACCTTAAATTAGTTCAAGAAAAAAATCAAACTACAACCTTAAAAGTTGTAGTTTTTTTATTTCAAAAGATCAAGTTACGAATAATGGCACGTTTTTTAGACATCCTTTTAATTCAACAAAAGTTAAATCTTCTGTTTTGAACTCAAGCAATAGCAGCGAAATCGATATAATACTGACATTTTTTAAAAAAAATAGTATGCACGCATACAATTATTCGAAATATATTTTATACTTTTACAATCTGAAAAATCTTTTAATTTATATAAAATGAAAATATTAGTTTGCATCAGCCACGTGCCTGATACTACTTCCAAAATTAACTTCGTCAATGGCGATTCTGAATTTGATACTAATGGTGTTCAATATGTTATTAATCCTAATGATGAATTCGGATTAACAAGAGCCATTTGGTTTCAAGAACAACAAGGTGCAACAGTAACTGTGGTTAATGTTGGCGGCGCTGATACTGAACCAACTTTAAGAAAAGCATTAGCAATTGGTGCCAACGAAGCTATTCGTGTGAACGCTGCAGCAACTGATGGTTTTTTTGTTGCAAAACAATTAGCAGAAGTTGTAAAATCGGGTAGTTATGATTTAATAATCTGCGGTAAGGAATCTTTAGACTACAATGGCGGAATGGTTCCAGGTATGTTAGCAGGTTTGTTAGGTTACAACTTTGTAAATTCTTGTGTTGAACTTACAGTTGACGGAACTTCAGCAAAAGCTGCAAGAGAAATTGACGGCGGAAAAGAAGTTATCGCTGCGTCATTACCTTTAATAATTGGTGGACAAAAAGGATTGGTAGAAGAAAAAGACCTACGTATTCCAAATATGAGAGGAATTATGACCGCAAGAACTAAAGTTTTAACTGTCCTTGAACCAGTTGCAGCCGACAATAACACCAAAGCGGTGAAATTCGAAAAACCAGCGCCGAAATCGGCAGTAAAATTATTTTCAGCTGACGATTTAGACGGATTAGTTAGCGCATTACACAACGAAGCTAAAGTAATCTAGTAAACAGTTTTTAGTTTTTAGCATTCAGTTTATTCTAAAATCAAAAATCCTTAATCTTTAATCTTAAATCATTATGTCATTATTAATATACGCAGAATCAGCAGACGGAAAATTCAAGAAAGTTGCTTTCGAATTAGCATCTTATGCAAAAAAAGTTGCCGAATCTCTTGGCACAACAGTAACCGCAGTAACAGTTAACGCAGGAAACGTTTCTGAATTAGCTACTTATGGCGTAGACAAAGTCTTGAAAGTAACTAACGACAAGTTAGCTAACTTCAATGCTAAAGCTTATGCTGATGTAGTTAAACAAGCGGCACAAAAAGAAGGTTCAAAAGTAATTGTACTTTCATCAACTACAGATAGTTTGTATCTAGCACCGCTAGTTTCAGTTGGTTTAGAAGCAGGATTCGCACCAAATGTTGTGGGTTTACCGCTTTCTACTTCACCATTTCAAGTAAAAAGAACGGCTTTTTCTAACAAAGCATTCAACGTTACTGAAATTTCTACTGATGTAAAAGTACTTTCTATTGGTAAAAACTCTTTCGGAATAGTAGAATCAGCTTCATCATTAACAGAAGAAGACTTTGCACCAACATTAAACGATGCTGATTTTTCAGTAAAAGTAGAATCAGTTGAAAAATCGAATGGTCAAGTTACCATTGCCGATGCCGATATTGTGGTTTCTGGTGGTCGTGGATTAAAAGGTCCAGAAAATTGGGGAATACTTGAAGATTTAGCAACCGTTCTTGGAGCAGCAACAGCTTGTTCTAAGCCAGTTTCTGATATCGGATGGCGTCCTCACAGTGAGCACGTTGGTCAAACAGGAAAACCAGTAGCAAGTAATTTATATATTGCATTAGGAATTTCTGGAGCAATCCAACACATCGCTGGAATCAATTCTTCTAAAGTAAAAGTGGTTATCAACTCTGATCCTGAAGCACCTTTCTTTAAAGTTGCTGATTACGGAATTGTAGGCGATGCCTTAGAAATTGTTCCGAAATTAACTCAAAAATTAAAAGAATTCAAAGCTGCTAATAGCTAGTAAATTCTAAATAATAAATTCCAATATACCTTGGAATAAAAATTAAACTAACTCAAACGTAATAAGCTATCTGAAAATTATTTTTTAGGTAGCTTATTTATTTAATAGAAATTCTTGAACTTATTTTAAATCAATAGGCTTCCAATTCTCAATTAAAACATTTTTCAGATACTCGTTTGAAAAACTAAAAACCTGATGCTAATCTCTTAACATTCGCAAAATAATTATTTTTAGAAGCGAAACTTTTTTGTTACTTTGCAATCGCAATTCCTGCTATTCGCAGTAGTACCAATTTCATTGGTAGCTACTTGCTGCTATCAGGGCTAAATAGCAAACTGTATTGAATAGAAATCAGTGTTTCAACCAACTTCTACCTTCAATTCAAAAATCATAAACCGACATTCAACAATCTAAAATCTCTATGAGTTTAGTAAAACTAACAATAAAAGGAATCTCTTATAGCCAAACACAAAACGGTGCTTATGCCTTAATTTTAAACGAAGTTGACGGCGAAAGAAAACTACCAATCGTGATTGGAGCATTCGAAGCACAATCTATTGCTATTGCTTTAGAAAAAGAAATAAAACCACCGCGTCCGTTAACCCACGACTTATTTAAAAGTTTTGCTGATCGTTTTGATATCGTAGTCAAACAAGTCATCATTCACAAATTAGTTGATGGTGTTTTTTATTCAAGCATCATCTGCGAAAGAGACAAAATTGAAGAAATCATTGATGCACGAACTTCCGATGCTATTGCTTTAGCATTGCGTTTTCAAGCACCAATTTTTACCTATAAAAATATTCTAGACAAAGCCGGAATTTATTTAAATGCCAATCCAGAAGAATTAGACAATATGGATTCCGATGATGGCGCACTTTCAGCACCAGAAACCTTTGGCAACGACAACGATTCTAATCCAGAAAATTCGTATGCAAAACTAAGTTTAGCCGAACTTCACGAATTATTAGAAAGCGCTGTTCAAGACGAAGATTATGAAAAAGCAGCAAGAATCAGAGATGAAATTTCGAAAAGAGAATCTTAAAAACAGTAATTAGTGTTCAGTTTTTAGTATTCAGTAATTTACTAATCCGTAAAACTCTTAAACTTTTAAACACCTAAACTTTTAAACCTTTTTCAAAGTGAAACAATACCACGATTTAGTAAAGCACGTTTTAGAAAACGGAACTCAAAAAGGCGACCGCACCGGCACCGGAACCAAAAGTGTGTTTGGCTACCAAATGCGTTTTGATTTAGCTGAAGGTTTTCCGATGGTTACCACTAAAAAATTGCATTTAAAATCAATAGTTCACGAATTACTTTGGTTCTTAAAAGGCGATACAAACATTAGCTATTTAAAAGAAAATGGTGTAAAAATTTGGGACGAATGGGCTGATGAAAATGGCGATTTAGGTCCTGTTTATGGTCACCAATGGCGCAATTGGAACAGTGAGGAAATTGATCAAATTACAGAATTAATCGATACGCTAAAAACCAATCCCAACAGCCGAAGAATGTTAGTTTCAGCTTGGAATCCATCGGTTTTACCTGATACTTCGATTTCCTTTTCAGAAAATGTTGCAAACGGAAAAGCGGCTTTGCCTCCATGTCACGCCTTCTTTCAGTTTTATGTAGCCGACGGAAAATTATCTTGTCAATTGTACCAAAGAAGTGCCGATATATTTCTTGGAGTACCTTTTAATATTGCATCTTACGCACTATTTACAATGATGATTGCACAAGTTTGTGATTTACAAGTAGGCGAATTCATCCACACTTTTGGCGATGCACACATTTACAACAATCATTTTGAACAAGTTGAATTGCAATTATCACGCGAACCAAGAGCACTTCCAAAAATGATTTTAAATCCGAATATTAAAAACATATTTGATTTCACTTTTGAAGACTTTACACTAGAAGGTTACGATCCGCATCCGCACATAAAAGGTATTGTTGCGGTTTAAAAAATAAAAATCCGTTTGACAAAAAAGCCAAACGGATTTTCAAACAAACTAAAAACCTAAACCTATACTTCTAAAACGCTGTTTTCAGCATTTGCAAATTCATTCCAACGATAGCTGTCGGCTTGCTCCTCATTCCAATACGCACCGTCAACTAAATATCTAAATTCAAATGAGTTATCTTTTGGCAAATCGAAAGCTGCTTTAAAAGTTCCATTTTTTAACTTTGATAACACACCTTCTTCTGGATTCCAATTATTGAAATCGCCCACAACTGCAGCTGCATTAGCTTCTTTTGCTTCAACAGAAAAAGTAACTTTACAAACTGGCTTTGTTTTTATAAATTGTTTCTTGATGGCCATAACTATTTCATTTATAGATTAATGTAACAAAGTACAGCAATAAAAACCAACGATTTACATCTACCAAAAGATTTATTATTTCTTCAGAATTACCTAAAAAAAATAGATATATTCTTAGTTTTAAAGCAGTTAAATTTTCAAATAAAATCAAGAAAACGTTTTCTTAATTAATTATATCCAATTGCAGTTTTTTAATTTCAAAAAAAATTGTATCTTTAAATTCGAAATTTTCGACTGATGGACACCGAACAACACGAAATGTATGAATATGCACGAAAAAGAATAAAACAGAAAAAACAATTGTATTTTCACTTCGTTTTGTTTTTTATTGGTAGCATTTTTTTATTTATAGTTAACAAATGGATTGGTATCGGCCAACCCAACAATTGGTATATTTGGGCGGTAACCTCTTGGTTTTTTATTTTCATTCTTCATTTCATCAAAGTATTTATCACAGATAGTTTTATGAATAAAAAATGGGAAAGAGAACAAATCAATCGCTTGATGACTATGCAAGAAAAAAAACTAGAACAACTTAAAAACGAAGTTGAAAACAAAAAAATAATTTAATGATAACTCTCATTGCAGCCGCAGCTGAAAATAATGCTCTTGGAAAAGACAATCAATTGGTTTGGCATTTACCTAACGACTTTAAGCGTTTTAAACAAATAACTTCGGGACACTATATTATAATGGGAAGAAAAACATTTGAAAGTTTTCCCAAACCTCTTCCAAATAGAACCCATATAATCATCACAAGGCAAAAAAACTACCATTACGAAGGATGTCTTGTGGCAAATTCTATTGAAAAAGCAGTAGAACTAGCTCCAAAAGATGAAGAAATTTTTATCATTGGCGGTGCAGAAATATACAATCAATCTATCGATTTTGCTGATAAAATTGAACTTACAAGAGTACATTCAAGTTTTGAAGCCGATGCGTTTTTCCCTGAAATAAATCCAAATCAATGGAACTTAATTTTTGAGGAACACCATCAAAAAGATGAAAAGCACAATTTTGACTTTACGTTCCAGACTTTTGTCAAAAAGTAAACGCTTTATTAAGATAGTTTTAGATTTTGTTTTTAACATTTTTGAGTTTATTATTTGTACTTTTGCACTCTAAAAATAGCTTAAAATGTCTAAAAACGTTACTCCATACAAAGATTCTACTTTAGGAAAAAAAGAGCAAGTTGCTCAAATGTTTGACACCATTTCTGGAAATTATGACGGATTAAACCGCGTAATCTCTTTTGGAATTGATGTGAAATGGCGTAAGAAAGTTTTAGACCTTGTTAGTGCTAAAAATCCTGAAAATATTTTAGATATAGCAACAGGAACAGGTGACTTAGCTATTTTAATGACCAAAACAAAAGCAACAAAAATTATTGGTTTAGACATTTCTGCAGGAATGCTAGAAGTGGGAAAAAAGAAAATTTTAGATAAAAAATTAGACCATATTATTGATATGATTATTGGCGATTCTGAAAATATGCCTTTCCCAGATAATCATTTTGATGCGATAACCGTTTCCTTTGGAATTAGAAATTTTGAAACCCTTGAAAAAGGACTTTCAGAAATCCTGAGAGTATTGAAACCAAACGGAATTTTTGTGATTTTAGAAACTTCGGTGCCAGAAAAAACACCTTACAAACAAGGATATAATTTTTATAGTAAAAATATTTTACCTATCATTGGAAAACTTTTCTCGAAAGACAATGTTGCCTACGGATATTTATCAGAATCAGCCTCTGTTTTTCCTTATGGTGAAAAGCTAAACAATATTTTGAGGAAAATTGGGTTTATAGATGTTGAAGCTATGCCACAAACGTTTGGCGTTGCTACCATTTATAAAGCATCAAAACAATAAAATAGGTATTACTTGATTAGGTTCAAGGCGCACAAAAATGAAGAAACTACTATACATTATAGCATTATTGCTTAGCATTGCAAGTTATTCGCAATCAAAAGGAATTTTTTCTAAAGATCCAATCTTGAATCTTGAAAACTTTGATAAACAAAGAGTTCATTGGGGTTATTTTTTAGGATTTAACATTTATGATTTTAAAATAGATTACATCAACACACCAAATACAGATATTTTAGTAAAAAGAACTACTGGATTTAACGTTGGTCTTGTGGGTAATTTAAGACTTCACGAACATATTGATCTTCGTTTTGAACCAGGACTATATTATTCACAAAGAGATTTGACTTTTCCTGGATTTACCAAAAAATTGGACGCTGAAAGAGAAGTTAGATCAACATACATTGATTTTCCGTTATTAGTTAAATTTTCATCGTTACGAACCGGGAATATTAGACCTTATTTAGTTGGTGGCGTTTCTGCTACGTTGAACTTAGCTAGTAACTCTAAATCCATCGATGATAACTTGCAACAACGTTTTAGAGTAAATCCGTGGACTCAAAATTATCAAATTGGTTTTGGTGTTGATTTATATCTTGAATACTTCAAATTTTCACCATCGATTAGAGGTGTTTTTAGCTTGAACGACGAATTAATTCGTGACAACGACCCAAATAGTCCTTGGACAGGAAATATCAAATCAATGCAATCTCGTGGTATTTTTGTGAATTTTACTTTTCACTAAGAATTCCTTTTAAACTCACTTAAGAAAATTGCTGTTGCTGTTGCAACATTCAAACTTTCGGTTTGTTGTAAATCACCAAATCTCGGAATGGATAGTTTTTCAGATACTAAAGCTTCGATTTTTTCAGAAATTCCGTTGGCTTCATTGCCTAAAACTAAAATTCCCTCTTGAGGTAAGTTTTCTTTATAGACGTTTTTTCCATCCATAAAAGTTCCAAAGATTGGGCTACTCGCTCTTTTAAGATATTTCTCTAAATCAAGATAAGCAATTGAAACTCTCGAAATCGAACCCATTGTAGCTTGAACCACTTTAGGATTATAAACATCAACGGTTTGTTCGCTACAAACTATTTGATGGATACCATACCAATCACACAATCTGATAATGGTACCCAAATTTCCTGGATCTCTAACATCATCAAGCGCTACAACTAAGCCTTTATCATTTCTTGTTTTTTGTTGCGGAATTTGAAACAGCGCCAAACAATTATTAGGTGTTGCCAAGCACGAAATTCTTTTTAAATCTTGTTCTGAAATAAGTGTTTTTTTATCAGAAGTTATGGTTTCAAAAATATCCTGAGTTACATACAAATGTTCTAGCACGAAATTTGATTGTAAGAGTTCTTGAATTACTTTTACACCTTCGGCAAGAAACAATTGATGCGTTTGTCTGAATTTTTTTTGCTGTAAACTAGTAATTAGCTTTATTTGGTTTTTACTAACCATAAAAAAATGTACTTTTGAATTAAATTTTCCAACCCATTGAAAAAACACGTTACAAAAATATCATTATTTATTTTAATCGGACTCATAATTGTCTCTTGTAATGTCACAAAAAAAGTGCCTGACGGAAAAAGACTTCTTGTGAAAAACGAAATTAGCGTCGACAATAAAGAAATCAAACAAGATGATGTGTTCAATCAATTGTATCAAAAACCTAATAGTTCTATTCTAGGGTATCGATTGCGTTTAAATCTATATAATTTAGCGAAGAAAAACGCCGATACTTCTTATGCTAAATGGTTAGCTAAAAAACCAAATCGCAAAAAAAATCTAGCAAAACTTCTTTCTGAAAAACAAGTAGAACGCCTTGGTAACTCATTTTTAGTATCTGGATTAAGTAATTTTTTAATGAAAACCGGTGAAGCTCCAGTTTTATTTGACAGTACAAGCACCAAAAAATCACTACGAAGATTAGAATCTTATTACTACAACAAAGGCTATTTTAATGTAAAAGCGAATTACAATAGAGATACAACTGCGCTTAAAAAAGTAGCTGTAAAATATAGTATTGACCTAAAAAGTCCTTACATAATTGATTCCTTAAAAACTACAATTGAAACTCCTGCGCTAGATTCTTTATACCAAAAAAGAAAATCTAACTCACTTATCAAACCAAAAGCACAGTACAATACAGAAGATTTTAACAACGAACGAAATCGAATTACTACACATTTTAGAAATAATGGCGCTTATCTTTTTCAACAAAACTATATTACCTATAAGTTAGACACTATCGATACAAACAAAAAGATTAATGTAAAACTTATAATCAAGGATTATTCCTACAGAGAAAACGACACTTCAAAAACAGCTCCTTTTAAGTTATATAAAATCAGTAAGGTTGCGATTTATACCGATCATACCACTAACAAAAATGATATTAAAGTAAAAGATAGTGTCGAATACAAAGACTTTGTTTTGTATAGTGAAAACAAATTGAAGTACAGACCTAAATCTATAACCGATGCTGTTTTTATTTCTAAAGGTAATTACTACTCTGATATTTCAAATGAACTTACTACACGATATTTGAGCAATTTAAAAGTATTCAATTATCCTACAATTCAATATAAAGTTGATCCGAAAGACGAAAATTCGCTACTTGCCAACATCTTTTTAACGCCTCGAAAGAAATATACTTTTGGTGCTTCGGTAGATTTTACGCATTCTAACATTCAAGATTTTGGTATCTCAGGAAACACCTCGATGTTGATTAGAAATGTATTTAATGGTGCTGAAACTTTTGAAATTGGATTTAGAGGAAATGTTGGTGCTTCGAGAGATAATGCCAACCCAAACAATACTTTTTTTAATATTTCTGAAATTGGTATTGATGCTAAGTTGAATTTTCCGAGAATATTTTTTCCTTATAATACCGAAAAAATTATTGCAAAAAGTATGATTCCATCTACTTCGATAAGTGTTGGTTTTGCTAAACAAAGAAACATCGGATTAGACAAACAAAACTTTACCAGCAGTTTTTCTTACAATTGGACACCAACAAGAAGTTCTACATTTAGATTTGATATTTTAAACATCCAATTTGTAAAAAATGTTAATATTGAAAATTACTTTAATATTTATCAATCATCTTACAATGTTTTAAATCTTTTAGCCAACAACTACTCTACTAATCTAAATTATTTTGATGATAATAATAATTTAATAATCGGATTAGGCACCAATGGTTTTGTAAACGATGCTTTAAACGGATCGCTAACAAGCACGATACCAGCTAATGATTTAAAAACTATTAGAAGTTTAGAAGAACGAAGAAAAAGATTAACCGAAAACAACTTGATTTTTGCTACCAGTTTAAGTTATTCAAAAACAACCAATAAAGGAATTAACGACAACAGTTTTTATTCTTATAAAACCAAAATAGAATCGGCAGGAAATTTACTTTCTATTCTAGCCAGAGCTTCTAAACAGTTAAAAAATCAATCGGGCGCCAATACTTTTTTTGAAGTAGAATATTCACAATATTTAAAAGGTGAATTCGAATTTATCAAACATTGGAATTTTGGTGCAAAAAAAGTAGTTGCAATAAGAAGTTTTTCGGGCATTGCTGTGCCATACGGAAATTCTAAAAGTGTTCCGTTCTCACGAAGTTATTTTTCTGGAGGATCAAATGATAATCGTGCTTGGCAACCTTATAGCCTTGGCCCAGGAAGTAGTGGCGCAATCAATGACTTTAATGAAGCCAATATGAAACTAGCTTTCAGTGCCGAACTTCGTTATAACTTATTTGGTAAGTTCAATAGCGCCATTTTTACTGATATTGGAAATATTTGGAATGTTTTTGACAACGTTACCGATGAAGCTTATAAATTCAAAGGATTTCAATCTATGAAAGAACTTGCTGTTGGAACCGGTGTTGGTTTGCGTTATGACCAAGGCCTTTTTGTAGTGCGATTTGACCTCGGATTTAAAACCTATAATCCTTCAAAAATTGAGAATGAAAGATGGTTTAGAGAATTGAATTTTTCTAAATCAGTATTAAATATTGGAATAAATTATCCGTTCTAATTTTAGAAATTATTACTTTTGTAACCTTAACAAAAAAACATAACAACAAGATGTCACACAATATTAAACCTGGAGTTGCTACTGGAGATGAAGTTCAAGCAATTTTTGCTTATGCAAAAGAAAAAGGATTTGCGCTTCCTGCGGTAAACGTAACTGGTTCAAGTACCATCAATGGTGTTTTAGAAACAGCTGCTAAATTAAATGCACCCGTAATCATTCAATTTTCAAATGGTGGAGCTCAATTTAATGCTGGAAAAGGACTTTCTAACGCTGGAGAAAAATCGGCTATCGCTGGTGGAATCGCTGGTGCAAAACACGTTCATACTTTAGCAGAAGCTTATGGAGCAACTGTTATTCTTCATACAGATCATTGCGCAAAAAAATTATTACCTTGGATTGATGGTTTATTAGATGCTTCTGAAAAACATTTTGCAGAAACAGGAAAACCATTATATTCTTCTCATATGATTGACTTGTCTGAAGAACCAATTGAAGAAAACATCGAAATCTGTAAAACTTATTTAGCTCGTATGAGTAAAATGGGAATGACTTTAGAAATCGAATTAGGAATTACTGGTGGTGAAGAAGATGGTGTTGACAATTCAGATGTTGATAGTTCTAAATTATACACACAACCTTCAGAAGTGGCTTATGCATATGAAGAACTTTTAAAAGTTAGCCCAAGATTCACTATCGCAGCTTCTTTCGGAAATGTTCACGGTGTTTACAAACCAGGAAACGTAAAATTAACTCCAAAAATCTTGAAAAATTCTCAAGAATACGTTCAAGAAAAATTCAATACTGGAGCAAATCCTGTTGATTTTGTATTCCACGGAGGTTCAGGTTCTACATTAGAAGAAATTAGAGAAGCTATTTCTTATGGTGTAATCAAAATGAATATTGACACTGACTTACAATTTGCATTCACAGAAGGAATTCGCGATTATATGGTAAATAATATTGAGTACCTAAAAACTCAAATCGGTAATCCAGAAGGTGCTGATTCACCAAATAAAAAACATTATGACCCAAGAAAATGGGTTCGTGAAGGAGAAGTAACATTCAACACAAGATTAGAGCAAGCATTTGCCGACTTAAATAACGTGAATACTTTATAATGTAAGATTAAGGATTTGGGATTAAGGATTTTAAAATTCTAATTCTCAGATTCCTAATTCCTAAATACAAAATTATGGCTTGGTTTAAAAGAAAAGAAAAAGGAATTACTACGGCAACCGAGGACAAAAAAGATGTTCCTAAAGGATTGTGGTACAAATCGCCAACTGGAAAAATTATTGATACTGACGAATTAGCAAGAAATCTTTGGGTTAGTCCAGAAGACGATTTTCACGTAAGAATTGGAAGTAAAGAATATTTCGAAATTTTATTCGACAACAATGAGTTTACAGAATTAGATGCCAAAATGACTTCTAAAGATCCGTTGAACTTTGTGGATACTAAAAAATACTCTGACCGATTGAAAGATGTAATGGACAAAACCAAATTGAAAGATGCGGTTAGAACAGGCGTTGGAAAATCTAAAGGTAAAGATTTAGTAGTTTGTTGTATGGATTTTGCCTTTATTGGTGGATCAATGGGTGCAGTTGTTGGAGAAAAAATTGCTCGTGGAATTGATTATTCTATAAAACATAACGTACCGTTTTTAATGATTTCTAAATCGGGTGGTGCTCGTATGATGGAAGCGGCTTTTTCATTGATGCAATTAGCTAAAACCTCAGCAAAATTAGCCCAATTAGCCGAAGCAAAAATTCCTTACATTTCATTATGTACAGACCCAACAACTGGTGGAACTACAGCATCTTATGCTATGTTAGGTGATATTAATATCGCTGAACCAGGCGCTTTAATTGGATTTGCCGGACCAAGAGTAGTGCGTGATACCACAGGTAAAGATTTACCAGAAGGTTTCCAAACATCAGAATTTTTGTTAGAACACGGTTTCTTAGATTTTATTACTCCAAGAAAAGAACTAAAAGACAAAATCAATCTATACATCGATTTAATTTTAAATCAAGAAATTAGATAGATTTTAAAAGATATTTAAAAATAAAAAACACAAAGTCAATGCTTTGTGTTTTTTTTATGATGTAAAGCCAAAAACCTACCTCCTAAACCTATCTCCTAAAACCTATCACCTACAACCTATCACCTACAACCTATCACCTATCACCTAAAACCTATCACCCACAACCTAAAACCTCCAAATTACATTCCACTTCGAATGGCTTCTACTGGATCAAGTTTAGAAGCTGAGATAGCTGGTAAAATTCCTGCAATTAATCCTATTATAATGGCTAATCCTGAGCCTAACATAATGTTGCTTAAACTCAATACAAACTCAAAGTCGAGTAATTTTGTTAAGGTAATTGCAATAATCCATACTAGAAAAATTCCTATCAATCCTCCAATTAAACACAAGATTACGGCTTCAAACAAAAACTGAAATAAGATAAACCTATTTTTAGCACCAAGAGATTTTTGAATTCCGATTAAGTTGGTTCGTTCTTTTACAGAAACAAACATAATGTTGGCTACACCAAAACCTCCAACCAAAAGTGAAAATCCTGCAATAACCCATCCGCCAAGATTCATAAAACCAATTACACCATCAATTAAATCTGTAAAACCTGAAAAAACGTTCACAAAAAAGTTATCAATTTCACCAGTTTTAACACCTCGAAACGTACGTAGTTTTTGTTTTAAATCGGCTTTGAAGGCTTCCATATCGATGCCTTTTTGGGGTTTGATAACAATTACAGGCGTCATCGAATCGTTGTTATCGCCATACATTCTTCTAATAAAATTTACCGGAATAAATGCTGAAGTATCATCGTCTCCAAACATTCCTGCGCCTTGTTTTTTCAACACGCCAATCACATTGAAACGCTGTCCGTAAAGTCTGATTTCTTTTCCGATAGGATCAATGTTTTCAAAAAGACTGTTGGCTAACTCGTGTCCAATAACAGTTACAGCAGCTCCAGAATTGGATTCCGATTCGTTGTAAAATCGTCCATCGGTAAATTCTAAACCTTGAATATCAATAAACTCATAAGAAACCGGAACCACATTTACATTACTAACCGATTTCTCTTCATATTTTACGGTTTCACCACTTAAGAAAATTTGAAAAGCTAATTCTTGTGCATCAGGAAGTGACGTTTTAAGATATTCATATTCGGTGTAAGTCACATCTGGAAATTGCTCTCGCTTCCATCTTGGCACTTCTGAAGGACCAAAACTACCTTTGAATAAATAAATCGTATTTTTATCTAAACTGCTTAACTCCTTTTTGATTTTTTGATCTAAAGAATCGACTGCTGCTAAAACAGCAATGATAGAAAATATTCCAATCGTTACTCCAAGCAGCGAAAGAAGTGTACGCAACTTATTGTTTCGCAACGCATTCATTGCAAAACTGAAACTTTCACTCAATAATCGAAGGTAAACAAGCATATCGGTTTTATTTTCTAGGTCAAATTTAAGATATTAGTAAATAAAACGAAGGAATTGTTACAGAAATTAAAAAACTATTTGTCCTTGCTTGTCACTTTGAATTAATAATTTTTCAAAATAAAATGAATTAGAAAAATAAATACTAAAGAATTATGAAATCCAAGTACCCACATTTTTCTTAATAACCCATAAACCATTTACTTTTTCTAAATAAACTAGATTTCCAAAACCCAAAAGCGGAGCACCATAATATCCAGTTTCTACTAATGCTTTTGTTTTGTCAGCATTATATGCAACTGCAGAAAAACTACTATATCCATTTGTGTTTGGATGAGTATTATAAAATTGAATCCAATCATTATTAGAATCTCCATCAAAACCAAAAATATAATTCAGTTCAGACTCAGAAATTAACTCTACATTTGTTGGAGACACATCAAAGGAATTATCAAAAAACAAAGGAATTTGGTTGTTGTAAAATAAAGTTGTAACCATCTGTGGCTCAAATCCTGGATTTCCTGCACTTAATTCATCAATAAAATCATTACTAGAATTTGAAAATATTGCTTTTTGTTTAATTATAATGGTGCTAAAATTATAAGATTTGATAATTACTGAATACACATCATAATCTTCTGCATCAATATTACTTGGTTGATCTAAAGGAAATCGTTCCGTTGCATCGTCATTACTACAAGAAGTCAAAAGACCAAAAAAGAATATAAAAACGAATGATTTTAAAGCTACAGTTCTCATTTTTTAAGAATTTAAAATACTTTTTAAAAGTAATAAAATAAAATGAATAATAATGATTTAAAAAAACTTTGAAAAACTATCATTTTATAACCCAAAAAAACATCCATTTTTGTTAAAATATTTTAATAGAATCTGAAATGAATTCAGATTAAAAAACTACTTTTGCGTGCTTAACAACACAACACAATGAGCACTACAAAAACAATTCAATCTGCTCTTATTTCGGTATTTGATAAAACGGGATTAGAGCCTATTGTGAAACAACTTCACAAACAAAACGCAACCATTTATTCTACTGGAGGAACCGAAGAATTTATTAAAAATCTTGGTATTCCTGTAGTTCCTGTAGAAGATATTACAGCTTTCCCAGAGATTCTTGGTGGCAGAGTAAAAACATTACATCCTAAAATTTTTGGTGGTATTTTAAACCGTCAAGACAATCCAACCGATGTGGAACAAATGAAGCAGTTTGAGATTCCGCAAATCGACTTGGTTATTGTTGATTTATATCCGTTTGAAAAAACAGTGGCTTCTGGTGCAAATGAAACCGATGTTATCGAAAAAATTGATATTGGTGGAATTTCCTTAATCCGTGCAGCTGCAAAAAACTTTAAAGACACCGTAATTGTTCCCTCAGTTGAAGAATATGAATTGTTCCTAGGAATGATTACTGATGGAAACGGCGCAACAACATTAGAACAAAGAAAATACTTGGCAACAAGAGCATTTCACGTTTCATCAAATTATGATACGGCTATTTTCAATTATTTTAATACAGAAGACACGTATTTCAAAGAAAGTATTGCTAATGGACAAGTGTTGCGTTATGGAGAAAATCCACACCAAAAAGGATTCTTCTTTGGCGATTTTGATGCAATGTTTACCAAATTGCACGGAAAAGAATTATCATACAACAACTTGCTCGATGTTGACGCTGCTGTAAATTTGATAGAAGAATTTAAACACAACGAACCAACTTTTGCCATTCTAAAACACAATAACGCTTGCGGATTGGCAACTAGACCAACAATGAAAGAAGCTTACCTTGCTGCTTTGGCTTGCGATCCAACCTCTGCTTTTGGAGGCGTTTTGATGGCAAACGGTCACATTGATAAAGAGACTGCTACAGAAATCAATTCTTTATTTTGTGAAGTAGTGATTGCACCAAGTTATGATGACGAAGCGTTAAATATTCTACAAGAAAAAAAGAACCGAATTGTATTGACAATAAATGATGTACCTTTACCTCAACGTCAAGTCAGAACTTGTTTAAACGGATTGTTGGTACAAGATAAAAACAACATCACAGATACTAAACAAGACCTAAAAAACGTTACCTTAACATCACCAACAGATCAAGAAGTAGAAGATTTATTATTTGCTTCAAAAATTTGTAAAAACACCAAATCTAATACCATAGTTTTTGCTAAAAATAATACTTTAATTTCCTCTGGAACTGGTCAAACTTCAAGAGTTGATGCTTTAAAACAAGCTATTGAAAAAGCAAATACCTTCGGATTTGACTTGAATGGAGCCGTGATGGCAAGTGACGCTTTCTTTCCTTTTCCTGATTGTGTAGAAATTGCCAATCACGCCGGAATTACAGCCGTTATTCAACCTGGTGGTTCAATAAAAGACGAGTTAAGCATCAATTATTGCAATGAAAATAAAGTTGCAATGGTATTTACTGGAACACGTCATTTTAAACATTAATTTTATTATTTTTGTAGGCTGATAAAAATTTAACAAACTAAACACCCTTTTTTGAATATGGGATTTTTTGATTTCATGACCGAGGATATAGCAATTGACCTTGGAACCGCTAATACACTAATCATACACAACGATAAAGTTGTTATTGATAGTCCTTCTATTGTTGCAAGAGATAGAATCACTGGAAAAATCATCGCTGTTGGTAAAGAAGCCAACATGATGCAAGGTAAAACCCATGAAAACATAAAGACCATTAGACCATTAAAAGACGGAGTTATCGCCGATTTTGATGCATCAGAAAAGATGATTAGTATGTTTATCAAAAGTATTCCTGCTTTAAAGAAAAAAATGTTTACTCCAGCATTACGTATGGTAGTTTGTATTCCATCAGGAATTACCGAAGTAGAGATGCGTGCCGTAAAAGAATCGTGTGAGCGTGTAAACGGAAAGGAAGTGTACTTAATTCACGAACCAATGGCGGCTGCAATCGGTATCGGTATCGATATTATGCAACCAAAAGGAAACATGATTGTTGATATTGGTGGTGGAACAACAGAAATTGCTGTAATCGCTCTTGGCGGAATTGTTTGCGACAAATCAGTGAAAATTGCTGGTGATGTTTTCACAAACGATATCATCTATTATATGAGAACACAACACAATTTATTTGTGGGTGAAACTACTGCAGAAAAAATCAAAATCCAAATCGGAGCTGCTACAGATACTTTAGATTCTCCACCAGATGATATGTCAGTTCAAGGTAGAGATTTACTTACTGGTAAACCTAAACAAGTAGAAGTTTCTTTTAGAGAAATTGCAAAAGCTTTAGATAAATCAATCCAACGTATTGAAGACGCTGTGATGGAAACTTTATCACAAACACCTCCAGAATTAGCTGCTGATATTTACAACACTGGAATTTATTTAGCTGGTGGTGGATCAATGTTAAGAGGATTAGACAAACGTATTTCTTTGAAAACAGATTTACCGGTTTACATTGCAGAAGATCCTTTGAAGGCAGTTGTTAGAGGAACTGGAATGGCGTTGAAAAACATCCCAAAATTTAGAAGCATATTAATTAAATAAAATTCCAATTTTTTTAAATCCCAAATTCCAAATAGTGACAATTACTCTTTTTTGGAATTTAGAATTTGAAGTTTTATAACGTTTAAAAGATGCAGCAAATATTTAATTTCATATTTAAAAACAGCTATCGTATGCTGTTTTTGCTGCTTATGATAATAGCCGTTTCTCTAACTATTCAGTCGCATTCTTATCATAAAAGTAAAGTTATTAGTTCTGCTAATTTCTTCACTGGCGGTGTTTATGAGATGACTAGTAATGTTGAAGGTTATTTTAATTTAAAAATACAAAACGAAGAACTTGCCAAAGAAAATGCTCGTTTAAAAGGATTACTTTTTAATATAAAAGATTCAACCAAAGTTCCCAATTTAGACTCAATCGTAGGCGTTAAAAAAATTGATATCATTATTTCAAAAGTTATCAAAAACTCTTACAGCAATCAAGTCAACTTCTTAACGCTGAACTCGGGTTCTAATCAAGGTGTAAAACCTGAAATGGGCGTTATCAATAGTCTAGGAATTGTTGGAGTAGTTGAAAATACCTCAGCAAATTACAGCACCGTTTTAAGTATTCTAAATACGGAAGCACCTTTAAACGCTAAAATTAAAAAATCAAATCATATTGGTTCCTTAACGTGGAACGGTAAAAATACCGGATTTGTACAGTTAACTGACGTACCAAGATTGGCTTCTGTTAAAAAAGGAGATACTATTGTAACTGGTGCGCAGTCTACTATATTTCCGGAAAACATCGGTATTGGTACCATTGAGAAAATTTATATTGACAATGACACCAATTTGTATATGATTGATGTTAGACTTTTTAATGATATGACTAGTTTAGGCCATGTTTATATTATCAGAAATAAAGACAGAGAAGAAATTATTAACCTAGAAAAAAAGACTCAAAAAAATGAATAGTGCTATGTTATTTAATATGGCTCGATTTATTTTACTGCTCGCGGTACAAGTTGTTATTTTCAATAATTTCAATTTCTTAGGTTATATAAATCCGTTTCCATATATTCTATTTATTATTCTTTATCCAGTTAATGGCAACAAATATGCCTTGTTGTTATCAAGCTTTTTTTTGGGAATAACAATGGATTTATTTTGTAATTCTGGTGGAGTTCACGCAACTGCCTGTTTGCTTTTAGCATTTGTAAGACCTTCTATATTCAAATTTTCTTTCGGATTAAGTTATGAATACCAAACCGTTAGACTGAACGATACGCTAACACCTGAACGATTTTCATTCATCTTAATTGCCGTTATAATTCATCATTTAACACTTTTTGTTCTGGAGGTTTTCACCTTTGAATACCTTTGGGATATTGTTCTTAGAACTATAATTAGCACTATCTTTACACTTATAATTTGTATCTTAATTATTTACTTAATCAAGCCAAGTAAACGATGAGAAAAGTATTATTACCGACTATCGTAATTATCGCAGCATCTTTGTTGTTGATACGTATTTTTTATTTGCAAGTTATAGACGATTCCTTCAAGTTAAAATCAGAAAATAATGCCATTAAAATCAAATATGATTATCCTGAAAGAGGTTATGTATATGATAGAAATGGAAAATTATTGATTGCCAATCAACCTTCTTATGACATTATGGTCGTTCCAAAGGATGTTGAAAATTTAGATACACTTGAATTTTGCTCTTTACTAGACATCAGCAAAGAGTTTTTTATAAAAAAAATAAATAAGGCTAAAGTCTATAGCCCAATGTTGCCCTCTGTTTTTTTACCTCAATTAAACAAACTAGAGTATGCAGCTTTTCAAGAAAAAATCAGAAAATTTAATGGTTTTTATATTCAAAAACGTTCGCTTAGAGATTATCAAGTTGATTTTGGAGCCAACGTATTTGGGTTTATCACTCAAGTAAATGAAAATATCGTAAAAAAGAATCCCTACTACATTGGCGGCGATTTAATTGGCCGACAAGGTATAGAGGAAAGCTACGAAGAGTTTCTTAGAGGTCAAAAAGGTGTAAAGTATATCTTAAGAGATAAATTTAATCGTGAGATTGGTTCGTACAAAGACGGAAAATACGATACCATTTCTAAACAAGGAAGTGATTTGACTTTAACGATTGATAGTGAACTCCAAAAATATGGAGAAGAATTAATGATCAACAAATGGGGAGGAATTGTGGCAATCGAACCAAAAACTGGCGAAATTTTAGCATTGGTTAGTGCTCCAAGTTTTAATCCTGCTCTTTTGGTAGGAAGGCAACGCTCTAAAAATTATACTTTATTACATAATGATTCGATTGCAAAACCATTATATGATCGTGGACTTTTAGCTGAATATACTCCAGGTTCACCATTCAAAATCCTAACCGGACTAATTGCTTTGCAAGAAGGCGTTGTGACCGATAGTACAAGATTTTCGTGCAACAGAGGATTTAGTTATGCTCGAGGACGTTTTATGAAATGTCATTGCTCTGGTGGTGCTGTTCAATTGCATCGCGGAATTTATCAATCGTGCAACACCTATTTCTCTAATTGTTATATCAAATTAATCAATAAATACAAAGATCACAGTTATGCTGTTGACAAATGGGCTGACCATTTAAAAAGCTTCGGATTAGGTGCTTTTATGGGTTATGATTTACCTATTGGAAAAAAAGGAAACATACCAACCTCTAAAACCTATAACCGAGTTTATAATGGTTGGAATTGGGACGGTAAAACCATTGTGTCTAACGCCATTGGTCAAGGTGAGGTATTAATGACGCCTATACAATTAGCCAATTTTATGGCAGCGATTGCGAACAGAGGTTATTTCTACACGCCGCATATTGTAAAAAGAATTAAGGGAAATATCATCGATAAAAAATACCGAACAAAGCACACTACAACTATAGATAGAAAATACTTTGAACCTATAATTTCTGGTATGAACGCGGTTTATGGTCCAGGTGGAACCGCTTCTGGCCTTGGTGTAGTAGGAATAGAGATTTGCGGAAAAACGGGTACGGCAGAAAATTACTTAAAAGTTAACGGTAAGCGTGTAAAACTTCAAGATCACTCGATATTCGTTGCCTTTGCACCAAGAGACAATCCTAAAATTGCAATAGCAGTATTTGTTGAAAACGGATATTGGGGAAAACGTTGGGCTGGTCCGATTACGACATTAATGATTGAAAAGTACTTAAATAAAAAGATTACTAAAGTAGATTTTGAAAAAAGAATGTTGACTGGTAGTTTGAAAGCACAATACGACAAATTATATCCAAGAAAACATCAAGACAGTATTGCTTTTATTAACAATAAAATAAAAGATAGTTTATCAAAAATTAAAAAGTCAAAAGATTCTATAAATGGCGTTTTAAATAAAGAAGTAAAAATTGATTCTTTAAAAAAACCTTAGATAACTTGAAATGAGAAATCAGAGTGTAACCAATAATATTGACTGGATAAGTATTGTCATCTACATTGCCTTAGTTGTAATGGGATGGCTAAACATCTATTCGTCTTCATTATCAACTGTTTCTGAAGATGCTTCAATTTTTGACTTTACTCAAATCTACGGAAAACAATTTTTATTCATTGCTTTTTCTATTCCAATCATTTTCATCGTTTTGGCCGTTGAAGCTAAGTTTTATGAAAAATATTCTATAATTATTTTTGCCGTTGCATTAGTCTCTTTAATTGGATTATTCATTTTTGGTAAAACTATTGCTGGTCAGCGATGTTGGTATGCCATCGGAACCTTCACCCTTCAACCATCAGAGTTTGCTAAAGCTGCCACATCACTTGCCTTAGCGAAATATTTAAGTGATGTTCAGGTCAATCTAAAAGATGTAAATAGACAAGTACAGGTTTTAATCATAATTTTTCTTCCTGTAATGTTGATTTTACCGCAGCCCGATCCAGGAAGCGCCTTGATCTATAGTGTGTTCTTTATAGTGCTTTATAGAGAAGGATTGCCAGGTTGGTATTTATTAACCGGTTTTATAGCCATTATATTGTTTGTCTTAACATTAGCAACTAACAATCCTTATATAGTTATCGGAATCACAACATTAGTTTTGATAATCAACTATTTCAGAAGCCGACTAGTTGATAGAAATATAATTGCAAGTGTAATTTTATTAGTTATCATTACTGCCTTTTCGTTTTCGGTTAATTTTGTTTTTAATAATGTTTTTAAACAACACCATCGCGATCGTTTTAATATTTTGTTAGGAAAAGAAGTCGATATGAAAGGCGTTGGATACAACACTAATCAATCGGAAATTGCTATTGGTTCAGGTGGTTTATTTGGAAAAGGTTACTTAGAAGGTACACAAACTAAGGGCGGATTTGTTCCAGAGCAACACACCGATTACATCTTCACAACTGTTGGTGAAGAATGGGGTTTCTTGGGTTCTATTTTTGTAATCGGACTTTTCGTTGGACTAATATTACGAATCATCTATTTAGCCGAACGACAAAAAACCAAATTCAGTCGAGTCTACGGCTACTGTGTGGCAGGAATCATATTCATACACTTTTTTGTAAATATCGCAATGGTTGTAGGAGTTTTCCCGACTATTGGAGTACCGTTACCTTTCTTTTCTTATGGTGGTTCTGGGCTTTGGGGCTTTACGATCTTATTATTTATTTTCTTAAAAATGGATGCTAATAAAGTAAACGAATGGTAGTTTTAATTAAAACTCCACGATTTATAATCATTACTTTTTTCTAGCTTATTCTCAAGTCCATCATTTAATTTCGGATAGAAATCTAGACCAGTTAATTTTTCAATTTCATCAACTGGAACAACAAAATCATATAATGGTTTGTTACTTTCAACGGCTGGAACTAAAAATCCGATCATTTTATATTCTCCTCTTGAATTATCTAACAACACTTTATAAAAATACTCAGGAACAGCTACTTCTTCATTACCAATAGTTTTCAAATTTTTATTTAAAACGCCACCAGTAACGACATAAATACCATTATATTTTGATGCCCAATAACGCACTTTTTGTTCGAGCGTATTCCAAATTCCATCATTGAAATTGTGTTTTTGTGGTGAAATATTAGAAGTTAAAAATGTTTCATCATAAGCTTCTTTAGAAAATTTCATATCACCAGCCGGACATAAGTGCCCTTTATCATAGCCAGAACGTTTGTAATTGCGCCAATCTGCCGAACCCGTTTTGACTTTGTTATCTTCAATAAAAAATGGCCTGTCATAATTATTATAAGACTTCACGCCTTTTAATTCATACGCAACCCATTCTGCCTGTTCGTATGCTTCGTTATAAGATAAGGTATAATACTTATGTTTAACAATTTGATTGGTTGTTGAAGAAGGCAAAAAATCGAAAATCGTACTTTCAGATTCAAATGTATTTGTATTATGTACTAGTGTATCTGTAGAAACTGAATCACTACTATTTACATCTGCTTCTTTTCTACAAGAGATTAAAAATGTAGAAATCATTAGACACAAAAGCATTTTTTTTAGAATAGTATTTCTCATAATTTTATAACGTATTTTTTGTATTATATAATTTAAGTAATACAAGAATTCTTACTTTTGATATATAATTTAAAATTTAACAAATATGAAAAATAAAATAGTAGTTACAGCAATACTTTTACTAAGTTTTCAAAACTTTTTTGCTCAAGAAACTCCAGTTCAACAAACCGCTGATACCTTAAAACAAAAAGTAATCGATATTGAAAAGGAAAGAACCCTTGAAAAGCAACGTTTAGAACAACAGTTAAAAGACGAAAAGAAAGCGTTAAAACAACAAGAAAAAGCTCAAGAAAAAGTAGAACAAGCAGAAAAAGATGCTAGAGACGCTCAGAAAAAAGCTGACAAACAGCAAAAAGAACTTGAACGAGAAAAAAAGAAGTTTGAAAAAGAGCAAGAGAAATTAGCCAATGCAGAAAAGAATGTTGAAAAAGCTCAAGGAAATATAGAAAAACAGAGAAAGAACCTAGAAAAAATGCAAGCCAAACACGACAAAGCATTATCTAAAGGAAAACTTTCACCAGTTGAAATTGAAAAAGGAAATGTTGCTTTAACAAAACAACAACTTAAAATAAAAGAAGCTGAAGAAGATTTAGAAAAAGCTCAAAATAAATTAAAAAAATTAAGATAAAAAAAAATGCTCCTAAATATTTAGGAGCATTTTTTTTGACTTTTTAAAACTAAGATTTGATAATCTTATCTTTCTTAATTTTAGTAGTTAAAGCTTTTTTAGTAGTACCCGATTGTAAATCATCTAGAACGTGAATTGCTTCTTCTATATAAATATCTTTAGAAAGGCTTTCGTGCCATCTTTCACGTTTTTCTTTTAAAGTTACATCAGTTTTCATTTGATCTACTTCATATGGCAAAGACTGAAATTTAAATGTATTGGTATAATCAGCTATTGATTTATACTTTTTATTAGTCTCTTCTAACTGCTTTTGCTCTTTTTTGAAAGCATCAATTTGCAAACTGTAAATATTTTCTTCATTTCTAGCTTGACGCCATTTTGCATTTTCATCAATCAAATTCATTTGAGGATTAGCAGCAATTCGTTTTTTACTATTTTGAATTGCTAAATCATAATTAGATGCTTTATTCCAAAGTTTATAATCAGCAGCTTCTATTTTATCCCAAGGCATTGCGTTGTCAACATCACGTTCACCCATTTTAAGGTAAGCATAACTGTCAGGCATCACGATATCACTACTTACACCTTCAAGTTGTGTAGAACCACCGTTAATTCTATAAAATTTTTGTGTTGTAGTTTTCAAGGCACCTAAATCACCAAGATTATTACCTCTAACAAACTGATTTAAATCAATTACATTCTGCACTGTTCCTTTACCATAAGTTTGTTTGCTTCCAATGATTACGGCACGTTTATAATCTTGCATTGCAGCAGCTAAAATTTCTGATGCTGATGCTGAAAATTCATTTGTCATAATAACCAATGGTCCATCCCACTCTACTTTCGCATCTTTATCATAAAGAACTTCTCTTTTTCCTGCAGCCGATTTTATCTGTACAATTGGTCCTTGCTCAATGAATAATCCACCAATATCAACAACTGTTTTTAAAGAACCACCACCATTATCTCTAACGTCAACAATGATTCCTTGAACGCCTTCGGCTTTTAATCTTGCCACTTCTATAGCCACATCTTTTCCAGCATCTCTACTGTCTTTATTTTCAAAATCAATATAGAATTTTGGTAAATAAATGATACCATATTTTACACCGTTTTTCTCTACAACACTTGATTTAGCGTAAGTTTCTTCAATTTCAACTTCATCTCTAATAATCGAAATTACTTTAAGAGAACCATCTGTTTTTTTAACAGTAAGACGAACTTCGGTTCCTTTTGGTCCTTTAATTTTTTTAACTACATCGTCAAGACGCATTCCAACAACATCAACTGGATCGCTATCGCCTTGAGCGACTTTCAAAACTACATCACCAGATTCTAGTTCTTTTCCTCTCCAAGCTGGACCACCAGAAATTAATTCTGAGATTTCAGTAAAATCATTTTTCTTTTGTAAACGCGCTCCAATTCCTTCCAATTTTCCGCTCATACTTACGTCAAAACGCTCTTTTTCGTCTGGTGCAAAATAAGAAGTATGTGGGTCAAATCTAGATGCGATCGCATTTACATAAACCGAAAACCAATCAGAACGATCTAACTCTTTACTAATAAAAGTAAAGTTTTCGTTTAATGATTTTAAAGTGCTTTCTCTTGTCTCTTTTTCTAATTGTTCAAATGTTTTTGGAGCATCATTCTCTGTTTTAGAAATACCTTCTAAAAATTTTTTCTCTAATTCAGGAGTTGCTTTATCACCCATTTTAGAACGGTATTCTTTTAAACGTTCTTCTGGAGACTTGTTTTTGTTTTTTTGAATATCTTCCTGAATCTTTTGCTTTTCAACCAAAGATGATAATGTAGAAAGCTTCACTTGTTTTCTCCAACGCTCTTTTAAGTCAGAAATATTTTTAGAATAAGGCGCTTTTTCATAATCTGTATCAATTTCTTCATTAATCGTATAATCAATCGGATTTTCTAAAGCTGCTTTGTAATAACTTTCACTTTCTTTCATTCTTTTGATAAGACGTGTGTATGTTAAATCGAAAAAAGTAAGCTCTTTTTTGTTGATTTGATCATCGATTTGTGTTTCATATTTAGAAAATTCATCAATATCTGATTGCAGAAAAAATCTTTTTGATGGATCTAAAGCGGCAATGTAATCTTTATACACTCCTTTTGAAAACGTATCGTCAATTTGAGCCGGATTATAATGTCCTTTTTCAATAACATAAGTCAACAACTCAATCAGTAATTTATCTTTTTCCGGATCGTTTTTATCTTTTGGGATAAAACTCCATAAACCAACGGAAAGTACTAGTACCAAAAGTACTATTTTATAATGTCTTTTCATAAATTGAACTATTGTATTCATTAATTTTTCTACTAAATTACATAAAAAACTATGCCATTAAAATAAGACTTCGCATAATTTTTTGTTAAAACCATCGCTATGGCTCAAAGTTATAAAATTTGTATCGGAATAAGTCTCAAAATAATTACTTTTGTTACACAAATAAAAATTTAAATGTCGAAAAAACCATTAATCTTGATTACCAATGACGACAGCATATCTGCGCCAGGAATACGTGCTTTGATAAGTGTAATGTCTGAAATTGGTGAAGTCGTTGTAGTCGCTCCAGATAGTCCTCAAAGCGCAATGGGTCACGCCATTACAATTAACAACACATTGCATTTGAATAAAATTACTGCAGAAAATGCTGAAGTTTTAGAATATAGTTGTTCTGGAACGCCAGTAGATTGTGTGAAAATGGCTGTAAACGAAATTTTAAAAAGAAAACCCGATTTGTGCGTTTCTGGTATAAACCACGGATCTAATTCTTCTATAAACGTAATTTATTCGGGCACAATGAGTGCGGCAATCGAAGCCGGAATTGAAGGAATTCCTGCTATTGGATTTTCGCTTTTAGATTATAACTGGAATGCCGATTTTGAGCAAGCAAAACCATTTGTCAAAAAAATTGCACTTGAAGTTTTAAAAAATGGTTTGCCAGACGGAACGGTCTTGAACGTGAATTTTCCGAAACTAAAAACAGAAGAAATTAAAGGAATTAAAATAGCGCGTCAAGCAAAAGCAATGTGGCAAGAGAAATTTGACAAACGAGTAACTCCTTTTGGTAAAGAATATTATTGGTTAACAGGTGAATTTATTAATCAAGACAAAGGAGAAGATACTGATGAATGGGCTTTGAGTAACGGTTATGTCTCCATCGTGCCAGTGCAATTTGATTTAACGGCACATCACGCCATTCAAAAATTAAATACTTGGGATTTATAATTTAACATTATAAAAAATGAAAAAAACAGATTTATTTATTGGTTTTATTGTCGGAATTGTAGCCATTTTTATAGGTTCTTATTTGTTTGTAAAAACTCAAACCGATTACGACCTGATTTCTGATTTTAAAATTTTAAAAAACGAAGGTCTTTTGGGTAAAATATTTGCACTTGGTGCTATTTTAAATATAATTATCTTTTTTGTTTTACTCAAAAAAAATAAAGAATTGATGGCAAGAGGTATTGTGATGGCCACGCTTATTTTAGCAATAACTACAATGTTTTTATAAATAGTATGAAATATTATATCATAGCTGGAGAAGCATCGGGCGATTTGCACGGTTCTAATTTGATGAAAGCATTACTGCAAGAAGACTCGAATGCTGACATCCGATTTTGGGGTGGTGATTTGATGCAAAATGTTGGAGGAACTTTGGTGAAACATTACCGAGAACTAGCCTTTATGGGATTTGCTGAAGTAGTTATGAACTTAAAAACTATTTTAAATAACATCAAAATATGCAAGGCAGACATAGAAAAATTTAATCCTGATGTTATTATTTTTATTGATTATCCCGGATTTAACATGCGAATTGCAAAATGGGCCAAAGAAAAAGGAATAAAAACACACTATTATATTTCTCCTCAAATTTGGGCTTGGAAAGAAAACCGAATTAAAGCCATAAAACGTGATTTTGACAAACTTTATGTAATTCTTCCGTTTGAAAAAGATTTTTATGAAGTAAAACATAATTTCCCAGTTGAATTTGTTGGACATCCTTTGATTGACGCCATTCAAAACAGAACAACTATTGATGCAGAAACCTTTAGAAGAGTTCATAATTTGGACGAAAAGCCAATCATCGCCATTTTACCTGGAAGCAGAAAACAAGAAATTTCCAAAATGCTTTCCGTTATGTTGAGCGTTGTAACTGATTTCCCTGACTATCAATTTGTAATTGCTGGCGCACCAAGCCAAGAATATTCGTTCTATGAACAATTTTTAAACGGCAAAAACATTAAATTTATTTCTAATAAAACTTATGATTTATTAAGTAATGCACATGCTGCTTTGGTAACCTCAGGAACTGCAACGCTTGAAACTGCATTATTCAAAGTACCAGAAGTTGTGTGCTACAAAGGCGGATGGATTTCTTATCAAATCGCAAAGCGAATCATAACTTTAAAATATATTTCTTTGGTAAACCTAATTATGGATGAAGAAGTAGTAACCGAACTAATTCAGGAGGAATGCAATACTAAAAGAATAAAAATAGAATTAAGCAAAATACTCGAAGGAAGTTCACGAGAAACGATTTTAGAAAAATATGATGTTCTTGAAAAAAAATTAGGCGGAATTGGAGCAAGCCAAAAAACGGCTTCTTTAATAGTTGCTTCTTTAAGACAATAGTTCATCTTATTTTATCGTTCTTTAGTTATAAAATTTTCTGTTTTGAAAAAAATCCTACTTCTTTTAACACTTTTAGTAATCGTCACTTCTTGTAAAACTGGTTCTTCAACTACCAGTTCAACTAACAAACTAGCTGAAAAAATAATTGATGATGCGAGCCGCAAAATTGGAGCGCCTTATCGATTTGGTGGCACTACAAATTCGGGTTATGATTGTTCTGGATTAGTTTATACATCATTTAAAAAATATGCTATTTCACTACCAAGAACTTCTAAAGATATGTCGAAAGAAGGTAAAGTAATCAGTAAGGATAATGCTAAAAAGGGTGATTTAATTTTCTTCAAAACTGGCAACTCAAGCCAAATTAACCACGTTGGTTTAATAATTGAAGTCACGAATGATGATATAAAATTTATACACTCGTCAACTAAAAGTGGCGTATTAGTATCTTCTATCAACGAAACCTACTATCGGAAATCGTTTGCTCAAATTAATAGAGTTTTAGAATAAATATTTTTTTTGTAGGAATACACTTTTTTATATACTTTTATAGAAATGAAAGTATTACAATTTCCATTAGTAAGGATTACGCTTTGTTTTGTAGGAGGAATAATTTTTTCTCAATTCACAAAACCACACTTATTATTACTCATTATACTGCTTTTTTGCGGCCTTGGTTCATTATGCTTTTTATATTTTAAAACAAAAAAAGAATTACTTCAAAATTCATCCTTTGGTATAGCGACACTTTTTACCTCATTTGTTATAGGAATGTTTGCTTTAAGTAGTAGTAATCAAACCTTAAATAAAAATCATTATTTACATCAAATAAACGCAGAAGATAACGAAATAACTTGTGAATTAATTATCAAAGAAAAACTTAAAAATACATTAAACAATGATCGATATGTTGTTGAAACAATTCAGATAAATGATAAAAAGAGTTATGGCAAATTAATACTGAATATCCGAAAAGATAGCACGCTTCCAATAATTGAAGTCGGTTCACAACTGTATGTTGATGGAACGTTTTACAAAAATCGAAAACCAAATAATCCTAATCAATTTGATTATGGCAAATACCTTGTAAACCAACAAATTTATGCTCAAGTTTATGCAGATGCGAATGATGTAAAAATTAATCCAATTATTGCTAAAAGCATTTCTTACTATGCTAGTAAACTACGAAACAGAATTATAAAAAATCTAGAGAAAAACAACTTTAACAAAACTGAATTAGGCGTTGTAGTAGCGCTTATTCTCGGTCAGCAACAAGATATTTCACAAGAAGTCATTCGCGATTATCAATATGCTGGAGCAGTACATGTTTTATCGGTTTCTGGATTGCATGTTGGCTGTATTTTACTTTTTGTCACTTTCTTGTTAAAACCAATTCCTAATACCAAAAGAGGTTCGTTTATAAAATTAATTCTTGTCATTGTATCGCTTTGGACTTTTGGAATTCTAGCAGGATTAGCACCATCTGTAGTTCGATCAGTAACCATGTTTTCGTTTGTAGCTGTTGGAATGTTTTTAAGACGAAGCATAAATATTTATAATACTTTACTCACTTCTGCATTGCTAATATTATTAATTAAGCCTTCCTTTTTATTTGATATTGGATTTCAACTAAGTTATGTAGCGCTATTTTTTATTGTTTGGTTGCAACCTCTACTGACTTCTATTTGGACACCTAAAAACAAAATTGTTTCTTACTTTTGGGATATTATTACTGTATCATTTGCTGCTCAAATTGGAACATTCCCTTTAAGTATCTATTATTTTCATCAATTTCCAGGATTGTTTTTTATTACCAACATCGTCATTCTTCCGGGATTGAGTATAATTCTTGGAATTGGAGTTGTAGTAATGTTATTAGCTGCTTTTAATGTTGTATGGATTCCGCTTATGAAAGTACTTGAATGGAGCATTTGGTTTTTAAATAAAATCATTTCGTGGGTAGCCTCATTTGAAGATTTCATATTTAAAGATATATCGCTAACATCAGCAATGATGTGGAGTTGCTATTTTGTAGTTATCGGATTAGTATTGTGGTTTAAAAAACCAACATTTAAAAAATTGGCATTTAGTTTTATTGCCCTACTATCACTACAATTATTTACTTTATATGCTAATCATAGTAGTCAGAAAAATAATGAGTTTATTGTTTTTAATAAGAAAAAAACAACCATCATCACTGAAAGACTCGGAAACAAGGTCACACTTTATAGCAATGATAGCATCCTAAAAACTAGTGATGATAATTTAGCACTAAAATCCTATTTAGTGGCTAATTTTTGTAAAGTTGAAAAGAAGAAAAACCTATCGAATTTATATTATTTCAAAGACAAAAAGATACTTTTAATAGATAGCTCGGCTGTATTTTTAGAAGAAGCACAACCAGATGTTGTAATCATCACAAGTTCTCCAAAAATAAATTTAGAGCGAATGTTACAATCTTGGAAACCCAAACAAATTGTGGTTGATGCAACTAATTTTAAAAGCTATATAAAAGTGTGGCGAGAAACTTGTAGAAAAGAAAAAATCCCTTTTCACGATACATCAGAAAAGGGATTTTATAAATTATAATTAAGCTTTTTTCTTCTTAGCTTCTTTTTTTGCAGCCTTTTGTTCATCAGCAGTGTAAGGAACAAAATTGGCAATCATTTTATTAGCAACATCTAACCAAGCTTTTGGTCCACCAGCAAGATATCCTGTGGTACCTAATTGTTCAAAGCTAGTTTTACCATCAATTGGCGCACCAGGTTTTGCAAACCACACTGTTGGATAACCTCTTACTTGAAAAAATTGTTGCAATTGGTTATTTTGAATTTTTAAAGCATCACTTTGTGGTGTTCTTCTCGGAAAATCTAATTCCACTAAAACTACTTTTTCTTTTGCCCAAGTTTCAAATTCTGGCGTTTTAAAAACTTCTTTTTGAAGTCTTATACACCAACCACACCAGTCACTTCCGGTAAAAAACAAGAATAATGGTTTATTTTCTTTTTTAGAAATAGCAATAGCTTCATCGATATTAGTATGCCAAGTCAATTTTTCTTGCGCTTGAATCGTCAAGGAAGAGATAGCAAATACTAGTGTTAAAAATAATCTTTTCATTTTATATAATTTTATAGTACAAATATATTCAAAAATAATACCAAATAATGTCAGCTACTTTACTTCTTGCATTAGTTTTTTTATCAAAGGTGAAATTATAATAAGAACAACACCGGCAATCAAAGCATAAATACCCAACTGGTAATATCCATTAGCATATACGTTTAATTTATCTAGATTGGATGCATTTTCGGATGCTTCGGCGATATTGGCACCAAGTATTCCTGCAAAATATTGACCATAAGCACTCGCCAAAAACCACATACCCATAATTACAGCTTGCGTTTTTTGAGGCGATAATTTTGTCATGGCAGACATTCCGATTGGAGATAAACAAAGTTCTCCGAAAGTGATTATGAACCAACCAAACGTGAAAATCCCCAAAGAAGTTCTTCCGTTTGCGTCAGCGAAAAATTTGGTGTAATAAAAAATCCAAAAACCAGCTGCAAGAAATAGAAAGGCTAAGCCAAATTTAATTACGGTATTTGGTTCAAATTTTCTTTTATTCATCCATAACCAAACTAATCCAACTATGGCAGCAAAACCAATTACAAATAATGAATTAGCAGCATTATTAACACCATTCGGACTCAAGGTTACGCCTAAAATGTCATTATTCAAATTATTTGCGGCAAACAGACTTAAAGAACCGCCACTTTGCTCGAAAAAAGCCCAAAAGACAATCGAAAAAAGCATAAAAATTACTGCTGCAACTAACTTTTTATTTTCTGAAAAACTAAAATTTCTCATTTCAATTAGTAAATAAACCAATGATAATGGTCCAATAAAAATCATAAACCATTTGGTATATTCTACATTTTTTACCATTAAAATTATTAAGGGAACGATCAGTAGCGAACCAATAATTACAAAAAACTCCAACCTTTTTTTGCTTGAATTTTCCAAGTGATTTATAGGAGAAAGACCTATTGGACCTAAACTTTTTTGGGTTTGAGTGAAAGTTAGCAGACTAATAATCATCACAACAGCAGCAAATCCGAAACCTACATTCCATCTTAAATTTTCTGGAACTAAAGATTGCCACATCGAACCTTCGGCCACAGCAATACAAATGTAACCGCCAATCAAGGCACCAAGATTTACACCCATATAAAAGAACGAAAAACCCGCGTCTCTTCTCGGATCATCATTTTTGTAAAGTTGCCCAACCATTGAAGAAATATTTGGTTTGAAGAAACCCGTTCCAACAATAGTAAAACCTAATCCAATAAAGAAAAAACTCTTTGGATCAATAGCTAGAATTACACTTCCTACAATCATTAAAATTCCGCCCCAAAATAGAGATTTTCGTAAACCTAAAATTTTGTCTGCAAATAAACCTCCTATGAATGTGAAGGCATAAACCCACGCTTGCGTTGCACCATATTGTAAATTGGCCATTTTTTCATCCATAGCAAGATGGTTGACCATAAAAACCACCAACATTCCGCGCATTCCGTAGAAGCAAAAACGTTCCCACATTTCGCTAAAGAATAAATACCAAAGTTGTTTTGGATACTTTCCTTTAAAATTTTGAATTTCTTCTATTGATTGATTGATTTCCATACTTAATTTATTCCGTGGTCTTTCATTACTTTATTTAAATTTTTTACTAAAGCAAACATTAGCACAGTGGCAAACATCAATAATCCAAAGTTTACCCAAAAGAAATTAGCTTTATCATCATAAGAATCCCACATACTGGCTAAAACTCCAGATAATTTGTTACCTATTGAGGTAGCTAAAAACCATCCGCCCATCATTAAAGCGGTAATGTTTTTAGGAGATAATTTAGACACAATTGACAATCCCATTGGACTCAAGAATAATTCTCCAATAGTAATCACTCCGTAATTTGCAACCAACCACCAAACTGATACTTTTTCGGTTCCGTTATTGCCGATATGAACCGCAGCAACCATCACTAAAACCGACAATGCCGAAATTAATAACCCGAAAGCAATTTTCGTTGGAGTTGATGGTTCTTTTTTTCTACTTCTTAAAAAGGTAAAAAAGGCGACAACAAGTGGTGTTAAAATAATGACCCAACCTGGATTTATAGATTGACTCAAATTGGTTGCCCAAATACTAACTTTACTACCTTCTTGTGGTGTACTTTCTTTAGAGGAATTTCTAAAATAAACCGGATAATCAACTACTTTTTTTACCGATCCATTTTCTTTTTGAAGTCTGAAACTAGCATCATACAGCTCGGTCGAGTCTTTTTTATACTCAATTTCTTTGGACAATTTAAGATTACTAAAAACCGCTTGTGTCGTTCCGCTTATTTCTCTATCAGTATACCTATCAGCCCAAGTGTTCAATGCAGAACCATTTAATTTAAACACGGCCCAAAATAAAATTACAACTGCAAATATCGAAAGTAATGCTCCTATCGGACGCTTTTCTTCAGCTTTGGCTTTGAAATACAAACTACCATAAAAATAGATTACAGGAATACAAGCAAAAATAAATGCATCAGTACTATCAGAACCAAAAATCGCGCTATTGGTGTTAGTATCAGATGCTACTCCTTTGATTAACCAACCAATTACTCCAAAAACCACTGAAGGAACTAAAATATATAATACTATTTTTGAAAAAGGCATATCGCCTTCTTGAATTCCTTTTTTATCGGTTTTGTCACCATAATGTTTTGTTCCTAAAAGGAATACAATTACACCAATAAACATTCCGACTCCAGCAGCCATAAAGGCATATTGCCAACCAAGTAAAATTTGTAAAGCAGCGCCAAAAAAGTTACAAATGAAAGCACCAACATTTATACCCATATAGAAAATATTGTATCCTTCGTCTTTCTTTGCTTTATACTCGTCTTCGTTATAGAAATTACCTAATAATGTTGAAATATTGGGTTTGAAAAAACCGTTTCCTACAATTACTAAAGTCATAGCAACATATAACATTGGTAAACTATGAATTCCCATCATAAAATAACCTGCACCCATCATCAATCCACCAATTACAATAGATTTTTTGTAGCCCAAATACCTATCGGCAACTAAACCTCCAATGAATGGCGTTAAAAAAACTAAAGCGATGAAAGTTCCATATAAATCGGACGCTTCTTTTTCGGTCATTGCAAAACCAGCTTCAACATCTTTAAGATACAAAGTAAAAATTCCGATCATTAAATAATAACCAAAACGTTCCCACATTTCAGATAAAAATAAGTAAGGCAATGCTTTAGGATGACTTTTCCACATAATAATTCAATTTAAAAAAACAAACCTACAAGGATTTCTTGTAGGTTTGAAAGATATAAAAATATTTTTAAATAATGATTAGCGTACGCCGTGCATCATTTTTTTCAATTTTGGTGTTAATGCTAATAAAATTACCGCAGCTAATCCGCAAAGAATAACGAAAACCATAAAGAATTCGAATAAATTATGAATTTCAAAACCTGCGAAAACTGGATTGGTTGGACTAATTTGGTTTTTTTCTAAAAGCGTTAATTGCTCGGCAGACAAAGTGATTTTTTTATCTAGAACTGCTTGCAAATCGATTCCAAGTTCTTTTGCTTTATTGAATTTATCTCCAGTTGCAGGTAAGATTGAACCTAAAGTTCCAGCCAATGCATATCCAGAAGCATTTGATAAAAAGAAAACTCCGTATAATAATGAAGAGAATCTTTTTGGAGATAATTTACCAACTAGTGACAATCCGATTGGAGACAAACAAAGTTCAGCACAAGTTTGAATTAAATATAAAAGAATTAACCATTTGATAGCAAGTAAACCATTATTTCCTAAATCTTTTACGTTGTAAGCGATGATAAAATAACTTAAAGCGATTAATGCTAAACCAACTGCTTGTTTAACAGGAGAAATTGGTTCTCTGTCTTTACTTCTCAAATAATCCCATAACATACTGAAAGGAACTGCAAATGCTACAACAAATAATCCGTTAAAAATTTGAACCATAGATGGAGGCATATTGTATCCAAAGAAATTTCTATCGGTTTGATTATCTGCAATAAATGTTAAAGAAGAACCTGCTTGTTCAAATGCAGCCCAGAAAAAGATCACAAAGAATGCAACAATATAAATTACTAATATTCTATCTCTTTCAACTTTTGTTAGCGATGTATCAGAAATAATTAATCCGGCAAGAGATAAACCACTAGCATAAATTAATGAATAGATAAAGTTTTGTCCGAAAACAAAATGAAATACTAATCCTAATCCGAAGAATGCTACAACAGCTCCAATTAAAGCTGTTTGAGAGAAAACTGCTTTTTGAGACTCACCTTCTTCATAATCTGAAGCATCATTTTTAGATGGTAATCCACCTAAAGGTTTTCCTTCTGGAGTTACAACATATTTATTTTTAAGAAAATAAAATACTGCAGTTCCAATTAACATTGCAAGTGAAGCCGCTAAAAATCCCCATTTGAAAGCATGGATATCTCTAATTCCTTCAGAATCTTTAACATCACCTACAATTGGACAAATCAACTGACCTAAAAAAGCTCCTAAGTTGATTCCCATATAGAAAATCGTAAAAGCTGTATCTAATTTACTTTTTTCTTGTTTTGGATATAAGCTACCAACCATTGATGAGATATTTGGCTTAAAGAAACCATTCCCGAATATAATAATTCCTAATGCAGACCACATTAGCATATTGGCTAAACTTAAATTTGTACCGAATATTGATGCACTAAAAAACAATAAAAATTGTCCAACTGCCATCATTAATCCTCCAAGTAAAATACAATTTCTGTTTCCAAAAAATCTATCGGCAATAAATCCTCCTAACATTGGTGTTAAATAACAAAGTCCTAAAAATCCTCCATATATTAATGAAGCATCTTCTTCTTTCATCATTAGAGAATTTACTAAGAACAATGTTAAGATCGCTCGCATTCCGTAGAAATTGAATCGCTCCCACATTTCGGTTCCAAATAATACCCAAAGTCCTTTTGGATGTCCTGTTTTTACTGTTTCACTCATTTTAATTTATTTTAGTTTGTAATTAGTTGATTATAATTTCTCTTTAATGTAATTCGTCATTTTATTATACAATTGGATTCTTGTTTTACCACCAAATATTCCGTGGTTCTTATCAGGATAAATTGCCCAATCAAATTGTTTGTTAGCCTGAATTAGAGCTTCAATCATTTGCATTGAATTTTGAACATGTACATTATCATCAGCAGTTCCGTGAATTAATAAAAAGTTACCTTTTAATTTACTCACGTGATTTATTGGTGAATTATCGTCATAGCCGCTTGCGTTTTCTTGTGGTGTTGTCATGTATCTTTCCGTATAAATACTATCATAGAATCTCCAATTAGTTACTGGAGCAACCGCAATTGCCATTTTGAAAACATCAGCACCTTTGAACAAACAATTGCTTGACATAAATCCGCCATAAGACCAGCCAAATATACCAATTCTAGCTTTATCTACATAAGCATAACTTCCAATAACTTTAGCAGCATCGATTTGATCTTCAACTTCAAATTTCCCTAGCTCTTTTTGAGTACATTTCTTGAAGTTAGCACCTTTAAATCCGGTACCTCTTCCGTCAACACAAGCCACGATATAACCTTGTTGCGTTAACATCATAAACCACATATCATTGGTATCTAACCAATTGTTAGCTACTTCTTGTGAACCTGGACCTGAATATTGAAACATAAAAACGGGATACTTTTTAGTTGCATCAAAATCTTTTGGTTTGATCATCCAAGCGTTTAATTTATTTCCTTTTTCTGTAGTTAATTCAAAAAACTCTTTGTTTGGTAAATCATATTTCTTTAATTTATCAAGCAGAGCCGTGTTATCAACAATAGATTGCACTTGTTTACCGTCTTTTGAACTGTTTAAAGTATAAGTTGGCGGCACTGTAGCACTTGAAAATGAATTAATAAAATAAGTAAAGTCTGGACTAAATGTTGCTCCATTTGTACCAACTTGTTGTGTCAATTTTACTTTCTTTTTTCCGTCAAGCGAAATTTTGTAAACATCTCTAATTATTGAACCATTTTCTACCGATTGATAGAAAACAGTTTTAGTTTTTTCATCAAAACCGTAGTAAGAAGTCACTTCCCAATTTCCTTTGGTAACTTGATTTTTTAATTTACCATTTTTATCATACAGATAGATATGATTAAAACCATCTTTTTCTGAAGTCCAAATGAAACTATTGTCATTTAAAAACGTTAAATTATCCGTTACATCAACGTAGGCTTTGTCTTTTTCGTTTAAAACGACTTTAGCAACAGCTGTAGTTGCGTCAACAAAAATCAAATCTAAATTATCTTGGTGACGATTTAAAACCTGAACCGAAACTAAATTAGCATCTTTTGTCCATTGAATTCTTGCTATATAAAAATCAGAGTAATTTCCTAAATTAATTGGCTGAGAAATGTTACCTGCAAGATTATAAATATGTAAAGAAACTACAGCATTCTTTTCGCCAGCTTTTGGATATTTAAAAGTTTCTGCCGTTGGATATAAATCTTTTTTATATAAATCCATCGAGAATTGTGGCACTTCACTTTCGTCAAAACGAATGTAAGCTAGTTTTTTACTATCTGAACTCCAATCAAAAGCGCGCACAAAAGCAAATTCTTCTTCATATACCCAATCCGTAATTCCATTGATAACTGCATTTTTTACACCATCGTTAGTTACACGAACTGCATTTTTAGAAGCAATGTCATAAATATACAAATCATTGGTTTTAGCGAAAGCAATTTTAGTTCCATCAGGCGAAATCGTTGGCTCTTGAACTTGTTCTAAAACTTTAGTTAATGCTTTTGTTGCAAGATTATACAAATAATAATCGGCAGTAAACGAACGGCGAAAAATGGCATTTGAATTATTAGCGATCAAGATTTGCTTTTCGTCAGCACTAAAAGTATAGCTATCAATTCCGTCAGACAATTCTTTGAAATCTTTAGTATTGATTAATGTAGCTACCTTTTTTAAAGTAGCAAAATCATATAAATCAATTTGTTGCGACCTAGTTGCTCTGTCAGAATTTAAAACCGTATATTGATTGGTGTTTTTCATTGACTGCAACGCGTCCATTCCTTTGGCACGAAATGCACCTGTGTAAATTTCTTCAACTGATATTTTTTGCTGTGCAACAACCGAAAATGTTGTTAAAAGAAAAAGTGTGATAATTTTAGTAATTTTCATTTTTTAGATTGATTATAAAACAAGCCCAATTTTAGTGATTTTTTTGCAAATAAAGGCATATTTTTATGTTAAATGCAATTTTTGGTATTTTTAAATTCCCTAAAAACAAAATATAAGAATTAATTCTAAAGCGTATCTTTGCTGAAAATACGATATAATTATTTTACTATGAATAACGCTGTTGCTGGATTTTCAAAACTTTCAAAAGAGGACAAAATCAATTGGATTGCAAATGAATACTTTACAAATCCATTGGATGCTATACAAATAATAAAACAATATTGGAATTCGGATTTAAAGTTGCAACAATTGCACGATGAATTCATTGAAAACACCATCACAAATTTTTATTTACCGATGGGAATTGCTCCCAACTTTTTAATCAACGGAACGTATTATTCGGTTCCAATGGTTGTTGAAGAAAGTTCGGTAGTGGCAGCAGCTTCTAAATCAGCAAAATTCTGGAGTACACGTGGCGGATTTAAGGCTACTGTTTTAAATTCTGAAAAAATTGGCCAAGTTCATTTTATTTATAAAGGAGATGTTCAAAAATTGGAACGCTTTTTTGATACCACGAAATCAAAATTGTTCTCAGATACCGAAAGCATTACTAAAAATATGCAAAAACGCGGTGGCGGAATTTTAGATATAGAACTTCGCAACAAGACTAATGAATTGGAAAATTATTTTCAATTGCATGCAACATTTGAAACCAAAGATTCGATGGGTGCCAACTTTATTAATTCGTGTTTAGAACAGTTTGCCAAAACACTAAAAGAAGAAGCTAAAAATTTCTCGGATTTTTCAGAAGATGAAAAAAACATTCAGGTTGTGATGAGTATTCTTTCAAATTATGTTCCAAATTGCATTGTGCGCGTTGAAGTTTCTTGTAAAGTTGAGGAATTAGCTGAAAAAAACATCACTAACCCACAAGAATTTGCAGAAAAATTTGTTCAAGCTGTTACTATTGCTGAAGTAGAACCTTACCGCGCAGTTACTCACAACAAAGGAATTATGAATGGCATTGATGCTGTAGTTTTGGCTACAGGAAATGATTTTCGTGCAGTAGAAGCTGGAGTGCACGCTTATGCCTCAAAAAACGGAACGTATTCAAGTTTATCTCACGCCAAAATTGAAAGTGGAGTTTTTTCTTTTTGGATGGATGTTCCTTTAGCTTTGGGAACTGTTGGCGGATTAACTTCATTACATCCATTGGTTAAAATGGCGCTGGAAATTCTTGGCAAACCTTCTTCTCATCAATTAATGCAAATTGTAGCGGCTACAGGTTTGGCTCAAAATTTTGCTGCGCTACGTTCATTAACTACTACTGGAATTCAAGAAGGTCATATGAAAATGCACATAAATAATATTTTAAACCAATTTCAGACCACTGAAGAAGAACGAACGATAATTAAAAAGCACTTCGAAAACAATACGATATCTCACGCTGCAGTGGTTGAATTTATTGAAAATCTAAGAAAATAGTTACTGAAACCCTGAAATAAATTCAGTGTAAAAAAGTTCAGCATAAATGAAAAAAGAATTCTACAGCAACGGAAAATTATTAATAACAGGTGAGTACGTAGTTCTCGATGGTGCTAAAGCATTGGCATTACCAACAAAATTTGGTCAAAGTTTAATTATTGAACCATCAGAAAACAATGAAATTCATTGGAAAAGTTTCGATCACGATGGAAGCATTTGGTTTGAAACCACGTTATCGTTTGAATCAATTAAAACGAAGGAACGTTTTGATGCCTCAAATGCTATCAAAAACACTTTGATTGAAATTTTACATCAAGCCTATGTGATGAATTCAGAATTTTTATCACAATCTAAAGGTTATACCATCACCACGACATTAACTTTTCCAAAATTTTGGGGCTTGGGTACATCATCAACATTAATTAACAACATTGCACAATGGTTACAGATTGATGCTTACCAATTATTAAAACAAAGTTTTGGTGGAAGTGGTTATGATTTGGCTTGTGCGCAAAATGATTCGGCTATTTTATATCAATTAGTAGATGAAAAGCCTGTGGTTGAACAAATCACCTTTAATCCTGATTTTAAAGATAAAATACATTTCATCTATCTAAACAAAAAGCAAAGTAGCAAATTGGCAATTGCAGCTTATTTAGACAAACAAGCTACTATTGAAAAGACAATTTCAGTTATTGATACTATTACTAAAACTGTAATTAAAGCAACCGAACCTAAAGAATTTGCCAAAGCATTACAGCAGCACGAGATAGAAATGAGTAGTGTTTTAGAATTACAAACAGTGCAAGAAGCACTATTTACAGATTTCAATGGTGTAATAAAAAGTCTTGGTGCTTGGGGTGGCGATTTTGTTATGGCGATTTCTAAAGAAAATCCCACTGAATATTTTAATAAAAAAGGTTATCCGATAGTGATACCATATGAAGAAATGATATTATAAAAAAATAAAAAATCCCGTTAAGTTAAAACTAAACGGGATTTTTTTATGATTTAATTTTGAATCTACTAGTAGAATTCTAATCTGTTATCTTCGATTTTAGCATCGTTTTTCAACGCTGGGAAAACTCTTCCTGCTGCTTGACCTGCATTAGCTTTTAATCGGTTTACATAGTCATCATACTTTGGTAATTTAGGTGCTTTAGCAACCGATTTAGTTTGAATAACATAAACTCCTGAATTACCTTCAATTGGCGCAGAAACTTTGTTTGCTGGAGAACCAAATGCTGTTCCAACAACTTTAGGCTCTAAACCAACATTAGCTAAAACTGCATTATCAACTGATGCACTTGGCGCATTTTGAACCGTAGTTCCGTTAGCTTTAGCAATTGCATCAAGAGAAGTACCTTTGATTTTAGCAATGATTTTTTCAGCTTTCTTTTTATTTTTGATGATAGTTTCCACCATTGGTTTAGCATCTTCAACCGTCATTAAACCTTCTTTGTTTACTTTCTTCAATCTTGCAATGATGTTTCCAACATTTACAATTTCAAATCTTTTTACATCACCAACATTAGTATCATCGCTATAAGCCCATTTAACAATTTGTCTTTGGTTTCCTGCAACACCAAATGCTTCATCCATTGGTTTAGCTTTGATTGCTGGATTAACGGTAAGTTTAGCAGCTTTTGCAGCAGCAGCAAAGTCTTTTCCGTTAGCATCCATTTCAAATTGCGTTGCTTTTGTGTAAGCATCGTTTGTTGTTTGCTCTGATGGTTCGATTTTTTGAGCCACAGTTGCTAAACGAATAGCATCTTGCTTATCAGTAACGTTTATAATATGGTAACCAAATTCAGTTTCAGCGATTCCAATTTTTCCAACTGGGTTGTTGAAAACAAAATCTTTATAACCTTTAGCAAAACCAGTTTCTCTAGAAATGAATCCCATATCACCACCATTTTGTTGAACTGATGGATCTTCTGAATTAGTTAAGGCCATCATTTGAAACATTGAAGGATTAGCTTGTACTTGAGCTAATAATGCATCAGCTTTTACTTTAGCTTCTTCTTTAGTTCTTTTTTCTTTTGGTGCTGCTCTTTCAGCTCCAACCCAACTAATAAGAATATGACTAGATTTAACTTGATCACCTACTTTTTTACCTAGAACTTTAGATAGACAGTAGTAGTTTTGGTTGATATATGGACCGTAGATTTCACCTGCTGGCAATGCAAATAATTTGTCTGCGTGCTCTGCTGGCAAGTTTTGTTTTGTTACAAAAGTAGAATCATATGGTTTGTCTGAATTAGCACCAACAAAGTCTGCAACATTTGTAGCATTTCTAAAACTTGGCAAAGTATCATTTTTACCTGTTTCTTTATTATAAACAACGCTTCCTGTTAAAAGTCCATTGATCTTAGCTTTCATTTCTTCTTCATCTTTAACAGATGGTTTGTCTTCGATTACCACGTATTCAATTTCACGAGTTTCCTCTGATTTGAAACGTTTTTTGTTTTTATTCATGTAATCTAAAATATCTTCATCAGTAACTTTAACATCACTATCTTTTACAGTAGAATATAAAACAGAAACATAATCAAAGTTAACTTTGTTAGCTTCTAATTCATATTTAAATTTACCATCAGCAGTTGTAGTATACATTCCTGCTTTGATCATTGTGCTGTAGATTTGAAATTTAGAATTGATATCAGCATCTTTTTCTCTTGCTTTAATCATTTCAGCTTGCTCTGGATTAGATTTAAAATAATCTTTAAATTTAGCCAAATCAAATTTTCCTAATTGATTTAAAAACATCGGATTTTGTCCAATATTTGGATCCTTTTTGAAAAAGTCAACAATATGGTTATCGCCTACACGAATACCCGCTTTTTCAAATTGATCGCTGATTAACGCAATTGCAACTTCTTGTTCCCAAACTTGATTAGCAGCTTGAGTTTGAGTTATAGGTTGTCCGTTTTGACCATTCTTTTCAGTATTTGCAACTTTAATTCTAAAGTCTTCAAAAGCAATGTCTTTTCCATTAACGCTTCCTACATCACGTGATTGACTTTTCATTCCATTTGAAAACAAATCTTGAATAACAAATGCTAACAAAGCAAGACCAATAACTATTAATAGTAATCCTGAGCGCTTTCTAATTTTTTGTAAAACTGCCATTTTTATTTATGTTAATTTTTTAATTCAGTTTGCGAAAATACAATTATCTATGAAATAATTATAGTTGATATGCTATAATTTACATTAAAATGTGAATTTTTTTTATTCTTATAAGGAAATAGTCATTTTTACTACTTCAATTTTCGTATTTGTTGCCTCTTCAATTACAAAATGAAAGTTATCAATTGTAATTTGATTTCCTTTTTGCGGAATTTCTTTTGAAAAATTTACAATAAATCCACCGAGTGTTCCATAGGAATCATTTTCTGGAATATTAAGTTTATATTCTTGGTTTAGATACTCGACATCTAAACGCGCAGAAAAAAGATAAGATGTTTCATCAAGTTGTTGTTCAACTAACTCTTCATCGCTATCGTGCTCATCTTCAATTTCTCCAAAAAGTTCTTCAATAATATCTTCAACAGTCATAATTCCAGCGGTGCCACCATATTCATCGAGGATTACGGCTACACTTTTTCTTTTTTTAGTCAATAAATTCAAACCATCTTTGATAAAAATAGTTTCAGGAACATATTCAACGGGAATCATAACCGACTTTATACTTCTCGGTTTTTTAAACAATTCAAACGAATGCACATAACCAATAATATCATCTAAAGAATTTTGATAAACTAAAATTTTAGAATATCCTGTTTCAATAAATAAGGTTTTCAATTCTGAAACGGAATCATAAATATCTATGGCAACCAGTTCGGTTCTTGGTGTCATAATATCTCTAGCTTTTACTCCAGAAAATTCTAATGCGTTTTGGAAAATTTGAATTTCAGAATCAACATCTTCATTATCGCCAACAGCACTCATTTGCTCATTAATATAATTTCCTAATTCAACTTTACTAAAAAATGAAGGAACGTAATCGCCTTCGGTTTTGAAGAATTTTTTTAGAATAATATCGGATATCCAAATGATAAAAGTTGAGATGTAATTGAAAAAGATGTAAAAAACATAAGTTGGAACGGCAAAAAATTTCATCAAACTATTAGAATAGATTTGAAAAAAAACTTTGGGCAAGAACTCAGAGGTAATTAAGATAATTAAAGTAGAAATAATCGTTTGGAGTAAAACATTAGAAAATTCAGATAATTGAAATCCAAATGAATTAATCCAATTCATTAATAAATCTCCCATAAAAAACCCATAAACAACAATAGCTATGTTGTTTCCAACCAGCATTGTGGCAATAAATTTAGAAGGTTTTTCGGTAATCTTAGTTAATATTTTAGACAAGAAAGTATCTTGCTTTTTCTCAATCTCGAGGTATATTTTATTGGACGAAATATAAGCAATTTCCATTCCAGAGAAAAAAGCAGACAGCAACAAACACAGTATGATTACTGTAATTTCCATTAAGGATTATTTGGTTTATTCTGATTTCTTCGGTCTTCAAATTTCTTTGCAAAACGACTTCTAAAGAAAAAAGTAAAAAAAGCTAATCCGGCAAGAACAACACTTAACCAAGGTTTTGGATTGTTATTCCAGTTAGAAACAGCGTCAAAAACCATTACAAATCCGATTAGCAAATAAATGTATTTTGTTATTTTAAGGTAATTCATTTTTAATTATTGTTTTCAACTTCTCCAGAAATACTTTGAGAGTTAATTATTTTAAAATCTTTACTAAAATCTACGCCTTCTCCGAAGGAAACACCTTTTGGATCGGTAAATTTATATCTTTTTTCGGTATAAAACCATTCGTTTTTTTGGTCAAAATACAACTGCTCCGTTTCGAAGAGTTGACCAGTTTCATTGGTAATCTTTACATTTCCTTGCAAGTCAATTAAATCAGTGTTTTTAAAAGTAACAGCATATTTAGAAGTAACGTAAGTACGTTTTCCGTTTTCGTCGTATAAAGTTACATTTACACCTTTTGGAAATTCTGTAAAAGGAAAGTCTACCGTTGCATAATCTAACATTTTATCACTAATAAGAATAGATTTTATTCTACCCGAATCCGTATATTTTATGTTAATTGAATCAGCTTCTCCGCTTGGGGTAAACTCTGCAAAATTAGATTTTTGTACTTCTTTGAAATTACTTTCGCATCCAAAAAGCAGCACAACCGCAATTGCTGTTGAGAATAGTACTAAATATTTTTTCGTAATTAATTGCATTAAAAAGTAACTGTTTGATTAATCCAGCAGCCAAGTTTAACCGGCTTAGATTTGCCTTTGGTAGCAACAACTTTTTGTAAATAAGATTTTGACAATTGTTCGGCTGTTCCTTTCAAAAGAGGTTCAACAACGAATGATTTTAAAACTGTTTCTGAAGCCAACTTGTAGATTGCATTTCTTTCAAAATCTGTTGTAGCACAATCGGCAACGCCATCAGCATATAAATTAGCTAAAAAAATATAATATTTTCCGTTAGTTGGATTGCTATTGATCGCAGTAAGCACCATTTCTTTAGACTTTTCTTTATCAGTTATTGAAAGAATCGACGCAATTGTATAAGCCGTTTGTGCTTTTACCATTGGATTTTTTTCCAGTTTAACTGATTCTGAAAAAAAAGTTATTGCTTGATCTTGCTTTGCAGTATTAAGATTGAAAATAGCCAAATAGTAAGCCGACTTTGAAGAAGGTTTAATTGTATTTAATTCAATGGCAACGGTTTCAAATATTGGAGCATTTTTAGCTTTTGCAGCCAAAATATTAGCCATAGCTTGCAACCACAATACATCCGATTTTTTATTTTGAAAGTTATTTTTAGCGTTAGCGATTACAGCGTCAGGAACTAAATAATCTTTCATTAACGACTCCATTGTTACAAGAACTCGGTCATAGATTTCTATGTTTTCTGGAACAATTTCTTTGTTAACCTCTAGCAAAGAAGTAACTTCTACATATTTGTTTAAAATTGCATCTACCGTATTTGTTTTTTTATCTGCTTTGTATTTTTCAATAAACAAATAAAGGTACGCATAAATAGCTTCGGGATTTTGGAATGATTTTTTCTGAAATTCAAATGCTTTATCTAGCAATGCATATACTTCATCATTGGTACCAACTTTATTCAAATATAAAGCCATTGCACTTTTTTCAAAGTTTCCATTGGTATTGTTTGGAAATGATTTGTCGTATAATTTGAAAAGCCCTAAGATTTCTCGAACTTCTTTTTCCTTATTTTCTTTCGGAGCAATCTCGATGTTGTATTGTTGCAACTGCAAACCCAATTGCAATGATTTTTCACTTTGAGCAAGGCAATTCATTTTGATATCATTAAAGATTTCGTTAGCCTTAGTGTATTCTTTTTCTTTTAGATATTGTTCTAATGTATTTTCTTTTGAAGCACAATTCGTTTCTTGAGCATTACTCCATTGCAATGCAAAAATTAATAAAAGAATATTAAAAGTACGTATCATGCTAATTGAAATTTTACATTAATTGTATTTTCTTTTTTGAAACCATCTGTCGTTAAGAGATAACCCTACACTGAAATTCATGTAGTGTTCTCTAACCAAACCACCTTTTTGAGTACCTCTATTTCCTACTTCTACACCTACATTAATATTAGAGAATGCTCCTCTTAAAGGCAAGCCTAAACCCAAGGTTGCAGCCGCATCTTCAATAGCTTGATTGTTGATAACTAAACCTGTATTTTCAAATCTAAATCCACCGCGATAGACTACTCGCTCAAAATAATTGGAAAATGATTTATAGTTTGGAATATAAAATCCACCTACACTAATTTTGGTTGCATTTTCGAAAGTAACGTTATCAATATCATTAAATCTGTTACCAAAATTACTACTTCCTTGAAAAGTAATTTCCGAACCAATAATCCACTTTTTAATATCTCCAATACCCGCGCCAAAAGTAAATTTAGAAGGCAATTTTAATTTTGTATCAGCAACATTAATCTTTTCTTCATCACCTACAATTGCCTCAGCAATGCCATCAACAGATTGAACAATTGCAATAAAGCGTTCATTACTAAACGTAATAGTCGCTTCTGGAGTATAGGTCACACTAGAATAAAGTGATATATTTTTGTATAATTTGGTTGAATAAGAAAGTCCAGTGTTAAAATTAACGCCGCTTGCAGTTGAAGAATTAGTTTCTCTCGTACTGTATTGTACTTGTTCAAAAACGTTATCTGCATTTAATGTAAATTGAGTAGATAAACTTCTGGTATCAATTTTACCAAAATTGTATTGTACATCGGCACCAAAGCTAAAATTCTTTGCAATTTGGTATCCAAAACCAAAGAAAACCTTATTCAAACCACCAGAACCGTTGTAAAAATTGTCAGTTCTATTTTGATTTCCATTCGTCAAAACAGAATTTCTGATATTATAACCTACTGACGAATACGGAATCAATCCGAAACCAAATCCCACTTTTTTTAATGGAATAGCAATAGCCAAATAGTCAAGTGTTGTACGTTGTGCTTTTTCTTCTTTAGCATTTGTTTTCAAACGGTTTGCAGAAAAAGTTCCACCAACAGCAAAAGAAGTATATTTCAAACTAGAGTACATTGCTGGATTTTGAAGATTGATATGAATACTATCAGGCAAAACTGATAATCCTGCCATCGAGCGGTTTTCTATTGTACCTCTAAATCTAACATCGCCAATTCCGTAAAAAGAATATGGTGAAGAGGTTCCTTCTTGAGCAAATGAAACTAGCGAAAAAAGTAAACAAAGGCTTACTATAATTTTTTTAATCATTGTTATTGTATTGAAAAGTTTGGTTCAAACTTTCTAAAAGAAAATTTGGATTGGCAAATATGGTATTTTTTAATCGTTCAGCCAAAAAATCTGTGTCTCCACCAGTTAAAATTATGATAAAGTTATCATTTTCATTCAAAAAGGAGTTGACAAAACCATCTATTTCAAATGAAACTCCGTTAATAACACCTGAATGAATGGATTGAATAGTTGAGTTTCCGATAATATTTGTAGGACTTTCTTTTTTTAACAAAGGCAATTTTGCAGTGTAGTTGTGAAGTGATTCATAACGCAAGCGTATTCCGGGTGCAATTGCTCCTCCAAGATAATTATCGTTTGAATCTACAAAATCATACGTAATGCAGGTTCCAGCATCAATTATTAGTCTGTTTTTATTTGGAAATTGCAATACTGCTCCAGCTGCCAAAACCATTCTATCAATTCCTAATGTTGCTGGCGAAGCATAAAGGTTGTTGAACGGAAAATTTATATCTCTTGAAATAAAATATACTTTTAAGTCAGGATTAAAAGATAAAAAGTCTTCTTTTTCTAGTTTTCCCACCGATGAAACCACTAAAAAATCGATTTTTTGAAAAAAGTTTATTATTTTTTTTAAGTCATCTTTCCAATTATCATAGCCTATAATTTCTTTTTTTAAAAGTGTATTATGTTCAAATACAGCTGCTTTGATTTGTGTATTACCGACATCAATGACTAAATGCATAATTTTAAGTTTAGAGCTGCAAAGTTACAAATAGATTTTTTTTAAAAATTGTTTTGGATAAATTAAAAATCGTTCTATATTTGCACCCGCAATCAGATAGCAGTTCTGCTAAAAATTGTAAAGGTACCTTAGCTCAGATGGTAGAGCAATGGACTGAAAATCCATGTGTCCCTGGTTCGATCCCTGGAGGTACCACGAAACCCGAATAGCAATATTCGGGTTTTTTGTTTTTAAAAAATTTATAAAAAAAACGCATCAATAAAATTTAATGCGTTCATCTTATTAGTCTGAAAATTTTATGGAGTTGTTTCTTTATATTCCGTTTCCTCGATATCCTCTCCTTTTCTACCCAATTTAACTTTAGGATTGTCTTGAGTTCCTGTGATGGTTAATGGTATTCCGATAATTCCCAACGGAGGCAAACCTAATCGCATTTTGAAATTTAATTTTCCGTCAAAACTTGTTGTCCCTTCGATTCTTGGTCTGAAACCGGCTACTTTGAATTTGAATCGTTCCAAAGTGATGATGTTGTTCTTAATAGTTGTTTTAATATCAACTTTTGTCAAATTCGGATTTTTTATTCGATCTTTTCCGGTTCTTTTACTCACTGCGTTGAACATTTTGAATCCTTTCATTTTTACATCTTTTACCGAAAGTATTCCACCTCCAACTAAAGACGGATAAATTGGCTGCATTAAATCATTTAATTTGCCTTTAACTTTATAATCGAGTGAAATAATTCCCTCTGCGTTTTCGGCAGCCGAGGCCATTTCTCTGAACATTTTTACTTCATTATAAGCACGTTTAACATCAAATTCTTTAGCAGCTACTTCAATCTCAAAAAATGCTTTACTAGTTGATTCGTTGCCATAAACAATATTCATATTAATATTGGAACCAATGATATCAAATCCAGATTTCTTTAATTGCAGTTTCCCTTCATTAATGGTCACGTTACCTTTTAGGTTTTGTATTTTTAGCTCTTCAAAATCAACTTTAAGAGCATTACAATTGAATTGTAAATTTAAATTTGGCGGAATTACAACTACTCCTTTTTGAACTTCAACCGAAGTTTGATTTTGAGTACCATTTTTGACTGAATTAGACATAAACTCATCTACGTTAATATAGTTGGCGTTTACGTTAAAACTTCCTTTCAAAACACCTTTTGGAGATAAAACAAAATCAATTACGTTTTGCATATAGCCGTCCATTTTAAAATCGGATTGACCATAAACTGCCTTAAAGTCTTTAAAATTCATTTTATCTTGTTTGAATGTAAAAACACCTTCTTTGATAACAAATGGCTTAGGCAAGTATTCCGAAGTGGTTTTAATATTTCTCAACAGCAATGTTCCTTTGTTATCAAGATTTTTGTAATTACCAGCTACAGCATCGGCTTGAGTACCTTTCAAAGCGACATCAGCTTTTATAAATCCTTTTAAATCCAACCCTTTTTTAGAAAATACTTTGTAGATCTTAGCTAAATCGAGTTCGCCTTTTGCTTTAATATCATATTTTACATTTTCTAAATTTTCAAGACTCGCAGCTACATAAACAGGTTTTCCTTCAAAAGTAAAAGAAGCTGGTTTTATGTCAACTTTTAAATCTTTTAACAAACCCGTATTATCTAAAACATTTGCAGAGAGCATAATGTTGGTAATTGCATTTGGATAATAATCAGTTTTGATATAGCCGTTTTTGAATAAAATGTTTCCTTTGGTTACAGGAACAATTTTATTTTTAGTGTCAAAAACACCTTTTGATTTAACATCTAAATTTAATTGCCCTTTTAAATCCATATTTTGTATTCCAAGAGCTTTATCTAATTCTGCTAAATTTATTTGTGTTTTTATCGTTGCATCTATGTTAGGCTTAGACAAACCATTTGATTTTATAATAGCTTTCACATAATCCTTACCTACATTAAAATAGATTGAATCAATATTTACACGCAACTTTTCAGTGTTTAAAGAAGGTAGTTTTGTGTCAAAATTTAAGAATATATTTGTTGCTGGAATAGGTGCTTCTTTGTGATTAATTTCGCCTTCTCGAATTTTCATATTGAAAGCCAAATCAGGTTTTTGGTTGGATGAAGCTATGTATTTACCTTTTAAGGTTAGCAGTAAATCTGCTGTTCCTTTTACTTTTGTTTTTTCTAACCACGTAACATAACTTGGTGGTAATGCTGTAAAAAAGTCGTTTAATTTACTATTTTGTGATTCGATTTTAAAATCTAAAGCATAGCCATTTTTGAGAAAATCTAACTTACCAACAAACTCAATGGGAAGTTTATTGACTTTAAGATTATTTTCTTGAAAAAGAAATGAAAGTGATGTGGTATTGATTTTTGTAATTAAATCAGCATTTACTTTTTTATTCTTTAAATAAGATTCTTCATTAAAAGTAAAGTTGAAATCATCAATTTTTGCCTCAGTTTTTAAATCAAAAATTGCTTTATCTAAATCGCCTTTCCCAAAATAATTGAATCCTTTGGCGTTAATTAAAATTTTAGTCGACTTATCATCATAAACTAAATGACTGTTTTTTATTTCAATTTTATCTAAACGAATTGCTGTTGATGAAGTATCTTTAGAAACCTTTTTCTTATCAGAAACATAGACATTATAGTTTGCTTCACCATTTTTATTGACTTTTACATTCATAAATGCTTCTGAAAGATAAATTTCATCAATAGTCACTTTTTTATCAAACAATAAATCTTTAAGGTTGATTCCAAAAGCGATTTCATTGGCGGCAACCAGCGTATCGTTTTTAAAGGGTTCTGATCCTTTTAGGGAAAACTCATTTAATGATAAGGTTAGCGATGGAAAATGGTTAAAAAAAGACAGATTAGCTTCTTTAAAATTCAATTCACCATTTAAATTTTGGTTTGCAAAGCTTTTTATTTCTTTTTCAATTTTACCAGGAAAAAGTATAGGAAAAAGCAACATTGCTAATAGCACTGCTAGTATTGAAACAGCAAAAATTTTGAGCGATTTTATTAGAATTTTCCTCATTAAAAAAGAATTGATTTTGGGGCAAAGTTATAGCATAAAAAAGACCCTTCAAAATTATGAAGGGTCTTTTAGAAAATTCTATTTTAAACTAACTCAACAAAATTATTCTTTAATTAATCTTAATGTTTTTTCGCGATTATTGACATCAGCAACTTTAACAATATAAACACCTTTAGTCAAATCATCAATTGGAAAAGTATCGTTAACTGTTGTACTTGAAAAAGATTTCACTAATTGACCTGTTATAGAATAAATTTGAACTTTTTCTACTAAAGTATTAATAGTAAAATAAGTTGAAGCTGGATTAGGTGACAATGCAACAAAATCTAAAGCATCAAACGTATCATTATTAAGAAGAGCTCTATTACCAAAAACTCGATAACCTCCTGGTTCGATACTAATGTTCATATTAACATTAGAAACGGTGAACGTTGTATTATCCATAAGATTAGCCCAAGTTCCAGTGTATGGAAAACCACCTGCAACATTATAGGTAGCATCTGAAAAATTAGTCAATACAAAAACATAACTCAAAGCAGAAGTTTGAGAAGTACTTGTCCAAACATCTAATCTTGGACGACCGGTATTTCCAATATTCCATGCATATGTTCCGTTTTCAAAAACATTTTCTGTTTTCTTCATATCAATCATTTTAGCCCAACTATTATAAATTGCGCTTCTGTTGGTATCAGTTAACCAATTTCCAGTCCATTGAGGCTGTGGCTTAGTATCTAATTTACAATCAGGATTCGAAAAAGAAACTGCTCCATTATTACATGTCCATAATGAACTATTCCAACCTAATTCACCAAAGTGCCAAATCATTTTTGGACCAGGAACTAATAGGTGCACTGCTCCCATTGCTGGCAACCTTTGAAGCACTTTATTTAAATTACCTTGAGTTTGTCCTGCTTCATTTAGGGCTTTATAGGCAACTCGCTCTTCATCATGACTTTCTGCATAACCAATAAATCGATCAGTGGCATCTGCTATTCCTGAAATATCTGCAAAATTCCCTTTTACTAAATTAGCATACGGATCAGTCATTTTTCGCCATTGCATAATTCCTTTTGTATCACCTGAACGAAGGTAATTTGCCCATTCCACTTCCTCATTATATGATCCGCCGTTGCCTAGGTGTTCGAATATAATTAAAAAGTTGGGATCAATTTCCCATTGTCTATCAGCATACCATTTAAGCTTTGCAACTCTATCTGAACGGTATCCATTGGTGCAAGTTTCTTGACCTCCTGCAACGTTAGGAGGACATTGTTGTGTAAAACCTTTCGTTAAATCCCAACGGAATCCATCAATTTTGTATTCTTCAATCCAATGTTTTATAGTTGCAACCGAATAAGTGTTAGTCAAGTTATCTGGCTCTCTAAAATGATTTAAATCAGAACCAACATTATAAGAATGCATTGCGTCTTGATTACAATAAGGATTTTCACTAGAAACTTTAAAACCTGTTCCATTAGACCAACCATCATTATCTGAATCAAGCATCCACATTCTTTCAAGTGGAGAACGACCAAAAACATGATTTAGTGCGATATCTAAAATCACTGCTATCCCATTTTGATGACATAAATCTATAAATTCTTTTAACTTAGATGGCGGACCATAACGCTTGTCTAATGCCATATGAAAAACCGTGTTATAACCCCAACTTTCATTACCTTCAAATTCCATTACTGGCATTAATTGTATTGCATTAACTTTAAGATTTTTAAAATAATCAATCTTATTAATTAAATTTTGATAAGTTCTATTTGAATCAAAATCTCTTACAAGAGCTTCATATACAACCAAATCTTTCTTTTTAGGTTTAACAAAGTTTGTTGTAGCGGCACTCCAATTATAATTATAAAATGCATTTGGGCCAGTTTGCAAAACAGTAACTTCTCTTTCTTGTCCCGGTGCAATAGTTGCATATACTGGTAAACCAGGATATACGCCCAAAGCTATAATTTCTGGATCATCATAAGGAGAAAGTACAAGTTTAGAAAAAGGGTCGGCTGTTTTTACTATAGCAGGTGAATTAGCAGGTCTATTAGTATTGTCACATACCCAATATTGATAGGCATATATCTGATTAGGAGTTAAACCATTAAGTTGCAACCAAAACTTTCCTGTAGTTGCGTCTTTTCGCATAGCAGATGAAGTAGTTGGAGACCAGTTATTAAAACTACCAGCAACATAAACAAAATCCTTAAATGGCGCATTTAACACCAAAATTGCTTTAGTTGGATCGGCAGGATCATAATTTATTCCATCTACCAAACTTGGATCCATCGGAGCATTAATAGTTCCTGGATTAACAATTACTGTAAACCGTTTTGTTACGGTTGTAGTTCCTAAAGTTGCTGAGATAACATATACTTTATTTGTAGTTACATTGGTGTCACCACAAGTAAAAAATGATGTAGGCGCAGTTGAACATGAAATTGGAACCCCATTAGCAGTAACAGTGTAAGTAGCATTTCCGCCAGTGTTAGAAGCAACAATACTAACATTGGAGCCTGAATTAACAATGGTATTACTGTTTTCGGTCGGACTAATTAAGTTCATTTGGAATGCTCCAACTTCTGACGTAATATCTTGTGATTTTTTATCGCTACTGCCATCTTTAGCTTTTATTAAAAAACCTATTCTACCAATACCAGTTCTGTTATAAAAAGTATTTGGAGTTAGTGTAATTGTATAAGTATCATTACCAGCATTGTAAGTCAATCTATTAGTTTCACTTGAACTAGTCCATGTACCATTTGTAGGACAATCTTGAATGTTAGCATCACTAATATCAAAACTCCAAGCCCAAAGATAAAGAGCATTATTGGTTACACCCCAAGTTGATTCATTTATACTATTGCCATTAAAAGTAATGGTTATAGCTTGATTTTCTTCAAAAACTGTAGGTGAAATTGTGTAAGTCACTGTTTGTTGTTGAGAAAAAACAACAAAAGGAAAAAGCATGCATAATAATAAAATTCTTTTCATAGCATAGATTTGAATAAAAAAGCACATTCTCGAATTAACTTAATAAATCGAGAATGTGCCATATTGGTTGTATTAATTAGGCATTAACCTTATATTGTAGTTTGCAGAATTTCTGATATCTAAAACAACTTTATAATTTCCTGCTGCTGGAACTTTCATGTTTCCACCATTTAATTTAATTTTATACTGACCTCCAGTTGTAGTGTTCTCTGTATTTCCAGAAGTTGTTCCCATTTTAACAGACCAATCATCTTTCAAACGAATTAAAAATTCGTCATTAGTAAGCGCTAAATCAATAGTATACATTCTGAAATAAGGAGACGCTGGGTTAGTATCAAACGTCATATAAGTTGGATTTCCCCAACCATTTGGCGTTGCAGCACCAATAATTGCAACTTGCCTTTTACCCATTGTATAAGTTTGTGCTGGCCAATTTACTGTAAAGAAATACGTTCCTGCGCCTTCTGCTGGCTTGATATTGCTTCCACCTAAATTACCAGTAAAAGAACCATCTGCACTACTCTCACCTTTATCATTTCCTGACCAAGTTGGGTCTGAATTGAACTTAAACTCTGGATTAGCAACATTCATCCATACGAAACCTTCATATTTACCATCATTTCCTGATGAATAAATTGTTGCTGAATTACCAGCACCTGACCAATCAGCAAATGTACTTGCTCCGCCATAACTTCCTGGAAGGTATAATTTTTGAAATTCATCAAAAGTGTCATAAGGAGTAGCTGAAATAGATACTTCATTAGAAATAGCTGCAACACCATTAGTAGATGATGCTAATTGCGTGGAAGGTTTTCCGATAACTCTTAACTTAAATGACCCAGAAGTTCCAATTGAACCACCAGCACTTAAAAGTAAGTTATTCAAAACTCTCTGAGTAACTGATTTTTCATTAATTCCTTCGTTAGAACTCATCGTACCCAAAACTATCGAGCTAGATGTATTTGAAAAACTTTCTGTACTCTTTACTGCTTGAAGAGAATAAGTAACAGAAGAAGAGAATCCAAAATCAGCTGGAGTCCATTTAGCTGTAAAAGCATTTGTTCCTGCTGTTGAACCTGTTAATACAAACGAACCACCAGTTGGAGATGACAAATTAATTGCGCTTGAAGTAGCTGTAGGGTCTAATTTTTCATCACTACAGGATACAATTGAGGTAAGTGTTCCTGCTAATAACATTAAACTTAAAAATATTTTTTTCATAATTTTTTATATTAAACACCTCGGAAAAGATAAATCGATTCCGAGGATAATTTTATTATTAATAACCAGGATTTTGTTGTAATGTAGGGTTTGAACCAATTGCAGTTGCTGGTATTGGGAAAATTTTATATTTATCATCAATAGTAGTTCCTGATTGAACTGCACCTTTCCACTGCCAGTTGTAAGTACTTCCTGTGTATTTGCCAAAACGGATCAAATCTTGTCTTCTATGACCTTCCCAGTATAATTCTCGAGCTCTTTCGTCAAGAACAAAGTCAAGTGTAATATCACCAGCTGTAACCGCGGTAGCACCTGCCCTAGTTCTTAGTGTATTTACATAACTTGCAGCTTGACTAGTACTACCTTGTCCTCTTGCCGCTAATTCTGCATACATTAAATACGCGTCAGCTAATCTAAATACTGGAAAATCGATATCTACAAAGTTACCAGACACATCAGATCCAGCACCACCAGTTGACTTGATATTTTTATATTTTTCAACAGCATATCCATCGCCAAAGTTACCGATATTACCAATTGACAATGTTTGTCCTGATGTATAGAACATACCTCTTGGATCACCAGCAAATTTATTAACAAACTCTTGTCTAGTTCTTAAACCAAACCAACCACCATTAACACCATAATTAGATGGATTCATTGAACCTCCAATCGCAGCATGTGTTAAGAAAGTTGTTCCTCCATAAGTTTGTGTATTTAAACCGTTATATCTTATTGGAAAGATCATTTCAGTTTGCGAACCATTACTATCGTTATCAGCCATAAATACTTTTCCGTAGCTTGAACTTGTATTAATTGAATACGTTGAACTTAATACCGGAGCTAACGCCGCTGCAGCTTCTGCATATTTGTTTTGATTGATGTACACCTGCGCATTTAAATAAACTTTAGATAATAACATTTTAGCAGCAATTTTATCAACTCTACCAAATTCATTAGAACCTGAAGCTAACAAATCAGCATCAATAGCATTCAATTCACTTATGATAAAATCAAAAATGAATGATCTACTTCTTTGTTGCGGAAAACTAAAACCAACAGTATCGTTTTCTGTTGTGAATGGAACATTTCCAAACATATCCATCAAATGCCAATAAGAAAAAGCTCTCAAAAAACGTGCTTCAGCTCTATAGCTTACAATCTGAGCTCTTGTAGCTGCAGTAACATTTCTAGAATTTAATTTATCATTTGTAGTTTGTCTTAAATACTCATTACATAATGATACTTGATACATACAACGAGAAAACATTGCATAAATGAACTCATTATTTGATGCCCACGTGTGGTTGTTTAAAGAAGGTAAGTTTCCATCTGCCCAAGCAATAATTGCTTCGTCAGTAGTAATTTCATTCATTACCCAGTAAGCTCTCAAATATTGTCCGAAACCTTCATCAATTCCAGCGATATCAGAATTTCCTGCTGGACCTTGTTGCCCTGAAACAGCTAACCCAGCATAAAGTTTTGCTAGAAACTGCTTGTAAGAAGCCTCATCTTGATAAAATACTTCTGATGAATAGATATCTTCATCAATCTCGATTTTATCTAGCTCTTTAGTACATGACGTCATTGATAAAATGGTCACTACTGAAAGAACTAACATTTTAATAATTCTACTTTTTTTCATAACTTTTTTTTTAAAAATTTACATTACAGCCAAGTACAAACATTCTTGCTCTTGGGTAAATCGTTTGATCAATTCCAGATAAAATTTCAGGATCTAATCCTTTATATTTTGAAATAATAAGTGCATTTTGTACACCAAAACTTAGTCTAGCAGTAGTAGCATTTCCAAATGGTTCTGCAAAATTGTATCCAAAGCTGATGTTATCTAACTTAATAAACGAAGCATCTCTCACATAGTAATCTGAGAAAAATCTATTATTACCTTCGTTAACAAAACCTGATTCGAAGAAAGATGGGTTTATATTATTTAACGGTGTAATTTGGTTTATAGAATTATCTAAATAACCATATGAAGAACCATTATTATCATAGATATAGTTTCCTAAACTTGCTCTCCACGACATTGACATATCCCATTTCTTGTAATTAAATGTAGACATTAAACCAAATGTGAAATCAGCATATGGTTGTTTGTACTGGTACATATCTTTTGGAGTTATCAATCCATCACCATTTCTATCAACGTAAACACCTTCTAAAGGTTTTCCGTTTGTACCATAAACTTGCTCATATACATAAAACGCATTTGGCGCATAACCTGTTGAGTTGATTTGAATATTATTTCCAACACCACCTCTGATTCCTCCTGTTAAGAAACCAGGTGCTTCCGTACCATCGATAGCAGTTGCCGTAATTTTTCTATCTTGATAATTTGCATTAAAATTAATATTCCAATTTAAATCTGTAGATTTTAACACATCAAAATTTAATCCAAGTTCAACACCTTTTACTTCTAAGTTTCCGAAATTTCTTGGTCCGTTGTTAGTTAAATTGGCACCGTCAGGGTAAGCTACAAAAGCTAATAAATCTTCAGTTTCTTTTTGATACACATCTAATGTACCTTTAACTTTTTTAAACAATTCGAAATCTAAACCGGCATTGTATGTTGTAGTTTCTTCCCACTTAATTGTATTAGAATAAAATGAAGGTCTTACAGTTGTTACAAAAGTATTTCCAAATTGATATTGAGCTTGTTGATTTCCTGTAACATACTGAGGTATATAAGAAAAACTAGTAGACAATTCTTGTTGACCAGTGATTCCCCAACCTAATCTTAATTTTAAGTTAGTAACTGATTTACTTTCTTTTAAAAAGCTTTCATTAGATATATTCCAAGCAAATGCAGCTCCTGGAAAAATTCCAGATCTTACATCTTCAAAGAAATTATTAGTGATATCGTTTCTTAAATTTAACGTCAATAAGTATTTATCAGCAAAGCCAAGATTAGCTCTACCAAAATAAGACTCTAATTTACTTACAGGACTTGTAAAAGTATTTTGTGAATTAATTACGTTCGCAGGATTTCTTAATTCTCCTGAATTATAATCAACACGATTTCTTTCATAATAAGTATGTCCTGCAGTTACATCTACATTTAATTTACCAAAAGATTTTGTATAGTTTACATAAGCATCAAGAGCTGTATTTGTTCTATTACCCCAAAACTCACTATATCTTCCTAAATTATTTGTTCCGTTGAAAAAGCCGTTGATACTACGATTACTTAAGTCATTTCTACCTTGAGATTGTTCTCTATCAAGACCTGCTAAAACAGTGAATTTTAATTCTGGTAGGAAGTGTAATTTATAATCCAACTGAACATTTCCATAGTAACGATATCTTTTTGTTTGATTATTTCTTTGTTGAAGTGCAGCAACTGGGTTGTCAGCAGCTAAAAAATTTGGATTATTAGAACCATCTAACCACTCAAAATAACCTCCAAATTGTTGGCTGTTAATATTCACTGGTTGTGTTGGATCAAAATTAATAGCACTACTTATAGCACCTTCGTCAGCAAAACGCTCCTTAATAACAGAGAAGTTTCCATTAATAGCAATTTTTAAATGGTCTTTGAATAAAGATGGATTTAATCTTAAAGAAGCAGTTGTTCTATCGAACTTAGAAGTTTCTAAAATACCTGGAATATAAGTATGACCATATGTGAATGATGTTGGCAATTTTCCGAATAAAGCACCTCTTAATCCTACATTATTATCAATTGATACTGAATTTGAGAAAATTTCCTCTTGCCAATCAGTGTTAGAATTTCCTAGTCTTGCAAGTCTTGAAGGCGCAATATTATACTGAGCGATATTTGCAGGATTTGTTAAAAAACTTTTAAAGTCTGCAGCAGAAGTAGTATTTATTTTGTCCGCTAAAGTATTAACTGTAAATGTTGTTCCTACAGAAACTTTTAGTGCACCTTTAGCACCTTTTTTAGTAGTAACTAAAATAACACCGTTAGAACCTCTATTACCATAAATGGCAGTAGCAGAAGCATCTTTTAAAATAGATATATTCTCAATATCATTAGGATTAATCGTTTGTAAATTCCCATCGATTGGCAATCCATCTAATACAATCAACGGATCGTTAGAAGCTTGCAATGAAGCTCCACCACGAATTCTAATCGCAGCACCATCTCCAGGACGACCACCTTGAGTAACAACTACACCCGCAACACGACCATTTAACAACGACTCTGTGTTAGAATTAAAACCTTTATTGAAATCTTTTGTAGTCAATAAATCTACAGCACCTGTTGCATCTTTTTTCTTAACAGAACCATAACCAACTTGAACTACAACTTCTTGTAAAACATTGGCTTCTTCTTCTAAAGAAACTGCTAATGATTTTTGACCTTGATACGCGACGGTAGCGTTCTTATAACCAATAAAAGAGAACACTAATTTGTCTCCATTTTTTACTTTAGTTAATTTAAATTTTCCGTCAAAATCGGTTGATGTACCCGTTTGAGTACCTTGAATAATTACGTTAACTCCTGGAATCGGTTGATTTGATTTTGAATCAACTACAACTCCGTCCACCGTGGTTTGAGCCAAAACACTAAATGGGAGCATTAGCAATAAAAATAACAACTTTTTATAAATTGTTTTCATACATTTTGTTTAGGTTAATAAATTTGTTTTTTAGCTTATACTTTAACTTCGAATGTTAAATTTATAATAAATTTTCAGATAAAAAAATGAGACTACTATTATATAGTACCGAAAACGTTTTCGTGTTGAAAACTTTCTCAAATATTCAGAAAAATAAAGGTAAAATTCACAATTAAAAAAATAAAACCTATCTTTATTCAGAAATTAATTTTCTGTTAAGAATTAAACATTTTTTAATTTTGAAAAATTAGTTTTACAATCAACTTATAAACCAAAAAATGAGAAGAAAAGTCACTTTAAAACAAATTGCAAAAGAATTAGATGTTTCTATTTCTACAGTATCTAAATCTTTGAGAGATAGCAGTGAAATTAGCGAAGATACTCGTCAAAAAGTACAAGCGTTTGCTAAACTATACAACTATAAACCAAATAATATTGCACTTAGTTTAAAAAACAGAAAGTCCAAGACAATATGCATCATTATTCCGGAAGTCATTCATCATTTTTTTGCTACCGTAATTAGCGGTGTTGAACATGTTGCTAATGAAAATGGCTATAATGTAATTGTTTGTTTATCCGATGAATCATTTGATAAGGAAGTCATTAATATGGAAATGTTAGCCAACGGAAGCATTGACGGATTCATCATGTCTTTATCAAAAGAAACCCAACAAAAAAGAGATTTTCATCATATTACGGAAGTTATCAATCAAGGAATGCCCGTTGTAATGTTTGACAGAATTACAAACGATATTTTATGCGATAAAGTAATTATTGACGATAATTTAGCCGCTTTTAATGCTACTCAATTCCTTATCGATAAAGGATTTAAAAAAATTGCCTTGCTAACAACAGTAGATTATGTTAGTGTAGGAAAATTAAGGACAGAAGGTTACATCAAAGCATTGAAAACCAACGATATTAAAATTGATGAAAACATAATAATAAAAATTGAAGACACTGATAACTTTGAAAATCAAATTGAAGCTTTAATAAACAATAATGACCTTGAAGCAATTTTTGCAGTAAACGAAATTTTTGCAGTTACTGCAATAAAAGTTGCAGCAAGATTAGGAAAGTCAGTACCAAAAGACATCTCAATTATAGGTTTTACAGATGGTATTATATCTAAATATTCATCGCCATCTATAACTACCGTTAGCCAAAATGGTGCGAAAATGGGTGAAAAAGCAGCAAGAATGCTTCTCGAAAAACTTGAAATTGAAGAGGAAGATTACGAAGAACAATACAAAACCGAAGTCATAGAAACCGAATTAGTAGAAAGAGAATCTACACTTTAAATTACTTATCAACAAAAAAACGTTTTCGTAACTCTTTTTTTATAGCAAAATCTGAAAACTGAAAACTTTTAATATCTTTACAACATCAAAGCTTATACTTTTTACTTCGAAAACAAAAAATAAGTTTTGATAAGCATCTAGCTTATCGTATTTCTAATCTCTAAATTACGATAATGGAAAAGCGTAAGTTAAGTTTCTGGCAAATTTGGAACATGAGTTTCGGATTTCTAGGGATACAAATGGGTTTTGCCCTTCAAAATTCTAATGTTAGCAGAATATTTCAAACACTGGGTGCTAACATAGACGACATTCCTATTTTGTGGGTTGCTGCACCAATGACTGGGCTAATAATTCAACCAATTATCGGCTATTTTTCAGATAGAACTTGGACAAAACTAGGCCGAAGAAAACCTTATTTTCTTGCTGGTGCAATTTTAGCGTCTGCTGCTTTATTTATAATGCCCAATTCGCCTATGTTGTGGTTTGCTGCAGGTATGTTATGGATAATGGATGCCTCTATTAACGTTTCAATGGAACCTTTTCGTGCATTTGTAGGTGATAATTTACCCGATTCACAAAGAACGACTGGTTTTGCAATGCAAAGTTTCTTTATTGGAATTGGTGCTTATTTTGCTTCAAAACTTCCGTTGATTTTTACTCATTTTGGGGTAAGTAACACGGCACCTTTAGGAATTATTCCTGATTCTGTTAAATATTCCTTCTATTTTGGTGGAATTGCTTTCCTAATTACCGTTTTATGGACAGTTTTAACTTCTAAAGAATATTCACCAGAAGAATTAGAAGCTTTTGAAAACCATAATAAGGAAACTTATCAAAAAGAAACACATTCTAAAGAATGGTTTGTAACAAATGGTAATTCTCATCTTAGCAAAGGACTATTGTTTTTAGTAGTTAGCGCATTATTCTCATTTGCAATTTATAATTATGACTTGAAAAAAGATTTATACGTTCTTTCTATTGGTCTAATTGGTCTTGGCGGAATTGCAATGCTAATTTCAGGATTATTGCAAAAAACAAACAATACAGAAAATGGTTTTGTTACTATTATGAACGATTTTCAGTTTATGCCAAAAATAATGAAACAATTGGCTTGGGTACAATTCTTTTCTTGGTTTGCACTTTTTTCAATGTGGATTTACACTACTCTTGCCGTTACACAACACATTTACAAAACAACAGATACAACTTCTGACGCATACAATACTGGAGCAAATCAAGTTGGAGAAATGTTTGCGAATTATAACTTAATTGCAGCTATTGCAGCATTTCTTTTACCATTATTAGCAAAATATACTAGCAGAAAATTTACTCATTTCGTAGCATTAGTTTGTGGAGGATTAGGTTTAATATCTGTATATTTTATTTCTGAACCGACAGTTTTCACAATGGAATGGCTACCTATGATTGGCGTTGGTATTGCTTGGGCAAGTATTTTATCAATACCTTATGCTATGCTTTCAGGCTCTTTGCCTTCTAGTAAGATGGGTTATTATATGGGAGTTTTTAACTTTTTTATTGTAATTCCTCAATTAGTAGCAGCATCTATTTTAGGATTTTTAGTTTCCAAATTTTTTAACAGCGAACCGATTTACGCTTTATTAATTGGTGGAGCATCTATGATTCTTGCAGGAATAATAGCTTTAACCATTAATGACGAATCGAAAATTAATTTAAATGAATAACAAAAAAGCATTCATATTCGACCTTGACGGAGTAATTGTTGACACAGCAAAATATCATTTTTTGGCGTGGCAAAAATTAGCTCAAGAACTAGGCATCGAATTTACACCCGAACACAACGAAGAATTAAAAGGAGTTAGCCGAGTTCGTTCTCTTGATATTATTTTAGAACTTGGAGGAATTCAAGCTTCTCAAGAAGACAAAAACAAATGGCTTATCCAAAAAAATGAAGATTATCTATCCTATTTGGTAGATATTGATGAAAGTGAAATTTTACCTGGTGTGCTTCCTGTATTGCACTATTTAAAAGATAAAAATCAACTAATTGCATTGGGTTCTGCAAGTAAAAATGCACGACCAATTTTAGAAAAAACAGGAATTATAAATCTATTTGATGCAATCGTTGATGGAAATGATGTTTCCAATGCAAAACCTGATCCAGAAGTATTTCTTCAAGCAGCAAAAAAATTAGGTGCAACAAACGAAAATTCAATAGTTTTTGAAGATTCAGTTGCAGGAGTTCAAGCTGCTAATATTGCAAATATGACTAGCATTGGGATTGGAGAAGCAACAACATTGCACGAAGCAAAATATATATTTAAAGATTTTACATTTATTGATGTTTCTTTTATTGAATCGTTGATAAATTAGAGAATAGAAAATAGAATAAAGAAAAAAGAGAATAGATATTTTGAAAGTTTAAGATTCAACTTTTAAACTTCTAAACTCCTAAACTTTTAAACTTAAAATAAAATGAACCAAGATTATATCAAAGCAGACAATTGGTCCATCATTGAAGAAGGATTTGATGTAGAAAGAGTAAAATCGTCTGAAAGTTTATTCAGTATCGGGAACGGTGCTATGGGACAACGTGCCAATTTTGAAGAACATTATTCAGGCGAAACATTTCAAGGAAGTTATATTGCAGGAATTTATTATCCTGATAAAACCAAAGTAGGTTGGTGGAAAAATGGCTATCCCGAATATTTTGCAAAAGTATTAAACGCTCCGAATTGGATTGGAATTGATATCGAAATCAATGGCGAAAATTTAGATTTGGCCAAATGTCAATCGGTTGATAATTTTAAGCGTGAATTGAATATGAAAGAAGGTGTTTACTACCGTTCGTTTCAAGCAATTTTACAAAACGGACTGAATATATCTGTAAATATAACACGTTTTCTTTCGTTAGACAATGACGAATTAGGCGTTATTAATTATGAAATCACACCTTTAAATGGTGATGCTAAAATTGTTTTCAAACCTTATGTTGACTCCGGAGTTCAAAACGAAGATGCTAACTGGGAAGAAAAATTTTGGGAACCATTAGAAGTAAAATATACAGCTAATGAAGCTTTTGTAACGGCAAGAACGTTCAAAACTCATTTCACGGCAACCACTTTTATGCAAAATACTATTTTGATAAATGGTTCAAACACAAACGCAACTCCATCAAATGTGGAGAAAAATAATGAAAAAGTACAATTCACCTATGAAATCAATGTTTCGAAAGACGCAACAGGTTCTATTCAAAAATTAGGTGGTTATACAGTTTCATTAAATCACGAAAACACACAAGTTGCTGCTCAAAATGTAATTTCGGAAGGTTTGAAAATAGGTTATTCTAATTTAAAAGAAAATCAAATTCAAGCTTGGGCAAAAATCTGGGAAATGAGCGACATTACTATTGATGGTGATGTAAAAGCACAACAAGGAATTCGTTTCAATATTTTCCAATTAAATCAAACCTATTTAGGAAAAGATTCTCGTTTAAATATTGGTCCGAAAGGATTTACAGGAGAAAAATACGGCGGTTCAACTTATTGGGATACCGAAGCGTATTGCATTCCTTTCTATATGGCTACGAAAGACCAACAAGTTGCAAGAAATTTATTGACTTACCGATACAATCAATTGGATAAAGCGATTGAAAATGCAGGTAAATTAGGTTTCAAAAACGGAGCTGCTTTGTATCCAATGGTTACAATGAATGGCGAAGAATGTCATAACGAATGGGAAATCACTTTTGAAGAAATTCATAGAAACGGTGCGATTGCTTTTGCGATATTTAATTATTTTAGATTTACTGGAGATTACTCTTATATTCCTGAAAAAGGATTAGAAGTTCTGATTGGAATTGCACGTTTTTGGCACCAAAGAGCAACCTACTCTACTTACAGAAATCAATATGTGATTCTTGGAGTGACAGGTCCAAATGAATATGAAAACAACGTAAACAATAATTTCTATACTAATTATTTGGCCAAATGGTGTATTGATTACACTATCGAGCAAATCAATAAAATAGAAAAAGAATACAGTTCTGATTTTGCTCGCATTATGAATAAAGTGAATCTTGATGCAGCAGAAATCTCACATTGGAAAGCAGTTGCCGATAATATGTATTTCCCTTATTCGGACGAATATGGCGTTTACTTACAACAAGATGGTTTCTTGGACAAAGAATTAGTAAAAGTGCACGATTTAGATAAAAGCCAACGTCCGATTAACCAAAAATGGTCTTGGGACAGAATTTTGCGTTCACCATACATAAAACAAGCGGATACTTTACAAGGTTTCTATTTCTTTGAAGATCATTTTACCAAGGAGCAATTAGAAAAACATTTCGATTTTTACGAACCATTTACTGTTCACGAAAGTTCGCTTTCACCTTGTGTTCACTCGATTCAAGCAGCAACTCTTGATAGAATGGAACAAGCTTACACATTTTACTTAAGAACATCTCGCTTAGATTTAGATGATTATAATAAAGAGGTTGAAGAAGGTTGTCACATCACATCAATGGCTGGAACTTGGATGAGTATTGTAGAAGGTTTTGGTGGAATGCGTGTTAAAAATGACGCGTTACATTTTGAACCTAAAATCCCATCACAATGGCAAGGCTATTCGTTCAAAATCAACTTCAGAAATCAAATTTTAAAAGTTGAAGTGCTTCAAAATGAGACTAAATTTTCATTAGAAGGAAGCAAGGAGATATCTGTTTTCGTCAATGGAAAAGAAGTTTTAGTGGAGCCGAATAGTTTGGTGACAGTATAATTTTTTAAACTATTTTATAAATATAACCATTAAGGTATTAAGTTTCATTAAGTTTTTTTCTTAATTTTCTTAATACCTTTATGATTTATAAAAAATATTCAAAATGACTAAGAAAGAAATAACACAACTATCCTACGAAATTGTGGGTTGTGCCATAAAAGTTCATAAAAAACTTGGTCCTGGTTTGTTAGAAAGTATATACGAAGAATGTTTAAAATATGAATTATTAAAAAAAGGATTTGATGTTAAACAACAAGTTCCGATTAAAATAGAATATGATGAATTAATATTAGAAAAAGAATATCGATTTGATTTATTAGTTAACGATTGCATTGTTATTGAATTAAAAACTGTTGAAAAATTTGAACCTATACACGAAGCAATAATTTTAACCTATATGAATATTTTAAAAGTCCCACAAGGATTATTAATCAATTTTAAAACTACAAATATTACAAAATCAACAAAGCCTTTCGTGAACGATTATTACCGAATGCTTGATGACGAATAAATCTTAATGAATCTTAATATCTTAATATCTTAATGGTTTAACAATGAAAAAACTCCTTCTATTTTTACTTTTAATATCATCGTCAACTTTCGCTCAAATTGACCGAGTTGAACCGCCTTTTTGGTGGAGTGATATGAATCTTTCTGATGTTCAAATAATGTTCTACGGAAAAAACATTGCTCAAAATGAAGTTTCAGTTTCCAATGGAATTGTAATTAAAGGCATTCAAAAAACCGAAAATCCTAACTACGTTTTCGTAACCATCGACACTAAAAATATTTCTGCTCAAGATTTAGTTTTTACTTTCAAAAACAAAAACAAGTCGTTTACACAAAATTATTCTTTAAAATCTCGAAGAGAAAATTCTAGAAACAGAAAAAGTTTCGATAGTTCAGATATGATTTATCTAATTATGTCTGACCGATTTGCAAATGGTAATCCAAATAACGATTCTGATAAAATTCTTACTGAAAAAGCAGACCGAACAAACATAAATGGCAGACACGGCGGCGATATTGAAGGAATGATTAAAAATTTAGATTATATCAAAGAACTTGGAGCAACCGCTATTTGGCCAACTCCACTTTGTGAAGATAATGACGACAGAGGTTCGTATCACACTTACGGACAATCGGACGTTTACAAAATCGATGCTCGTTTTGGAACCAATGAAGATTACCTTCGTTTGAGTTCTGAATTGCACAAGCGTGGAATGAAAAATATTATGGATTATGTAACCAATCATTGGGGTTATAAACACTGGATGATGAGCGATTTACCAACATATGATTGGATTCATCAATTTCCGGGTTATGCTCAAACTAATTACAGAATGAGTACACAATTTGATACCAATGCTTCTAAAAAAGATTTCGATTTGTGTATGGATGGATGGTTTGTAAAATCAATGCCCGATTTAAATCAATCCAATCCTTTAGTTTTAAACTATTTGACACAAAACGCTATTTGGTGGATTGAATACGCTGACCTAGATGGATTTAGAGTAGATACATATTCCTACAACGATAAAACTGCTATTGCCAAATGGACGAAATCCATAACCGATGAATATCCAAATTTTAATGTGGTTGGTGAAGTTTGGATGTACGATCAAGCGCAAATGGCTTATTGGCAAAAAGACAGTAAAATAGGTGCTATTCAAAGTTACAATTCCAATTTACCAAGCGTGATGGATTTTACTTTGCAAGATGCTATTGCAAACGGAACATTCAATGAAGACAAACAAGAATGGAGAAACGGTTTGGTAAAAGTGTATGAGAATTTCAACAACGATTTCTTATATCCGAACATCAATAATTTATTAGTGTTTTTTGAAAATCACGATACCAATCGATTGAATGATTTATACAAAAATGATTTCAAAAAATACCAAATGGCGGTTTCCCTAATTGCAACTGTTCGCGGAATTCCTCAAGTATATTATGGTTCAGAAATTGGAATGGCAGGAAGCAAAAATGTGGGCGATGGTGACATTCGTAGAGATTTTCCTGGCGGTTGGAATGGCGATAAAAACAATGCATTCACAAAATCAGAAAGAACAGAAGAACAACAAAAATTCTTTGATTTTACCTCTAAAATATTCAATTGGAGAAAAACAAAATCGGTAATTCACAACGGAAAAACTACGCATTACGTTCCAGAAAACAACGTTTATGTATACTTTAGATATGATGAAAAAGAAGCTGTAATGGTTGTGATGAATAACACCAATGAAAAACAAACCATCAAAACTTCAAGATTTCAAGAAAACATTAAAAACTTTAAATCTGGAAAAGATGTTATCTCTGAAAAATCATTTGATTTAAAAAATGATATTGAACTTGAAGGAAAATCAGTTTTAATTTTAGAATTAAAGTAAATAATAAACCATTAAGGTATTAAGTTGCATTAAGGTTTGACTTAATTTTCTTAATCTCTTAATGGTTAAAAAAATGAAAATGAAAATGAAAAAAATTGTTTTACTAATATTAATCACAACGTTTTCATTTGCTCAAAGCAAAATTGAAAGTCATCAAATCATTAACAAAGAAAAAATTGAAGGAATTATCAATCGAATTGATAGTTTTCCAACAAAATTCATTGTTCCGAGAACCGTTGATGTTTGGTTACCATCCAATTATTCTAAAGATAAAAAATATAGCGTTTTGTATATGCACGATGGACAAATGCTTTTTGATGCCTCTTCAACTTGGAATAAACAAGAATGGATGGTTGATGAAGTAATTTCAAAATTAAATTCTGAAAATAAAATTCAAGATATTATTATTGTTGCCATTTGGAATATTCCAAACTTGCGTCATATGGATTTATATCCAAACAAACCTTACCAATTACTATCAAAAGAAATTCAAGAACAAATTCAAACAGAAGTAAAAAAGGCAAAATTTCCATTTGATGACAAAAAGATAAATTCTGATAATTACCTTCAATTTATAGTTTCGGAATTAAAACCTTATATCGATCAAAATTATTCTGTCTTTACCGATGCTGAACACACAGGAATTATGGGTTCAAGTATGGGTGGATTGATTTCGATGTATGCCATTTGTGAATATCCAAATGTATTTGGAAAAGCGAGTTGTTTATCAACACATTGGGTTGGATTTAGAGATTTTGAAAACAATCCAATTCCAGAAAGTTTTTTTACTTATATGCAGAAAAATTTACCTGATCCAAAAAATCATAAAATTTACTTTGATTACGGAACAGAAACACTTGACGCAAGTTATTTAAAATATGAATATCGAGTGGATGAAGTTTTGCAAGCTAAAGGATACACAACAAAGAATTATAAAAGTCTCAAATTTGAAGGAGAAAATCATTCGGAAGCTTCTTGGCAAAAACGAATAAATATTCCTATAGAATTTATGTTTGAAAAATAAACAATGAAAATGAAAAAACTATTTGCACTACTATTTATATCAACAATTTCATTTGCTCAAAATGCAGATAGAAAATTCATTAAAATCGAAAAACTTTCTAGTGGGTTTTCGATTAAAGTTTCAGATGGAAATTATTTAATAAATTTTCTAAATGATAAAATTATTGAAACTTCATTTACATCAAATGGAGAAAAAAATAACAAGCCTTCAGATGCAGTTGTTTTAAAAAATAAATTGAAAAATATTTCTTTCAAAGAAAATAAAAACGCCATTGAATGTAGTTCCAAATCAAATAATTTAAAAATAGTAATCCAAAAATCTCCATTTAAAATATCCTACTTAAATAATAACGTAGAAATTATTTCTGAAAAATCAGGTTATTTAAAACGCAAACACATTCCTTTAGATAATGTAAAAGGGAACATTACAGCCGATTCTACCGAAGTTTTACAATTCAATATTTCATCAGATGAAGTACTTTACGGTGGAGGCGCAAGAGCTTTAGGAATGAATCGTCGTGGCAACAAATTAGCACTTTACAACAGAGCGCAATATGGTTATGAAACACGTGCCGAATTAATGAATTTCTGTATTCCATTGGCTTTATCTTCCAAATTATATGCTGTTCATTTTGATAACGAAGCCATCGGATATTTGGATTTAGATTCTAAAAAAGATAATACTTTAGAATATGAGACAATTTCAGGACGAAAAACGTATCAAGTAATTGTAGGCAATTCTTGGGAAGATTTAGTAAAAAACTACACCGATTTAACCGGAAAACAACCTTTGCCTCCACGCTGGGCATTAGGAAATTTCTCTTCTCGTTTTGGTTATCATACACAAGAAGAAGTTGAAAAAACCATCCGAAAATTTGAAGAAAGTAAAATTCCTGTCGATGCTATAATTCTGGATTTATATTGGTTCGGAAAAACAGTTCAAGGCACAATGGGTAATCTAGAATGGGATAAAGATAACTTCTCAAATCCAGATAAAATGATTTCAGATTTGAATGCAAAAGGTGTAAAAACCGTTTTGATAACAGAACCTTTTATCCTTACAACATCATCCAAATGGCAAGAAACAGTTGATAAAAAAGTCTTAGCAACATTAAAAGATGGAAAGCCTGCCACTTGGGATTTCTATTTTGGAAACACCGGAATTGTTGACGTATTCAAACCCGAAGGAAAAGAATGGTTTTGGAATGTTTACAAACGATTAATAAATCAAGGAGTTGGCGGACTTTGGGGTGATTTAGGCGAACCTGAAGTTTTTCCTTCTTATGCCAATACCTTTTCAGGAACAGCGGATGAAATTCACAACGTTTACGGTCACAATTGGGCAAAGTTAATTGCTGATGGTTACAAAAAAGATTTTTCTAATCAACGTCCATTCATTTTAATGCGTTCTGGATATTCTGGAAGTCAACGTTTTGGAATGATTCCTTGGAGTGGTGATGTTTCAAGAAGTTGGGGCGGCTTGCAAAGCCAAATGGAAATTGCACTTCAAATGGGAATGCAAGGAATGGCTTATATGCACAGTGATTTAGGTGGTTTTGCCGGAGATTATTTTGATAACGAATTGTATCTGCGTTGGTTGCAATATGGAGTTTTCAACCCAATTTTTCGTCCGCACGCTCAAGAAGATGTAGCATCAGAAGTGGCCTATAAAGACGTTGACACGAAAGAAATTGCGAGGAAAGCTGTTGAATTACGTTATCAATTACTGCCTTACAATTACAATTTGGCGTACGAAAATTCAACATTTGGCAAACCATTAATGCAACCTTTATTTTTTAATGAACCAAACAACAAAGAATTACTTTCAAAAGCTGACGGTTATCTTTGGGGAAATGATTTTTTAGTGTATCCAATTACAGAAAAAGGGCAAACTCAGAAAGAAGTTTATTTTCCGAAAAATTCAAACTGGTATGATTTCTACACTGGAAAAAAATACGATGCTGGAACAACTCAAAAAGTAGAATTAAATAAAAATAACATTCCAACATTTGTCCGTGGAAACGTATTTTATCCGATTACAAAATTGGTTCAAAATACGAATCAATATGATAATTCTGACTTGGATTTACATTTTTATTTTGAAGGAAAATCATCAAGTGAAAGAGAATTTTATTTTGACGATGGAAAAACACCAGATAACTTTATTGATGCTAAAAATCACGAAATTTTAAATTGTTCTACCGAATTAATTAAGAATCAATTTTTTATTAGATTGGAAAGTAAAACAGAAAATCAAGAACTACTTTCCAAAGGAAAAGACGGAACAATTTTTATCTACAAATTTGAAAACAAACCTAAAAATATTTTGATCAACGGAAACAAAGTTGATTATAAATATGATCTAAAAACAAAATCGTTAGAAATAAAATACAACCACACCAACTATAAAACCGATATCACAATTACCCTTTAATTATGAAAAAAATATCTTTTTTACTCATTGCATTAGTAGCTTTTTCAAGTTGTAACACAAGCAAAGAGGTAACTTATACTCAAAAAACCAAAACACCTTTCGTTTGGGAAAGTGCCAATGTCTATTTCTTATTAACCGATAGATTTTTGGATGGAAATCCAAACAACAATGCTTTAATTAAAAGAGATAAACCTACTGCAAAATTGCGCGGTTTTGAAGGTGGTGATATTCGTGGTGTGATTCAAAAACTAGACGAAGGTTACTTTACCGATTTAGGAATCAATGCCATTTGGATGACGCCTGTTGTAGAACAAATTCACGGTTCAGTTGATGAAGGAACAGGAAATACTTATGGTTTTCACGGTTATTGGACAAAAGATTGGACCGCATTAGATCCAAGTTATGGAACTCGCGAAGACTTAAAAGAATTGGTTGATAAAGCACACGCAAAAGGAATTAGAATTATGCTTGATGCAGTTATAAATCACACTGGTCACGCCACAGAATTAGACGAAAAATATCCTGATGATTGGGTTCGTTCAACTCCAAATTGCAAATACAATTCGTATGATACTAATATCAATTGCACTTTAGTAACTGGACTTTTTGACGTTAAAACAGAAAGCAAAGAAAATGTTGAATTACCACCATTTTTGATTGCAAAATGGAAAAAAGAAGGTCGTTATGAAGAAGAAGTTGCCGAATTGGATACATTTTTCAAAAAAACAGGTTATCCAAGAGCACCAAAATATTACATTATGAAATGGTTAGCCGATTATATTTTAGATTTCGGAATTGATGCCTATCGTGTTGATACTGTAAAACATACTAAAGAGGATGTTTGGTATGATTTTGGAAAAGTTTGCGAAATGACTTTTGCAGAATTTAAAGCTAAAAATCCATCAAAAGTTTTGGATAATAATGCTTTTTTTACTGTTGGAGAAGTTTATGGTTACAACATTGGAAGCAAAAGATTATACGATTATGGCGATAAAAAAGTAGACTATTATGCCAACGGGTTTACTAGTTTAATCAATTTTGATTTTAGAAATGAAGCCAAAATGAACTACGAAGAATTGTTTTCAAAATATTCCAATATTCTTCAAAATGATTTAAAAGGAAAAACGGTTATGAACTACGTTTCGTCTCATGATGACGGATATCCTTTTGACAAAAAACGTGAAAAAACATTTGAATCTGGAACCAAATTATTGCTTACTCCTGGAATTTCTCAAGTATATTATGGTGATGAAACTGCTCGGTCTTTAGATATTGAAGGAACAAATGGCGATGCCACTTTACGTTCAATGATGAATTGGAACGATTTAAAAACCAATAAAATGACGTTCAAAGTATTAAACCATTGGCAAAAATTGGGACAATTTAGAAATAATCATCCATCGGTTGGTGCAGGAATTCACAAACAAATTACGAGTTCTCCTTATGTATTTAGTCGTGACTATTCTAATGGAAATTATTCTGACAAAGTTGTTGTTGGTTTAGATTTGCCTATCGGAAAAAAAGAAATTTCTGTTGGAACTATTTTCGAAAACGGCACAAAAGTAAAAGATGCATATTCTGGAATAACATCAGAAGTTATTGATGGTAAAGTTGCTATTGATACTACTGAATCTATACTACTACTTGAAAAAAAATAGCTAGCATCATTGCCAATATCAGAAAGCTGTCAATTTAGACAGCTTTTTTTATAAAAAAAATGTTAATTTAGTATTAATTATAGGTCAATTTTATAATTTTAATTCTTGAGATTGACAAGTATTATTTTTTTAAATGACAATTTAGTATGTTTGATTATATAGAAATTGAAAGAGTTGAAAAGTTAACCAAAGAGGAGTTTATAAAAAATTATTACAAACCCCAAAAACCTGTTGTAATTACAAATCAAATTGAAGATTGGCCAGCATTTACCAAATGGAATTTAGAATATATCAGAGAAGTCGCAGGTGATAAAATTGTTCCACTTTATGATAGTAGGAAAACAGACTACACCAAAAAAGTAAATGAACCCGATTCTAAAATGAGTATGTCTGATTATATTGATTTACTCAGAAAAGGACCAACAGATCTTCGCATTTTTTTATATAATTTGATGAAGGATGTTCCTTCCTTAAAATCAGATATGAGATGGCCAAAATTAGGAATACGATTAATAAAAAGTTTACCTTTAGTATTTTTTGGTGGTGAAGATGCTAAAGTTTTTATGCATTATGATATTGATTTATCAAATATTTTTCACATCCATTTTGATGGTAAAAAACAATGTGTTTTAGTAGATCCAAAAGACACAAAGTACATGTATCGACTACCTTATTCGTGGATTTGCAATGAAGATATTGATTTTGACAATCCTGATTTTGAAAAGTTTCCGGCATTAAAACAAATACGACCTTACATTACCAATTTACAACATGGTGAAATGTTATATATGCCCGAAGGTTGGTGGCATTACATGAAATATTTAACACCGGGATTCTCAGTTAGTCTTCGTGCGTTAGCAGGAAACCCAAAAAATCTCTTTCAAGGATTTAAAAATATGTTCTTCATTCGCAATTATGATAATTGGATGCGAAAAAGAAAAGGGCAAGCTTGGTTAGATTACAAAGATGAAGAAGCATTTAAGAGAACAAATGCATTATTAAAATAATAATATGCTAAAAATTGGACATCGTGGTGCAAAAGGATATGCTGCCGAAAACACTTTAACTTCTTTCAAAAAAGCGCTTGCACTAGGTGTTGACGGAATTGAGCTCGATATTCACTTATGTAAAGATAATATTCCTGTCGTTATACACGATGAAAAGGTTGATAGAACGACCACAGAAAAGGGATTTATAAAAGATTATTCCTCTTTCGATTTAAAAAAACTTGAGGTTCCAACCTTGGCCGATGTTCTTGACTTAATTAACGAGAAATGTTTTCTAAATATTGAAATTAAAGATAAAAATGCAACACAATATGTTTTAGAATTACTTCAAATTTATACTGTAGATAAACATTGGAACCCAAATTTATTTCAGATTTCGAGCTTTGACTGGACCGTTTTAGAATTTTGTTCATCATCAAATTATGCTATGCAACTTGGTGTTCTGTGTGAAGATAATTTAGACAATGCTATATGTTTTGCAAAAAAAATAAATGCCTATTCGATAAATCCATATTTCAAGCTACTTGATTCAGAAAATGTCAAAGAAATGCATTGTAACGGATTTAAAATCTTTCCTTGGACGGTAAATTCAGAAGAAGACCTTACCTTTGTCAAATCATTGCAAGTTGATGGTATAATTTCAGATTTTCCTGATAAAATATGATTTCAAAATACGATATAATAGTAGTTGGTGGCGGAGCTGCAGGTTTTTTTACAGCAATTAATATTGTTGAGAAAAACCCAAAGTTAAAAGTCGCAATTTTAGAACGTGGCAAAGAAGTTTTATCTAAAGTAAGAATTTCTGGTGGCGGACGTTGCAATGTTACACACGCGTGTTTTGTTCCAAATGATTTAGTCAAATTTTATCCTCGTGGTGAAAAAGAACTTCGTGGACCTTTTCATCAATTTTGTACTGGAGATACCATTGAGTGGTTTGAAAAACACGGCGTTGAATTAAAAATCGAAGACGATGGTAGAATGTTTCCAACTTCCGATTCTTCGCAAACTATTATTGATTGTTTTTTGACTGCTACTCAAAAATTAAAAATTGATATTCTTACCAATCAAAGTGTGCAATCTTTATATAAAGGAGAAGATTATTGGAAAGTAGAAACCAATGTTGAAACATTTTCTTGTCAAAAATTAGTGATGACCACTGGAAGCAATCCAAAAATATGGGAAATGTTAACTGAACTTGGTCATTCTACTATTTCGGCCGTTCCATCATTGTTCACCTTTAATATAAAAGACAAACGAATTAAAGATTTGATGGGCTTGTCTGCTTTTGCATCTGTAAAAGTTAAAAACACAAAGTTGGAATCTTCAGGACCATTACTGATAACCCATTGGGGAATGTCTGGACCAGGAATTTTAAGACTTTCAGCTTGGGGTGCACGAATATTGGCCGATAAAAATTATCAATTTGTTTTACAAGTCAATTGGTTAAACGACTTAACGTTTGAGGAAACGCTTGAAAAACTTAAGGAACTAAAATTAGAACATTCTAAAAAAGCAGTTTCAAAAAAATCTCCATTTGATTTTCCGAATAGACTATGGGAAAGTTTGGTTTTAGCATCTGAAATTTTGGAAGATACCAAATGGGCAGATTTATCAAAAAATCAACTTCAAAATTTAGCCAATCAATTAACGAATGGCGAATTTCAAGTTAATGGCAAAAGTACTTTCAAAGAAGAATTTGTAACCGCTGGAGGTATTGATTTAAAAGAAATCAACTTCAAAACAATGGAAAGCAAATTGCATCCTAATTTATATTTCGCTGGAGAGATTTTAAACATTGATGCTATAACTGGCGGATTTAATTTTCAAAATGCGTGGACAGGCGGATTTATTATAGCTGAGACGTTTTCGTTAAAATAAAAAGAGTGTTTTATTGTAAGTTGTTAAAAATCAATGTATATTTGATTTACTATAAATTAACAAATATGAATAAAATTACTTTAGTAGTACTAGTATTTTTGTTTTCTATTTCTTCTTTTTCTCAATTTTCCGAGGATTTTGAAAGCGCTAACGCGCCAAATCCGCTTCCTTCAACTGTATGGACATTGAATTCAGGCAATTGGGCTATTCACGATAATGGCATTGGACCTGTAAAAAGATGGGAAAGAACAGATGTTATTTCAAATGTACATTCGGGCTTGTATTCTGCTTATATTAATCGTGAAAATATTGGCTTTGGTTATACAAGTGAAGATTATTTGACTTCTCCTACAGTTAGCGTGCCTGCAAATGGTCACTTAACTTTTGTATCTAGAACTACAATTTCAGGTAATCAAGGTACTTTATATCAAGTCAAAGTTGCTCCGGCTAATGGTTCACAAACAGATTTATCAAATGCAACGATTCTTGCCATATACACAGAAAATGATATTTCAAATAATTATGATGGTTATGAAGAAAAAACAATTGATTTATCAGCATATGCTGGACAAAACATTTATATCACTTTTGTTAGGATTTACAATCAACCTACAGCCGCACTTGGTGGAGACAGATGGTTAATTGATAATGTAAACGTTAATTCTGCCAATAGTTGTACTACTCCAATTAATGTGACAACTTCGGGTGTTAATTATCCAAATGCAACTATAAGCTGGACAGAAACTGGTAGTGCCACACAATGGGAAATTATAGTTTTACCCGCTGGAACTTATCCAACAACAAGTTCTGTTGGAACAATTGTTAATACAAATCCAGCAACTATTACAAACTTAACAAACTCTTCAAATAATGTATATGTAAGAGCCATTTGTTCACCAATACTAAAAAGTAATTGGTCTACTATGGCAAATACAATATGTCCGAAACCAATTAATTTGAACAACTCTAATGTAACACATCAATCTGCAACTGTAGCCTGGACAAGTAATAGTTCTGCAACTTTATGGGAAGTAATTGCTCTTCCTTGCACTGCACCTGCACCTGTAAATAATATAACAGTTGGAGTTATTACAACAACAAATCCATTTGTTATAAACGGACTCAATCCAAATACCTGTTATCAGGTTTACGTTAAAGCAATTTGCTCGGCAAATGATTCGAGTGATTGGTCTGCACCAACAAGCTTTATTACAATGCTTGCACCTCTTGAATGTGGAGATTTATTTGTTGATAATGGTGGATCAAATGCAAATTATTTAAATAATTCAAACAATTATTACACGATATGTCCAACATATCCCGGAGAAATGGTCACTGTAACATTCACCTCTTTCGACACTGCAGCAAACTGGGACGGTTTGTTTGTTTTTGATGGAAACTCATTTAACTCACCTCAAATTGCTAGTACAAATGGAGTTGGACTTGGTTCATTATCTAATTTAACTGGTGGATTTTGGGGCACAACAATTCCTGGTCCTTTTACATCATCAGATCCAAGTGGTTGTTTATCATTCCGATTCATAAGTAGTGGTTCAACAACTAGACCTGGTTGGTCTGCAGACATAACATGTGAAAATTTAGATAAAATTATACTTGTAGCATTTAACGATTATAATAATAATGGCGTGAAAGATTCTGGTGAAAATTATTTCACTAATGGTTCATTTGTTTACCAACAAAATAATACCGGGCCAATTACAAATACCTTCTCATCTAATGGAAGACAAACAGTTTTTGATTCAAACCCAGCAAATACTTATGATTTTTCCTATAATATTTAAACAGAATATTTTCCTTATTATAGTTCTGGAACAACTTCATTCAATGATATAAACATTACTGCTGGTAGTGGAACACAATATCTTTATTTTCCTATTGTATTAACTCAATCATACAATGACGTTAACATTTCAATTGTACCTGTAGGTCAACCAAGACCGGGAATGACTTATTCAAATATGATTAAATTTAAAAATTTAGGTGTCGCTGCAACAGACGGTACCGTAACTTTTGAAAAGCCATCGCAAACAACAATTACTGCTATTTATCAAGCTGGAGCTATTGCAAATTCTGCTGGCTTTACCTATAATTTCACCAATCTTCTTCCAAATGAAACTCGAGAATTATTCGTTACAATGAGTGTTCCTGCGAGTCCAATTGTAAATTTGGGTGATTTACTAACTGCTTCAGCTACAATTTCTGCTCCAGCAAATGATGTAAATCTATTAAACAATTCAAGTTCTATTACACAAATTGTCGTGAATTCATACGACCCTAATGATAAAATGGAATCGCACGGTGAAGAAATACCATTGAGTCAATTTAGTCCAAATGACGATTTAATTTACACTATTAGATTTCAAAATTACGGAACAGCTAATGCAATTGATGTAAGAATTGAAGACGTTTTAGATGCACAAATTGATCCAGAAAGTATACGAATGATTAGTGCAAGCCACAATTATGTTATGACAAGAATTAACAATAACATCGTTTGGAATTTTGCCAACATACAACTTGTACCATTATCCTTGAATGAAGAATTAAGTATGGGATATGTGCAGTTTCGAGTTAAATTATACCCTGGTTTTGCAGTTGGATCTTTGATACCAAACACAGCAAGTATTTATTTTGATTCTAATCCTGCAATTGTAACAAATACTTTTACAACGGAGTTTACCGCTGCGTTAAATAATCTAAGTTTTGATACCTCTAACTTTACATTGTATCCAAATCCTACAAGTCAATTTGTAAATATCGCTTTGAACACTACCGCTGAAACCATTGAAAATGTGATTATTTATGATGTACTAGGTAAAATTATAAAAGAAGTAAATTCTGTTGCTAAGAATAATGCTAAAGTTGATACATCAGGTTTATCAAAAGGTATTTATTTAGTAGAGATAACTACTGAGAATGGTTTAAAACAAAATAAAAAACTTGTGATAAAGTAATTTTACAATCTTCCCGAAATTTTAAGTCCCAATTATAAAATTAATAGTTGGGATTTTTTTTTAGTAACTGACATATTGGTTTTATTGGGTTTGCTCATTATGACTAAAAAAAACTTAAAATTTTCACATAAGTTGTTAAAAATCAATGTATATTTGATTTACTATAAATCAATCAAACATGAAAAAACAATTACTATTAACCCTATTCTGTATGTTTTTTGTCGGTACTTTTCTAAGTACTGCTCAAACTTCAGGATGCAGTCAATTCTTTTATGACAACGGTGGACAAACCGGAAATTATACAGATTCTGCCTACGAGACAACTACTTTTTGTCCAAATACTACCAATGAGACAATGCTCATTAGTTTTAATTCGATTTCTTTAGACAACTTTGACTCACTTTACGTTTATGAAGGTACCGCTCAAAACGGAACTTTATTAGCTGCTATCAACAGCAACAGTCCATCGCAAATTACTTTTAGTACAAATACTCCAGGCTCATGTGTGACTTTTGTTTTTGAATCTGATAGTGCTGGAAATAGTGCTGGTTGGGAAGCAGTTATCGATTGTGTTAATAACACTCCTCAATGCTTGGCTCCAATTTCACTGAATGTAGTAACTTTAAATGCAACGTCAGCAGTTCTATTTTGGACGGATATCAATCCATCAACTGGACCGTGGGAAATTGTTTTAACTGCAAATGGCACTTCAACAGGAACAACATTTATTGTGAGTTCAAATCCATTTGATTTGGTTGGACTGACGCCTGGCATAATTTATAATGCTTCAGTAAGAACAACTTGCGGAAATGTTTTCAGTGATTGGTCTGCTCCTTTTTCATTCTCAACAGTTCAAAATGCACCTTGCAATGAACCAACGAATTTAACGGCGTCGTCACTAACTAGTACGAGCGCACAATTAAACTGGAATGATCCAAGTGGAACGCAATGGGAAATCAATGTGTCTGCTTGTGGAACTCCTGCCAATTCAAATGTTTTTGTAACTTCAAATTCTTATCTGGCAACGAATTTAACAGCAAGTACTTGTTATAATGTTTTTATTAGATCTATTTGTGCCAATGCATTTAGTCCTTGGTCACAAGCTTATACATTTACTACACCTGCCAATCCAAATCCTGCACCAGTTTGTGGCGGACAATTTATTGATAATGGCGGATTAACAGCTAACTATGCAAATCTTTCAGACAATACCTATACCATATGTCCGACGAATCCTGGCGATCAAGTTGTAGTTACATTTTCATCATTTAATACTGAAGCCAACTGGGATGGACTTTATGTGTTTAATGGAAATACTATTTCATCACCTCAAATTTCAAGTGGAAATCCCGCAGGAAGTGTTCCTGGTGGTTTGGCTGGAGCTTTTTGGGGAACAACAATTCCAGGACCATTCGTTTCATCAGCAGCCAATGGATGCTTAACTTTTAGATTTCGAAGCGATAGCTCGGTAAATAAAGAAGGTTGGGTAGCCAGTGTAGCGTGTTCACCTCAAGCAACATGTTTACAACCTTCAATAATGCCAGTAAATAATATTAGCGGTACAAGTGCAAATATTAATTGGCAAGAAAACGGAACCGCAACACAATGGGAAGTAATTGTCGTTCCAGCCGCTGCATCTGCGCCAACACAAACTTCGGTAGGAGTAGTTACATCAACAAATCCATTTCAAGCAACTGGACTAAATTATTCAACCTCTTATAAAGCTTATGTTAGAGCCATTTGTTCGGCTAACGATAAAAGTTATTGGTCTTATGCAACAACTTTCACAACATTACAAACTAATTGTTTTACACCAAGTAGCGTTTTAGTTAATAGCACAACAGCAACAACTGCCAACTTAAGTTGGAACCAATCAGGTACAGTATCTCAATGGGAAGTTCTTGTTTTGCCTTCGGGCTCACCTGCTCCAACAGCAGCCTCAATTGGAGTTTTAACAGCTTCTAATTCTTTTCAAGCAACAGGATTAAATACTGGAACTACTTATACTTTTTATGTTAGAGCAGTGTGTTCAACTACAGAGAATAGTAATTGGTCAACTGTTTTAACTTTCACTCCAACACAAACAGTACCAGCTATAGCAGTTAGCACTAGTCAATATACTGTCGATCAACTTGTAAACAATGTTTTAATTAATAATCCTTGTTTAACAGTGTCAAATATCACATCGAGTACTGGAACAAATTTTGGTTCTGTTAATGGAATTGGTTCGTTTACAAACACCAATCCGTTATTCCCAATATCATCTGGAATAGTACTTTCATCTGGAAGCGCAATGAGTGCTCCAGGACCAAATACCACTATTTTAAGTCAAGGAAGTTCTACTTGGACAGGCGACACGCAATTAGAAGGAATCATTTCAAGTGCCATTGGTGTTCCGATGGTTTCAAAAAATGCTACCAAATTAGAATTTGATTTTACAAGTTTAAATTCGTTTATGAGTTTTAATTTCTTGTTAGCCTCTGATGAATATGGTACTTTTCAATGTGATTTTGCTGACGCCTTTGCTTTCTTACTAACAGATTTAGATACTGGAATCACTACCAATTTAGCGGTAATTCCGGGAACAACTACTCCAGTTTCTGTAGTAACTATTAGAAATAGTTTACATAACAACTCTTGTGCTTCTGCAAATCCTTTGTTTTTTGATTCTTTTTATGGCACTAATCAAACCGGATCTGCTACAAATTATAATGGGCAAACCGTTAAAATGACTGCATCGGCTAACATTATTCCAAACCGTAATTATCATATTAAATTAGTGATTGCAGATAGAAGTGATACAGCCTATGATTCTTCAGTATTCATTGAAGCTGGAACTTTTGCTTCTGGTCCACCACAATGTTCAGATAAAATAGAACTTGTAGCATTCATTGATGAAAACGGAAATGGAATTAAAGAAACTACTGAAGTAAACTTTACTTATGGTTCGTTTACATCTTTGCAAAACAACGCAGGAAATGTAACCAATATTTCTTCTCCTGCAGGAACTTATACAGTATATGATGCCAACCCAAGTAACGTTTATGACTTTGGATATGCTATTGATACAGAATATGCGCCTTACTATACTTTAGGACCGATTAATTACAACGATATTAATATTCCATTAAATAGTGGCACTCAAACTCTATATTTCCCAATCACATTGACTCAAGGATTTAATGATGTTTCTGTATCTATTGTACCTCTTGGAACTCCTGTTCCTGGATTCAATTATAACAATAAAATTGTGTACAAAAATTTAGGAATTGTTGCAACTGACGGGACTTTGACTTTTAATAAAGATGCCAATGTTTCCATAACCAATATCTCTCAATTAGGAACTATTGCAAATGCCAATGGCTTTAGTTATAATTTTACAAATTTAGCGCCTTATGAAACTAGGTATATTTATGTAACGATGAGCGTTCCAACAATTCCTACAGTAAACCTTGGAGATTTGCTTACTAATTCAACTAGTATTTTGGCTACAGCAAATGATATAAACTTAAGTAATAACAATTATTCTAATACTCAAATAGTTGTAGGTGCTTACGACCCGAATGATAAAATGGAGGCACACGGTGAAGAGATTCCGTTTAATCAATTTGCTCAAAATGATTACTTGTATTATACCATTCGTTTTCAAAATGAGGGAACGGCTAACGCAATTAACATTAGAATTGAAGATTTCTTAGACGCGCAATTAGAGGAATCAAGTATTAGAATGGTTGATGCAAGTCACAATTATATTATGGAGCGAATTGGAAATCACATTAGTTGGAAATTTGACTTCATTCACTTGCCAAGTTATTTAGAAAATATTGATTTGAGTAAAGGATATGTCACCTTCAAAATTAGATTAAAACCAGGATTTGCAGTTGGAGATCTTGTGCCTAATACGGCTTCTATTTATTTTGATACCAATCCGGCAATTGTTACTAATACGTTTACAACTGAATTTACTGCGGCTTTAGCAAATGCAAATTTTGGACTAGAAAACTTTGTACTTTATCCAAATCCAACAAATTCTTTTGTTCAAGTGAATTTACAAAACACTTCTGAAATACTTGAAAACATAATTATTTATGATGTTTTAGGAAAAACAGTAAGCAAACTTTCTACAAATAATTCTAACGAAATGAAAGTTGATGTTTCTAGCTTATCGAAAGGTATTTATCTAGTTGAAATCACAACTCAATCGGATTTAAAAATCACTAAGAAATTGGTAATCAACTAAAAATAAATTCAAAAATTTAAAAATCCCGAAAAATTAACTTTCTCGGGATTTTTTATTTGCAATAAAAAAGCTACATTTGATTAACTCTAATTTTCAGGTTATGAAGAAACTTCTACTCTTTTTATTATTAACTACATTTTCATTGGTAAAAGCACAAATTAACACGCAGGTGAGTAATTACACTGTTTGTGATACAAATTCTGATGGAATTGCTCAATTTGATTTAAATACTAAACTACCTGAGATTTTAGGAAATGAAAATCCAAGTATTCACAATATTACTTTCCATACGTCAAATGCAGATGCTCAATTTGGCTTTAATCCAATTAACACTTCTGTGCCATACACTAATAATCAAACTTTTTCACAACTCCTTTGGATACGCGTGGTGAATACTCAAACTTCGCAGTTGTGGACTGGAGAATTTAATCTCGTAGTTAATTTACCTCGAAATGCAGGAATTGATGGCTCGATTACTGTTTGTGAAACATCAACAACAGTAATTAATTTGTTTGCATTAATTACTGGTGAGCAATCAGGCGGAACTTGGACAAGAACTTCAGGAACTGGTGGAACATTTGACGCTTTATCTGGAACTTACGCACCAGCATTTGGAGCAACAACAAGTACCTTTACTTACACTTTATTGGGAATTCCACCTTGTATCGGTGATACTAGTATAGCCTTAGTGAACTTATCCGCACAACCAAACGCTGGATTAGATGGCGCAATAACAGTTTGTAATACTTCAACAACACCAATAGATTTATATTCTTTAATCACAGGTGAGCAACTTGGCGGAACTTGGATAAGAACTACAGGAGTTGGTGGAACTTTTAGTTCAGTAACAGGAACCTTTACTCCTTCTCTAAACACAACAACAAGTACATTTAATTATGTAATAAACGGAACTGCACCATGTATCAATGATTCAAGTGTTGCCACTGTAATAGTAAACTCTTGCGCGCCAAACTCATGTTTACCACCAAGTAATTTGTCTTTTACCAATATTTTTGATACTGGTGCTGTTTTAGGTTGGAATGAAGTAGGTACAGCAACAAGTTGGGAAGTTTATATTGTACCTCCTAGTACGCCAGCTCCAACTGCAGCTACATCAGGAATTGTTGCGGCAAGTCAGCTTTACTTTGTAACAGGATTGACACCAAGCACGTGTTATGTGTACTATGTGAGAAGTATTTGTGGTCCAAATGCATTTAGTGCTTGGTCTGTAGCAGCATCATTTTGTACTACTTCTTGCACTAATAATGGCCAATGCGCTGATAATCTAACTTTAGTGGCTTTTGTTGACTCTAACAATGATGGTATTAAAGATTTAAATGAAAACGTTTTTACCAATGGTAGTTTTGTTTATGACCTCAATAATTCTGGAACTCCTTCTTATGGAAATGCAAATAATGGTAGTTTTTTATTATTTGATACTAATCCGGCAAACACTTATAATTTAAGTTTTGCAGTAAATGCCAATTTTGCAACCTATTACAATTCATCAACAACTTATTCTAATATAACAATTCCTGCCGGAAGCGGAAGTACAACATATTATTTTCCAGTCGTACAGATTCAACCATTCAACGACCTTAAAGTATCGATTATTCCTGTCGGACAGCCTAGACCCGGATTTTCTTATGCTAATATAATACGCTATAAAAACAATGGCGCTCAGACTATAAATGGATCATTAACTTATGAAAAAGATGCTTTAGTTACAATAACATCCATCTCGCAAACAGGCACTTTGTCAAATTCAAATGGGTTTACTTACAATTTTACAAATCTTTTACCAAATGAAGAACAATCGATAGTGGTTACCTTGCAGGTTCCAACAATTCCCACTGCTAATTTGGGCGATATAATAACAAATTCTGTTGGTATTATTCCATTAACAGGCGATGTTAACCCTTATGATAATCAAATGAGTTTAACTCAAATAGTTGTTGGTTCGTATGATCCAAATGATAAAACAGAAGCGCATGGTGAAAAAATTGATATTGACGATTTTGCTTCAAATGATTATTTAACGTATACTATTCAATTTGAAAATACAGGAACTGCAAATGCCGAATTTGTGAGAGTTGAAGATTTTCTTAACGCCTCTTTAAATCCAAATTCAATTGAAATGTTAGGCGCAAGTCACGATTATAATATGAGAAGAATTGGAAATCAATTGATATGGAATTTTTATAACATAAATCTACCTCCAACTTCTATCAATCCAACAGGAGGTCATGGGTTTATTCAATTTAGAATCAAACCCACTACAGGTTACGCAGTTGGAGATATAATTCCAAATAAAGCATTTATTTATTTTGATTATAACCCGCCTATTATTACTAACGAATTTCAAACTGAATTTGTACAATCCTTAAAAACTACTGAATTTGATGGTTCTAGTTTTATTTTATATCCTAATCCAACAAGTTCTTTAGTCAAGATTACTAATTTAAAATCTTCGGAAACTATTAATTCTATCGAAATTCATAATTTACTTGGAAAAAAGATTAAAGAAATTCACAATGCTTCAGAGAATGATATAATTATTGATGTTTCCGATTTATCAAAAGGGATTTATCTTGTTGAAATTAAAACACAATCAAATTTAAAAATCACCAAGAAATTAATCATCCAATAATCATAAAAAAACCGATTCGTAATTGAATCGGTTTTTTTATACTAATTTAAATACCAAATACTAATAGTCAAAACTGTTGCAAAACTGACCCAAGCTATATAAGGAATCAGAAGAAATCCCGCTATTTTATCAATTTTCTTAAACTGATTATAAGTTTCATAAATCATTAGCAGTAACAAAACTACTTCGATTGAAGCTAAAAGTAAATTGTGTAATTTGAAAAAAATCAACGACCAAAGTGCATTTAACGCAAGTTGAATAATAAAAAACAAGAAAGCCTTTTTGACAATTACTTCGTTACCTTCTAATTTGTTCCAAACCAAACCTCCAGCAATTCCCATCATAATGTACAGAGAAGTCCAAACAGGCGCGAAAATCCAATTAGGCGGATTGAAAATAGGCTTGACCAATGTTGGATACCAAGTAGTTATACTTTCTCTAGTAACCATTCCTGATAAATAACCTATTACTAGACAAGTCATTACCACTACTACAATTCTAAGTATTTTTTGCATCTTGTTTAAAATTTTCACAAATATAGTGAACAAAATGATTTAGTTTTTGTAAAATAAGTATCTTTGTACTAAAATTAAGAATATATGCTGTCCGAAAAGGATTTTATCTCAGTAGAAAGTAACATTATTGTTGAAGATGGTTTTTTTGAATGGAGTGCTCCAAGTAATATTGCGTTAGTAAAATATTGGGGTAAAAAAGAACATCAGATTCCAGCCAATCCATCTATAAGTTTTACGTTAAATAACTGTAAAACAATTACAAAATTAGCTTTCGAGAAAAAACACACGTCGACTGCGCGCAGTAGGACAGACAATAATTTCTCATTTGATTTATTGTTTGAAGGAAAACCTAAAGAAGATTTTAAACCCAAAATTCAGAAGTTTTTCGAACGAATTGAAGTCTATTGTCCTTATTTAAAACAGTATCATTTTACGATAGATACCCAAAATACTTTTCCTCATAGTTCAGGAATCGCTTCTTCAGCATCTGGAATGGCAGCCTTGGCTATGAATATTATGAGTTTAGAAAAAGCACTAAACCCAAAAATGACTGAAGATTTTTTTAATCAAAAGGCCTCGTTTCTAGCAAGATTGGGTTCAGGAAGCGCTTGCAGAAGTATAAAAGGCACAATTGTAGTATGGGGAAACCATAAAGAACTAGAGAAAAGTAGCGATTTATATGGTGTACCATTTTCGTCAAAGGTACACGCCAATTTTGAGAATTATCAAGACACTATTTTGCTAGTTGACAAAGGTGAAAAGCAAGTTTCGAGTACTGTTGGACACGATTTAATGCACAATCATCCTTATGCAGAACAACGATTTTCGCAAGCGCATTACAATTTATCGGCAATAAAATCCGTTTTAGAGAATGGAAATTTAGAGGAATTTATAAAAATTGTTGAAAGTGAAGCTTTAACACTTCATTCAATGATGATGACCTCAATGCCTTATTTTATTTTAATGAAACCAAACACGTTGGAGATCATTAATAAAATTTGGAAATTTAGAAATGAAACCAAAATTCCGGTATGTTTTACTTTAGATGCAGGTGCGAATGTGCATGTTTTGTATCCCGAAAACGTTAGAGTTGAAACATTGCAATTTATTAAAGACGAATTAGTTGGCTATTGTCAAAATGGTCAGTATATTTGTGATGAAATTGGTTTTGGAGCACAAAAGTTATAATTTAACAATACCTCAAATCAGAATATGAAATCGTCATTGAAAACAAGTTTGCGTAAGCAAACACCAATAAGTAAAAGGCGATAATATATATGACCGCTAAAAAACAACTTTTATACATATGAAAGGACCATTATTTTATTCAAAAATATTACTCTTCGGAGAATACGGAATTATAAAAGATTCTAAAGGTTTATCTATTCCTTATAATTTTTATAATGGTGCCTTGAAGGTCGATGAAAATCCATCTGAAGAAGCCATCAAGTCAAATCAAAGTTTAGCTCGATTTGTAATTTATTTAGAACAATTGCAAAATGATCAACCTGACTTGGTTACATTTAATATTGATTTAATCAAAGAGGATGTTGCGCGTGGTATGTATTTTGATTCAAGTATTCCACAAGGATATGGAGTTGGTAGTAGTGGTGCATTAGTGGCTGCAATTTATGATAAGTATGCTACCAATAAAATCACGGTTTTAGAAAATTTAACACGTGAAAAATTATTGCAACTAAAAACCATTTTCTCCCAAATGGAATCGTTCTTTCACGGTAAAAGCTCAGGTCTTGATCCGTTAAATAGTTATCTAAGCATTCCGATTTTAATTAATTCTAAAGATAATATTGAAGCTACAGGAATTCCTTCACAAAGTTCAGAAGGCAAAGGTGCTGTTTTCTTGTTAGACTCTGGTATTGTTGGAGAAACTGCTCCAATGGTAAACATTTTTATGGAAAATCTTAAAGATCAAGGTTTTCGAACTATGTTAAAAAACCAGTTTATTAAATATACTGATTTGTGTGTTGAAAATTTTCTTGGTGGTGATAAGAAATCATTATTTTCAAACACTAAAAAATTATCTACAGTCGTTTTAAATAATTTCAAGCCAATGATTCCTGAACAATTTCACGGCATTTGGCAACAAGGAATCGATTCTAATGATTATTACCTGAAACTATGCGGTTCTGGTGGTGGTGGCTATATTTTAGGCTTTACCGAAGATTTAGAAAAAGCGAAAAAATCTTTAAAAGATTATAAGTTAGAAGTTGTTTATCAGTTTTAACTTATAAAATATGCTAAATAGAAAAACCAAACTGACCATACTAAAGGTTTTAAGTATGTTTTCTGTAGTTCGTGGTTACAACATTCCTATTATAGCATTAGCACAATATTTATCAGCAATTTTCATTATGGCTCCAGAAAAAAGAGCTTTAATGGTTTTGTTGGATTTCAATCTTTTCATAATCGTTCTTGCCTCCACTTTAACGATAGCTTCTGGATACATCATTAATAATTTTTACGACAGTAAAAAAGATTTAATCAATAGACCAAACAAGTCAAAAATAGATCGATTGGTAAGTCAGAGAACAAAATTACAGGTTTATTTTACAGTGAACTTTGTCGTAGTACTTCTTGCACTTTTAGTTTCTTTTCGAGCAGTGTTATTCTTTTCTGCGTACATATTTCTGATTTGGTTCTATTCACACAAATTAAAAAAATATCCAATTATTGGTAATTTAACGGCTGCATTTTTGGCGGTTTTACCCTTCTTTGCCATTCTTTTGTATTATAAAAATCTTTATCCGCAGATATTTGCACACGCTTCTTTTTTATGTCTTTTAATTTTAATTCGCGAAATGATAAAAGATTTAGAAAATATCAAAGGAGATATTGCTAATAATTACCGAACCATTCCAGTGAAATTTGGAGAAGAATTTACTAAAAAAGTAATTACTGCATTAACAATACTTACTGTTTTTCCTGTCTATCTATTAGTTGAAACCTACGACGTTGGCTATATGGACATTTATTTTTACGTAAGCTTAATTATTTTGATCTTTTTCATTGTACTATTATGGAAATCAGAAAGCAAAATACAATACCTACAATTACATAATATCTTGAAGTTCTTAATTGTTGCAGGTGTATTTTGTATCGTATTAATAAATCCGCAAGTACTAATAAACGGAAAAGCTTTATTGAAAATATAGAAATCGATACTTCACCTTACTTTCTAAATTTTATGTGAACTTTATAGAAATCTATAAAATTTCAGAATAAGAATAGGGTTTCAAAAATTATTCTTCCTTCTTGTACCAACTCGAATACATCACATAATTATTAGAAATTCGTTCGATTTCTCCTGCAAAATCGGATGTATTGATATCTTTCACTTTTTTTGCTGGCACACCTGCATAAATTGTTCCTGATTCTACGATAGTATTTTGGGTAACTACAGAACCTGCGGCAACAATCGCATTACTTTCAACGACACAATTATCCATCACTATGGCACCCATTCCAATAAGAACGTTGTCATTTAACGTACAACCGTGAACAATGGCATTATGACCTATTGACACGTTATTTCCAATAGTTGTTGGATGCTTTTGATACGTAGCGTGAATAACAGCTCCATCTTGAATATTTACCTTATTGCCAATTTTAATATAATGCACGTCACCACGAATAACCGCATTATACCACACACTACATTGTGAGCCAAACTCCACATCACCTACTATCGTAGCATTTTCTGCAACAAAACAATCTTGAGGGATTTTTGGAGACTTTCCATTTACTGATTTTATTATCATAAGTATATTAAAAAAGAATCCTGATAATTACATCAGGATTGCTTGTTATAGTATTAGTTAATTGCAGGACAATTACAGTGGTATTTCTCTGGTTTACAGAATAAATTAATACCAAGTGTTAATTGATGAAAACCGCCTGTATCAAATTTAATATCACCCATTAATTGAGAATAGGTATAAGAGAACATATAGTTTTTGTAATTAACACCTAAAATTGGGGTAATATATTGTAGTTTTTGATTTGCAATAGCAACACCATCAAGATATTCGGCACCATCTAAACTTCTTCTATAAGATAGCCCTGCCCAAAGTCTGCCGAAGTCAAGATTTTTATAAGCTTTGAAGTTTAAATCTACTGTCGATTCTTTAGTCAAAAAAGTATGTTGAAACATTACTGATGGTTCAAACAATATTCTTTCAGAATCACCGAAAGTGTATCCCATATTATAAATTAATCTTCTCAAGTTTACAGGTTCTCTTTGAGAATAAATTCTTCTTTCACTTGCCAAAGCATTTTTTACAGTAAAGTGAGCATAAAAATCCAAGAAATTATAAGAAGCTCCAATATCTACATTGAAGTAATTAGCTTTTTGTACTATGGTACCATCGATATTAGGATCAAATGCTGGATTGTTATCTCTAAAATCTGTTTCATCTAATAAACTTTGAGCGAAACCAACATTTACACCAAACGACAATTGATTTAGATCAACATTATCTCTAGAGAACATAATATGGTGTGCATAAGCAACACGGAATCCTTTTTGAGAATGATACCCATTTTTATCATTTAACAAAATAATTCCCATTCCGTCTTTTTCTGAAATACTACCATTAAAACTCAATGTTTGCAATGCTGGAGCGTCTTCTTGACCAAACCATTGTTGTCTTCCTGTAAGACGCACTTTTGCACAATTTGCCGCACCTGCCATTGATGGGTGTAATAAGAAATAATTATCAGATAAATAATCTGAATATACAGGTAATATTTCTTGTGAATAAGATTGTTCAGTAATTAAAACTACTAAAGCAAGTAAAAAATGTTTAATCTTCATTGTTTTTTTATCTTTTTAATGAGAAATGGGCTTTAAATTGTTTGATTACACCAGCTTCTGGATAGTCAACAGTGAACCAGTAATCCGTTGAAGGCATTAGGTTTCCGTTGTAGGTTCCGTCCCAACCTTTGCTTGCTGGACTGATTTGTTTCATTAATTTTCCTTGGCGGTCAAATATATAAATTTTTGCGTTTACTTCTTTATCCAAACCAACAATATTCCACGTATCGTTAATTCCGTCACCATTTGGTGTAAAATAATGTGGATAATCAATAATTTGTACTCCTGTTAATTGAAACGGATCACAGCTATTAGCAATTCCGCCTTTATCATCCCAAACCGTTATGGTGTGTTCTCCCAGTGGTACATTTTCAAACACATTGCTGGTTTGTCTTGGTCCGCCATCAAGGCTGAATAAATAACTTCCGTATCCTGTTACATTGACCGTAATGGTTTGTAAATCAGAAAAAGCATTACTTACAACATAACCTGTGCCTACAGC
>NZ_JAIXTJ010000039.1 GCF_027483985.1 Flavobacterium sp.
CTCTTATTATAAGTTGCCATTTAAATTTAATTTAGTGTGCGCAAAAATAAAATTTTTATTGATAATTAAAAGCGATTTTTGTCGATATTTTTCAATAATTTGCACCCACCAAAAAAAAGAGATTTAATTTTAGCTCTTTTCCCAGCAATAGTAAGCCATCACAAATGTTTTTAAAAAAAATTTCTTTATTCAATTACAAAAATTTTTCAGAAGCTAGCTTCGAATTTGATGCCAAAATCAACTGCTTTGTCGGAAAAAACGGCATCGGAAAGACTAATGTACTTGATGCTATTTATCATTTAGCCTACGGAAAAAGTTATTTTAATCCGTTAGCGGTGCAAAATATTAAACACAATGAAGAGTTTTTTGTTATAGATGGTGAATTTGAAAAATTAGAACGAAACGAACAAATCGTTAGCAGTTTTAAAAAAGGACAGAAAAAAATCTTAAAGCGAAACGGAAAACAATATGAAAAATTCTCCGACCATATTGGATTTATACCTTTAGTAATTATTTCTCCTGCTGATAATGACCTTATTATTGAAGGTAGTGAAACTAGAAGAAAATTCATTGACACGGTAATTTCGCAATTAGATGCTTCTTATTTGCAAGAATTAATTCAGTACCAAAAAATTATCAGCCAGCGCAATGCCTTGCTAAAATATTTTGCTTTAAATCATGTATTTGAGTCAGATACTTTAGCAATTTATAATGAACAATTAGATGGATTAGGTCACAATATTTTTGAAAAACGCAAGAAATTCTTAGCCGAGTTTCTTCCTATTTTCAACAAGCACCATCAAGCAATAACTGATTCCGCAGAGAACGTACAATTAGTCTATGAAAGTCATTTATTCGATGGCGATATGTTAACACTTTTAGATCAAAACCTTGGCAAAGATAGAGCCTTGCAATATACCTCTGTTGGAATTCATAAAGATGATTTGGCTTTTCAAATCGATGGATTTCCGATTAAGAAATTTGGATCTCAAGGACAACAAAAATCCTTTTTAATTGCTTTGAAATTAGCACAATTTGAATTCGTAAAAAAACAAAGTGGCGAAAAACCAATTCTTCTATTTGATGATATTTTTGATAAACTAGATGAAACGCGCGTCAGCAAAATTGTTGCAATGGTCAATGAAGAAGAATTCGGGCAATTATTTATATCGGATACACATCCTGAACGCACGGAGGCTATTGTAAAAACGACGCACCAGAGTTATAAAATATTTAGTTTGTAACATTTGTTATATTGTACTATTTTTACTTGTTTAATTTTGTAGTTTAAAAAAACGATATGAAAAAATTTATTTCCTTAGTACTTATTTTTATTTTATTTACTAGTTGTCAAGGTCAAACACCGAAAACGGTTTCAACTATTGATGGTGCTTCCTATGCTGAAAAATTAGCAAAAACTGAAAGTCCACAATTAATTGATGTTAGAACGCCAGAAGAATTTTCTGTTGAACACCTTGAAAACGCTTCAAACATCAATTGGAATGGAAATGATTTTGTTGACAAAGTAGCTAAACTAGATAAATCAAAACCTGTTTTTGTGTATTGTAAAGTTGGAGGAAGAAGCAGTCAAGCCGCTACTAAACTATCAGACTTAGGATTCAAAGAAATCTATAATTTAGATGGTGGCATTATGAAATGGACGGGTAAAAAAACGATTAATTCAAGTGCAAAACCAACTGGAATGAATGGTGTAGAGTTTGAAAAACTAATTAATTCTAACCAAAAAGTAATAATTAATTTCTCAGCAAAATGGTGTGCGCCTTGTAAAAAAATGGCTCCTTATTTAACTAAAATGCAAGAAGAATTAAAAGGCAAAATTTCACTAATCCGATTAGATGCAGACCAAAATAAATCGCTTTTAGAAGCAATGAAACTTGACGAATTACCAGTGATTTTAATCTACGAAAATGGTAAAAAAACTTGGCAACATTTAGGTTATTTATCTGAAGAGGATTTTAGAAAACAACTTTAAAATAATAATTGAAGATTAACGATTTTTGATTTTAGAAACTATACAAAATGATAACAAAAGAAGCGCTTCAATTTCTATCCGATTTAATTGCCAATAACAATACTGAATGGATGCACGCAAATAAAAAACGTTATGAAAGTTACAAAAAAGACTATCATAATTTCATTGCATCTATCTTAAACGAAATGAAACCTTTGGACAAATCGCTAGAAGATTTAGAAATAAAAAATTGTACGTTTAGAATCAATCGAGATATTCGCTTTAGCAAAGACAAATCACCCTATAAAACCAATATGGGCGTTTGGATGAGTCAAAATAAAAACCGTAAAAATAGTCCAGGATATTACATTCATTTTGAATCTGGAAACAGTTTTATTGCTGGTGGAGTTTGGTGTCCGGAACCAAGTGAGTTGAAATTAATTCGAAAGGAAATCGAATTTTTTCACGACGATTTAGAAGCCATAGTTGAAAATAAGAATTTCAAAAAAGAATTTAGTGATTTGGATCGAGCCGAAAGCAATGTATTGAAAAAAGCACCGAAAGATTTTGATCCTAATCATCCAGCCATTGAGTTTTTGAAATTAAAAAGTTACACTGCTTCGTCTAAAATTGATGAAAAAGATTTCACAAAACCTGATTTTAGCAAAAAAATTGCACAACAATTAATTGCATTAAAACCACTAAATGATTTTTTAACACGAGCTTTAGAAACAGCCGATTAAAATCCCATAAAAAGAAATACCAACATCTAACTTTCTCTGCGCGAACTTTGCAAAAAAAATACTTGCGAACTTTGCTGTAAAATTTCAAAAAAAATGCAAATCCACAATAATTTTTCTTTAAAAAAATACAACACTTTTGGTATTGAAGCCAAAGCCAAACAATTTGTAGCCGTTCATAATTTAGATGATTTGAAATCAATTCTGAAAAATCACGCTTTAGACAAAAAATTTATTCTTGGCGGCGGTAGTAATATGTTGTTGACTAAAGATATTGATGCTTTGGTAATTCACATTGATTTAAAAGGAAAAAAAATCATAAAAGAAGACGACGATTTTGTTTGGGTTGAAAGTCAAGCCGGTGAAAATTGGCACGAATTTGTACTTTGGACCATCGATCAAAATTTTGGTGGCTTAGAAAATATGTCCTTGATTCCGGGAAATGTAGGTACAACTCCGGTGCAAAATATTGGCGCTTATGGAACTGAAATTAAAGATACTTTTGTTTCGTGCCAAGCTATGAATATTCTATCGCAAGAAATGAAATCCTTCACAAAAGAAGATTGCAATTTTGGCTACAGAGAAAGTATTTTCAAACAAGAAGCTAGAGATAAATATGTGATTACATCGGTAGTTTTCAAACTCACAAAACGCAATCATAAAATCAACACTTCATATGGTGACATTACCAAAGAATTAGAAAAACAGAACGTTATAACTCCAACATTAAAAGATGTTTCTGATGCTGTAATTGCAATTCGTAAAAGCAAATTACCAGATCCAAAAGAGTTAGGAAATAGCGGAAGTTTCTTTAAAAATCCAGTGATTTCAAAAGAACAATTTCTTAAAGTACAAGAGCAATTTCCGGATGTAAAATATTTTGAAGTTTCTCCCAAAGAAGTCAAAGTTCCAGCAGGATGGCTTATTGAAAACGCAGGATTAAAAGGTTACAGAAAAGACGATGCCGGAGTTCATAAAAACCAAGCATTAGTCATTGTAAACTATGGAAATGCCACAGGAAAAGAACTTTTAGAATTATCAAAATACGTTCAAAAAACGGTTTTCGATAAATACGGAATTGCAATTGAGGCGGAAGTTAATGTAATATAATGTGGTATTTCAACTTTACACTTTTAGTGTAAGAAATGTTAAAAAAATTTCACAAAGCATAATTCGTTAATCAAAATTGAATTTCATACTTTTGCAGTCGTTTTAAAATAAGACAAAAAAGCCATTATGTTACTAATTTTACTTTGTTTATTTATTGCTGTTGTAGTTATTCAATTCCTATATTATGTAGTATTTTTTGGTAAATTTTCTTTTGCTAAACCGCAAACCTCAACACCAAAGAGAGTGCCGATTTCAGTAATTGTTTGTGCAAAAAACGAAGAAGAAAACGTTAAGAAATTTGTACCTTTATTAGCCGAACAAAACTATACCGAATATGAAATTGTACTTATTGATGATGCATCAAGTGATGAAACTTTAGAGGTTTTTGAAGCCTTTGAAAAACAATATTCAAATATTAAACTAGTTAAAGTTGAAAACAACGAAGCCTTTTGGGGAAACAAAAAATTTGCTCTAACATTAGGAATTAAAGCCGCTACAAACGAATATTTACTTTTCACTGACGCCGATTGTTATCCAACATCAACAGAATGGATCAAAGAAATGTCGGCGCAATTTACACAGCAAAAAACAATTGTGTTGGGTTATGGTGCTTACGAAAAAATAAAAGGTTCGTTTCTAAATAAAATCATCCGATTTGAAACTTTATTGACTGCTACGCAGTACTTCTCGTGGGCAAAATTAGGAAAACCTTATATGGGTGTTGGTCGCAACATGGCCTACAAAAGAGAAGAATTTTTTAAAGTAAATGGTTTTATTGATCATATGAAAATTCGCTCTGGTGACGATGATCTTTTCATCAATCAAGCTGCTCGTGCAACAAATACTGCTGTTTGTTATTCACCTGAAAGTTTTACCTACTCTAAACCAAAAACAAGTTTTAAAAGTTGGTTTACCCAAAAAAGACGTCACGTTGCAACAGCTAAACATTACAAAGCATCGGACAGAACACAATTGGCCATCTTTTATGCTACACAATTATTATTTTTAATTTTGCCAATTGTACTTTTAGCCTTTCAATTTCAATGGATCGTTGTACTAAGTTTGATTGGTTTCCGTTATCTATTTGCGTGGATCTCATTAGGATTTGCTGCAGGAAAACTAAAAGAAAAAGATGTAATGTATTGGTTTCCAATAATTGAAATCATCTTGATAGTTACCCAACTCAATGTGTTTTTTACTAACACCTTTTCAAAACCAGTGCAGTGGAAATAATTCCGTACATAGAAAAAGCTAAAAAAGGCGATCAAGTTGCTTTCACTTACCTACTCGACCATTATTGGAATGAGGTATATGGTTTTATGCTTAAACGTACCGAAAATGAAACTGATGCCGAAGATATTACAATCGAAACTTTTTCTAAAGCATTTGACAAATTAGCAACTTACAATCCTGAATTTCAATTTAATACTTGGCTAATTGCAATTGCTAAAAACGTTCACATTGATTTATTACGTAAAAAGAAATCAACGCTTTTTGTAGAAATCACTGACGAAGAAGACCAACAAGCTTATAATATTGCCGACACCTCACCATCAGCAGAAGATGAACTTATTACAGAACAAAACTTATCGCAACTATTGCAATTCATTAAAGAATTAAAACCTCATTATCAAGAAGTTATTCAGTTAAGATACTTCCAAGAAATGAGTTACCAAGAAATTGCAGAACAGCTTGACGAACCTTTAAGCAATGTTAAAATTAAATTACTTCGTGCTAAAAAACTATTAGCAGAAATCATTCAAACAAAACAATAATTGTTATCCTGAACTTATTGAAGGAAGAAACGAATAGCTTGGTTGCTTTTGGTTTCCATTTTCCTGCTTTTCATTTCAATCTTTGTTTATCAACAAAGGATTTCCATTACAAATACTTTGCATTCACTGCATTCAAATATAAAAAAACACGCTGTGAAGTAATCAGGGTTATTTAGTTTAGGTATTGAACAGATTTTCAAATTATCAAAAAACCATCTCTAACTTCAGTTTTTAAACTATATAGTATAATTAATTACATTTTATTACAAAAATCACACAATATTAGAATAATCTCTGCGTTATTAAAAAATAAAACAGATTGCAATAACCTTACAAAGTTTTTTAAAATCTAAAATCTGAAATCTAAAATCTAAAATTCAACGCATATGTAACATTGATACTTAACAATTAAAACTATAAACTATGTCAAAATTAGGTATCTTTGAAAAAAAGTGGTTAGACCTTGTATTTGAAGGAAAAAACCAAGAGTATGGTGCATATAAATTGCGTCAAGACAGCTCTAAAACAACCATAATTGCATTCTTCTCAGGATTGCTTTTTATAGGTTTTGTATCAGGAATGGGATTATTATTTAGCTCTTTTAGTCCGAAACCAGTTATTTGTCCGGCGCCTCCTATTATTGATACCGTCATCACAATCGACAATTATGTTGAGCCAGAAAGAGATGAACCAAAGCCAATTGAACCGATTTCAAACAAGAAAGCACCAGTTGAACAAGAACTTGTTAATAAAAAATTAGTCGTAGCACCAAAATCAGAGGCCAAAGAAAAGATTCCAACTAATGATGAACTACCGAAAAGCAATGCGCCAATTGCCACAACGGGAACACCTGGAACTTCAGGCACGCCAGGAATTGATGATGGTGGCGGAAAAGAACCTTATGTAGCGCCATCAATTCCAACTGGACCAGTTAGAACATCTGAATTAGACAAGCAACCGTTCTTTCCTGGTGGCATAAAAAAATTCTATGAATATGTTGGAACTAATTTCGAAAAACAAAACATTGAAGAAGAAGAAGGTCAATCCATTAGAGTTTTGGTTTCATTTGTAATCGAAAAAAATGGCACAATGACTGATATTGAAGTTACTAGAAAAACAACACCAGAAATAGATAAAGAAGCCATTAGAGTTTTAAAAACATTAAAAACTAAATGGGAACCAGGAATAAAAAATGGTCAACCTGTTAGAACTCAGTTTACGCTTCCAATAACGGTAATGCTGTAATTATTGATTCATTGACTTGAAAATTAAGTTGCCAAATGATAACTGCCTTATTCTTGAATGAGGCAGTTTTTTTTGTTAAAACAAATGATAAATATTTCTTAATATGACAAAAATTCTGAAATGGAAAATTCAATAACTACAATCTACATTCGTATCTTTGCAAATCTAAATTTGAATTATGGAAACGGTTACCGAAAATAATTTACCAGTTGGAAAACCAAAATGGCTGAAGGTAAAATTACCAATTGGTCAAAAATATACAGAACTTCGTGGATTGGTTGATAAATATAAATTAAATACCATTTGCACTTCAGGCAGTTGCCCAAATATGGGTGAATGTTGGGGTGAAGGAACGGCAACCTTTATGATTTTAGGTAATATTTGTACGCGTTCGTGCGGATTTTGTGGTGTAAAAACAGGCCGACCTGAAAATGTAGATTGGGATGAACCTGAAAAAGTAGCGCGTTCTATTAAAATAATGAAAATCAAACACGCTGTTATCACCAGTGTTGACCGTGATGATTTGAAAGATATGGGTTCTATTATTTGGTTAGAAACCGTTCAAGCCATAAGACGAATGAATCCGAATACAACATTAGAAACTTTGATTCCTGATTTTCAAGGAAACACAAGAAATATTGACCGTATCGTTGAAGCAAATCCTGAAGTTGTTTCTCACAATATGGAAACCGTAAGAAGATTAACTCGCGAAGTACGAATTCAAGCTAAATATGACAAAAGTCTAGAAGTTTTAAGATATCTTAAAGAAAAAGGTATTAAAAGAACCAAATCAGGAATTATGTTAGGTTTGGGCGAGACAGAAGCCGAAGTTATTGAAACGATGCAAGACATTCGAAATCAAAATGTTGACATCATCACTATTGGTCAATACTTGCAACCAAGCAAAAAACATTTGCCAGTTAAAGAATTTATCACTCCAGAGCAATTTGAAAAATACGAAAAGTTAGGCAAAGAAATGGGATTTCGTCACGTAGAAAGTGGTGCGTTAGTTCGTTCTTCTTATCACGCGGAAAAACACATTTTATAATTGGAAATGCCTAGAGATTTAGCTAATCAACAAGCTGCAATTAATGCGACCTATTTTAGTTTAATAGGCAATGCTGCTTTAGCTCTTGTAAAAGGTTTAGCAGGTTTTTTCGGAAATTCTTATGCTTTGATTGCTGATGCTATAGAATCTACTACCGATATTTTTTCATCATTTTTAGTATTATTCGGAATAAAATATTCGAATAAACCAGCTGATGATAATCATCCTTACGGACACGGTCGCGCGGAACCATTGATCACTTTTATTGTCGTTGGATTTTTGATCACCTCAGCAACAATAATTGCCTACGAAAGTATTTTAAACATTGGAACACCGCACGATTTACCGAAAGCTTGGACCTTAATAGTACTTGGGATAATCATCATTTGGAAGGAAATCTCTTTTCAGTTGGTGATGAAAAAAAGTATTGAAACTAACAGTTCATCCTTAAAAGCCGATGCCTGGCACCATCGCAGTGATGCCATAACATCGGTTGCTGCATTTATCGGAATTTCAATAGCCTTATTTTTAGGAAAAGGATATGAATCGGCAGACGATTGGGCAGCACTTTTTGCATCAGGTTTTATTTTATATAACAGTTACCTCATTTTCAGACCTGCGCTTGGCGAGATTATGGACGAACATTTATATGATGAATTAATCGAAGAAATTAGAATAGTTTCGCAACAAGTGAAAGGTGTAATTACAACCGAAAAATGTTTTATTAGAAAAGCCGGAATGAAATACCACGTTGATCTTCACGCTGTGGTTGACGCTAAAATTACAGTAAAAGAAGGTCACGACATTTCTCATAATTTAAAAGACACTTTACGTGAAGAAATACCACAATTAGGTCACGTTTTGATACATATTGAACCCAATGAATAAAACAAAAATTGCCATAAATGGTTTCGGAAGAATTGGTAGAAATCTGTTTAGATTATTGATCAATCACCCAACTATTGAAGTAGTTGCCATCAATGATATTGCTGATAATAGAACGATGGCACATTTAGTAAAGTATGATAGCATTCACGGTGTTTTACCCTATTCGGTTTCTTTTAACGAAAATGCTATTATTGTTGATGGAAAATCCTATTTATTTTTCCATCAAAAACAAATCTCAAATCTTAATTGGGATGGTATTGACATTGTTATTGAATCAACAGGTAAATTCAAAACATTTGACGAAATCAACGCACATATAATTTCGGGTGCAAAAAAAGTAATACTTTCAGCTCCATCGGAAGTTCCAGAAATAAAAACAGTTGTTCTTGGTGTAAATGAAACCATACTTGACGGTAGTGAAATTATCGTTTCTAATGCTAGTTGTACTACCAACAATGCTGCACCAATGATTAAAGTAATTAACGATTTGTGTGGTATAGAACAAGCTTACATTACAACAGTTCATTCTTATACAACCGACCAGAGTTTACACGACCAACCTCATAAAGACCTGCGACGTGCTCGTGGTGCTAGCCAATCTATTGTGCCCACTACAACTGGAGCAGCCAAAGCTTTGACAAAGATATTTCCAGAAATGGAAGGAAAAATTGGTGGCTGTGGTATCAGAGTTCCAGTTCCAGATGGTTCTTTGACCGATATCACTTTTAACGTAAAAAGAGCGGTAACCATTCAAGAAATCAATGAAGCATTTCTCAAAGCATCACAAACCAGTTTAAAAGGAATTCTAGACTACACCGAAGATTCAATCGTTTCAGTAGACATCATCGGAAATAGAAATTCTTGCCTTTTTGACGCTCAACTTACCTCGGTAATTGACAAAATGGTGAAAGTTGTGGGTTGGTATGACAACGAAATTGGTTATTCATCGAGAATAATTGATCTAATATTTTATATTCAAAAATAATTTCTTTACTTTGGTTGTCGTTAATAATGGTTAAGACTACCTATGAAGTATATTTTTATATTACTTTTTTTTCTGCCTATACTCTCGCTTTCTCAAAAGAAACAAGCGGATAAAATTGATAGTACAAACTATTATATTGAATTAGTTAAATTCAATAAAAAAAATGGCAACTATAGAAATTGTTTGATGTACTCGCAAAAAGCAATTGACTTTGCTAATAAAATCAATAATCAAAAATCAATTGCCGATAGTTATTCTAACTTGGGAATCATTTATTTAGAGTTAAAAAAAATAGATGATGCCATAGATGTTTTCGTAAAAAGTATTGCCATCTATACGACTTTACCTTTCTCTTCTCAACAAGCTTTAGCGCATTACAGTTTAGGAGTGTGTTACTTAAATAAAAATGATTTATCTAAAGCCGAAAAAAACTTTAACACAGCAGAAGCAATTTATGAAAACATCAAAATTACCGATGCTAATGAATTACTTAGCCTTCAAAAAGGAATAGTCTATAAAGAAAAAGGACAAATAAATCAAGCCATGTTGATGTTTGAAAAATTAATCTTAAATGAAAATTCAAATGATCGTTACAAAACCAAAGCGGAAGCACTTTATCAAATTGGTACGATAGAATTTACAAAAAAAAGATACAACTTAGCTGTTAATTATTTCAACAGAGCATTAGAATTAAATGAAAACAATCTAGAACAAAAGGCGAATATTGTACTTGCTTTAAGCGAATGCTACGAAAAATCTATAGATATTGAAAAATCCCACTTTTTGTTAAAACAATACCTAAGGTTAAAAGATAGTTTTCTATCAGAAAATGAACAAAAAATAAGAACCAACGATTTTGTAACCTTCAAGGATTCAGAAAAATTAAAACTTATTGAACAAATTGATAAGGATACCAAAAATCAGGAGAAAGCTAATACTTTTGCCAAATTGATAAGCATTTTAGCCATTGCGTTAATTTCAATATTATCCCTTTTAAGTTTATCACTGTACAAAAACAACATTCTAAGAACGCAATCAAATGCTTTGTTGAAAGAAAAGAATAACGAACTTGAAATTGCTAAAGAAAATGCAGAAAAAGCAAGTAGAGCACGTTCTGAATTTCTATCGACAGTTAGTCACGAATTAAGAACACCACTTAATGCTATCAATGGTATAACACATCTTTTGCTTGAGGAAAACCCAAAAGACAGCCAATTGAATTACCTTAATTCTTTGAAATTTTCAGGTAACTACTTGATTACTTTCATAAATGACATTTTGGAAATTAATAGAATCGAATCAGAAAAAATTCCTATCGAGCAAATCAATAGCGATTTGAAATTGCAACTTTCTAATATCCAAAAATCTTTTAAAGAAATTGCACACGAGAATAACAACACTTTCATTTTAGAAATCGAAGAAACCATTCCTGATAATCTAATATGTGACCCAACAAAACTTTCGCAAATTTTTATTAATTTAATTAGTAACTCTTTAAAATTTACTAAAAATGGTTACGTTAAACTGATAGCAAAAATTGAAAATGTCGAGGAAAAAAGCGTGCTAATTCAATTCAAAGTATCTGATAATGGTATTGGAATTCCTGAGGATAAACAAAGTGAAATATTTGAAAGTTTTTCTCAAGGTTCTATTGAAATTAATAGAAAATATGGTGGAACCGGACTTGGTTTAGCGATTGTAAAAAGACTTATTGAATTGCTCGGTGGTTCTATTCAAATCAATAGTAAAGTCGGACTTGGTACAACGTTTTCATTTTCGCTACCTTTTGTAATTGGTGAGAATGAAGTACTAGTTATCAAAGAACAACAAATAGATAATGTTGCCATTGAAAACAAAAAAATACTACTAGTTGAAGACAACAAAATCAATCAAATGATAACCAAGAAAATGATTGAAAATAAAGGTATGTTTTGCAAAATTGTAGATAATGGCGAAGACAGTGTTACTTATTTAAAGGAAAAAAACGACTACGACTTGGTATTAATGGACGTGCATTTACCTGGAATAAACGGAACGATTGCCACACAACAAATTAGAGAATTCAATAACGAAATACCGATTATTGCGCTAACCGCAATTTCACTAAATGAAAATAGAGAAATGCTACTTTCTTATGGTATGAATGATGTAATAACTAAACCGTTCAATCCAGAGCAGTTTTACAAAATAATCGCGGAGCATTTGTTATAAAAAAAGACGTTATTTCTAACGTCTTTCTTTTTAATATTGTTTTATCAATTCTTTAATTATCAATCTTACGCTTGGTTCGGCTTTTTGGGCCGCTTTTAAAACCTCTTCGTGGTTAACTTCTTCAATGTTTTCTTCATCACCCATATCTGTTATTACTGACAATCCGAAAGTTTCTAAATCCATATGACGTGCAACAATTACTTCAGGAACCGTTGACATTCCTACACAATCGGCGCCAATATTTTTTACCATTCTATATTCTGATAAAGTTTCGAATGTTGGACCTTGCAATCCCATGTAAACACCATCGACTACTTCGATATTGGCTTGTTTTGCAATTTCTCTTGCTTTTGCAATCATTTTTAAGCTATAAGGTTCGCTCATATTCACAAATCTTGGACCAAAACGTTCGTCATTTTTTCCACGTAACGGATGTTCGGGCATCATATTAATGTGATCTTTTATCAAAACAATTGAACCTACTTCATAATTCGGATTAACACCACCAGAAGCATTAGAAACTATCAATTTTGTAACACCTAAATAGTTCATAACTCTAACTGGAAACGTTACTTGTTTCATATCGTAACCTTCATAAAAATGAAATCTTCCTTGCATTGCAACAACATTTTTATCTCCAATCGTACCAAAAACCAAAGCACCTTTGTGTCCTTCAACTGTAGAAACTGGAAAATTTGGAATTTCATTATAAGGTAATGTAAACGCTATTTCAATATCATCGGTAAAACTTCCTAATCCTGATCCTAATATTACCCCATATTCTGGTGTGAAACCTGTTTTTTCTTTGATATAACTAACGGTTTCTTGTACTTGTTCCCACATAATTTAAAATTATTTTGTTAAAATCATCACCTTTAGAAATGAAACTACTTTTAATAGGTAAATAAAAAAGTGATTTCAAATTCTGATTTTTCAATCTAACGTAATCCTTTTCGGTTGTGATGATTAACTTATTGTTTGCTTTGTTTGTTATTTCTTGAATATCATTTTCTGAAAAATTATGATGATCTGGATATACCAATTTTACATTTTTTTCAGCCTGCAAATATGCAAAAAAGGGTTCGGGTTTTGCAATTCCTGCTAATAGTAATTTATCAACAGCTTCAATTTCAGCAATTGCTTTTGTTTCAAATTCGTTGTAAACCTTTGAATCATAATCAATAAAACAAAAAAATACCGGCTTATCTAAACCTATTTGTTTTCTAATATTTTCTTGAGCAAGTTCCGATAAATCTTTGGGACATTTAGTGACAATTATCATATTTGCACGATTGGCTCCACTCCTACTTTCTCTAAGATTTCCTGTTGGAAGTAGGTAATCATTGCAAAATAAGTCATTATAGGTAGTCAAAACTATATAAAAACCTGCTTTTACTTTGCGATGTTGAAAGGCATCGTCTAACAAGATAACATCTGGCTTGTCTTTAAGTTGTAACAATTGTTCAATTCCGTTTTTTCTATTTGCATCAACGGCAACAGTAATTTCGGGAAACTTTTGATGCATTTGAAAAGGTTCATCACCCAAGATTTCGGCATTTGATTGCGAATCTGCTAAAACAAAACCCTTAGATTTTCTTTTATAACCTCTACTCAATGTTGCAATTTTATAATTAGGAGCTAATAAACGAATCAAATATTCAATTTGAGGTGTTTTTCCTGTGCCACCAACACTGAGATTTCCAACAGCAATAATTGGGATATCAAATGAATAAGATTTCAAAATCCCTACATCAAACAGAACATTACGAAAAGAAGTAATTAATCCGTATAGAATAGAAAATGGAAAAAGTAAATACCTTAAAATAATCATAGTACGAAAGTATAATTTTTTATCTTTGAATAGAAATTAATTTTTACAAAATGACCCAAGGTTTTAAATTACTTTTTGCTTTTGCGTTTTTCTTTCAAATTGGATTTAGCCAAGAAAATAAAGATGTTGCGGTTTTAAAAGTACTTTTATCTAAATATTATGCCAACGAAAAAGTAATCGTGAAAAACCGATTGCAATTACTGAGTTTCTACTGCAACAAAGCTCCGAACAATGAAGAAACACTTGAAGTCATTGCCAAAAATGATTTGTTAAAAAAGAATGCAACTGAAATTAAAAATCAGATCAACATCCAATTGAACGAAAGTTGGTCTAAAGAACTAGAGCTACTTTTTACAAATCAAAACCAATATTTGAAAAGTAAAGTCAACAATTGTTTAAGTTTAGAAGAATTCCAAAAAGTCTCCGATAGATTCAACGATAATAATCAACGATTAATGATTGTTAGTAAACCAATGTATTTTGCACAAAAATATTGTTTAGTTAAAGTAGCTTTTTACCGAAGTATTGAACACAATTCGGGTTGCTTTTTCTTATTTGAAAACAATAATGGTGTTTGGACAATTAAAGAAACGCTCAACGAATGGAGTACTTGATTAGAACGTATTATAGGTAATTATGAAAATAAAAGAAATACTCAATATCCTAGAAGAAATGGCTCCTTTGGCTTATGCTGAAGATTTTGATAATGTAGGATTATTGGTCGGAAATCAAAACGATGATGTAACTGGTGTGTTGGTTTGCCACGATGCTCTAGAAAGTGTTATTAACGAAGCAATCGATAAAAAATGCAATTTGGTAGTGTGCTTCCATCCTATTTTATTTTCAGGATTAAAAAAAATAACCGGAAAAAATTATGTGGAGCGTGCCGTTTTAAAAGCCATTAAAAATGATGTGGCGATTTATGCAGTTCATACTGCTTTAGACAACCACAAAGAAGGCGTTAATAAGATTTTTTGTGATGCTTTAGGATTGAAGAACACCAAAATTTTGGTTCCGAAACAAAACTTTATCCAAAAATTAGTTACTTATACCGTTCCTGAAAATGCCGAAAAAGTTCGTAATGCGCTATTTCAAGCAGGTGCGGGAAAAATAGGAAATTATGAAGATTGTAGTTTTAATTCACAAGGAACTGGCACTTATAAAGGAAACGAATATAGTAATCCCCAAATTGGTGAACGATTAGAATTTGTAGCAGCACAAGAAATTAAAATAGAAGTAACTTTTGAAAAACATTTGCAAAGCAACATTTTAAAAGCCCTTTTTGCAAATCATCTTTATGAAGAAGTTGCTTATGAAATTTATGATTTACAAAATTCACATCAAAATATTGGTTTAGGAATGATTGGTGAATTAGAAAATCCGATGGGTGAAATTGACTTTTTAAACTTCGTAAAAGAGAAGATGTTGTGTGGTGGAATTCGACATTCGCAACTATTAGAAAGACAAGTAACTAAGGTAGCTGTTCTTGGAGGTTCAGGAAGTTTTGCAATAAAGCACGCAATTCAAGCTAATGCTGACGTATTTTTAACATCTGATTTGAAATACCACAACTTCTATGAATCTGAAAATCAAATAGTTTTAGCTGATATCGGACACTTTGAGAGTGAAAGATATACAAAAAATTATATTGTTGATTTTCTTAAAGAAAAAATTACTAATTTTGCACTCTCCTTGCCGCTAGGAAGGATCGTTTTATCAGAAGAAAATACAAATCCAGTTAAGTACTTATAAAATATGGCTACTACAAAAGAATTGAGCGTTGAAGAAAAATTAAGAGCGCTTTACGATTTACAAATAATCGATACTAGAATTGACGAAATCAGAAACGTAAGAGGTGAATTACCTTTAGAAGTTGAAGATCTTGAAGATGAAGTAGCAGGTTTGACTACTCGTTTAGAAAAACTACAAAGCGATTTAGTGTCTATAGAAGATAGTATTAAAGCTAAAAAGAATGCTATTGAAAATCATCAAGCAGCAATCAAAAAATATACAGAACAACAAAAAGATGTTCGTAACAATAGAGAATTTAACTCTTTGACTAAAGAAGTAGAGTTTCAAGAACTTGAAATTCAATTAGCTGAAAAGCAAATCAAAGAATTGAAAGCTTCAATCGAACACAAAAAAGAAGTAGTTTCTAATTCTAAAGAAAGATTAGAACAAAAAACTACACACTTAAAACATAAAAAAGCAGAATTAAATGATATTATGGCTGAAACTCAGAAAGAAGAAGCATTCTTATCTGAAAAATCAGCAGAATATGAAAGTCAAATCGAAGAACGTTTATTAGCTGCTTACAAAAGAATTCGTTCAAGCGTAAGAAATGGTTTAGCAGTTGTTTCTATCGAACGTGGTGCTTCTGCAGGATCTTTCTTTACTATTCCGCCACAAACGCAAGTTGAAATCGCTTCTAGAAAAAAAATCATTACTGATGAGCATTCAGGAAGAATTTTAGTTGATGCTTCTTTGGCCGATGAAGAAAGAGAAAAAATGGAAAAAATATTTGAAAAAATGTAATACCTTAAATCCCGACTAACCTCGGGATTTTTTTATATAAAAATGATTCAATTTGTTATAGTAAAAAGTGTTGGGTTATATGTTAACCTACTCAGTTTTATTGCTCCTAAAAAAGCATCGGCTTTGGCATATAAACTTTTTAGCCAACCTAGAAAAGGAAGAATTCAAGAACCAAAAATTCCGAAAACATTACTTAAGGCTGAACATCTTAGTCACAGCTTTAAAGAGCATCAATTTCAAACCTATATATGGAAAGGAAACGAAGACATTATTCTACTTATTCATGGATGGGAAAGTAATGCTTCAAGATGGAAAAAATTATTATCTCATTTGAAAAAAACTGGAAAAACAATAATTGCAATTGATGGTCCAGCTCACGGTAAAAGCAGTGGAAAGGAATTTAATGTTCCTATATATGCTGAATTCATTGACCAAGTGGTTCAAAAGTATAATCCTAAAATTGCAATTGGACATTCGATTGGAGGAAATGCAGTAGCTTTTTTTCAAGCACATTACAATCATAATTTTGAAAAAATAATTTTGTTGGGAGCGCCATCTGATTTTAAAGTGATTTTGGATAATTATATCAAATTATTAAGTCTTAACAAGCGTATTCACCAATCACTAGTAGCTTATGTTAAAGAACGCTTTAATATAACTGTCGAAGAATTTTCAGCTTCTAAATTTTTGAAAGATAGCACTATAGCCGGAATTATAGCACACGATATTGACGATAAAGTGGTTTTATTTGAAGAAGGAAAAAAATTATCAGAAGCTTGGAAAAAAGCACAATTTATTGAAACTAAAGGACTAGGACACAGTTTGCACGATGCTTATTTGTATCAAACTATTGTTGATTTTGTTCAGAAATAATTTTATTGGTTACTGAATTTTTAAAAAGTATCTCAAATCTTCAAACTGAAAAATATCCTATCTTTGCCCTATGGAAGAGAACCTAACACGCATCAACAAATTTTTATCTGAAACTGGATTTTGCTCTCGACGTGAAGCTGACAAACTCATCGATCAAGGACGAGTAACTATTAATGGTATTGTTCCAGAAATGGGAACCAAAATTGCTCCCAACGACGAAGTTAGAGTTGATGGAAAACTTATTAGAGAATCTAATAAAAAACGTGTGTATTTGGCTTTCAATAAACCACCAGGAATCGAGTGCACAACAAATCTTGAAGTTCGTGACAATATTGTAGACTACATCAATTATCTAGAACGCATTTTCCCTATCGGACGATTGGATAAAGCCAGTGAAGGTTTGATTTTTATGACAAACGACGGCGATATTGTAAATAAAATCTTAAGAGCTAGAAACAATCACGAAAAAGAATATATCGTAACAGTAAACCGACCAATTACCGATCGATTTATAGAAAGAATGGCCAATGGAATTCCGATTCTAGAAACGGTCACTAGAAAATGCAAAGTAGAACAAGTTAGCAAATATGTCTTTCGAATTATTTTAACTCAAGGATTAAATCGCCAAATTCGTAGAATGTGTGAATATCTTGACTATGAAGTAACTGCCTTAAAAAGAACAAGAATCATCAATATTTCACTTGACGTACCACTAGGAAGATATCGTGAACTTACTGAGGCAGAAATAACTCAACTAAATCAACTAATCGAACCATCAAGCAAAACGGAAGAAGCAAGTCTACCAAAGGTTACGCCAAGAAGTGCAACGTCACCTAGAAGAGATTTTAGAAATAGAAACTAAAAAAATATCCAACTTTTCAGTTGGATATATTTTTAAAGTGTTTTTTCCATTACATAATCGTCCATTACGTAATTACTTCCAATGTCGATTACTTCTTCTTTAATGATTTGAAAACCATAGTTTTCATAAAAATCTTTTGCTTTGTTAAATTTATTTACATTTAAAAACAAGGCTGTATTTTGAGCTTCTTCAACTTTCTTTAAAATGTAATCAATTAAAAATCTGCCAACGCCTCGTCCTTGAATTTCGGGTAAAACATATATTTTTTGAAGTTTAGTTTTGTTCGAATTATTACAATTTAATTCATATGACGCAAAACCAATGAAACCATTATCATCTTCAACTAAAAGAAATACGTGACCATTATGAAGTTGTTTTTCTAAAGAATCGATGTTATAAATCAGCTCCAACATATAATTTAATTGCTCTGTAGAAAGTATTTTTTTATAAGCATCTGGCCATATTTTATAAGCTAAATCTCTTACTACTGACAACTGATTTTTAGAAGCAACAATAATATTCATTTTATTTTTTTAAACGTTTTTGCTCTCTTGCCAAAAGCGTATTTTTTAACAACATTGCAATAGTCATTGGTCCAACTCCACCCGGAACTGGCGTAATAAAAGAAGCTTTTTTAGAAACATTTTCATAATCAACATCACCTGTAATGCGGTATCCTTTTTCGGTTGATTCATCAATTACTCTTGTGATACCCACATCAATAATTACGGCATCATCTTTAATCATTTCGGCTTTTAGATAATTAGGAACACCTAAGGCTGTAATAATAATATCGGCTTGAGAAGTGATTTGATTAATATTTTTTGTATGACTATGAGTTAAAGTGACAGTAGAATTTCCGGGAAATCCTTTTCTTCCCATTAAAATGCTCATTGGTCTTCCAACGATGTGACTTCTTCCGATAACTACAGTGTGTTTTCCTTCTGTATCGACATTGTATCGTTCTAAAAGTTCTAATATTCCAAACGGTGTTGCAGGAATAAACGTACTCATATCTAAAGCCATTTTTCCGAAATTCTCGGGATGAAAACCATCAACATCTTTGCTCGGGTCAATGGCATTGATAATTTGTTGTGTATCAATTTGTTTAGGCAAAGGAAGTTGCACAATGAAACCATCGATATCATCGTTCAAATTGAGTTCTTTAATCTTCTTTAGTAATTCAGTTTCTGAAGTTGTACTTGGCATTTTTATCAATGTTGATTCAAATCCAACGCGTTCGCAAGCCTTTACTTTACTGCCAACATAAGTCAAACTTGCACCGTCATTTCCGACGATTATTGCTGCTAAATGCGGTACTTTTTCGCTATTGTCTTTCATCTTTTGAACTTCGGCAGCGATTTCATTTTTGATGTCTTCTGATACTTTTTTTCCGTCTAAAATTGTCATTGTAGTTGTGTTGTTTTAATCTGATTTACACCAGATTACGTTGAGTATTTTAGTAATTATATCTATAAAAAAAACGCGATAAATCGCGTCTTTACATTATCTCATTCCTTTCATTCCGCCCATCATTCGCATCATATTTTTTCCGCCTGGACCTTGCATCATCTTCATCATTTTGCTCATCTGATCAAATTGTTTCATCAATTGATTAACCTCTTCAATTTTTCTACCAGAACCTTTTGCGATTCTAGTTTTTCTTTTCATATCGATGATCGATGGTTTACTACGTTCTATTGGAGTCATTGAATGAATGATGGCTTCTATATGTTTAAATGCATCATCTTCAATTTCAACGTCTTTCATTGCTTTTCCAGCTCCAGGTATCATTCCGACTAAGTCTTTCATACTACCCATTTTTTTAATCTGCTGAATTTGAGCTAAGAAATCATCAAAACCAAACTCATTTTTAGCAATTTTTTTCTGGATTTTTCTTGCTTCTTCCTCATCATACTGCTCTTGAGCTCTTTCTACAAGCGAAACAACGTCTCCCATTCCAAGAATTCTATCCGCCATACGTGAAGGATAAAATACATCAATAGCATCCATTTTTTCACCAGTACCAATAAATTTAATTGGTTTATTTACAACAGATTTAATTGTAATTGCAGCTCCACCACGAGTATCACCATCTAATTTAGTAAGAATTACACCATCAAAATTTAGCCTATCGTTGAATGCTTTTGCTGTATTTACAGCATCTTGTCCGGTCATAGCATCAACAACAAATAACGTTTCTTGTGGTTGAATTGCTTTGTGGACATTAGCAATTTCGGTCATCATTTCTTCATCAACTGCCAAACGACCTGCTGTATCGACAATTACTACATTGAATCCATTTGCCTTAGCATAAGCAATAGCTTTTAAAGAAATATCAACTGGATTTTTATTTTCTGGTTCAGAATATACTTCTACACCTATTTGATCTCCAACAACGTGCAATTGATTGATCGCCGCAGGACGATAAATATCACAAGCTACTAAAAGTGGTTTTTTGTTCTTTTTAGTTTTTAGATAATTAGCTAATTTACCAGAAAACGTGGTTTTACCAGAACCTTGTAAACCTGACATCAAAATCACAGTTGGATTTCCTGAAAGGTTGATTCCAGCAGCATCACCACCCATTAATTCGGTTAATTCGTCTTTAACCAATTTCACCATTAATTGGCCTGGTTCTAATGTAGTTAATACATTTTGACCCATTGCTTTTTCTTTTACGGAGGTAGTAAAATCTTTAGCAATTTTAAAGTTTACGTCGGCATCAAGCAAAGCACGACGCACTTCTTTAAGGGTTTCGGCAACGTTTACTTCGGTAATTTTTCCGTGTCCTTTAAGGATATGGAATGCTTTATCTAATTTATCGCTTAAATTATTGAACATAATTCTTTGGTGTTTCTAAAAATGAAATGCAAATTTAAGCATTTGAATTTGAAGTATGAAAGTATTACAAAGAAAAAAACCACTCAATTGATGAATGGTTTTTAAATAGTATACTATTGATAAAATCAATTTTTTTGGAAAGTTAACAAGTCGGTTCCACCATTACCACCGCTAACATCTCTCAACTCAATTTTTGAAGCACTATAAGTTACAATATCCCAATCATCGGTAAGCTCTGCAAAATTGGCTGGAGAATTAAAGTTAATAACTAAATCTAAATCGTCAATTGAATCATCATTACTATTTGAATCAGCAACAGACCATATTCCAGTATTAAAATTTGTACCATTTGATGCAGATAATGCATTTCCAGAACCGAAAGTAAAATTATATCCAGAGTAGTTACTTGTCTTTATTGTACCTGAATCATTATAAAGTGTAATTTTCCATGTTCCTGATGAAACTGTATTCATAACATTGTTAAGATGAGTATTGCTTGAAGACGAATTGTCATCATCTTTACTGCACATTGATGCTACATTCAGCATAAAAATGCAAAGTAGTACTGGAATTAATTTAAATGTTTTCATACTTTCTAGTTTCATGATTAGGTAAAAGTAGAACGTAACTAAATGATTTTTAGTATTAAATTATTACTTTAAATAACGATACAAAAAAACAAATACTTACAATTAGTAAATATTTACATTCTTTCAGGAACTTCAATACCTAACAATTGAAAGGCTGATTTTATATTGTCGGCAACTTTCTTAGATAATTGAACTCTGAAAACTTTTTTGTCTTGGTCTTCTTCGCCAAGGATAGAAACATTTTGGTAAAAGGAATTAAATTCTTTTACTAAATCATAAGTATAATTGGCAACTAATGCCGGACTATGATTTTTAGCCGCATCTTGAATTACTTCGGGAAAAAGTTGAATTTGCTTGATTAATTCTTTTTCCTTTGGATGCAAATCAATCGTAACCGATTGTGTGGTATCAAAATCTGCTTTACGTAAAATAGATTGAATTCTTGCATAAGTATATTGAATGAATGGTCCAGTATTTCCGGCGAAATCGACAGATTCTTCTGGATTGAACATCATTTGCTTTTTAGGATCAACTTTTAGCATATAATATTTTAAGGCTCCAAGACCAATCGTATTATATAATTTAGCTTTTTCATCATCGGAATAACCTTCTAATTTTCCTAGTGCTTCTGAAATTGATTGTGCAGTTGCAGTCATTTCTTGCATTAAATCATCAGCGTCAACGACTGTTCCTTCACGTGATTTCATTTTTCCCGTAGGTAATTCTACCATTCCGTAAGATAAATGATATAAATTTTCAGCCCATTCAAATCCTAATTTTTTCAGAATTAAAAACAACACTTTAAAATGATAATCTTGCTCATTACCAACAGTATAAACCATTCCACCAACATCTGGAAAATCTTTCACACGTTGAATTGCTGTACCGATATCTTGCGTCATGTAAACCGCAGTTCCGTCTGAACGAAGTACGATTTTTCTATCTAAACCATCAGGCGTTAAATCAATCCACACCGAACCATCTGCATCTTTCTCGAAAATTCCTTTTTCTAATCCGAACTGAACTACCTCTTTTCCTAATAAATAAGTATTTGATTCATAATAATAGCTATCAAAATCGACACCTAAACTTTTATAGGTTTGAGCAAAACCATCATAAACCCATTGGTTCATAGTTTTCCAAAGTTCGATAACTTCTGGTTTTCCTGCTTCCCAGTCTAGTAGCATTTGTTGTGCTTCTAAAATAATTGGCGCTTGTTTTTTGGCTTCTTCCTCCGTTTTACCTTGAGTCATAAGTTCATTAATTTGAACTTTATACTCTTTATCAAAAGCAACATAAAAATTTCCAACCAATTTATCTCCTTTTAAACCTGATGTTTCTGGAGTTTGACCGTTGCCATATTTCTGCCAAGCCAACATCGATTTACAGATGTGAATTCCTCTATCGTTGATGATTTGGGTTTTGTAAACTTTCTTTCCCGAAGCTTTTACTATTTCGGCAACAGAATAACCTAATAAATTATTTCGAACGTGACCAAGATGCAAAGGCTTATTGGTATTAGGCGAAGAATATTCAACCATTACCGCTTTTGAATTTGGAGATACTTCAACAAATCCGAACGAAGTATCGAGTTTTATTTCGTTGAAAAAATTTAAGTAATATGCATCAGAGATAACGATATTTAGAAATCCCGCCACTACGTTGAATTTTTCAACTACGTCTAAATTTTCAACTAAATGATTTCCAATTTTTGTACCGATTTCAACAGGATTTCCTTTGATGACTTTAAGAAGAGGAAAGATTACCATCGTAATATCGCCTTCAAAATCCTTCCTTGTAGCTTGAAACTCAATTTTGTCGATAGTGGTATCGAATTGATTTTGAATTGCTTCAATAATTGCTGGAGTCAAGATTTGTTGTAAAGTCATTTTATTATTTTTTTAAGGTTGCAAAGATAGAATATAATTAGAAAAAGTTTTTAAAAATTTTGGAGCGGTTTTTTTATTTAAAATTGGAAATTAGCGAAATGAATTAGTAATATTTGTAAGAAATAATACATAATAAAATTAAATAAATGCATTTCAACGATTTTATTTGCATTTTATCGTTTTTTATTATAATCTTTGTGAAGTCAAAATCGGTAATCAATCGGTAAAACAATGATTTTAGATTAAACCTAACTAAAAATAGAATTCGACATAAGCGCCTTTTTGCCCCAACAAAAAATAGCCTATTTAATTCAAATTACATTTGAACTAAAAAAAATCCCGAAGTGCAATTCGGGATTTTTTGTTTCTAAAAATTTAGTAAATTACCATTTAATTATGGCGCTAGCCCAAGTAAATCCGCTTCCGAAAGCAGCTAAAACAACGGTATCACCTTCTTTTATTTTTCCTTGTTCCCAAGCTTCAGATAAAGCTATCGGAATAGACGCTGCAGTTGTGTTTCCGTATTTTTGAATATTATTAAAAACCTGATCGTCTGACAAGTTAAATTTTTGTTGAATGAATTGCGATATTCTCAAGTTAGCTTGATGCGGAATCAACATATCAATGTCGGAAACTTGCAGATTATTAGCTTGTAAACCTTCGTTGATTACTTCACTAAAACGAACGACCGCATTTTTGAAAACAAATTGTCCGTTCATGTGTGGGAAATAACTTTCGTCATCAGGATTATTATCTGCGATGATATCGGTTATCCATCTTCCGCCCATACCTGGAGCTAAAACCGCCAATTCTTTAGCGTGTTGACCTTCTGAATGTAAATGCGTAGAAAGCACTCCTTTGGTTGTATCTTCTTCTCTTGAAAGCATTACTGCTCCAGCTCCATCTCCAAAAATAACAGAAACACTTCGACCTCTATCAGTCATATCTAAACCAATTGATTGAAGCTCAGAGGCAACTACTAAAATATTTTTGTACATTCCAGTTTTTATAAACTGATCTGCAACAGAAAGTGCATAAACAAATCCGGAACATTGATTTCTAATATCAAGAGCGCCAACAGTTTTTAATCCTAATTCTTGTTGTAAAGCAACACCTGGACCAGGAAAATAATAATCTGGTGAAATGGTTGCAAATACAATAAAATCAATATCTTCGGCAGCAACACCTGAACGCTCAATTGCAATTTTAGCAGCCTTAACTCCCATTGAAGTTGTTGTGTCTTCACCTTTAATAATGTGACGACGTTCTTTTATACCAGTTCGTTCTTGAATCCACTCATCGGTTGTGTCCATTATTTTAGACAAATCTTCATTTGTAACTACATTATCAGGAACATAATGCCCTAATCCTATTATCTTTGAATTATACATCGTATTATCTTTTTATCAATTTTAGTAGCACAAAATTAGTCATCTTTTAAAAAACAGCCACATTTATATCAAGAAATTTTGATTTTATCAAATGTGTTTCTTACCCTAAAATAAAAAAACCAGTACAAAACTGGTTTTTTAAATTACTTTTCAAGTAAAACTTATTCCGATTGATCGTCTACTGTTGCATCAGCAGCATTCTTTTTAACTGATTCAATTCCGTTATCTCTTGATGCAACACTTTCGTACATTTCGCTGTTACCAATTATTTGACCGTTTCCAGCTTTCAAATTAAAATAAGGTTTCCCGCTTTTAGCTTCTAATCTATCAAAACGACCATCGTCCTGCGAATTTTTTCTTACGGATTCAATACCATTCAGACAAGCAGCTTTGGTTGTATAGCCTTCACTTGCTAAAATTGTTTGACCGTTACCTGCTTTCAAATTGAATTGAAACTCACCATTTTTTCTTGTTGTGATTACAAATTTTCCCATTAGTATGTTTTAGTTTTTTGTTTATAGCAGAATAAAATTATAAAAATATTTTATAAAAACAAATTAAAACTCTCAAATTAAACTATTTAATAATTTTAACCGACTGTCTTCCAGTGTTAGTGTGTAAATTGATGAAATAGATTCCTGATGGATAAGGAAAATCGAAAGTATACTTTTTAGTTGTTGCACCATTAATTTCATCTAAGGTTAATTGCTTGATTAATTGACCTGTGTTTGAGTATAATCCCAACATCAAATGGTCAACACCTTTAAAATCTATTTCAATCATTAATTTATCTTTGATTGGATTAGGTGCAACTCTCACAATCAATGGTATGCGTGCTTGCTCTTGAAATTGATTCATAGCTAAATTATTAGTCATCTTATATATTGTAGTTCCGCAGGCGTAAGCCAAATCATTACTTAAAACAAAAATACGATTCAAATTACTTCCCACATTAGTGTTTATCCAAGTATCACCACCATTAGTAGTTTCATAAAAACCTGTTGAATGTCCGCCCATCCATCCGTGATTTTCATCAACAAAACCAACCGCTTGAATGTCTACATCGGGTGCAATTTTCGTAATCCATGTTACACCACCATCTGTAGATTTAATTAGTTTACCATCATTTGGAGCAACGGATGAAACCGCACCAAAAATAATATTTGGATTACTTGCTAAGGTTTGTAATTTCCACACATATTCACCTGGAATTGTTCCGTTATAAATAGTTGTCCAAGTCGAACCTCCATCGGTTGTTTTAAGAATTACGGCTCCATTTGCATTGTTTCCTGCTGCATATCCTGTGTTGATATCTAGAAACAAAACATCAACTAAAGAAGTGGCATAAGCACTCATATCAGTATATTGCCAAGTGACGCCTGCATCGGATGATTTTATCATATAAGCTGGCGAAAAATAAGCACCACAGCCGTAAATTGTTGTTGTACCAACACAATCTAAACCACAAATGGCAGCAGGATTTGGTGAAATAGGTACTAAATTCCAAGTTGCACCACCATCAAGAGTCTTATAAAACCTGCCGTTTAAAGTTCCTAAAAAGCCAATATTTTCATCAATGAATTCAATATTTCTGTAATAATTATTGCTTCCTAATATGGCATTATTAAGTTGTTGCACCCACGTTGCACCACCATCTGTGGTTTTATAAACCGCGGCGTAAAAACCGTTAGCTGCCCATCCTAAATTTTCATTTAAAAAAAACACATCATCAAATCGTTGCCCATTGGTATTTACTGCTGCATTGGGCAAAGGTGACCAAGTTAATTGCGCCGATGCATAAGTTGTTATTAGTAATAAAAAGTATATTTTTTTCATCAAGCTTTATTTTTTATAAAATTATAAAATTAATAGACAGTAACTTAAAAATCATCTGCTTTTTTTATCGCTACTTTTAACATTAACCAAAGTAATTATGTAACATCTTTGTTTTACTTTAGACCAATTAATTTTCACTTAAACTACATTTTATGAAATTACGATTAATTTTGTTATTCCTATTAGGATTATCTGCAACTGCAATTGCACAAGAAAATCTTAGTTATCAAAAACCTTCTGCTGAGATATTGGCGTTAGCTGATTATGAAAGAGCTCCAACTGTAAGTATGGATTCCAAAAAAGAATACATGCTGTTAAGCTACAGAAATACTTACAAAACATTAGATGATTTAAATCAAGAAGAGATGCGTTTGGGTGGTTTACGAATCAATCCGATAACAAATATTTCTAGCACAGTTACGTATGTAAACAATTTGAAAATAAGAAAGATTGCTGCAAAAGACGAAACGCAAGTGATTGGACTTCCTCAAAATGCAAGATTAACCAATATTTCTTGGTCACCAGACGAAAAGAAAATTGCGTTTACCAACACCACCAATTCAGGTGTAGAACTTTGGATTATTGATGTAGCTACAGCAAAAGCAAACAAAATAACTGCTGACAATTTAAATGCTAATTTAGGAAGTCCTTATAATTGGATGAATGACAATCAAACGTTATTAGCAAAAGTATTGCCGAAAAATAGACCAGCACTAATTAACGAGAAAAAAGATTTGCCAAAAGGTCCAACAGTATCCGTGAGTGATGGGTCAAAATCTCAAAATAGAACTTATCAAGATTTGCTAAAAAACAAAAATGACGAAGCTAATTTTGATGCATTAGTAACTTCAGAATTATATAAAATATCAATTTCTGGAACTGCAACCTTATATAAATCAGCTGATATTTATGCAGGAGAAAGTCTTTCGCCAGATGGCAATTATTTAATGCTAACAACAATTCAAAAGCCTTATTCTTATATTGTGCCAATGAGTCGTTTTCCACAAAAATCTATTGTTTATGATCTTTCTGGAAAAGAAGTCAAAGTTGTAAATGAAATTCCGCTAACCGAAATTATGCCTAAAGGATTTTCATCAGTTAGAAAAGGAAAAAGAAGTATGAGTTGGAGAGCTGACAAACCAGCAACTTTAGTGTATGTTGAAGCCTTAGATGAAGGTGATCAATCAAAGAAAGTTGATTTTAGAGATGAAGTATTTCAATGGAATGCGCCTTTCAATTCACCTGCAAGTTCAATGATGAAGACACAACATCGTTTTGGAGGAATTTCTTGGGGTAATGATAGTTTCGCTATTGCATATGATAGTTGGTATGATACTAGAAATACTAAAACTTATTTACTAAATCCTTCAAATCCAAACGAAACTCCAAAAGTAATTTCGGATAGAAACTCACAAGATATTTATTCTGATCCAGGGAATTTTGAAACTAAAAAAAATGAATTTGGAAGATACGTAATTGCAACAGAAAACGGAAATGCATACTTAATTGGAGACGGAAACACCAAAGAAGGACAATTTCCTTTCATCGACGAATTCAATTTAAAGACATTAAAAACAAAACGACTTTATACTTCAAAAATCAAAGACAAAAAAGAAGATTTACTGTCTATTGAAGATTACAAAAAAGGTGATGTTTTGGTGATGATTCAGTCTAAAAACGATTATCCAAATTATTATTTTAGAAATATAAAATCAGGAAAATTAACTCCGATTACTACTTTTAAAAACCCATTCGAAAGCATTAAAAATGTATATAAAGAAGTAATTAGATACAAACGAAAAGATGGCGTTGACTTGTCTGGTACTTTATATTTACCGGCAAATTATGATCGTACTAAAAAAGAAAAACTACCTTTATTAATTTGGGCTTATCCAGCTGAATTTAAAGATAAAAACTCTGCTGGCCAAAACGACAAAAATCCAAATGAATTTACGTTTCCAAATTATGGTTCATTTGTATACTGGGTTACAAAAGGATACGCTGTTCTTGACGATGCGTCATTTCCAATAATTGGCGAAGGTACAACCGAACCTAATGACACTTTTATAACACAACTCGTTGATGATGCTGAAGCTGCCATCAATGCTGTAGATAAATTGGGTTATATCAATACCAAAAAAGTTGCCGTTGGTGGACATTCATATGGAGCATTTATGACTGCAAATTTGTTGTCGCATTCTAATTTATTTGCTTGCGGAATTGCACGAAGTGGTGCATACAACAGAACTTTAACGCCTTTCGGATTTCAAAGTGAACAAAGAAACTATTGGGATGTTCCAGCAATTTATAATGAAATGTCTCCGTTTATGAATGCTGAAAAAATGAAAACACCATTGCTTTTAGTGCACGGTGATGCTGACAATAATCCAGGAACTTTTACATTACAATCGGAACGTTATTTTCAAGCTTTAAAAGGACTTGGAGCGCCAGCAAGATTGGTATTATTACCGAAAGAATCTCACGGATATGCTGCTAAAGAAAACATTTTACACTTACTTTGGGAACAAGATCAGTTTTTAGAGAAGTACCTAAAAAACTAAGAAATTAATTTCTAATGAAAACTAAATAGACCTTTGAAGAAATTTGAAGGTCTATTTTATTTTTAGAAAAATCTGTGAGCCTTTTAAAATTTCAGATTCATTTTCAAAAAACAAAATATCCTTTTCAAATCGACTTTCAATTAAATAATGACTTCCCTTGAAATAGGAATTTAAAACCTCAACTTTTAAGTTAGATTCTTCAACGACTTCGAATTGATGAGGATAAATATATCTCAATTTATTATCAAAAATTACTTCATTCACTTCACCAAAAAGAGAAGCAGTATATTTATTTTTAGGATTTTCATAAACTGACTTTGAGGTATTATGGTTAATAATTTTGCCCTCTTTCATCACCACTATTTGATCAGCAAAAGACAAAACATCAGTACTATCATGCGTTGCGACGAGACAAGTGATTTGTTTTTCTTTTATGTAGGCAAACAACTTTCTGCGTAAATTATTTTTTCTAAAATTATCGATATGACTAAAAGGTTCGTCGAGTAGTAAAACTTCAGGTTCTAATGCTAAAACTCGTGCTATAGCCACTCTTTGCATTTGTCCACCGCTTAAATTTTTGGCTTTAACATTAAAAAAATCGGTCATTTCAACCAGTTCTAAAAGTTCTCTTACCCTATTCCATTTTTTTTCTGAATCGATATTTGACAAATATTTTCCAATATTTTCAGCCACAGTGATGTAAGGCATCAAATCAAAATCTTGAGCAAGATATTTCATAAAATCCATTCCCGGAATCAAATTATATTTCGGACCCAAAACTTCAGTATCCTTCCAAAAAATTTGACCTTCATCTAAATCATATAATCCATAAACTAATTTCAAAAGCGTACTTTTTCCGCAACCACTTTCGCCTATAACAGCAAGAATGTTCCCTTTATCAAGGGAAAAATTTATATCAAAAAGTGTATTATCTTTTAAGTACGAAAATGAGACGTTTTGAACCAATAGCATAAACCTAAATTTTTACAAATTTAGTTGAGTTCTTATTTCTACGGCTTCTTTTTGAATTAATTTAAATATTTTTAAACGATACAACTTAAACCATTAACAACCAATATTAATAATTTAAATATTTAACTGTATTACTATTGATATTTCACAAATAATTAAAATTTTTAAATAAAAATATTTTTATATAATTAATAAAATTTAATATAAATTATTATGATAGCTATAAATAATACGTTATTTTTTTAAATAACAAACAACTACATCGATATAATTTAAAAATATCAACTTTATTTACCTATACATTTATACAACATTACAACAAACTATACTGTATTTTGATGTACAAAACCTTAAATTTTTTGTAAGAAAAACTTAACAAACATAACCCTTCAGCAATGATTTTATTAATAAATAAACTTCGTATAGTTTTTATACACAGCGAGTTCAACTCATCAGAACATTAAACTTGTAAGTTTGATTCTAAACAAAATCAAACAATTATGAAAAAATTATTAATCTTTATGCTCTTTTTGAATTTTTCAATAGGAGTATCACAAACACCTGTTTCAGGACCATCAAATCCTCCTACCAGAAACAATTGGGATGTACTCTCTCAGTATGGAAGTGCTTACAGCAACCAACCCGGAGTTGTTTTTGACAGTTTTGGCGGAAGTACAATTGTCGGCGATGTTACGCTTCCTCTTGACTTAAGTAGTGTCAAAAAATATGTTGCCCATAGTTATTCAGGAATTTCTACAAGTGGAGCAATGACTCTAAATGTATCTGCGATGACTCATTTACACATTGACGTTTGGTCACCAGATTTTGTATCCTTTAAGATCAAATTGGAAGCCGTTAACGGAAGTAACAGAGAGCTAGAAGTACCATTCACAAAAACTCAAGGTTCGTGGAACTCTTATGATTTAGATTTAAGCACCTACTCAAATGGACCTGGCGGCGTTGATTTAACAAACTTAAGATGGATAGTTCCAGTTACTTTCAATCCAAATAATACCACACTTTTTATAACAAATGTTTATTTTTATAGACCTGCAACGATTCAACCACCAACATTAGGAGTATTCAGTGTTCCCTCACAACCTGTTGGCGCATCAGATTTTACCTTAACTCCACCAACATCAAATAGCGCTGGAGCCTTTTCTTACACAAGTAGTAACACAAATGTTGCAACCATTGTTAATGGCAATCAATTACACATTGTAGGTGGTGGAACTTCAACAATTACGGCCAATCAAGCTGCCGATGGACCATATGGTGCTGGAAGTGCGTTTACAACTTTCACAGCAAGTTATCCAACGCCTGTACCTTCACCTCTACCACCACCGCGAAATCCCGGAAATGTGATTTCAATGTTCACAGGAAATCCTGCTATTTACGCCGATCCTGTTGGGTTTAATATGATAAGAGCATCTTGGTCTGGCGCCACTATGACTACAATTCCTAACGGAACAAATACCTGTTTACAAGTTGATAATTTTGGTTTTCTTGGCTATGTAACAAGTACAGAACCGGTAAGATTCAGTGTTGCTGGTATGACAAAACTTCATGTAGATGTCTATATGAATACTCCAATTGCCAACATGTTTATTTTTCTATTATCTAACGGTGATCAAATATATAATACTGGACCACTTGTAGCTGGATGGAATTCGTTAGACATTAATTTATCTAATTATCCTGGCGCAGATTTATCTAACATTTATGGCTTCAAATTTGAACATAATCAAGGAGCTGCAAGACAAATTTATTTAGATAACATTTACTTTTATGTGGCTGGTACAGAACCTACTTTAAGTAATTTCAGCTTACCATCAGCTGTTTTGGGTGATGCTAATATTGTAATAAATAATCCTTCATCTGATAGTCCAGGAAGTTTTTCATACACAAGTAGCAATACAAACGTTGCTACAATAACCAATGGTAATGAAATTCAAATTGTTGGCATAGGTACTTCAACCATTACGGCATTGCAAGCAGCAAGCGGTAGTTTTGACTCAGGTTCGATTACAGCTTCCTTAGTTGTAGCTGCTCCGCCATTGGCTACAGCTGCACCAACACCGCCAGTAAGAAATGCTTGGGATGTAATTTCACTTTACAGTAATGCCTATTCAAATTTACCTTCTGCAACTTGGGTAGGAGCTTCAGGTTTAACAGATGAACTACTTCAAGGAAACGAAACTAAAAAAATGAATAACTTTTTAGTTGAATTTATAAATTTTGCGGCCACTGATGTATCTCAGATGACGATGCTTCATATGGATATATACACTCCTGATTGTACCGGATTTAACATTTGGTTACTTAATAATGGAGACAGAAATGCACAGTTTTTTCCAACTTTAAATGGCTGGTACAGTGTAGATATTCCTTTATCAACTTATGTAAATAATGGCTTAATAATGACTGGAATTAATCAACTTAAGTTTGAAGGGTTAAATGGTCCGGGCAAAACAGTTTATGTAGATAACGTTTATTTCTATAGACCAGCAACACTATTTCCTGCAACAGTAGGAACGTTTTCTTTACCTAGTAAAAATGTTGGTGATCCAAATTTTACAATAATACCTCCAACATCTAATAACACAAGCCCTTTTACTTATTCTAGTAATAATAATTCAGTTGCTACTATTGTAAACGGAAATCAAATTCAAATTGGAACTGGTGGAACTTGCACAATTACTGCTTCTCAAGTAACTGACGGAACTTATGGACCAACTAGCAGAACGGCAACATTTACAGTAAATTTTCCTGCTCCAGGCGCTTCACCTATTCCGCCAGCGCGAACTGCATCTAAAGTTATTTCACTTTACACTGGAAGCCCATCGGTATATGCAACAACTCCAAACTATAATTTAGGAAGAGCCTTTTGGACTGCAGGAGCAACTTTAACAGAAATTCCTAATGGCACAAATACTGCTTTAAGAGTAGATAATTTAGGTTATATCGGATTAATTGACACAGTTTCTGAAAGACGTTTGAATGTTTCTACTATGACTAATCTTCACCTTGACGTATATGTTAATGCTCCTTTTTCAAATTTATTCTTTTGGATTTTAACCGATGGTGATCAAAGAAGAGATATCACCAATCTCGTTCCTGGTTGGAATTCAATTAATATAGATCTAACCGAATTTGCAGGTGCCAACTTATCCAATGTATATGGTTTAAAATTTGAACAAAATCAACCAGTACCGTTACAAATTTATGTAGATAATATTTACTTTAGTGATGACACATACTATACTGACGCTGATGGAGATGGTTTCGGAAATCCTAATTCTCCAGTAATCGGACAACCTTTAGGTTCAGTTATGAATAATTTAGATTGTAATGATACTAATGCTACCGTTTATCCTGGCGCTTTAGATGTTTGTTATGATGGTTTAGATAATGATTGCGATGGAATTATTGATAATTCTTGTACCCCAATTGTTGGATCATTGCCAGCAGGAACTTGTGGTACAACATTAGCAGGATGGTATTCTACTGTTACTGCAAGTTGGACAAATTTTGCTCAAGGTTACCGATTCAAAATTACTAAAGTAGATATGAACACTAATGCACCAATTGCTCAGCCAATAATTATTGACAGAGCAGTAAATAACATTTCATTAGCAAACGTTCCGGGCACAACGTATAATTCAAAATACATGTTTGAAATTGCTGTTAAATATAATAATGTATGGCAACCGTTTTTTGGAGCACCTTGTTATTTAAATACTCCAAATCCGATATCAACTGTTGGCGCACAATGCGGAAGTACTTTGACCTCAATGAATCAGTTTATCTCAGCTACTCCAATACCAAATATTACAGCTTATAGGTTTAGAGTAACCCGAGTTGTAAATGGTATTCCGACAGGAATTTCGCAAGAAACTACGCAAGCGTCTAATAAATTTAATATGGCACAATTGGCAGGAATTTTGTTTGCTAGCACTTATAGAGTAGAAGTTTCTTTAAGAAATACTGACGGTACATTCTTACCTTACAATGCGCCTTGTGACATTAACACACCTGCTTATCCGACCACACAAATTCGTACAGTTCAATGCAACAACTATCAAGTAGTAAGCAACTCCGAGTTGATTCTTGCTGACGGCGTTTCAGGCGCAACAATGTATAGATTTAGAGTTTATAATGGTGTTGATTATGATACGTTTTATGATAATACAACAAATCGTTTTACATTAAATAATTTCCCGGGATTAGTTCCAAATGGCACACTTTATTCTGTGCAAGTTGCAGTAAAACTTGCAAATGAATCTAATTTTGGACCTTACAGTAAAGTATGTAATATCAAAACGCCATTACAAGCAAGGTTTATCTCATCACAAATTGAATTGGAAGTAAGTAACACCTTTGAGGCATTTGCTTATCCAAATCCGTTTATTTCAAACTTTAAATTGGATATTAAAACCAATAGTGAAGCAAATATTCAAATCCGAGTTTATGATATGATTGGTAAATTGGTAGAAGACAAAATGATAAACGCTGCTGACATTCAAGAATTTGAAATAGGAAATCAATATCCGTCAGGAGTTTATAATATTGTGATATCTCAGGAGTCGAATACCAAAACACTTCGCGTTATTAGAAGATAATAAAATTAACTAAATAGTAAAAAATACCTCTCCTACTGTGAGAGGTATTTTTGATATTTTCATTTTTCATCCATTTAATAAGAAGTTGTAATGAAAAAAAATAATATAATAAAAATCATAATCTTATTCTTAATTACTCTTGTTTCAGAAGCTCAAGTAGGAATAGGAACGGTTTCACCAGATGCTGCATTAGACATTAGTTCAGCGACAGATGGCTTATTAATACCACGTGTTGCTTTAACAACAACAACCAGTGCACTACCATTAATTTTACCAACAATATCAGAATTAGTTTACAACAATGCAACGATTGCTGATGTAACACCTGGATATTATTATTGGAATGGTCTAATTTGGGTAAGATTAGCTGCTGGAACTACTAATAATTGGACTACTACCGGTAACACGGCAATTGTCGATGGAATAAATTTCATCGGAACTGCTGCCGCTACTAATGTTGACGTAGCCTTTAGAAGAAATAATTTAAGTGCAGGCAAAATTGGAATTTCAAGTACTTCATTTGGAGTTGGAGCTTTAAATATAGGCGCAGCGACGAATAGCACAGCCTTTGGAACCAATGCCTTAACACTAAACACTGGATTAAATAATGTTGCTTTTGGTAATGGAACACTGGCCACAAATAGTACAGGAATTCAAAATACAGCTGTAGGAAATGCCGCGCTATCTTTAAATACAGGAAGTGCATCAACCGCAATAGGGTTTGAAGCATTAAGATCAAACACATCGGGAATTAATGGAACTGCTGTTGGATTTCAAGCATTATACAACAATAATACTGCAAGTAACAACTCGGCTATTGGGTTTCAAACAATGCTCAATAATACTTTTGGTTCAGAAAATACAGCCGTTGGTTTTCAAGCATCAAGATCTAATGCAACCGGAAGTAAAAATACTGCAGTAGGACATATTGCACTTTTTAATAACCTTGGTAGTGAAAATACAGCTTTTGGGCACAGTTCGTTATCTGGAATAAATAACGTCGCTTCAAGATTTAATACTGCTATCGGATTTCAGTCAATGTTTGCAGGCAACGGAATTGTATCTAATGTTGTTGCAATTGGTGCTAATGCATTATTCCAAAATACAGCTTCAAACGCAACTGCTGTTGGATACAATGCTTTGCAAGGACAAATTGGTGGTGGCGTTGGAAATACCGGTGTTGGTTTTAGCGTTTTAAACAATAATTCTACAGGCGACAATAACACCGCAATCGGAACGGAAGCTGGATTCGCAGCAATTGGAAGCGGAAATACTATTGTAGGTTTTCGCGCAGGACAATTTGCAAGTAATACTACTGGAGCTGGAACTTTTGTCGGATTTCAAGCTGGTCAAGGAACTACAGGTGCTAACAATACTGTAGTTGGTCATAATGCTCTAATTGCAACTGGTCCGTCTGCAAATAATGTAGCTTTAGGAAATAATTCTTTATCCATAAATACTTCAACTAACAATACCGCTCTAGGTTTTAGTACTTTAGTTAACAATGTTAGCGGTTCGGGAAATGTTGCAATAGGCTATCAAGCTGGTTTTTCTGAAACTGGTTCTAATAAATTTTATATCACAAATTCTAATACCACACCAACAACTTCGCTACTATATGGTGATTTTAGTGGTACCAGAATTTTACGCACTAATAGCACATTTCAAATTGGTGATCCAGCAGGAACTGGCTATGTCTTTCCGATAGCTCGCGGAACTGCAAATCAATATCTAGTAAGTGATGCGAATGGAATATTGACTTGGACATCAGCAAATGCAACTATTTCAATTACTAGAACCAATCTTGGAAGTAATCAAGTTTTAACAACTGCTGGATGGCAAATTATTAATTTTTCAAATGAAATAATTGACACCAATTCTGAATTAATAGGAAATCGTTTTACTGCAACTAGAACAGGTATTTATGAGATAAACGCAGGTTATCATACTAATAATCAAAGTAACACCCAATTTTATTCTATTGGAGTATATGTTAATGGAAGCTTATATCAACAAACATCTGCTAATCATTCAAACTTAGGACCAATTGCAAGAACAATTAACTGCATCGTTAGTTTAAATGCTGGCGATTATGTAGAAATATTTGCCGAAAATTATCAGCCTTTTGTCGAAATAGATTCTTTTTTAGGCAAGACATTTTTTGAAGTTAAACAACTAAAATAAGACTTAATACCACTAATTTATAACACTTTATCGTTTTTTATAGCACTTTGTCGTTAATCTATTTTAGTTACAAATTTTCTTGTATAAATTTAATACAATAAAAGTACTAATTTTTATAAAACAAAAAGTGATTATGAAAAAGATAACATTACTTCTCAGCGCACTACTTTTTAGCTTCTTTTTTTCAAATGCTCAAGTTGGTATTGGTACTGCTTTGCCCAATGCACAACTTGACATTCGTTCAAGTAATCAAGCCACACCAGCTAATAATGACGGAATATTAATCCCAAAGGTTAATGTGTTTCCTGCTACAAATCCAACTGCTGCTCAACAAGGAATGTTAGTTTTTTTGACAACATCAACTACATTTTTAGCTACTACAAGACAACCTGGATTTTATTATTGGAACAACCCAACTTCTGATTGGATTGGATTAAGTTCTGCAGCTAACGGCGATCACGATTGGTATGAGGTTGGTTCAACTATCGCACCAAATGCAATTACTGATGATATGTTTCATACTGGTAATGTTGGAATTGGTACCTCAACAATCACTACAAATACAAAACTTGATGTTAATAGTGGAGCAACAAGCGATGCTGTTTACGGACATTCCAACAATGTTGGCGGAATTTTAGGACGTGAAGTTAATTTCAGTTTCGGCACACCAGCACAAACATTACTTGGAGCAGGTGTTTATGCAAATAATCCATCTGCTGGTTACACTAGTATGTTTTCTCAATCTACAGGAAGTGCAACTGTTGCAGCTAATATTAGTTTTTCTGATGTTTGGATTGGAAGTTATAATTACGTTCAAAACAACTCAGCAACAATGAATCCACCAGCAAACTATAATCAATTAAATGTAACAAACGCTACTTTAGGAGGTACTCAAATAGCACTAAGAGGATTTAATTCTAGAGGCACAACAGCAGGCAATCCAGGATTTTCTGTTGGTGCACAAGGTATTGCAGATAGTCAAAATCAAGATGGTATGGGTGTTCAAGGTTTATCTTTCAGTAATGGCGCGATAAGAATTGGTGGCTATTTTGAAGGATTGTCCTATCCTGGAGTTTCACAAGCTTATGCTTATGTTGGCGGAACAATAAATAGTGGAGTAACCCAAAGAAAAATTATTGGAACAGGTTCGGTATCTGAAATAATTCCTACAGAAAATCACGGTAGAGTTACTTTAACGTGTCCTGAATCACCTGAATATTGGTATCAAGATTACGGAACAGTAGAGATGATCAATGGTAAAGCAACAATAATTGTGGATGAAATTTTAGCCGACATCATTGTAGTAGATGAAGAAAACCCATTAAGGGTAATTTGTACACCTGTGGGAATGCCTTATTTCAATGGAATTACGATTATGTCGCAGACTAAAAACTCAGTTGAAATATTAGAATTGAATGGTGGAAATCATTCAGGAAAGTTACAATACCAACTAGTAGCAAAGCCAAAAACAAATTTTGGAGAAGGACGTTTTCCTCAAGCTCCCGGTCCAAGTTATTTAAAAGCTGATAAAGAACCTATGGCAGCAAAAGCTAAAAACCAACCTGCAGATGGAAGAAAAGTTTTTAGTTGGCCAACAGACCATATAGTTTATAAGTATAATCCAGAAGATTATGTCGCTATAGGTGATGTCATTCCTGCTGGACCTAATGCTGGAAAAATTAAATTAGGTAATGGAAAATATAGCACAGGAATGCCAGCTGAAAAACCTAAAACAAGATAAAAAGACAAGAGCGATGCTAAAAAAATAGCGATCGCTCTTATCAACCTAACCAATAAACAAACTGTCTTTAATTATTTATATATTTTTCGAAATTTTTAGTATCAACTCTAGCTTTTAAATCGTGTAATAAATTATACAACCCGAAGAATGTTCTATTGATGTATAAAAAATGTTTTGATCCTCTATTACCATTCATTTTTCTTAGCTGCGTATCTTTAGCAAAGTCCTCTCCCATTGTAGCAATTTGACCAAAGAAATCATCATCTGAAAAATCGAAATAATCTCCGTGAAATGGCTTCGTAAACAAACTCAATAAATCGTGAAATAATTTCGTAAAATATTTTATTTCTTCTTTGGTATCATCTGATCTTAAAATTTCTAACTCGTATAATTTTTCGTTAAACAACTCAGGATTATCAATAACCTCTGGCTTTGCTAATTCAAAATAAGGAGTATAAAATTCTAAAGGAACGTGTTTTATACAACCAAAATCAATTGCAACTAAACGATCTGATTTATCAATCAAAAAATTACCCGGATGCGGATCAGCATGTACTTGTTTTAAATGATGCATTTGATACATATAAAAATCCCATAATGCTTGTCCTATTTTATCACCTTTTTCTCTATCCTGATTATGCGCTGCAAATTCTGACAAATGCTCACCATCAATCCATTCCATAGTCAAGATTTTCTCTGATGACAATTCTGGATAATATTTTGGAAACCTCAAATTATCAATATTCTTGCACCAATCTGAAACTTCTAAACTTTGCTTTAATTCTAAATTATAATCCGTTTCTTCTAATAATTTATCTTCAACTTCTTTAAAATACTTATCAGAATCTTTACCTTTTATATTAAACATTCTAACTGCAAACGGCTTAACTAAAGCCAAATCCGAACTTATACTATCTGCTACACCTGGATATTGGATTTTCACAGCAAGATTTTTCCCATCTTTGGTCGCTTTGTGTACCTGACCGATACTCGCAGCATTCATAGCATCTGGCGTAAAAGAATCATATAAGTTCTCTGGATATTGACCAAGATATTTTTTAAAAGTTTTTCTAACCAACGGCGCAGACAATGGCGGAACCGAAAACTGCGACAACGAAAATTTATCTACATATTGTTGTGGCATAATACTTTTGTCCATACTCAACATTTGAGCTACTTTCAAAGCACTTCCTTTCAAGTTTTTTAGGCCGTCATAAATATCCTCTGCATTACTTTCGTTTAATTTATCGCGGTTCAATGAAGGATTTACTATTTTTTCACCATAATAAGCAACATAGTTTCCTCCTACTTTAAACCCGGTTTTGACTAACTGACTGGCACGCTCTATTTTTCCTGTTGGAATTTTATCTAATGTTTTCATTTTTTTTAATCTGAATTTTGTCTTCTGAAATTTCAGAAATCAATTACTAATTCATTTTTTCTTTCCAAAGGAATTTGCCTAAGTCAAATAAACTTTCAAGCGGCTTGGTATCTAATAAATCAACTACTGTATTGACTGATTTTTCAATTAATACATCAGTTTTTTCAAAACCAGCCGACGTATCGTCCATCCAAAATTTCAATAAAAATAAGAACTGTATCCAAGCACCTTCTGAAAACACAGGCTTTGTGATTTTCGAAATTTTATCACTAACCATATTTTCGTTGTTGTCAATAATATTTACGATAAAATCTTTAAATTGGTTTCTAAAATGTTTTAAAGTTTTTAAATTCTTCAAACCTTCTTTATTTTCTTTCAATGAAAACAGTACATAACTTCTATTTAAGGTTAAGATTTCAAACAAAGTAAAGTACAATGTTAGTAACTTATTTTTTTCTGAATAGGAATCAAAAGCTTCATCATTTGTTATTGAATTTTGAGCATTCTCAAAAAACTTAACCCAAATTTCTTGCTTTAAAGAATCAATTGAACCAAAAAATTTATAGAAATCTGATTCTTCTATTTTGTGTTCTTTGCAAAAAGAAAACACATTCTTTGGTTCCATATGTTTGTCTAAAACATAATCCATATACATTGATACAATCGCATCATCAGTAATTAATTTCTTTTTACTAGTTGTTTTCTTTGCTGTTTCCATTTGAATTAAATTTGATTGTAAAGTTACTTATTGTTTAAGTATTATTAAAATTATTTAAACAAAAATTTTGTTAAAAGTTTTTCAAAATATATGAAATAAAAAAAACGACCAATAAAAATTGATCGTTTTCCTATTCTATAAGTAGCTTGAATTTAGTTTCCTGCTTGCTTTTTAGCATCTTCAACCATTTTATCATTTGCAGTAATTGCAAATTCAACTCTACGGTTTTGAGAACGACCTTCAGGAGAATCATTAGTCGCAATTGGATCAGCTATTCCCATTCCAACCATTTTAAAACGCGACATATTCAATCCTTTAGATTCTAAATATTTTTCTACTGCAATAGCTCTTTGTTCAGATAATGTCAAATTGTATTCTGGTTTACCTGTGATATCGGTATAACCGTAAATCACGATATCAGTATCTGCATAACTTTGAAAAACGGGAACAAGCCTATCTAAATTTGCTTTAGCAGCAGCTGTTAACGTAGATTTATTGGTATCAAATCGTACTGAGTTTTCACCTAAAACCAATCTGATTCCTTCTCCAACGCGTTCTACTTGGGCTCCAGGCAAAGCCTTTTGAATTTCGCGCGCTTGCTTGTCCATTTTATTGCCAATTACGCCACCAGCAACACCACCAATTACTCCACCTAAAACAGCTCCAATTGCGCCATTTCCACCTTTTCCAATGTTGTTTCCTAAAACAGCTCCTAGAACGCCACCTGCGACAGCTCCAATCGCAGCTCCACGTTGCGTTTTGTTAGTATTTTTTACAGATTCACAACTTGTAAAAAAAGAACCTAAACCTAAAACCGCTATCAATAAATAAATTGTTACCTTTTTCATTTTCTATATATTTTTAATTAATTAATTTCTTTGAAATTGATATACTACATCAATTAATTTTCCTCCAACATTAGCTTTATCAATCAATTGAAAAGAAGTTTCTGTTTGGTTAGCCACAGTCAAAACATAACCGTCAGTGACTTTTTTGGCTTTATTTTCATTAATAATTTTTAAAATAAAATTACCATCTTTATTAATATACCAAGTGATTGGTGAGCTGAATGAAGTACAACTAGCATTGTTTAAAGACATTTCACCTTTGTTGTTGTTAGAAACAAATTTCCAAGAACTTCCAACAAAACATTTAGAATCGGCAATGTCAAATGAAGATACTTTAATATAATCTGATCCAGGATAAGTAACCGCACTTACAGTCCAAGTTCCTTTAGATAATACTTGAGAACTTCTATCAAGTTTGGTATTAACAACCTCTTGCTTTGGTTTACAGCTAATTACAAAAGTAACCAACAGTAATAATAAAATACTTTTTTTCATTTTTTTTAATATTAATTTATTTTACAAATATACTGACTTTTAGAATGAAAAGAATTACACGTTTTTCAAATAATATTATAGAATTTCTTCTACGTCATTTTGTCATATTTTAGTTTTTGGTATTGAATTTGAATACATCGATGTAATTTAATTGTTTAATTCACCTGTCTTCCAACAGGCTTAAAAGTTCAAAATATGTCAACAGGAAAAATTAATGTTTCAGTAGAAAACATTTTCCCTTTAATCAAGAAATTTCTTTATAATGACCACGAAATTTTTCTTCGTGAGCTGGTTTCCAATGCTACAGATGCGACTTTAAAATTAAAACACTTAACAAGTATTGGTGAAGCCAAAGTAGAATATGGTCAACCTATTATTGAAGTAAAGATTGATAAAGAAGGAAAAAAAATTCACATTATTGATCAAGGTTTAGGGATGACTGCTGATGAAGTTGAAAAATACATCAATCAAGTAGCGTTTTCTGGAGCCGAAGAATTTCTAGAAAAATATAAAGACTCAGCAAAAGATTCAGGTATTATTGGTCATTTTGGATTAGGATTTTACTCTGCCTTTATGGTTGCTGAAAAAGTTGAAATCATTACCAAATCATTCAAAGACGAACCTGCTGCGCATTGGACGTGCGATGGAAGTCCAGAATTCACTTTAGAACCTTCTGACAAAACTTCACGCGGTACCGAAATTATTCTTCACATTGCAGAAGATTCTTTAGAATTTTTAGAAGATTTCAAAATAAGAGAATTACTTACAAAATATAATAAGTTCATGCCAATTCCAATTAAATTTGGAACACGCACTGAAACTTTACCAAAACCAGAAGATGCTGCTGAAGATTTCGTAGCTGAAACTATCGAAGTTGATAACATCATCAATAATCCGACTCCAGCTTGGACAAAACAACCAACCGAGTTAAAAGACGAAGATTACAAATCTTTTTATAGAGAATTGTATCCAATGCAATTTGAAGAACCACTTTTTAATATTCATTTAAATGTGGATTATCCTTTTAATTTGACCGGAATTTTATACTTCCCAAAAATGTCTTCTGATTTGCAATTGCAGAAAGACAAAATCCAAATGTATCAAAACCAAGTTTTTGTAACGGATAATGTGGAAGGAATTGTACCTGAATTTTTAGGAATGCTAAAAGGTGTAATTGATTCACCAGATATTCCGTTGAATGTATCGCGTTCTGGTTTGCAAGCAGATAGTAATGTTAAGAAAATTTCGAATTACATCACTAGAAAAGTTGCCGATAAACTAAAAGGTTTGTTCAACGAAAACCGTGAAGATTTTGAAAAGAAATGGAACGATATCAAGATTGTTTTAGAATATGGTATGCTATCTGAACCAAAATTCTATGAAAAAGCAGGTGATTTCGTATTATATCCAACAGTTGAGGATAAATATTACACTTTATCTGAATTGAAAGATGCGCTTGCACCAAATCAAACTGATAAAAATGGCAAACTTGTTGTTTTATATGCTTCAAACAAAGATGCTCAGCACAGTTATATCGACAGTGCAAAAGAAAAAGGATATGAAGTTTTACTTTTAGATTCACCAATTGTGTCACATTTGATTCAGAAACTAGAATCAGATAATGAAAACTTAACTTTTGTTCGAGTTGACGGTGATTCTATTGAAAAATTAATCGCAAAAGAAGACACTCAAATTTCAAAATTATCAGAGGATGAATCTGAAAAATTAAAAACGGTTTTAGAAACTTTAGTTCCAAAACCAACTTATAATGTGCAATTAGAAGCTTTAGATAGCAATGCTGCACCTTTTATGATTACGCAACCAGAGTTTATGCGTAGAATGAAAGAAATGAGTCAGTCTGGCGGTGGCGGAATGTTCGGAATGGGAAATATGCCTGATATGTATAATTTGGTGGTAAATTCTAACTCAGAATTGGCTACAACCATTTTAAACACCGAAGACAAAAACGTTCAAGAACATTTGGTAAAACAAGCGTTAGATTTAGCGAAAATTTCTCAAGGTTTATTAAAAGGAGAAGAACTAACTGCTTTTGTAAAAAGAAGTTTTGAACTTATTAAATAAGACTTTAGAAAATTAAAATGAATAAAACCTGTAAGTTACATCTTGCAGGTTTTTTTGTTTCATTAATTACTATCGAATTTTGTACCTTTATATCAAACTTTTCAATTCAATGAATTTATCTATAGAAACTCCGGCTTTATTGTTCTCTGCAACGTCCTTAATTCTTTTGGCGTATACCAATCGATTTTTAACTATCGCACAGATTGTTCGCGGATTAAAGAAAAATTATGATGACAACCACAACAAAAGCATTTTAATTGAAATAAAAAACCTCAACTTGAGATTAACTTTAATAAGATACATGCAGCTTTTTGGTGTACTAAGTTTATTTCTTTCTGTCTTCGGAATGTTACTTTTATTTATTGAATTAAAATTAATTGGGATTTACATTTTTGGAGCAAGTTTGTTATCCTTACTAATTTCACTAGGCATTTCATTTTGGGAGATTAGCATTTCGGTTAAAGCCTTACGAGTGCATTTAAGCGACTTAACCGATCAAGAACCTTCAAAAGATTAATTATCAAAACGTTAAATTATTATATTAAAGTGAAAAATCCCTATTTGTAGGGATTTTTTTTATAATTTAATAGCTGAATTTTGAACCTTTAAACCTTTAAACATTAAAAATATGAGAAGAGTCTACGAATCTTGTGGTAAATTAGAAATTGACCAATTTACAAATGCAAAAACATTTACAGTCAAAACTCATCTGCCTGAACTAAAAAAAGGAGGTCAATATCAGTATGTAAATTACTATAACATATCAACAAAAGACCACTACGGAATTTTAGGAGTACTTATTATTAATGGTGAACCAAACGACTCTTTAATAACATATCCTGATGCAGCTACTACCAGTAAACTGCGCGTAGTTGATGCAAAACCAATTGATTTACTTAAAGATTTATTACCTTTTGGAGATAAAGATTTTTCTAATTTAACGAAAGAAGACGAAGTGAGTTTTATCTGTTTTCACGATAGGAATTTTGATATAAACAATGCGCAACTAAATATTTTAAAAAATTGTCAAGCTGACTTACCAAACTTTGATAGACCAGTGCACTTTTTTCTAGATGTTAAAGAAGTTCTTCCCAAAAGCATTGAAAAAATATTCGAGCCAATGCGCGGTAATGGCGGAATTCTAACATTTACTGATTGTGTGTAATTAATATCAATTTCAATTAATGAGTTTGAAAAAATTTATAAAATGTCTATTCCAAGCAATGCTCTTACTGAGTGTTGCTTTGGTTTATTCGCAATCATCAGCTTTGAAAACGCTTGATAAGTATATTATTAATCAAGACTTTGAAAATGCAAAAAGTCTGATAAATAAAATAAATACAAAAAAATTTAATACCGCAGAACTTGCGCGATATAACTACGCTTTAGCTACAATTCGTCTGCAAGACAATCGTGATGATCTCGCTTACAACCATTATATCGAATCAAAAAAACTGTATAAAACCATTGATAGCCTTGATAAAGTAGCAAAAATCAATATTGAAATTGTTTCACTTTTACTAGCAATAAACACCAATAAAGTAGATTACAAACCGTTTCTAAATGAATATAATGAGTATACAAAGCAAAATAGAAATCCAAAAATACTAACCGAATTTTACATCCAAATTGGAAAATCATTTTATGATACTATTCCTAAAATTGCCTTAAATTATTTTAAAAAAGCAGCAAACGAAAACTTAAAAACCAACGATAAAATCAACCAAGTTAGAATCCTACAAAATATGGGTGCTACTTATTCGCACGATAAAATTCGCAAAATTGATTCTGCCCTATTGGTTTATAAACAAGCATTGAACATTTTAAAAAATGAAAAAATAATTGATTCAAATTCACAAAAGATAACTAGTTTCTTTTTTAATATATATACTAATACTGGCGTTGCTTACAACAAAAAAAAGGATTTTGACAATGCACTATATTATTTCAAAAAAGCAGATTCCATTCCTTTAGTGGGTTACTTAAATAAAAACAAAGAAATATTATACGGTTATATATCAGAGTTGTATAAAGAAAAAGGTGATTACAAAAAAAGCATTGAATTTATTGAAAAACAAAAAGTGCTCATCAATATTATCAACGAAAATGAACAAAAAATAGCTATCAAAGAATTAGATACAAAATACAATACTGAAGAAACAAAGCTCCAAAATTTAACTTTAAAAACAAAACTGCAAACCAACAGGATTTTATTATTAACTGGTTTAGCATTGATTATAATAATTGTAACTATAGGAATCTTAGCATATAAAAATGTTTCCAAAAAGAAAACAATTGCAGAACAAGAACAACTAATTCAAACTCAAAAACTTGAATCAGCCTTAAAAGAACAAGAACTACATGAAATAGACGTAATGCTTGAAAGTCAAGAAAAAGAACGACAGAGAATTGCGAATGAATTGCATGATAACCTCGGCAGTTTATTATCGACACTTAAATTCAACTTTCAAAATTTGAAGCGTCAAAATCAGGATCTTAAAGACAAAGAAAGTGCACTTTATGAAAAAACAGATTCGCTCATTGATGAAGCTTACCAAGAAGTTAGAAATATTTCACATTTAAAAAATCTTGGTGTTATAGGTAGTCAAGGATTGGAAATAGCCGTTAAAAAAATGGCTGAAAAAATGAGTATTCTTAAAAAACTAACCATCAATGTAATTCCTTTTGGGATGGATGAACGATTAGATAATCAAAAAGAAATCATACTTTTTAGAATGATTCAAGAGTTATGCACAAATATTATCAAACATTCACAAGCCACCGAAGTAAACATCTACTTAACGCAGCACAACAAAATTGATATTAATATTATCATTGAAGATAATGGACGTGGATTTGATTTAAAAAAAGTTTCAAAAAAAGATGGTATTGGTTTGAAAAGCATTGAAAAAAAAGTAGAACAAATGGAAGGCACTTTCACAATTGATTCGGTAATAAATAAAGGAACAACCATTATAATTGATATGCCAATATGATAACACTTGTAATTGCAGAAGATCACCAAGCTTTAATCGACGGAATTCGCTCATTTTTAGAATATGAAGACGATATTAGTGTTGTTGGAGAAGCTAATGATGGCGAACTATTAATTGATTTGGTCCGAAAAAAAGAACCTCAAGTAGTATTAACCGATATTAGAATGCCTAAATGCGATGGGATTTCGGCTACCAAAATAATACGAAAAGAATTTCCGAATACTAAAGTAATTGCTTTTAGTATGTTTGATCAAGAAGAAGCCATTCATCAAATGAAAGAAGCCGGCGCTTCGGGCTACATAATGAAGAATTCTTCTTTAAAAAAAGTTTTAGATGCTATAAGAATTGTTGCTAAAAACGGAAGCTATTTTGATGATACCATACAAACCAACGATACCATCAGTAAAGAAGAAATAATTTTAAGTTCTCGTGAAAAAGAAATTCTGAAATTAATAGGTGAAGGTAAAACATCTCAAGAAATAGCCGATAACTTATTTATAGGAAAAAGTACAGTAGATACGCATCGAAAAAACATTATAAAAAAAATAAACATTCAGGGAAAAACCGATTTAATTCGATTTGCAGTCGAAAGAAAATATGATTTTTAAAACCTCATTTTATCCATTTGTGAAATTAAAAACCGCTTTCAGAAAATAAACCCTGCATTTCATAAAAAAATCAGAATCAAAAGCTAATTTATAAACTACCTTGTAAAGATTTAAAAACCAATTATATGATCACTTTCACCAAAACCGATTTATTTTATCAAGACTACGAATGGTCTTTGATACCTAACTTTGATGATAGAGTATCCGGAAGACTTGATGAAACTAGATTCAACAAAATGCAAGGAAATGAAGTTTTGTATTTAATTAATAAATTAGCTGATTTATGGGATTTGGAACGAAAAGAAAGTTGCATCAAAATTGAACGTTGCATCAGAGAGAAATTACCTCCAAAAATAAACAAACAAGAAGATGTTGCTACCTGGATTCAATTGAATTGGCGAAAAATTGAAGTATTAAAATAATAAACTCATTTTCTTAAACCTTTTGCTTTTTTTATGGTCTAATAATAAAACTTATTTGATATGAAAAAACTAACAACACTTTTAGTAGGACTTCTTTGTTTAAATATCGGATTTAGTCAAGAAGACGAAAGACCGGAACATACAGGTGATAATTTTAGTTTAGAAGGAGCTTTAGCTTTATTCAAAAAATCAAACTCGCTCGAAGAATTTGAAAAATTAATCAACGAAGAAAACAACAATGTAAACAACCTTGATTTAAATGATGATGGTGAGATTGATTATATTTTAGTGGAAGATATTAAAGAAGGTGATGCCCACGCAATTGTGTTGAGCACATTCATTGATGAAAAAGAAAAACAAGACATTGCTACCATCGGAATTGAAAAAACAGGAAACGAAAGCGCCACTTTGCAAATTGAAGGCGATGTCGAATTGTATGCAGAAAACACTTTTGTAGAGCCAAATGAAGTAATCGAAAAATTAAATGGTGGAAAAGGCGGTCCAAATACTATCGATTTAATTTTAAAACCCATTGTTGTCAATGTTTGGTTTTGGCCTAGTGTAAGATTTATATATGCTCCAACTTATGTAGTTTGGCGCTCACCTTGGAAATGGGGATTTTATCCAAAATGGTGGCGACCTTGGCGACCATACAACTATGTTACTTTTTACGGAAGATGTGCGCCGCATAGAATAAACTATCATAGAGTTCCAACAAGAAGAGTTGTTGTTGCACATAAAATATACACTCCAAGAAGGAATCACTCAACTGTAGTGGTTCATAACAACAGAAGAACAACTGTAGTTAGAAGCAACAATCGTAATACAACTGTAATTACAAAAAACAGACGAGGAAATGTTAAAGCAGTTAAAGTTAAAAAAACACCAGCACGAATAAGAACTTCTGGTGGTAGACGATAATAAGGTTAGTTAATTTATTTGCAGAATTCTTTAAATCCCATAAACACTTATGGGATTTTTTATTCAATAATCCACAATAAAACTGGTTTCTTGGTCAATTTTAATTTAGCATCTAATTTTTTCATAAACTCATTTGAAACCGCTGGACAACCCCAACTTAGTGGCAAAACTTCTGGATAAATTTCTTCATTTGCAACGGCATTCCAAGAATGCAAAACCACTACCCTTTTCACCGCGTTATCATTGGTTTTTTCCAACCCGTGTAACCAATATTTCACGTTAATTCCCCACGAACTATAATCTCGTTTACCTATCTTATATTTCCCTTTCATAGAGCAATGACTATCGGTTTTGTTACTGAATTTAGCTTTCACCCATTTATCAGGATTTTCTTGAAATTGATCGCAACTTCCGTGAGTCACTATATTTTTATCCATAACCTTCTTCTCTTTTAAATCATAGACAAAAAATCTATTCTTACCGGGATGAATACTTAAATCAACTAAGAAATAATAGTCTTCATTAAAGCCATTTTTCTTGCAATACTCCAAAGCCTCAACACCAATAGTTTCATACTCTTTAACCACAGGTTCTACTTTAGCATTATTGCAACAAACAAAACTCAAAAACAATCCAAATAAAATAGATTTCATAAAACACGATTTAAATAAAACAACGCAATTTTTTTAAAAATATTTAAACCATTTGTGTTAATTATAGTCTAATTTTATATTTCAATACTTTAATTATGAACAAAAGCAATCTTTGGTCACTTCGACTAGGTTTTTCGAGTAAGCAAGCACCACTTATTGAAAAAATGGGAATTGAAAAATTCTTAAATCAATCGTTTGCAACATCATTTGATAAAAAGGCACCTGATTTTCTTGAAGATGAGCCCAAAACAATTGCTGAATTGAAAGCTTTGCGTCAATCTCTTAAAACTGCCGATGCTGAAGAACAAAAGAAAGCCATAAAAAAACAAATTAGAAATGCCGTTCAACTAAAAAAATGGTGGATTGATAAATTTCAAACTGAAGAATATCCGTTACGCGAAAAAATGACTTGCTTTTGGCATAACCATTTTGTAGCGACATCACTAAAAGTGAAATCAACTTATTGGATCTATCAGCACAACACTATTTTGCGTGAAAATGCCTTCGGAAATTTTAAAGAACTCACCAAAAAAATTGTAAAATCCAACGCAATGGTTCGTTATTTGGATAATGTTGATAATCGAAAAGACAAAATCAATGAAAATTTAAGTCGTGAATTATTAGAACTTTTCACCATCGGAATCGGAAATTATACTGAAAATGATATTAAAGAAGGTGCAAAAGCTTTGGCAGGATTAAATTTAGGCGAAGAAAGTGCGGTTTATAGAAGATTTCTAGAAGATAATTCCATCAAAACATATTTCGGAAAAAAAGGAAATTTTAAAGCCGATGACTTAGTAGATATCATATTCGAACAAAAAAATACGCCTTATTTAATTACACGAAAGCTTCTAAAATGGTTTATATATGATAATCCGTCAGAAGATTTAGTTGTTTATTATGGTGATTATTTTAAAAAAATGAATTTTGAAATCCAGCCATTATTAGTAAAAATTTTTAACGAAGAATATCCAAAAAATACTGCCGGAAGTAAAATTAAAGATCCGTTAACTTATTTATTTCAACTCAGCAATGAGCTTAATATTGACAAATCTAACAGCAATTTAATAGCTTTATTTCTAAAGCAACAAGGAATGGACCTATTCAACCAACCCAATGTAAAAGGTTGGGATGGCGGAAATTCTTGGCTTACGTCTCAAATTTATTTGCAACGAAACAATACCAGTGATTTGCTATGCAATGGTAAAAACATAAGCCGAAAAACATCAGACGCGATGCAAGAAGATGATGAACCGCAAACGAAAATAGAAAATATTAAAGTCGCAGTTACATTTGATAAAAATGGCAACAATAAAAAAATCATTTCAGAATTATCAAATAGATTACTTTTTAAAGTTGATGAATCGATGCAAAAAGATATGGAAAATGTACTAAAATATGATTTTGATCCAAAAAGTGAAAATGCCAATTACGCCGTTTTAAGACTATTCAATTATATTACCAAAACTCCAGAATACCAATTAATCTAAAAACCTAAAACCGAAAGAAATGAACAGAAGAAATTTTTTATCCTTAACCGGAACGTTTACTGGAGGAATGCTTTTGCTACCTGATTTTTTACACGCTTTTGGTTCTCAAAACAGTTTGGTTGTTGGTGAACAATGCTTGGTTTTTATTCAATTAAATGGCGGAAATGATGGATTGAATACCTTTATACCTTATGAAAATCCGCTGTATTATGATTTAAGAACCAAAATCGCCATCGATAAAAATGAAGTCATCGGAAAAAATAAAGGAATGGCCTTTCATCCGGCATTGAAAGATTTTGCTCAAATGCAACAAAACGGTGACTTATCGGTAATACAAAACGTTGGTTATCCTGAACCTGTGCGTTCACATTTTAGAAGTCAAGAAATATGGCAAACAGCAACCGCATCTAATCAATATTTAAATGAAGGTTGGCTCGGAAGGTATTTAGATTTGCAATGCAAAGAACACCAACCTACTGCAGGAATAAACATCGATTCTATTGATAATTTGGCCTTAAAAGGAGTTGAGCCAAACACTATTACAGTAAAAGATCCTAATCGATTTAAAATCAGATTTGATAAAGATGAAAATGTAAAATTATCAGACAATCCGCAATTAGATTTTGTTAGAAAAATTGCCAATTCTGTGACCGAAGGTTCTGATGAAATTCAAAAAGCTTTAGCTAAATCTACCGCAGAAATTAGTTATCCCAAAACTGGTTTAGCTAAAAATTTAGAGTGGATTGCACGATTGATTAAAGGAAATCTAAATTCAAAAGTATACTATTCATCACTTGGCGGATTCGATACTCACGATAACCAGCTAGACATTCACAAAAGAAAATTAACCGAACTAAACGATGCCATTTTTAGTTTTTATACCGATTTGAAAAAAGCCAATTTACTTCAGAATGTAACTATTGTAGTTTTTTCAGAATTTGGAAGACGTGTAAAAGATAACGGTAACGGAACCGACCACGGAACAGCTGCGCCAATGTTTATTATAGGCGGAAACAATAAGTCAAAAATCATCGGAAATAATCCAAATTTATCCGACTTGGATAATGGTGATTTAAAACATCAGATAGATTTTAGAAGCGTTTATGCAACTTTATTAAAGCAAAAAATGAACTTTGATTACACCAAAATTGGTATTGCAAACAAACCATTAGAAGGATTATTCTAAACATTAAGCAGAATAAACTTTTGAACTCTTAAACAAACGACTATCTTTGTCGGCTTTTTAAAAATTAAAAAATGTCGAAAAATAGTATCTTAAAAGGAGTTTTTTTAGTCGGACTTGGTGCATCTAGTTATGGAATGTTAGCCACTTTTGTAAAATTGGCTTATGAAGAAAAATTTACAACTGCAGAAGTAACCATTTCTCAATTTATTTATGGCATACTAGGTATGTTACTAATCAATGCTTTCCAAAAATCGACTTCTAAAAAGGTGGTTGAAAAAGCAACTCCAAAAAATATTTTTCAACTAATGCTTGCTGGAACATCATTAGGAATGACTAGTGTGTTTTATTATTTGTGTGTTCGATACATCGACGTTTCTATTGCGATTGTCTTATTGATGCAAACTGTTTGGATGGGCGTTTTATTAGAATGGTTTTTAGAAAAAAGAAGGCCATCTACACAAAAAACAATTGCAGTGTTCATCGTTTTAATCGGAACAATTTTAGCAACCAATATTCTAAACAATTCCATTGCGATTGATTGGAGAGGAATTTTTTGGGGATTACTAGCAGCAGCCTCATTTACAACCACAATGTTTACTGCCAATAGAATTGCGGTTACAATTTCATCGGCACAACGAAGTTTATTTATGCTTCTTGGCGGCGCAGTTATCGTCTTCGGATTTGCATTATTCACCCAAGACACACCTTTCAATTTTGATATTTTCTTAAAATGGGGAATATTCTTGGCATTATTCGGTACCATAATTCCACCAATATTAATGAATGCAGGATTTCCTATAACCGGAATTGGTTTAGGAAGTATTGTTTCGGCCTTAGAATTGCCAGTATCAGTAATGATGGCTTTTATTATTCTTGATGAAAAAGTAGTTTTTCTACAATGGATGGGTATCCTTTTAATAATCATAGCCATTGTAATAATGAATATGAAATTGGCTTTTTTATCAAAAAAACAATAAATTTGTCGAATATATTCTACAAAATACATTTTGATGTTAAAATTTAATTACATTCGCAATTAAAATTTAACACCTTATGGACAAACCTTGGCACCTCTATGTCATGGCAGTTTTTTATATCCTTGCCGGAATCAATCATTTTAGAAAGCCTGATGTATACTATAGAATAATCCCACCAATTTTAAAAAACAAAAAATTAATAAACGAATTAAGCGGTTTATTAGAAATTATGTTTGGCGTTTATCTATTTATTCCAATCTTTTCTAATTTGGCTGCTATTTCAATTATCATTTTATTAATACTTATTTTTCCGGCAAATATCTACATGCTTATCAATAAAAAAGCAGGTTTAGGATTTCCGAAATGGGTTTTGCTATTGAGATTACCTCTACAATTAGTATTAATTTATTGGGCTTCTCAATATGCTGATTTTACTAAAATCGTATAATATTGGATAAAATTAATATCCTACTCGAATTAAATTGAAACGACACAAATAACTTGGTCGTTTTTTTTTAATTTTGAAAAATGAACTCATTATTTCCATCCGAAAAAATAAACTTTGATTTACCTAATGCGATAATTGAATATTATCCAAATTTTTTTGATGCCGAAAAATCCAAAACACTTTTTGAAAAATTGCTAAACGAAATACCTTGGCAACAAGACGATATTAAAGTTTTCGGGAAAATTCATCCGCAACCAAGATTAACGGCTTTGTTTGGAAATGAAGGAAAATCCTACGCCTATTCTAACATCGTTATGCAACCTCATCAATGGAATCCGTTGTTGATGTTTATTAAAAATGAAATCGAAGAAGTGGTTCAAGAAAATTTCACTACAGTATTACTAAATTTATATAGAAATGGAAAAGATAGTAATGGCTGGCACGCAGACAACGAAAAAGAGCTTGGTCGAAATCCGATCATTGCTTCGGTAAGTTTTGGATCCGAACGAAGTTTTCATTTGCAACATAACACCATTGCTGATGCAAAATTAAAAATCACCTTAGAACACGGAAGTTTGTTGGTTATGAAAGGTGAAACACAACATTTTTGGAAACATCAAATTCCGAAAACGGCTAAAACTATTGATCCAAGAATTAATTTGACCTTTCGGATAATCAAATAAAATTTTAGTATTTTTGATAAAATCAAATTCATATGTACGACATTATATCATATTTTGAAACCATTCCTTCCAGTCATAGAGCGCTTATTTTATCTGGTGGAATTGCATTATTTTGGCTCATTGAGAGTGCGGTGCCGTTTTTTAAATTCCGATACAACAAATGGCAACACGCCGGAATTAATATTTTCTTCACTTTAACAACGATTATAATCAATTTTGCATTAGCCTTTATTTTATTAAAAACGGCTGATTTTGTAACCGTATCTCAATTTGGGATTTTAAATTGGTTGCCTAAAATGAACTTGATTGTCTTCACTATTGTAGGCTTATTATTGCTAGATTTTGTTGGAGCCTACCTAGCACATTTTACAGAACACCGAATCAAATTTTTATGGCGCTTTCATTTAATACATCATTCTGATACTTATATCGATACCACGTCGGGCAATCGTCATCATCCGGGTGAAAGCGTAATTAGATTTATTTTTACAACCCTTGGCGTATTACTAGTTGGTAGTCCAATGTGGATGGTTTTTATGTATCAAACGCTTTCTGTTGTGGCTACCCAATTTACCCATGCAAATATTTGTTTGCCCAAAAAACTTGATAAACTATTGAGCTATGTTCTGGTTTCACCTGATATGCATAAAATACACCATCATTATAAGCTACCTTATACCGACAGTAATTATGGTAACATTTTCTCTATTTGGGATCGCATTTTTGGAACTTTTAGTTACATCGAAAGAGAACAAATCATTTATGGAGTAGATACGCATATGGATCCAAGTGAAAATAACAAATTAGTTAGTTTGTTAAAAATTCCGTTTCAACCAACACGTTCACCACAAGAAGAATAATTTTTTTTAAACATTTTAAAAAGTAATTATTTTTTTTCTTAATATTGGTATATAAATTGAATGCTAGTAAAGAATTAACATAAATTGTGCTTTTCAACTAATGAAAAAAAGTAAAAGAGTAGAACTTGACAACGAACAACTAGAACGCGTTGTTAGTATGGCTCAAGAGGAACGAAAACCTTTTGAAGTATTAAAAGCTGAATTTGGTATCACTGAAAATGAAGTTACCGAATTAATGCGAAAAAGATTATCTAAAGACAATTTTGAACTTTGGAAGAAGAAAGTTGCAGCAAGTAAACCAAAACCAAAACCAATGGTTGACGATGACTTTGACGACTTGGATGGCAAATATTATATGAAAAATAAATTCGATTAAGATTAGAACTCTTGTTATGCAAGAGTTTTTTTTATCACTATACTAAATAAACAAAAAATGAAAAAAATTACACTGGTAGTTTTATTGCTTTGCAACTCCTATTTATTTTCACAAGAAAAAAAAGAAGTTCTTACAGAAGAGATTGAGGTAAATACAATTATTAAAGGATCGTTATTTTCTCCGAACGAAGTTACTAAAAACACGAACCTTGTAATTTTAATTGCTGGTTCTGGTCCGACTAATAGAAATGGAAATAGTACCATTGGTGGTGTAAATAATTCCTTAAAATTTTTAGCAGAAGGATTAACAAAAAATGGAATTGCTGTATTTAGTTATGACAAAAGAGGATTGAATAAAAAAAACATTACCAAAGAAGAAGTAAAATCAATTGTATTTGAAGATTATATAAAAGATGCCGAAAATGTTATCAATTATTTTAAATCACAAAAAAAATACCACAAAATAATTATCGCAGGACATAGCGAAGGATCTTTGATAGGAATGATTGCCTCTAACGGAACCGCTGATGGCTATGTATCGATTGCTGGACCTGGACGACCAATTGACGAAATCTTATCAGAACAAATAGGTAAAAGTTCGCCATTTTTAAAAGAAGCTGCTGATAAAAGTTTAGCTATTTTAAAAGAAGGAAAAACATTTGAAAACAAAAACACCATGCTGGAATCGTTATTTAATGAGACCATTCAACCCTACTTAATTTCTTGGATAAAATACAATCCAACGCTTGAAATAAAAAAATTAAAAATCCCAATTTTGATAATCAATGGAACCAAAGATTTACAAGTTCCAGAATCAGATGCCGTTTTACTAAACAAAGCCAATCCAAAATCGGAACTTAAAATTATTGAAAATATGAATCACGTTTTTAAAGAAATAAAGGTTGACGACGAGAATTTAAAATCTTATTCCAATTCAAAATTGCCAGTTATACCGGAACTAATTGAGTGCATTTCAAAATTTTCAAATTCCATTTAATTCTGTAACAAAACTGATTTTTAAACTACTAATACTTCAAAATATTTATTAATGAAAAAATACATCCTTTCCATTGCGCTTGTTTCCTTGTTGTATGGTTGCAAATCAGCATCAACTGTTGCTACAAAAGAAAAATCAGAAATTAATGTTTCAATAAATTTAAACGATGTAAAAGAAGACAAACTTCTTGTTACCGTAACAGCGCCAACAATAACTACAGACGAAATAGTTTATCACGTTCCGAAAATAATTCCTGGAACCTATTCTGAAGATGATTATGGAAAATTTATTGAGGATGTAAAAGCATTTGATGCAAAAGGAAATCCGCTTCAAGTTGAGAAACTAAGCACTAATTCGTGGACAATTAAAGAAGCTAAAAAATTAGATAAATTAACTTATTTAGTGAACGACACCTACGATATTGAAAGTGGCGGTGGTTTTGGTAGTGGTATTTTTTCGCCTGCAGGAACAAATATACTTGAAGGTAAAAACTTTATGTTAAACAATCACGGTTTTGTTGGATATTTTGAAAACAAAAAAGATTTAACTTATAAATTGAATATTACCCATTCTGAAAAACTGTTTGGCGCAACCTCTTTGATTGACACTGACAGCAGCAATTTATCGGATACTTTTGTTGTTTCAAGATATAATGATTTGGTTGACAATCCGATAATGTATTCAAAGCCTGATTACGTTACCTTCAACGTTGACGGAATGGACATTCTTTTAAGTGTCTATTCACCAAATGATAAGCACACAGCCAAAACACTTTCTGCAGATTTAGAAAAATGCATGCGTGCCCAAAAGAAATTTTTAGGTGCCGTAAATAACAATAAAAAATATTCTGTTTTATTGTATTTATCAGAAATGAAAAAAACAGATGCAAAAGGATTTGGTGCTTTAGAACATAACAGTTCGACTACCGTAGTTTTTCCAGAAATGATGGCTGCTGGTATGCTAGGTAAACAAATTATTGATGTGGTATCTCACGAATTTTTTCACATTGTAACACCATTAGGAGTTCATTCTAATGAAATTCATTATTTTGATTTTAATGCTCCTAAAATGTCACAACATTTATGGATGTATGAAGGCGTAACAGAATATTTTGCTAATTTATTTCAAGTAAATCAAGGTTTAATTACCGAAGATGCATTTTACAAAAGAATGGATGAAAAAATAAGAGGCGCAAAGCGAATGAACGATACAATGCCTTTTACAACGATGAGTCAAAACGTATTGGTGGAACCATACAAATCACAATATCTTAATGTTTATGAAAAAGGTGCTTTGATTGGAATGTGTATTGACATTATTATTCGTGAAAAAAGTAACGGAGAAAGAGGAATTTTAGATTTGATGCAAAAATTAACTAATGAGTTTGGACCTACAAAACCATTTAATGACAATGAACTTTTTGCGAAAATTACCGAAATGACCTATCCAGAAGTTGGAAGTTTTTTAGAAACTTATGTTGCTGGTCCAACGCCAATACCTTATGAAACTTATTTTGCAAAAGTTGGGATTGTAAAAGGAAAATTCAAAAAAGCAGGCAATCCGTTTTTAAACAGTGCTAAATCGGCTGGAATTACAGGAAATCCTACAACCAAAGAGATTATTGTTAGAAACAACACTGAGTTAAGTACGTTTATTACCACTATCGGATTAAAAGCTGATGATGTAATCACCGCAATAAACGGAACAAATTACAACTTAGATACTTTATCAGAAATGATGACTACGGCACAAAACTGGAAAGATGGTGAAGCTGTAACTATCAAAATAAAACGTAACGAAAAAGAACAAACATTAACTGGCAAAGCTATAGTATCTTATCAAGATGCCGAAGGTTATCAGTTAATTGACACTACAAAACAGGCTTTGAAAGAAGCTTGGTTAAAAGGGTAAACTTGAATATGCCTTTTTTTAAATCCTCAATTTATGTTATAGATTGAGGATTTTTTTATTATTTTGCCGAAAATAAAATAAATCATGCGTAAAATAATTATTGCTTTACTATCATTAGTAGTAATCACTTCTTGTTCTGAAAAAAAATCAGACAAAAATCTTCAAATAACCGGAAATATTAAAGGGTTAAAAAAAGGAACATTATACATTCAAAGAATCAAAGACACTACACTCGTAGCAATTGACACGATTAAAATTGATGGCGATTCTCATTTTACAAGTGAAATGAATATTGAATCACCAGAAATGTTGTACCTATTTTTAGACCGAGGTGTTTCAAATTCGGTTGATAACAACTTACCGTTTTTTGTTGAACCAGGAAAAATAAATATCGAATCCTCTTTAGAATTTTTTACAGCAGATGCTAAAATTACAGGATCAAAAAATCAAGAGCTTTATGATGAATATAAAAAAGTGGTTTCGCGCTATGTTGACCAAAATTTAGATTTAGTTCAAAAAAGATTTAATGCTTATAAAACTAAAAACACCTCTGAATTAGCAAAAATTCAAGCAGAGCAAGATAATATCTTAAAAAGAAAGTATTTATACTCTACCAATTTTGCAGTAAATAATGCTAGTCACGATGTTGCACCTTATATTGCAATTGCCGAAATATATGACATCAATCTGAAATATCTTGATACAATTCAAAAATCATTAACGCCAACTATTTCTAAATCGCTTTACGGAAAACAATTAAAGCAATTAATTGAAGAAAGAAAAAAGTTAGAAGAAGTAAAATAAAAAAAGCCCCAGAAACATTTTAGTTTTTGGGGCTTTTTTTTATCATATAATTTCTAGTTACAGGCTTTATCTAGATGTTTCTTTTTTCCGTTACTTCCGGGAGTTGTGCATAATGGAATATTTGCGAAAGGAAATACAGTGCCTGTTAACGGATTTGTAATTTCAATCTTAGTTGGAACACCATCACCATCATCGTCAATATCAATCATATTTGGCCTTCCGTCACCATCAGTATCTAAAAATGGTACTTCTATTAGGGTTTGTCCTCCAACATACTTAAAAGTATTAGAAAGTGGATTCTCCTTCCAACGTAAGGTTGCTGGAATTGCTGGATCTAAATTTCGTTCATCTTTAGATAAAATCCCATCCCTATCGTGGTCTCGGTATCTTAACTCATACAATTTAAAACTAAAAATAATTGGAGTATAAGAAGTAACCGAACCTGCAGAATCGCTATAGTAAGCTAAACCTGATGGTAAAAACATTACACCTGCACCGAAATCATTAAACGTTATAGGATTTGGACCTGGAGCTGTTGTATAAGTTCCTGTTTTGAAATTCGGAATAAGGTGTGACCAACCTGTAATTACATCTTGCAAACCGAACCACACGGGATTTGCAGCATTATCAAATTGAACGTCGCTTAAATTTATACCTCTGTAAGAGATATGAATAGAATCGACTTGCGTTGGTCTTTTACCATTCACTCCATCTCCTTCTCTAAATTTAATAAAATATGTTTTATATTGAATGCCGTCTTCTGCAATCAAGGTATCTCTTAATGGATATTGTGTTTGCGTTCTAATAGACTGTTGTGTTCCTCCTGCCGGAATTTTCGTAAAAGTAACATCAAAATTAGATGCATCAACAGTCATATAATGTGTATCAATGTATTCATCAATAGCTTTGATATCATCGGCATATTGCACAGCATAATCTCTAATTGGTGTTGGTTGGGTTTCATCTTCTTCACCACACGACACTAAAAGACTACAAAAAACAAAAACCGAAAGTATTTTAAAAATAGTATTCATTATTTATCAAATTTAAGTGCGCAAGATACAATATTGATTTATTTTTGTAAACAATTTAACGTTGATTTTACATATTTTTATGAGAGTAGATAAATACTTATGGTGTGTTCGATATTATAAAACTAGAAATATGGTTACCGAAGCTTGTAAAAAAAACCATATTACAGTAAATGGCCAAGTAGCCAAAGCATCTAAAGAGGTTTTTCCAAGTGATAAAATTACATTTCGAAAAGACCAAATTGTACATATAATAACCGTTTTGGACGTACCACCCAATCGCGTTGGTGCTAAATTAGTTGATGTGTACCGCAAAGATGAAACTCCTGCAGAGTCTTTTGCTCATTTAGAATTACTAAAATTATCTAAAGAACATTATAGAAAAACAGGCACAGGTCGACCGACCAAAAAAGATCGTAGAGATTTAGATGATTTAGAATTCAATACCGAAAACGATGAATCTGAATAGCGATTATTGGGAACAACGATACCAAAATAACGATACAACTTGGGACATCGGAACTATTTCTACACCATTAAAAGAGTATATTGATCAACTAAAGGACAAATCAATTAAAATTTTAATTCCTGGTGCTGGAAATGGTTATGAATTTGAGTACTTAATTTCTAAGGGATTTAATAATGTATTTGTATTAGATTTTGCTCAAGCACCACTTGACTCTATCTCAAAAAGAGTGTCTGAATGCAACACAAATCAATTAATTAAATCAGACTTTTTTGAACATTCAGGCAACTACGATTTAATTATCGAACAAACCTTTTTCTGTGCAATAAAACCAGCATTAAGAACTGCTTATGTACATAAAATGGAAAGCTTATTAAATCAAAATGGTAAAATTATTGGGTTATTACTTCAATTCCCACTAACCGAAATTGGTCCACCTTTTGGAGGATCGAAAGAAGAATATTCGTCCTTGTTCCAAAATAGTTTTAAAATAAAAACGCTTGAAACGGCATATAATTCAATAAAACCACGAGAAGGAAAGGAACTCTTTTTTATATTTACAAAAAAATAGCACAATGAGTCAAAATATTATTTTAACAAATCAAGAAATTGAGCATAAAATTAAGAGAATTGCTTATCAAATTTATGAAACATTCGTTGATGAAGAAAGTATTGTGTTGGCAGGAATTGCATCAAATGGCTACCTATTAGCAGAAAAATTAGCTACTGTTCTTACTGAGATTTCGTCTATTGAAGTGGTTTTGTGTGAAGTAAAAATTGATAAAGCAAACCCAAATTCTGAAATTTTCACGTCAATTACTAGTGACCTTTATCAAAACAAAGGAATTGTTCTAGTTGATGATGTTTTAAATTCAGGTTCTACTCTGATGTATGGAGTGAAACATTTTTTAAATGTACCATTGAAGAAATTTAAAACCGCTGTTTTAGTTGATCGCAACCACAAAAAATATCCAATTAAAGTAGATTTTAAAGGAATTTCACTGTCAACATCTTTACACGAGCACGTTGCCGTTGTTTTTACTGAAAATGAAAGTTACGCTGAATTAAGTTAACAACTCTTTTACTTCATTGGCTATGTCTTCAATGCTTTTTCCATCAATAGCTATTGAATGGGTAGCTTGGTTGTAATAAAAACTTCTATCAAAAAGATGTTTAGCTATAAATTCTTTAATTTCACTATCGTCTAAATTGGCAATCAGTGGACGTTTTTGTTTTTCAACTATCAAACGATTGAATAAAGTATCAACAGAAGCTCTTAAATAAATAGAAATAACATTATTTTCTTTTAACAACTCGTGATTGTTAAAATAGCACGGCGTACCTCCACCAGTACTAATAATTATCGAACGATCATCACTTAACAACTCTTTAAAAAGTTGATGTTCTTGCTTTCTAAAAAATAGCTCTCCTTTTTTTTGAAAAATTTCTTTAATTGACATTTGACATTTTTTTTCGATCAATTCATCTAATTCCACAGCGGAAATTCCAGTCAAAAATTCTAATTTTTGTGATATTACCGATTTGCCGCTTCCCATGTAACCTATTAAAACAACTTTTTTCATAGAATAAAACCTTATAAATTAAGGCGTTAAGATATATTATTAAAAAAAGGTAAATTTAAAGCAAAATTGCTTTGAAAAATAAATAATATCGCCTTATATTTGCACCCGCATTCAAGAAATGAAAATGACTCGATAGCTCAGTTGGTAGAGCACATCACTTTTAATGATGGGGTCCTGGGTTCGAGCCCCAGTCGGGTCACAAATTGGCCTTAGTCTAATGAAATATTGAATGCAATGACTCGATAGCTCAGTTGGTAGAGCACATCACTTTTAATGATGGGGTCCTGGGTTCGAGCCCCAGTCGGGTCACAAAAAAAGTCGAGCTATATGCTTGACTTTTTTTATTTAAGGCTTCGTGGAGAAATTGGTAGACTTGCTACTTTGAGGTGGTAGTGCTGAAAGGCGTGTGGGTTCGAATCCCATCGAAGTCACGGATGAATAGAATTCTAAATTAAAAGCTGAAAGCTTGCTTTCAAGTTTTTGATTTGGAATTTTATTTTTAAAACGGAGTTTTAAAGGATGGACGAAGTCAATCCCATCGAAGTCACGGATGAATAGAATTCTAAATTAAAAGCTGAAAGCTTGCTTTCAAGTTTTTGATTTGGAATTTTTTTTTAATTAGAATTTTAAAAGATAGACCAAGCAATACCTGCAAAATCATTCCCAAATTAAATCCAAACTAAAGGTATTCTTCGCTTTAGATTTTTATAATCAAAAATCATTATTGCCAAATAATTTTAAAAAATATCATTTTGTTTAATTTTTTTATTACTTTTGTTTAACAAAAATTAAAAAACAATGAACAGTGTTAAAAATACTTTCAGTATAAAAGACTTAGAAAACCTTTCAGGAATCAAAGCTCACACTATTAGGATATGGGAAAAACGTTATAACGTTTTAGAACCAATGAGAACAGATACCAACATCCGTTTTTATGATTTATCTGCTTTACAAAAGCTTTTGAACATAACATTGTTACATGATTATGGCTATAAAATATCGAAGATATCTAAAATGCCTCAAGAAAAAATTCCCGAATTAGTTCGTGACATCGTTTCTGCTAAAAGTGCCAAAAGCCACGCGATAAGTTCATTCAAGTTAGCAATGATGAATTTTGATCAGGCACTGTTTTTTAATACCTATAATTCATTACTTTCCGAAAAATCTTTTAGAGAAATTTTTTACGAAGTGTTCATTCCATTGATGGAAGAAATAGGTTTTCTGTGGCAAGCAGAAACCATTACACCAGCTCACGAACACTTTATTAGTTATTTAATCAAACTAAAATTATTGACTAACACTGAAAAAATTCAAACTGAAAATCCAACCAAAGACGACCGACTATTTGTGCTTTATCTTCCGATGAATGAGATTCATGAATTGGGATTAATGTATGTAAATTATGAAATCCTAAATAGTGGGTACAAAACCATTTATTTAGGAGAAAGTGTTCCACTAGAAAGTTTAAAAGATTTAAAAAAATATTTCGATAACATTACCTACATTTGCTATATGACAGTTGAGCCTGAAAAGGCTGAAATAAATAATTATCTAAAAGAGTTAAAAGAAGAAATTCTTGATGATACATCTGAATTGTGGTTATTAGGAAGAATGACAGATCATTTAGAACCCAAAAATCTAAATGACAAAACAAGAATATTTAAGTCAATCAGTGATTTAGTTGGAAACATATAAATTTTTCTTAAAAGTTTTTTATTGTTTAACTTTTTACTACTTTTGTTAAACAATATGGGAAAAGAAATTAAAATAATCGGTTCAGGATTTTCAGCATTAGCAGCATCTTGCTATTTGGCTAAAGAAGGTAATAATGTTACTATCTACGAAAAGAATAGTACAATTGGCGGTCGCGCAAGACAATTAAAAAAAGAAGGCTTCACATTTGATATTGGACCATCTTGGTATTGGATGCCCGATGTTTTTGAGAAGTTTTTCAATGACTTCAATAAAAAACCTTCTGATTATTATCAGCTAACAAAATTATCTCCTGCTTACAAGGTTTTCTTCGGCATAAATGAATTTGTAACTATTGCAGATAATTTACCACAAATTGTTGAAACATTTGAATCTATAGAAAAAGGTAGCGGTGCTAAATTGGAGGCTTTTATAAAAGAAGCACAAAGCAATTATGATATTGCTATAAAAGATTTAGTTTACCGACCAGGAGAATCACCATTAGAGTTAATAACACTTGAAACTGCAACACGTGTAAATCAATTTTTCTCTAACATTAGCAAAGATGTTAGAAAGAAGTTTAAAAACGATAAACTAATTCAAATTTTAGAATTTCCAGTTCTGTTTTTAGGTGCAAAACCATCTGATACGCCATCATTTTATAGTTTTATGAACTATGCCGACTTCGGTTTAGGAACTTGGCAACCAACTGGTGGAATGTATAGCGTAATCCTTGGAATTGAAAAACTAGCCAAAGAACTTGGAGTAGTAATTCATACAAATGCTAACATTGAAAAAATTGTTGTAAAAGATAATAAAGCTTCCGCACTCATTATTAATGGCGAAGAAATAGTTGCAGACATCATTTTGTCAGGTGCCGATTATCATCATACAGAAACACTTTTAGATCAAAACTACAGACAATATTCTGAAAAGTATTGGGATAAAAGAATTTTCGCACCTTCTTCCCTATTGTTTTATGTTGGATTCGATAAAAAATTAAACAACGTCGAACATCATAATTTATTTTTTGATGTGGACTTCAATCGACACGCAGCTGAGATTTACGACAATCCTAAATGGCCTAATGAGCCTTTGTTCTATGCTAATTTCACATCAGTAACTAATACTGATTTAGCACCTGAAAACTGTGAAAACGGATTTTTTCTGATTCCAATTGCTCCGGGAATTGAAGATACTGATGAATTAAGAGAAACTTATTTCGAAAAAATAATTAGTAGATTTGAAACAATTACACAGCAAAGTGTAAAAAATAATATTATCTTTAAGGAGTCTTTTTGTGTGAAGGATTTCATTAAAGAGTATAATTCGTATAAAGGAAATGCTTATGGAATGGCAAATACCTTATTACAAACAGCATTTTTAAGACCTAAACTGAAAAGTAAAAAAGTAAAAAATTTATATTTTACAGGACAACTAACAGTGCCAGGTCCAGGAGTACCACCAGCTTTAATTTCAGGAAAATTAGTAGCCGATTTAATAAAAAAATATAGCTAAAATTTAAATAGATGAAATCTCTTTTTGACACCGTATCATTTGAATGTAGCAAGAATGTAACAAAGTCTTACAGCACTTCGTTCTCCTCTGCTGTAAAAATGTTGGCACCTAAAATTAGACAAGACATATACAATGTATACGGTTTTGTTAGGTTTGCTGACGAAATTGTGGACTCATTCCACGATTATAATAAAGAAGATTTATTTCAATTATTTGAAAAAGATTTACAAGCGGCACTTGAAAATAAAATTAGTTTGAACCCTATTTTAAATTCGTTTCAACACACAGTGCACAAATATCAAATTCCGAATGATTTAATTGATGCTTTTATGAAAAGTATGAAATTAGATTTAGTAAAAACGGTCTACAAAACAGCCGAAGAATACAACGAATACATTTACGGCTCAGCTGATGTTGTTGGATTAATGTGCTTAAAAGTTTTTGTTGATGGAAACGAAGCAAAATATGAAGAACTTAAAAATTCAGCAATGCGCCTTGGTTCCGCATTTCAAAAGGTAAATTTCTTGAGAGATTTAAAAGCTGATTTTGAAGATTTAAGTAGAACTTATTTCCCAAATACCGATTTAACTAGATTAGATGAAGCTTCAAAAAATGAAATCATTAGAGAAATTGAGGCCGATTTTGAAGCCGGTTACCAAGGAATAGTTGGGTTGCCACTTGAAGCTAAATTTGGAGTTTATACTGCATACATCTATTACAAAAAATTACTTTCTAAACTTAAAAAAACACCTTCGGCCGAAATCAAAAATACTCGTATTAGAGTTTCTGATTATCAAAAATATGGCCTATTTGCTAAATGTTATTTTTCATACAAATTAAATATTATATAAATTATGTGGATTCATGTATTGGTTTTTATTCTGACCTTTGTATTAATGGAATTTATGGCGTGGTTTACGCACAAGTATGTAATGCACGGATTTTTGTGGTCATTACACGCTGATCATCACAAAAAAGATCACGATTCTTGGTTTGAACGCAATGATGCTTTTTTTATATTCTATGCGGTAGTCAGTATCGGATGTTTCTTATTATGGCAAAATGGAATTCTAGAAATTGGAATATCAATAGGATTAGGAATTTTTGCTTATGGTTTAGCTTACTTTATTGTGCACGACATTTTCATTCATCAACGTTTTAAAATGTTTAGGAATGCGAATAACGTTTATGCTAAAGGCGTTAGAAGAGCACACAAAATGCACCATAAACATATTGGAAAAGGTGACGGAGAATGTTTTGGAATGCTATTCGTACCTTTAAAATACTTCAAACAGAAATAAAAAAATCCGATTATCACGAATCGGATTTTTGTTTTTAACTAACCTCAATATTATAGTTTTTAAAATAACTATTTCATTAATCCTTTTAATGATTCCAGTTGCTTCATATCTATATTTGATTCTTTCAATACAGATAAGAACGTCATAGCATCTGCAGGATTCATATCTTTTCCTAAAATTCTTACCACAGCAAATCCGTTTTCACTTTTTGCTCCATATAATATGAATTCATCAATATGATCTTCATCACCAACAAAACTAATGGAAGCGCCGTCTTTTCCAGAGCCAAATTTCATTAATTGCTGATAATTGGTAGTGTCTTTTAGAATCTCGTTGATTTTTTTTCTTTCAACATCAAACTCACCTTTATTTTTGTTGTTAACTTGATATGCTAAAATATTCATTTTATCAAACGAGGCTAAAGCTTTACTTTGCTCGCCTGTTAACTTCGTTTTATCTAAATTTAATATACTTGGCGATACATCAACCACGACAAAACCTGGCTTTTCTTGATGTTCTACAAAATATTTTTGCAAACTTGGCTCTGAATTACAACTCATTAGTAATAAACTCAAAGCAATGGCTAAAAATGATATCACTTTCATAATAACTATTTTTTACCTTTCCCAGCTTTTTTCAACTCATCACCTCCAGGCAAATTCATTTTATCTGTCAAAGCAGAAAGTTCATCTAAATCAAAGTTACCTGTCAAAGACATTAAAACTGATTCTTCTTTTCCCGAACCTTCAATAAACATTAACAACTCTTTTACTTGAGATTCAGTTGCGCCCGATTTTACATAAATCTTTACGGTTTTACCTTTTTCATTAATACGCATTAACTCTTCTAAACCTGTTGTTTTGATGTATTTATCGGCAACTGCTTTCATATCATCACTTTTCTTGTCGTTGGCAGTTACAAATACTTTCAAGTTATCCAACTTCTTGATTAAGTTAATATATTGTTGCGATTGTTTGTCTTTTGAATCTACTTTACTCAACATTGTAAACATTTTTTTATTTACAATTACTGTGGTGATATCGTCTTGATTATCAAATTTATCAAAGACTGATTGTGCAAAAAAGGTATTAGAAACTAATACTAAAGCGATAATTAAAATTATTTTTCTCATGATTTCTATTCGTTTTTTTTTAACCTGAACTTAATTCTGATTTTCACCTTTAAAATTCAGATAAGATTAATGATTGATTACTTTTTAAAAATTCTGTTTTTTGATTGTTCATACTCGTTAATATAACTTACACTTTCAATGCCAGTATTTAAATGTTCTGAAACTAATGCTAAAGCTTTTTCTGTTTCTTGAAGCGCCAACTCCGGATTGTCTTCTGGTGAACAAGCCACAAATTGATCTGCTTTAGTATTGTTTAAAAAAATCGTCATACTAACACCAAGCAATACCACAACTGAAGCTGCAATAGATAACCACATAACGCTCGTAGGTTTTTTAGTTTTTAGTGGGATTTCCTGCGTAAACTGTTGTTCTTTTGCTTGAGAAAAATATCCAAAAATACATTGGTATTGTTTCAAATGCTGCGCAACATCTGTAGAAGAAAAATAAACTTTTAATTCATTTTCTTCAGCAATACTCGTTTCTCCTTCAAAGTATTTGTCTATTAAATTTTCTATTCTATCCAATGCCATAATTATGTGTTTTGGTCATTATTTCTCTAATCGTTTTTCTTGCTCTCGATAAGGCAACTCTAATAGCTGTCTCATTCATTTCTAATATTTTTGCAATATCTTCAAATTCATATTGCTCAATGTCTCTCATTTGAATAATTAGCTTTTGCTGTTCTGGCAAATCATTAATTATTTTTTCAACCCAACTTAAACTGTCTTCATCTTCTAACTTTTGCTGCAAACTTGCCTGATTGTCTGTGTAATTATTATGAACAATCGTCATATTATTGGCTCGCTTTGACTTCAATTGATCTAAACAATAATTTTTTGTCATCGTCATTGCCATCGCTTCGACACTTTTCAATTCAGATAGCGAATCATTTTTCGTCCATAATTTTACCAGAACTTCTTGAGTAGCATCTTCTGCTTCTTCAGTGCTGACAAGTAATCGTTTTGCTAACCTAAAGAGCTTGTCTTTAAATGGTGAAACTATCGTTATGAACTCGTTTTGTTGCATTGGTTTGGTTGGTTATATAAGGAAGACGAACGACACTAAATTTTGTTACACGATACTTTAATTTTTATAAAAAAAAATAACGCTTTCAAAGCAAAAACCTTTGAAAGCGCTATAAACAAAACAATTAAAAAAATCTTTACAGGGTAATATTTAAACCTAATCTAAAATTTCGGCCGCGTGTTGAGTATCCAATATTTTCAACAAATGCTTCATTTAATATATTAGTAGCTGATCCAAAAACGGATATTCTATTTTTAATCAATTCATATTTTATCAAAGCATTTACCAACTGATAAGAATCTAATCTTACAGTAGCGGTATCAAAATTTACTCCGTCATAGAACACATCTTGTCTTCCATCAACATATTGATAGTTTACGTTGAAGAATAATTTATTTGTAATTGAATAATCTACTGAAGCATTAACTTTGTGCTTTGGAATCAATCGTTCCAGATTCTTGTCAACCTGCGTGAAGGTGTAATTGGCATTCAATTTAAATTTACTGTTTAAAGCCAAGCTCAATTCAGTTTCAATACCTTTAGCTTTATTAATACCTTCAATATTTATATAATACGAATCAAAAGTGACTGCATCATAGAAAAATCCGAAGCTATTATTTTGTTCTCTGTAAAAAGCTACGGCATTGAAAACCATTTTTTTCTTTAACAATCCTACTTCAAAACCAGTTTCAATTGTAGCATTTTCTTCTGGTGTTAATTTCGTATTTCCAAATTCAGAATAAAGTTGGTATAAACTTGGTGTTACATAAGCTGTACTGTAAGAAGCTAAAAGTTTAAGTGGAACATCTTTTCCGAAACTAAAAGACGGATTAACATTGTAAACCACTTGATTTCCGTATTCACTATGGACATTTAATCGTGCTCCAGCGTTAATATTTAAACCAAATTTTGAAGAATAAACTCCAGTAAAATAAGGATCAACTGTATTAAATTTGGTGTTTTCTCTTTTGATATTGGCATAAGGCGTTTCACTCAACATATCATAAAATTGATAATTTACACCTGAAACAATATAAAAATTATTGTTCCATTTATACTTATTAAAAGCATCTAAATTCACACTTCTTGATTCATATAGTGAATTATCAAGAGCACTTGTCCAAGAGTTAAACTCGGTGTAATCTCTTTGTAACTTGGTAAAACTTGAATTTAAAACAAACTCACCTTTGGTGTATTTAAATTTTGGTGAAAATCCAAAACGAAATTGTTCTGTCGAGCTAGTATTTAAATTAGTATCGTTAAAACCAGTATTATCATATGAAAAATCATAATCATTTTTTAAAATATCATAATTACCGAAAAAATCTAAAGTCAAATTATCTGTGGCTTTAAATCCGATTTTTGACAAATAATTGACTCTTGAAAAACGATCATTTTCATACTTCACATTTTCAGGTGCAGCAATTTGCGACATTCCGCCACTTTCTGTACTATTAATTGATGCCGCATAATTGACTTTACTCACTGTTCCGTTAACAGAAAAACCTTGGTTAAAATCTTGACCATTGTATTTTTCGTTAGTAGAAGTGTTGTTCGAACCAATATTAAAATAAGCATTGGCCTGAATAGCTTTTTTAGAAGATTTTTTTAAAGTAATATTGATTACTGCAGTTGCCGCACCTGTTCCATAAAGTGTACTTGATGCGCCTTTCATAATCTCAATACTTTCGACTTGATCGACCGGAAGTAATCTTAAATCATACTCAAAACTAATTCCAGAAGCATCGGTAACAGGATTTCCGTCAATTACCACCAAAACTTGCTGATTTTTTCCACCTCGAATGTAATAACCCAGATTTTTTCCGTTAGCCGATTGATTTCCGTTAATCTCAACTCCAGCTACCGAACTCAATACTTTGGCAAGTGATTGACCTGATTTTTTTTCAAGTTCTTCCGATGAAATTTTTGTGATTACTTTTCCAGATTTTTCTTTGCTTTGAGCAAATTTAGTATCCGAAATTACTACTTCTTGAAGTTGATTCACCTTAACTGAATCTTGTTGTTGGGCATAGCCACAAGTTGTCATCAATGCTGAAATAGCACTGATACGAATGAAATTTTTGTTCATTTTTTTGTTAAACAATAACTTAATACTACTGGGAGAAAAGCACAGAATTACCCATACCCAAACCTTTTTTCCCGAAAGTTTGATACTCAATGTAAATGGCAGGTCTCCTGGCTTGCGTCTTGTTGTTTGCCTTCCCAATCGCCGTAACGAAAAGTGACATCGTAGATAACAACAAGCTTTGTAGCTTACAGTTGCGGGTACAGCGTAAGATTTTTGAATTATGAATGATGATTTTTAAATTTTGATTTTACATCTAAAATCAGAAATCGTTAATCTTCAATCTTCAATCACTTCCTTCCCTTTTAATGTTCCTCTGAAAATTCAAAGTCACAACCGAAATACGGCTGCAAATGTAATAGAATTTATACTACTTTTGCAAAAAAAATAACCAATGTCAAGAATTCTTAAATCAACTCTCCTAGTACTTATCATTTTCACTTTTGTTCAATGCAAAAAAGAAACCAGCACTAAAACTGAAGTAATTCCGACAAACGAAATAAAATATGCCAAAGGTTTTTCAATTGTAAATTATGAAGGTTATGCCGTTGTTACAGTAAACAATCCTTGGCCAAAAGCTTCAAAAACATACAAATACATTCTAAAAAAGAAAGACGGAATTGTTCCTGATTCATTAAAAAATAATCTCACTATTGCTGTTCCTATTCAGTCAATCGTGGTAACTTCAACAACACATATTCCTTCGTTGGAAATGCTTAATGAAGAGAAATCGTTAGCAGGTTTTCCAAATTTAGATTACATTTCATCCGAAAAAGTTCGCGCTTTGATTGATGCCAAAAAAGTAAAAGAATTAGGAACAAATCAATCCTTAAATACCGAACTTCTAATTGATTTACAACCCAATGTAATTATTGGTTATGGTTTAGATAACAGTAATCCAACATTAGATAATTTAGAAAAAAGTGGTTTAAAAGTACTTTTAAATGGCGATTGGAATGAGCAAACTCCTTTAGGAAAAGCAGAATGGATTAAATTTTTTGGTGCCATATATGACAAGCAAGAACAAGCCAACGAAATCTTTTCTAAAATTGAAAAAGATTATCTAAAAACCATAGAAATTGCTAAAAAAGCGACTTCAAAACCTACAATTTTAGCAGGTGATATTTTTGAAGGAAAATGGTATTTACCAAGCGGAACAAGTTGGGGAAGTTTGATTTTGAAGGAAGCCAATTCCAATTATTTATGGCAAGAAACTACTGGAACCGGAAGCTTATCATTATCCTTCGAAAAGGTTTTTGAAAAAGCAAAAGATGCTGATTTTTGGATTACTTCTGGACAATTTTCAACTTTCAAAGAAATGACTGATGCTAATCCACATTACAGTCAATTCAAAGCTTTTCAAAATAAAAACGTTTATTCTTTTGCTGGAAAAAAAGGAAAAACTGGTGGCGTTTTGTATTATGAATTAGCTCCAAATCGACCTGACTTAGTATTGAAAGATTTGGTTAAAATTTTGCATCCCGAATTACTGGCTGGTTACACTCCTTTCTTTTTTGAGAAATTGAAATGATTTTTTACACGAATTTCACGAATTTTCACGAGTTAAATAGAGTTGAAATTTCACGAATTATTAAAAATAAAGTTATTCAAAACTTAATGAATCTTTATTTCTTTATGGTTTAGAAATAATTCTTTTCAGGAATTACACAATTGAAAAAATGTTGTCATTTCGCGAATTTTTCTCAACTTTGCAAGAATTCAAACCTTTATAAATTTAATTTATTAATGGTTTAAAACCCAAAAAATGCTCAAAACTAAAAATACAATTCTTTTTACAATTTTGACATTGACCTTATTATTGATATTATTATTGAATATCTCTTTTGGTCAAGTGGCTATTCCGGTTAAAGAAGTTTTTAAAAGTATTTTGGGCGATACGGCAAGCAAAGAAACTTGGGAATACATCATCATAAATTTTAGGTTACCAAAAGCAATCACAGCAATTCTAGTAGGAATTGGTTTATCAGTTTCTGGACTTTTAATGCAAACCTTATTCAGAAATCCGCTTGCTGGACCTTATGTTCTTGGATTAAGTTCGGGATCGAGTTTAGGCGTTGCTTTTGTAATTTTGGGCGCGAGTTTATTGCCCTCATTTTTATCTGAAATTTTACTTTCGTCCTACGGAATTATTATTGCCTCGTGTGTTGGAAGTTTTTTGGTACTCCTATTGGTTTTAATAGTTTCACAACGACTTCGCGATACGACAACAATTCTTATCGTCGGATTAATGTTTAGTAGTTTTACAAGTGCTATAGTTTCGGTTTTAACCTATTTCAGTTCAGCAGAACAACTGCAAAGATTTACCTTTTGGAGTATGGGAAATATTGGTAACTTATCTTGGAATTCTATTTTAATTTTAACCATTTCGGTTATTATTGGATTGCTTTTAAGTTTGGCATCAATCAAAGCTTTAGACGCTCTTTTGTTAGGAGAAAATTATGCAAAAAGTATGGGTTTAAACATCCAGAAATCAAGATATATTATCATTTTAGCAACTTGTATTTTGGCAGGAAGCATCACAGCTTTTGCCGGACCAATTGCTTTTATTGGATTAGCAGTGCCGCATTTAGCAAAGCTTTTATTTCAAACTAGCAATCACAAAATAGTCTTTTTCGGAACACTATTAATTGGTGCTATCATTATGCTTTTTTGCGATATGATTTCTCAAATGCCAGGAATGGATTTTACCTTACCTATTAATGCAATTACATCTATAATTGGTGCGCCGATTGTAATTTGGCTGTTAATTAGGAAGAAAAATTTAGTTAGATAATTTTGAAACACATAGAAACATAGATTTTATTATTGTTACAAGAAATTGATAGTAAAAAAAGCGATGTTTTTTTATAGATTAGAAAACTATGATTCGATGTGTTTAAGAAAAATGATTGTAATGATTACACAAAAATATTTAGACGATTTAACTTATGAAGTCATTGGTTCAGCTATTGAAGTTCACAAAACTTTAGGAAGAGGTTTACTTGAAAGTGTTTATCACGAATGTATGAAAGAAGAATTAATGTGTAGAAAAATTAATTTTCAAACAGAAATGAAAATTCCATTACTTTACAAAGAAAAAGAATTGAAAGTAGATTTCAGATGTGATTTATTTGTTGAGAACAGTTTGATTGTTGAATTAAAGTCGATTTTACAGCTAAATCCAATAAACGAAGCGCAATTGTTAACTTATATGAAACTTTTGAAAGCTCCTAAAGGTATAATCATAAATTTCAATTGTTTCAATATATTTAAAGAAGGACAAAAAACATTTGTCAATGAATATTTTAAAAAGCTACCCGAAGTTTAATAACCCTAAATGAAAAGCTTTAGCTTCTGTAACAATCTTTATTCATAATTTTTCTATGTTTCTATGTGTTTAAAAATTTATAATGAGTAACAATACCATTCTTTCCACCTCTAATTTATCCATTGGTTATGTTACCAAGAAGGAAAATAATGTCATTGCATCTAATTTGAATTTGAATTTAAAATCAGGAAAATTAATAAGTTTAGTTGGTCCGAATGGTGTCGGAAAATCAACTTTATTACGAACAATTACCGGAATTCAAAAACCACTTTTAGGAACAATTATTTTAAATCAAAAAGAGATTCAAAATTATAAACCATTAGAATTAGCTCAAAATTTAAGTTTGGTTTTAACCGAAAAATTACCAACAAGCAACTTAACCGTTTTTGAATTAATTGCTCTCGGAAGACAACCTTACACCAATTGGATAGGAAATCTTTCGGAAAATGATATTGAAAAAATAAATGAATCGATTAGACTTACTCAAATTGAACATTTAAATCCTAAAAAACATTTTGAAATTAGTGATGGTCAATTTCAAAAAGTATTGATTGCAAGAGCATTAGCACAAGACACACCGCTAATTATTTTAGATGAACCAACAACACATTTGGATTTAGTACATAAAGTTTCGGTTTTTAAATTGCTTAAAAAACTGACTCAAGAAACTAATAAATGCATCTTATTTTCGACACACGATATTGATTTAGCCATTCAACTTTCTGATGAAATGATAGTGATGACTGATGAAACTGTTACCCAAGATGAACCTTGTAATCTAATTTCCAAAGGGATTTTTGATTTACTTTTTAAAGATGAAAACATAACATTTGATCCTAATTTCGGAAAATTTATTATCAAATAATTATGATTTGTTTGGCTTGCAAAATTATTTAAAAAACTACTTTTGGTGTAAATAAAAATAATTATGAAAAATCTTTTTACATTACTTTTTGCATTTGCAATATTAACCTCACAAGCACAAAAATTAGTATCTTACTCTGATGGAGCACAAAAATTAGAAGGAATTGTTTCTACTCCAACTAAAAAAGAAGCGAACGGAAACGCAGTTTTACTTCTACCAGCTTGGATGGGAATTGATAATAATGCCAAAGAAAATGCTGCTGAATTAGCTAAATTGGGTTATTTAACGTTTGTTGCAGATATTTATGGTGTTGACAAACGACCAAACAATCCTGGTGAAGCCGGAAAAATTGCAGGTTATTACAAAACTAATATTGCAGAATACCACAAGAGAATTCAATTAGCGTTAGATGAACTTGTAAAACAAGGCGCAAATCCTGATAAAATTGCTGTAATTGGTTACTGTTTTGGCGGAACTGGAGCAATTGAAGCAGCAAGAACCAATATGAAAATAAGAGGTGTGGTTTCGTTTCACGGTGGTTTAGGCAGAGATGCTACTAGAACTATTGAACCAATTACTACCAAAGTGCTAGTACTTCACGGTGCAGACGATTTTTATGTTCCTGAAACTGAAGTTAAAGCTTTTCAAGACGAAATGAGAACAGCAAAAGCAGATTGGCAAATGATTTATTATGCTAATTCTGTTCACGCTTTTACGCACAAAGATGCCGGAAATGATAATAGCAAAGGCGCAGCATATAACGAAAAAGCGGCAAAAAGATCTTGGCAAGCAATGAACGATTTCTTTAACGAAATTTTCAAATAATTTTAAATACACTTTTGTAATTACGTTAAATCCTTCAAAAAATTAATGATTCAAATCGATAATTTTTTGAAGGATTTTTATTTGTTATGTTGGATGTTTTTTTTCAAAACGAACTCTATACACTTGAAGCAAATTTTCTAATTTGTCATTATCAATTTCTAAATCATCAATTTGCATTTCTTGCTGTTTGTTTTTGTAATAAAAAACCAAATAATAGTTTGTATGTTTACCGCTACTTCGTATTTCAGTCATTTCTTTAGTTATGTATTCCCATTTCATTAACTCATTTTTGTGCAACAAAATACCTTCTGAAGATAGTATTATTCTTGGTGACTTTGAAAATAATTTTAGTAATGATGAAATAAAAAAATAGGATCCTAGTGCGCCGAATAAAAGAACAACTATAATTTGATCATTAGTTTCAAAAAAATAAAATCCACCAATTACAAATGCAAGTCCAATTACAATTCCAAAAATTAAAGATGCTTTAGAATAATGAATAAAAGTTTCTTTTGGAACATTCAAATCATCTTTATAAACATCTTTTTCAAGAAATTTTTTATCTAAATAGTTTAATTTTTGCTTTTGTTCATAGCTAATAATTTGTGTCTTATTAAACCAACTTTCATCATTCCAAATTAACTTTTGTTCTATTGCTTTTCGTTTTAATTCATGTACGTTTCTAACGTTCTCAAAAGCCCAAATTTTCCATTCCACCACAAAATAACTCCACGCCAACCAAGACAAAACAAAACCTACCACGAATGAAACTGGAATAATCCAACCGTCAAGAATTTGCAAATATTGAAGAAAAAAACCTGATCCAATTGATAGGAATAGCAAACACATCGGTAGATAAACTAACTTTATTTTTCCTTTATTGATTGCATCTGCAACTGTAATATTTTCTCTCATAAATTAATTTAGATGATTTTATTATTTTTATTGAAACGTTCTCTATGAATTTCAACAGACTTAATCAACTCAAAAAAATCATAATTATATTTATCTAGTTTAAATTCATAACTTTTATGCAATTCCGAATTATAAAATTTAAAATAATAAATTTGATTTCGACCAACCATACTAGAGGTAATTCTTTCATTTTCAATTAAACTCCACGAGATTAAAGGTTCATCTCTAACTAGTATTCCTTTTGAATTAATTCTTAGTTGTATCGTATTCCACTCTAATAAAAAATGCTTAATGTAATTCAGCAAAAAAATAGAACCAACTAGAAAAATAAGTGCTAAAATATACTGAGTAATAAATATAAAATAAAAAGCAGCAGTTGTTAAAATTAAAGAGAAAACTAGTAAAAAAATCGTGTTCAATCTTGAATAATAAACAACCGTTTCTTCAGAATGCCACTGATTATTTAAATCAACAATTGGTCTCATATTTTTATTTCAAATTTATTTGCCGCTTAGCTTCACCAACAACAAATGCTACCGAATTAGCCACATTAAAACTTCTAATCAAGTTGGACATCGGAATGGTTAAATGATTTTCAAATCTAGCAAGAACTTCTTGCGATAATCCTTTACTTTCTTTTCCGAAAACCAACCAATCACCATCTTGGAATTCAGCATCGTAGATTGATTTTTTAGAATGTGAACTCATTAAAAATACTCTTGATTTATCAGGAATTATTGCAATCCATTCGTCAACATTTTGATATTCGGTTACATCAAGATGTACCCAATAATCTAAACCAGAACGTTTTAAATTAGCATCATTAATTACAAATCCGAACGGATGAATTAAGTGCAAACGACTTTCGGTTCCAACACACAAACGACCAATATTTCCAGTGTTATTCGGAATCTCTGGCTCAACTAAAACTACATTTAACATAATTTATCTATAACGTATCATTAATATTTGAAAAATCTCCTACCTCAACAACTTCACCTGCTTTTAAGTCATTCAAAAAAATGTTTCCTACTCGCACACGAACCAATCGCAAGGTTGGAAATCCTACAGCCGATGTCATTTTACGCACTTGCCGAAATTTACCTTCATTTATGGTTATGGTTAACCAAGAAGTTGGTCCGTGACGCTCGTCTCTAATTTTTTTTCCACGATCTCCAAATTCGGGTTGCGTTTCTAAAATGGAAGCTTGACATTTTCGAGTGAGGTATTTCTTTCCGTTGAAACCGATTTCGACTCCACTTTTTAACTTTTCAATAGCTTCTTGATGAATAATGCCGTCTACTTGAACATAATATTCTTTTTCTACTTTTTTACTGCGAACAATTTCACTCATCATTCCATCTGTTGTTAGCAAAAGTAAACCTTCAGAATCTTCGTCTAATCGACCTATTGCCATTGTTCCTGGCGGAAAATCATATAATTCTCCTAGTAACTTTTTCTTACGCTTTAATTCGTAAATGAATTGCGATAAATAGCCGTAGGGTTTGTGGATTAAGAAATGTCGATGGTCGGGCATTGAATTATTTTTCTGTAAAAATAAAAAAGACTGCCAACAATGACAGTCTTTCTTTAAATTTTTGTGCAATTAATTTCGACTTTGAACGTAATCCGATAATTCATCAACATTGCTACTAAAAGAAAAAATTCCGTTTAGTTTAAAATAATTTCTTGGTTCGATGCAAAAATCATAAGCAAACTTTGCAAATTCTAATTTGTTATCTTCAAAATTGAATGTATTTGCAATTTGAATAATTTGATCTACGTTTAAACAATTCGCGGTTATAACTTGCTTCGCTGTTTTCAAACGAGTATCTTCAAAACTTTGATTTTTAATGGTGCTCAATGCCGCATTAAAATCTCTTGGTGCCATACAAGAATTTCCTCCACAACCACGAATTGGTTCTTGTCTCACAGGTTGATTAATAACTGGCGCAGGATTATGAACAACTCCAGTATTTGTAGTAGTTGTCGTAGTTTGCGTAACAACACCGCCGCCCATTGAATCATTAATTGAAATACCCATATTTACACCGCCAATATTCACACCAACACCTACATTTGTTCCTCCAGTTTGAGTTGTAGTTGTGGTAGTTGTTTGAGATATGCCACCAACTGGTTGGGCAACAACTACAGGTTGAGTAACAACCACTTGTTGAGGCTGACCATAATGAACTACGTGCACATTAGAAGACGGAATAAAATTAGGCTGAACTGGTATCATTGAGAAAAAGTTCATTTTCATTTTAGTCTTATTATTTTTATCTCTTCTAATTTTATAAGTTACATCCGAAAATATACCGTCAGCATCAGCTATTAACAGATTATTTTTAGAGATTTCAGTAAGCGTTTGATCTTGAAATTTAATTTTGGCATTATAATAAGGTTGATTCAAATCTTCTACACGCAAATTTGTTTGCGGTGTATCATTAATCACTTCACCATTCAAAATGAGTGTAAACTTATCACCATCTTCTGAGAAAATAGTCAAATGACCCACTGGACCTTGACCAAATTGAGCATAAGAAATAGAGGAAAAAATAATAAAAGCTAAAAGTGTAATTTTTCTAATCATAATAATATTTTTTTAGTTTAAGCAAATATAATAATTTTTATAAATATTAAAATTTTCAAAAATAATGCCAAAAATTTCTAATCTATAAGTTAATCTGTGTATTTTTAAACTCTTATAATTAGTCAAGAATGAACAGTACAATTTTAGTTTTATCAACTTTTATCATCGCCTTAGCCATTGGAATTTTCATTGGAAAAATACTTTTTTCAGCAAAATCACAAACAGAAAAAGCATCTCTTGAAGAAAAATCTAATGGATTATTAGCACAAATTACTCAACTTAAAGAACAGTTTCAAAACGAAAGAAATCAATTTGAAAAACAAATTCAATCGGATAAAATTGATTTTGAAAAACAACTAGCACTTTCTAATGCGGAAAAAGAAACCATCCGTTCAGAAAAAGATTCTTTAGCCATTCAATTATCAAAAAAAGAAACTGATTTTGAAAATCTGTGGGAACGCAACAAAGAGCAAAAACAAGAAGTAGAACAACTTCAAGAAAAATTCACCAAAGAATTTGAAAATTTAGCCAATAAAATTTTAGAAGAAAAAACGACCAAATTTACCGAACAAAATAAAGAAAATCTAAAAAATATTCTTTCGCCGTTGCAAGACAAAATTCAACTTTTTGAAAAGAAAGTCGAAGACACTCACAAAGAAAGCATTGATTATCACGCGGCCTTGCGTCAACAAATTTTAGGTTTGCGAGAAATGAATGAGCAAATGAGTAAAGAAACTTTGAATTTGACTAAAGCTTTAAAAGGTGATAGTAAAATGCAAGGAAATTGGGGTGAATTGATTTTAGAACGCGTGTTAGAAAAATCAGGTTTAGAAAAAGATCGCGAATATTTTGTGCAACAAAGTTTTGTAACCGAAGAAGGTAATCGAGTTTTCCCTGATGTGGTAATCAATTTACCTGACGGAAAGAAAATGATAGTCGATTCTAAAGTTACTTTAACAGCCTACGAACGCTACATTAATGAAGAAAATGATGCCTTAAAAGCACAATTTTTAAAAGAACACGTAATTTCGATAAATCGCCACGTTGATCAATTAGGAACAAAAAACTATCACGATTTGTATCAAATGGAAAGTCCTGACTTTGTGTTGCTATTTATTCCAATTGAATCGGCATTTGCATTGGCATTAAATGAAGATACTACATTATACAACAAAGCATTTGAAAAGAATATTGTAATCGTTACACCTTCTACGCTACTGGCAACTTTGCGCACTATTGACAGTATGTGGACCAACCAAAAACAACAAGAAAATGCTTTAGAAATTGCACGTCAAGCTGGTGCTTTGTATGATAAATTTGAAGGTTTTGTTCAAGATTTAGTCAAAATTGGCAAGAAAATGGACGAAGCCAAAGTAGAATACCAAGGCGCAATGAACAAACTTGTTGACGGAAAAGGAAACTTAATCATAAGTGTTGAAAAATTGAAAAAAATGGGAGCAAAAGCCAAAAAATCGCTGCCTGAAAATATTATAAACAGAGCCAGTAGTGCTGACAATTCCTTAATAGAATCTAATTAATAAAAAATAATAATTATGCTACGTAAAATAATAATCTATTTAATCTTATCCATTGTCGTTTTTGCAACCGCTTACTTTTCATTTGTTTATTATGCCACTTATAGCGAAGGAGTTCGTTCTGGTGAATTAATAAAAATTAGCAGTAAAGGTGTTCTTTTTAAAACTTGGGAAGGCGAAATTAGTCAAGGAATTTCTGGCGCACAAATATTTAAATTTTCAGTTTTAGATAAAGACGAAAAAGTGATTGAACAATTAAAAGAATTTCAAGGAAAATATGTTAAAGTAACTTATATTGAACGTTATAGAACTTTTCCTTGGTGGGGTGATACCAATTATTTTGTTACCGAAGTAGAGCAAGATCAATCACCTTTTAAAATGAAATAACTAATGAGCGAGTTCAAATCTATAAGGTCTTCGCGTGTCACAATTTCGCAACTTATGTTGCCATCGCATACCAATTTTAGCGGTAAAATTCACGGTGGCTACTTACTTTCGTTATTAGACCAAATTGCCTTTGCATGTGCTTCTAAATATTCTGGGAATTACTGCGTAACGGCATCAGTGGATACGGTTGATTTTTTAAATCCTATCGAAGTTGGCGAATTAGTTACCTTAAAAGCTAGTGTCAATTATGTTGGAAACAGTTCGATGATTGTCGGAATTCGAGTTGAAGCTGAAAACATTCAAACCGGTAAAGTCAAACATTGCAATTCTTCCTATTTTACAATGGTGGCAAAAGATGAAAACGGAAAAAACACAAAAGTTCCAGGATTGTTATTAACAAATAAAGAAGAAATTCGACGCTTTTATAATTGCGTAAAACAAATTGGCCTAAAAAAAGAAAAAAATCTGCACGAAGAAATATTTGATTATAACTCGGCAGAAGCCCTTGAATCGCTAAAAAACTTCAATGTTAAAGTAGAATTAAATTAAGTATTTTATTAAAATATCAATTTTTTTAAGCACAATTTATTAACATAAATGAATTATTATTAGGAAGTTGTGATATTTTTTTTATTTTTGAATATTACAAATAATCAATTATGAAAAAATATTACGCCTTAGTAGTATCACTTGTTGCCTTTACCTCAATAATCATCTCTTGTTCGAAATCAGATGAAGAAACCTACACCGAAGTTTCTCCTGTTAGAGTTGATTTAACTCAAGTTCCTTACTCAAAATTATCAGATTATCGTTTTTTTGACGGACCAATGAAAAATCAAAAACCAGCTTTGGATGTTTTGATTTATGAACCTGCGTCCTCTTTATTTACGGATTATGCTCATAAAAAGAGATTCGTTTGGATGCCAAAAGGAACCAAAGCTACTTACAGCAATGATGGAACTATTTTAAACCTACCAGTTGGTGCTGTTTTGATTAAAAACTTTTATTATGATAATGTTCAAAATACAACTCCTGTTGGCGCAACAAGAATTATTGAAACAAGAATAATGATTAAAAAATCTACAGGTTGGATTTTTGCTGAATATGTTTGGAATGCAGATCAAACCGAAGCTTTTCTTGATATGGCCGGAAGTAACACCACCGTTTTATGGAAAGACGAAAATAATATTGTTAGAACAGTTGACAATTACAGAATACCTTCCGACCAACAATGCATGACTTGTCATAAATTCAACGAACAACCTATTCCAATCGGAATCAAACCTCAAAATTTAAATCACAATTTTACTTACGCTACTGGTGCAAAAAATCAATTAGCAAAATGGATTGAAGTTGGTTATCTCGAAAATAACTTACCGCAAACAGTATCATCAACAGTAAATTATGAAGATGCATCACAACCTTTGGAGCTAAGAGTTCGTTCTTATCTTGATATTAACTGTGCACATTGTCATCAAACAAACAGTCACTGTGATTACCGACCAATGCGTTTTGCCTTTAGCGAAACAGCTAATTTATCCAATATGGGTGTTTGTGTTGATACTCAAGATATGGCCGATTTTCCTCCAGCATTGAGCAAAATTGTAAATCCAAATAACATCAATAGATCAATGCTATATTATCGTTTAAATACTGATAATGAAAGCTTCAGAATGCCTTTATTAGGCAGAACCGAAATTCATACAGAAGGTGTTGCATTAATAGAACAATGGATTAACTCATTATCTAATTGTCCTTAATCATCGGCTTAAAACTTACTAATAAATCAAACCAAAACTTTAAATAAATGAAAAAAATTACTTTATCATTACTGTTGCTTCTCTCAACAACTTGGACTTTTGCCCAAGATACTTGTGGAACTGCAGTACCTATAACGGCAGGATTACACGTTGTAACTGGCGTAAATGGAACCGATGTGCCTTCACCAATTTGCGCTAACAATGGTGTAATAGCAGGCACAACAGGCAGAGGTGAATGGTATTCTTATACTCCAACACAAAATTATACAGTCACTATTTCTACAGATATAACGCAAAATACGCCACGAGTAGATACACGAGTTCATATCTATACTGGAACTTGTGGTAACTTAACTTGTGCTGGCGGTGATGACGACTCTGGCGCAAGTTATTCAACAGTTGCTGTGTTCAATGTAACTGCGGGAACAACTTATACTATTGCATTTGATAATCGATGGTCGTCCAATGGATTTACTTTTCAACTAACTGAAAACCCATTAGTTGTTCCTACTCCACAAAGAATTACATATACTACTCAAAATATAGCAACTATTAATAGTACTTATAACTTATGTGTAGTTGATATGAATGGTGACAGAAAAGATGACATTGCCGGTGTGAGTGCAAATAATTTAAGAATTCACTATCAAGGAACAGGCGGAACTTTTACTAATACCGACTTTCCTATTACTGGAACAAGCAACATGCCTTCTTGGAGTTTAGCAGCTGGAGATTACAATAAAGATGGTTACAATGATTTAATACTTGGTGGACAACAAGCAGTTACTTTTTGGAAATCGAATAACACAGGAACAGCTTATACTAATGAATCATTTACTCAGTATGTTTTTTGCCAAAGAACGAATTTTGTTGACCTTAATAACGACGGTAATTTAGATGCTTTTTCGTGTCATGATGTTGATCCAAACGTTTACTTTATGAATGATGGAACTGGTGCTTTAACATTCTATCAATCAGGAATCACTCCAGGCGCTACAACAATGGGAATTCATCCTGAAGGTGGAAATTATGGTTCTATTTTTGTGGATTATGATAATGATGGTGATCAAGACTTGTTTTTGGCAAAATGCCGTGGAGGTTCAGGAACTGCAAAGTTTAATGAATTACATAGAAACAATGGTAACGGAACCTTTTCAGATGTTTCGGTAGCTGCTAGCCTTTATGATCCAGTACAAACATGGTCATCGGCTTGGGCTGATTATGATAACGATGGCGATTTAGATATTGTCGTTGGTGCAAGTTCAACAGCAGATGGTTCTCACAAATTTATGAGAAATAACGGAAACGGAACTTTTACAGATATAACATCTGGTTCTGGCTGGGATCTTAATACAAGTACAAGTATCGAGCACGTTGCACACGACTTCGATAACGATGGTCTTGTTGATGTTTTAGGTGGCGGAAACAAAATCATGTTTAACCTAGGCAACAATACCTTTGCTCCTGCTTCCTATACTAACATTGCCGTGGGTGGAATTGGAGATTTAAACGATGACGGATTTATAGATCTCTTAAACGGAAGCACTATTCGTTATGCCATACCAAATGCTAATAACTGGGTAAAAGTATCGCTTCAAGGAGTTGCCAGTAACAGTTATGGAATTGGTGCCAGAGTCGAAATTTATGGTGCGTGGGGAAAACAAATAAGAGAAATTCACAGTGGTGATGGATTTAAATACATGAGTTCGTTAAACGCTCATTTCGGAATTGGCAGTGCAACTGCAATTACTCAAATTATTATCAGATGGCCATCGGGTACAGTTGACACTATAAATAACCCTACGATTAACACTAGAATTAATGTGGTTGAAGGTGCAACTTTAAACGTGGATACATTTGCGAATGCAGCGTTTAACATTTATCCAAATCCTGCTAAAAATATTTTGAATATTAAATCTAGTGAAGCCATTACTATGAAAGAGGCGCAAGTATTTGACCTTAATGGTAAATTGATATTATCGTCTGTTATAGTTAATGATGCAATTAATGTAGAATCGTTAGCTACAGGTTCCTATATTCTTAAATTGACTGATACTGATGCTAAACAATATACACAAAAATTCTTAAAAGAATAGATGTGACAACCATTTAAACCCTTTAACTTCTGTTGTAAATTAAATTATAACAGAAGTTTTTTTTTGTATATTTCCCAAAAATTGAACGCCGATGCAAATCATCTTACGATTAACATTTTTAATGTTATTTTTTTCAACAACAATTCTTGCGCAAAAAAATATTGATCCAACTCCTGAGGATATTCTTTTAGCTAAAAAAATCAGAACTACTTATGACAAAGATGATGTTGCTATTCTTGAAAGCACAGAAATCGTTAGCTTTGATTTAAATAAAACCGATTCTAAAGTTATTGTGAATCATTCTATAAACGAGCGTTTAATGAATATCAATCATAGAGCAACAATACAGAAATATGAATTCTATGATAGCGAATCTAAAATTGAAACCTTTAATCTTAAGTACCGCAACGACAAGAGTGTTGGAAGCTATGTTGTAGATGAATTCTATAAAGACAATGATTTATTCTATAACGATGCTCGTGTAAAACATACCGTTGTAAATTTTCCGGTTCAAGGTTATGTTTATAATTATGAGCTTGAAAAAAAGTATGATGATGTTAAGTATTTTACTTCTTTGTACTTCAATGACGAGTTTCCAGTCTTAAAAAAACAAATTGTTGTTACTGTTCCAGAATGGTTAAATGCAGAATTAAAAGAATTTAATTTTGATGGAGCTAAAATCACTAAATCTCAAACTAAAGATTCTAAAAACAACACAATTTATACTTATACAATTAATGACGTTCCAGCGCTTTTTAAAGATGAAGATGCGCCAGGAAGAAGTTATATTTATCCACATTTATTGATTATTGCAAAATCATTTAAACTGAAAGATAAAGACGTACCACTTTTTGGTTCGACTGCCGATTTATACAAATGGTACAAATCACTAGTAGATTTAATGAAAGATGATACTGCGGTTTTAAAAAGCAAAGTAAGCGAACTTACAGCCAATGCAAAAACCGACGAAGAAAAAATAAAAAACATTTATTATTGGGTACAAGATAACATCCGATATATTGCTTTTGAAGATGGCATTGCAGGTTTTAAACCCGATGAGTCCAATCACGTTTTTGAAAAACGCTATGGTGATTGCAAAGGAATGGCTAACCTTATCAAGCAAATGCTTATCATAGCAGGTTATGACGCACGACTAACTTGGATTGGAACCAAGCACATAGCTTATGATTACAAAACACCATCTTTGGCAGTTGACAATCACATGATTTGTACTTTATTCTTAAAAGGCAAAAAATACTATTTAGACGGCACTGAAAAATTCAACTCTTTTGGTGAATATGCTGAACGCATTCAAAACAAAGAGGTGATGATTGAAGATGGTGCAAAATTCATTATTGACAAAGTTCCGAGTGCGAGTCACGAAAGCAATAAAGAAATTTTCAAAGCTACTTTAGCAATAAATAATGAAAAACTAGAAGGAAGTTGCTCTAAAAGTTATGTCGGAGAAAGTCGCGCCCAATTTCTTTACATTTATAACACCTTCAAAAATGATAAAAAGAGCGAAACCCTTGATAGTTATTTATCAAAAGGAGAAAAAAATACCTCAATAACGAACATCAAAACTTCTGATTTAAAAAATCGTGATGCTAAACTTACTATTGACTATGATGTAAATGTCTCCAATAAAGTGTCTAGTTTTGACAATGAAATCTATGTTGATTTGGAATATATGAATGAATTTAAAGGTTTCGAATTAAAAGACCGAAAAACCGATTATCAATTTGATTTTAAGAAAAATTACGAATCGACGGTATCTTTAGCAATTCCTGCGGGTTATCAAGTGACCAAAATTCCGAGTGATTTGATTGTTAAAGAAAATAATTTTGATATCACAATTACCTTCCAAAAAACCGATAAAGAAATCGTTTACAAAAAAGTATTCCTGTTTAAAAATGGCGAAATTAAAGCTGCTGAAATGACCAAATGGAATGATTTTATCAAAAAACTAATTGCCAATTACAACCAACAAATTACATTCACAAAACAATAAAAACCACCAATGAAAAAATTATTTTTATACTTATTAGTATTGATAAGTACCACAACATTTGCTCAGGACAAAGCCGAAATTAAGGAATTCTTTTGGGGAAAATCAGATCAATATAAAACGGCTAACACTATTCCTGATAAATGGAAAAATGAATCGGCTGTCATCATCTACAAATTTGAATACTATAATTATCACAAATTTGGCGCTAGTGTAACTTACACCTCAGCCATCCGAAAAAGAATAAAATTACAAGACCAAGCTGCAATCACTGAATTTTCAGAATTCTCTTTTAAGGATAAATTTTATTCTAATAAAGGAATGCGTTCTTTGGGCAAAGGAACTAATGTCATCGGAATTAAAATTGTAAAATCAACCGGAAAAGAAATTGATGTTGACATCGAAAAAAATGCCAAAGAAGTTGATAAAGAGAAGAAAATAGCCATTGCAAATCTAGAAATTGGCGATATTATTGATTTTTATTACTACAGCGTTGAGCCTTTTAAATCCATTTATGAATTTGGTTTTGAACCTGAAGAAGCACCACTGGGCGATGTTTATCCTATAATGGATATGAAACTAGCATTCGATACTGAAAATGACTTTTTTGTAAACTTCAACACCTATAACGGCGCACCCGAATTAAAAGAAATTCCAACTAAAAACAGTGGTGAACGAAAATATGAATTGGTTGCTAAAGACATTGAAAAAAATGAATTTCCACGTTGGTTTTTGCCTCTAGCAGAATTACCTTGTTATAAATTTCAAGTATTTTTCGCGCGTTCAGGAAAATTTGAAAAACGTGCCGATGCGTTTCTATCTAATTCTGAAAAAGTAATTAAAAAAACAGTTACTAAAGAAGATATTTTCAATTATTATGACGAAAAATTCAGTCCAAATGGCTCATTATCTGTTATTAATGATTTTCTAAAAGGAAAAACATTTGCTAGCGACGAAGAAAAAATTAGAGAAGTCTACTATTACACTAGACACATGTTCTTCACGCAGTTTATTGAAGCATTCATTATTAGTGATGCTACCAAACTTTATGCACTAAGTTTATATTCAAATCCGATATTTTTTAGAACTGAAGAATCCTTTGTAAATTACTTTATGGAGTTCCTGAAAAAGAACAATTATGACTACGATATTATTGTCGCTACTCCAAAATATAATGGTTCGATTGACGATTTGCTTATTCAAAAAAATGTCAATGTTTTGTTGCGAGTAAACACCAAAACACCAATGTATTTGGAATATTTTTCACCTTACACAAGCGCTGATCAATTTAATTACAACCTCGAAAACAGCAAAGCCTATGCTCTTCAAGTAGCCAAAGGAAAAAAAGTGGTTGACGCAGTAAACGTTAATTTGCCAGCAAGCACTATGCAAGATAACGTTTCTAAAATCAATTCTCAAGTTACTATTTCAGACGATTTTTCGGGACTTACTGTTAAAAAAGAGTCTTCTTATTTTGGTCATTTAAAAGAAAATGAACAAAGCGATAAATTTTATTACTTTGATTACGCTTTTGAAGATTATGCTAAATACGGAACCAAATCGGTTATCGAATACATAAAAAACAAAAAAGAAAAGGAACGCTATGGCAAAGAAATTGACGCTGTCGTTAACAAACTAAAAGACCAACAGAAAGAAGCTTTCAAAAAAGCCACTGCCGAAGAATATGATTTTGAAATCGACGACCACAAATTCACCATTAAAAACACCGGACGTTTTGGCAAAAAATCACCTTTAATCTACGAAGAGGATTTTGCAATAAAAAACAACCTAATCAAAAAAGCTGGTGATAATTACCTAGTAGAAATCGGAAAATTAATCACTTCTCAAGTAGAGATTGATAAAAAAGAGAAAGAACGTAAAAACAATATTTATATGGTGTATCCACGTTCGTTCGAAAACGAAATCACATTAGAAATCCCAGCAGGATATACCGTTGCCGGATTAGACAAACTAAACAAAAAAGTAGAAAATGAAACGGGTGGTTTTGTAAGTTCAGCCACTTTAGCAGGAAACAAACTTACTATCAAAGCCGTTAAATACTACAAAAACTATTATGAACCCAACAGCAACTGGAATAAAATGATTCAGTTTTTAGATGCTGCTTATCAGTTCACCCAAGAAAAAGTACTTTTAAAGAAAAACTAACCAAAATGCCGTTCTAATCGAACGGCATTTTTTTTATAATTTAACGTATTCGAAAAGATTCAATTTATCAATGTGTAAAACCGTCTTGTTGTTATCTTCACTTCTGGTAAACATTGGCAAGAATTTAGCGCCATAAACCACTTCGTCAAAGGTGTAGGAAGTTCGCTTTACCACTGTTGTGCTGTACATATCGTCGAATAGTTTTATAAAAACAATGATCTCTCCAATCGTGTTTTTTATATCCTCGGCCGACAATTGGTACAACGGACTGTCCTCTGTTATTGGATGCACTAAAGTCCAACTCAACGTTAAGGCATTTACTTTTTCTAATTCCAATCCCAATTGATAAAATTTATTGACCATTTTGCCATTTTCTTCCAAATGAATACCAAGCGTCACTCTTGCTTCAGCTTCGGTTAAATTCGCATTTTTATAAGGCGCTAATCTAAACATTAAGGCCGTTTTATCTTGATAGGGCGCAATTATTGCATTTTCCGAAAAAACAATATGAGCTTTGGGCTGACTGAACCTACCATAAAACAAACCCGTTGCAATAGCAAAACTCAACAAACCAAAAAGTGCTTCAACCGACGCCACAAAACTTGCTAAAAACCCACTCGGACTAATATGACCATAACCCACAGTCGTATAGGTTTGAATACTAAAGAAAAACGCCTGACCAAATTTATCAAGAGCTGACACTGCACTTATTCCTCTTAAATGCTCCACGCCAATCAAGACATACATTGAGGCAAAAGCAAAATTCACCAAAAAATAAAAAGACAAAATAATAAAGAAAAATTTCCATCTTGGAATCGTCAACATCGTGTGGTACCAACTTATACCTTCAAAAAAACCTATTCCGGTTTTTCGCACATTCGCATTACCCGATTTTGTTACAAACCTACCGCCATAACTCGACGCATTCACACCAAAACCCGAATTCTTATCGTCTTTAACTTTGTTATTAATATTTTTTTTAAAAGCCATTGTTTTATATTTAAAAGCCAATCCAGCTCTACGCTGCAAGCATTATCTAAAAAAGCACATTTTTGTACGTTGCAAAAAGAGCTTCTATGGTCGCTTTTTTGCAACAACAAAAATAGCACTTTTTTACACAATGGCTTTACACTGCGATCTGGGCTAAAAACGCACTGATTTTGTAGCACTATTAGTTTAATTCACTACTTTTATAAACTTAAGAAATATACCAATGACTACTAAAAACGACCTTAAATTTGCTGTTCTTATCGATGCCGACAACGTTCCTTATGCCAACGTCAAAGAAATGTTTGAAGAAATTGCCAAATACGGAACACCAACCTTCAAGCGTATTTATGCCGATTGGACCAAACCAACCGTATCCGGATGGAAAAAAGTTTTGCTCGAAAATGCCATCACTCCTATTCAACAATACAGTTATTCTACTGGTAAAAATGCGAGCGACAGCGCCTTAATCATCGATGCAATGGATATTTTATACACCGGCAAAGTCGACGGATTTTGTATCGTTTCTAGCGATTCCGATTTTACACGATTGGCCACCAGACTTCGTGAAGCCGGAATGAAAGTTATTGGCATTGGTGAAAAGAAAACCCTCACACCATTCATTACAGCCTGCGATAAGTTTATTTATATTGAAATTCTTAAAAAACCCGATTTAGAACCTATTGTTGAAAACACCAACAAAAGAGCTACCAAAACCACTAAAACTAATAATCCAATCAGTAAAATAGATCCTAAAATTATTAAGCTATTGGCCAACAGTATTTCCGATTTAGAAGACGAAAACGGTTGGGCTTTCTTGGGAGAATTGGGGAATTTAATGCTCAAAAAGAAACCTGATTTTGACCCAAGAAACTACGGATTTCCAAAAATGTTGGCATTAATAAAAAACATCAATCAATTTGAAATCGACGAACGCGATACCGGTAAAAACAATATCAAACACATTTATGTGAAAAGAAAATAGCTACTTACGTGCGAGTAGCATTGCATTTACATATGATAAGTTTCCTTAACCTGAATGCCATTTTTTTCTAAAATAGCAAACAAATACCTGCTTTGGTTCGGATCATATTTTTCGGTACCGCTTTGGTACCATTTGGCTAGAACATTCAATTGAAAATTAGTGTAACCATCAGTATCTGGTGGTAAACCTAACAAACCGGCTAGTAGAAAATCTTCCAAAACCTTTTTGGTTACAATACGTTTTGGAATACCATCCATAACATAACCATTTCTGATTTCATAATCAAGACGACCCGAAATAAATCCTGAGCGAAAAGCCTCGCTCCTTTGCACCTCATCAGTAATGGCATAAGGATTTAAACCACAGGCATACCCATTTAAGTAATCTTGCCTAAATACGGGATCAAAAATATTTTCCATAGCTCAAAAATAGTGTTAGTACTTCTAATTTGATTTCAAACATAATAACAATAAGCTAACTCTAAATTAAAAATCGTTTAACGGATAAAAAACTCTTTAAATCACAACCACAGTGACGTTTATCGATAAAATTAGCGCGTTTTTAGGTGTTCGAAAATCAGTTAGTAGCTCTGCATACAATGGCATTCCTAAAAGATTCTGATCTTTTTAAGATGGTTTTATCCACCAAAATAAAGCAACACGTTTCCAGTTTTAAACAGCGAACGACAGCAAAAAATCACTTAATTGTTCACAAATCAATAACTACATTACTGCGCTGATTTTTAGTTTCTGTACCTAATTGAGGAAAACCGTAATTGTTGTTGTAAGCATTTTTATATATTTACAATTAATAAAAAAATGCGTAAAAATAAGTATAGACGATTGTTAGTAGCGTCTATATGTAAGTTAGCGGCAAGCTTGCGAAAAATCCTGCTAAAAACATATTTTGTTCATAAATTTGTTAATAGTTAAAATATATAACGAAATAAATAATAATAGTTTTTATCTATTTTTGTTGTGCTAATTTAAAATAAAGAAAAAAATGAACACAACAGAAAATTTAAATGAATTGTTTTACGGAAAAGAAGCCGCAGAAAAAATTGAAAAATTTAAAATTGGAATGCTTGAAATAGAAAAAAGACATTTAGACTATTTTGAGCAAAGACCTAAAAAGTTTACTCACGATAAAAGTGACAGACTTCATAATCATTACGTTACTCAAACAACCAATAATGGAATGTCATTTAATTTTATTAAAGACTCTGATTTAGAGCAATACATAAGAAACGAATGTATTGAAATGTTTAATCGAATTTTTAACTCAAAATAAAATAATTCAAGTATGAACTCCAAAAGTGAAAATTATGATTTCTTTGAAGCGTTAACTAAATTACCTTCAATTAGAAAAAACTTAATGAATATTGCTCAAGATATAATTCAAAAATCATCTAATAGTAATCAAGAAAATAAAATGATTGATGAGAAAATTTCTTCTATTTTAGCAGAAATGGAAACTAACAATTTAAGCGTAGAAGATGAGGATATTGATTTATTAAAACATACCATAAAGCAAATTTTAACGGCACAATTACCATTATCAAAAATGGCGATGAAGATTAGAAGTCTGAAAAAAAATCCACCAGAAAATTTCAAATAAAAAAAAGCCAGCCGCTAACAGGCGTTTGGCAAGATTGCGAATTTTGTAGTAAATTCACGTTTACATTTCGCAAGAAATTTTATCTTTGATAGAAAATAATCAGTTCCGAAGTTCGCAACCTCGCCAAGCACCGGAACGTTAGTGGTCAGCAGCGGAAATTACGCAGGTCATATCAATTACACTTCACATTTATCTTCCGCAAGACGTTTGATATTATTATTTGTTAAAGTTCTTCGAATTAAAAATATCCGTA
>NZ_JAIXTJ010000041.1 GCF_027483985.1 Flavobacterium sp.
TTGAATCTGTAACCTTGAGCAAAGTTAGTCCAGTTAGCAGTTACAGTAGAATACCAACCAGCTAAAGTAGTACCACAAGTTCCTGCTGGCAATGAACCAACAATTGGAGTACATCCACCAGGCAAACCAACATTATCGATAACACCATTACAATCATTATCAATTCCATCATAACATACATCAACCGCATTTGGGTTAATCGCTGCATTGGTATCGTTACAATCAGTTCCTAAAGAAACATAACCCATTGGAGCACCAGTACAGGACTGAACACTCATAGCTGGATTTCCAAAACCGTCGTTATCTGCATCAGCATAATAGGTAGTTGAATTTTGAATAGTCAAATTTAAAGTAGCCACATTCGGACAACCCGAAGCATTAGTTGTAGTATTAGTATAAACACCACTTGAAGTATAAGTAACTCCGTTTTCTGGCCAAGTGTATGTATTACAAGCTGTAATCGTTTCACTTGAAGTAGAACTATTATTAATAGTCAAATTCAAAGTCTCATTGACAATACAACCGTTGACATTGGTGGTTGTACCGGTATAAATTCCAGAGGTCGTATAAGTCAATCCAGTTACAGACCATAAGTAAGAATCACAAGAAGTTTGAGTAGCAGAATTTACCAAAATCTCAGGTTCAGTAATAATAAACAATTGTGTCGAGGTACAACCATTCGCATCCGCAACAGAACAAATATAAGTTCCTGCTGACAAACCGCTAGCAGTAGCTGCAGTGCCTCCTGATGGGAACCACGTGTAGGTATAACCCGGCGTCCCACCAATAACCGAAACAGAGGCGGATCCATTAGTACCACCATTACAAGTAACATTCGTTTGCCCTAAAGGTGAAACGATAAGAGCATCTGGTTGTGTAATGGTAAAATTTGTTGAAGTACTACAACCATTTGCATCAATAACAATACAAGTATAAGTTCCAGCAGTCAAACCAGTAGCAGTAGCTCCAGTGCCACCTGATGGTAACCAAGAATAAGTATATCCAGGAGTACCACCAATCACAGAAACACTTGCCGAACCGTTGCTTCCGCCATTACAAGAAACGTTAGTTTGCGTAGACGATAAAATTACTAATGGCATTGCTGGCTCAGTAATGGTAAAAATTGTGGAAGCACTACAATTATTTGCATCAGTTACCAAACAAACATAAGTACCAGCAGACAAACCAGTAGCAGTAGCATTAGTTCCTCCTGATGGAGACCAAGAATAAGTATATCCTGACGTTCCGCCGCTTACCAAAACAGAGGCAGCACCATTAGAACCTCCATTACAAGCAACATTCGTTTTTGAAGAAGGTATAACTAATAAAGGACTTGGTTGTAAAATTGTTACAGTGCTAGTAATCGGACAAGAATCAGAAGTAATAGTACAAGTATAAGTACCAGCAGGAAGACCGGTTGCTGTGGCTGATGTACCTCCAAAAGGAGACCATAAATAAGTGTAAACACCGTTACCACCTGAAGCAGTAACAGTGGCAGTTCCATTTGAACCTCCGAAACAAGAAACATTGGTACTTGTGGTGGTAGCAGTCAATGAATTATAAGTACAAGCTACACCAGTTGCTACAGCACCCTGTGCCCAATTTGACGTCGAACCAGTTAAAGCAAAACCAGTCAAGACTCCAGTATTATTGGCACCACTACTATCTGCAATAGTAGTTATCGCAGCATTATTCGCATTTATAGTTCCTGAATTATATTTATGATAAAGCACTAATCCAGTTTGACCCGATCCTAGTTCACAATTCATTTTATTTTGAATTTCGGTCTGACATAAAGCTCTATTCCAAATGCGAACTTCATCAAGACCACCGTTAAAATATTCACCACCACAACTGGTTGGACACGTTGAGCCAATTTGCATATTAGAAGCGTTTGGAATGTTATTAACTCCTGGAACGTCTTGAGCTTTTAAAATTCCATCAATATAGATTTTTCTTGTAGTTCCGTCATAAGTGGCTACAACATGATGCCAATTGCCATCAGCTAAATTCGTGGGACTCGGATTAGCAATAAGATCATTTGCCCACCAATAATTAACTAGCAAACCTGATGCATCAAGACGTAAAGCATTGACTTGATTAACTTGCCCATAATTGCCCCAACCAACAATGCCTCTTGAACCAAGAACGGTAGTTTTAATTTTAGCTTCAATAGTATAACTTGAATTCCCTACAGGAATGGAAGCCGGTGCATTTATAGCAACGTAATCATTAACACCATCAAATTGCAAACCCGAAGCCAAAATATTGGCAGTAACGCCTAATCGTGAAGTTCCTTCACATCCAGAAACGGTTCGGGAAGCATAATAAGTAGTAGTAGAAACAATTGGAGTCGATAGCGGTAAGGAAGCACCTCCCGAAGGGGTTGCATACCATTTTATACCAGTCCCAGTAACGTTTAAATTAGCCAATGTGGCCGTATTAGAAACCGTTTGAACCGCTGTTCCAGTGGGAGCCGTTGGTAAAGCAGTAACATTCACAGAAACCGTATTCGAATTAAGTACAGCTCCGCAAGAGGAAGTTACCACACAATAATAATTGGCAGAAACAGTAAGATTCGTTAGACTCAAGGTGCTTTGTGTAGCACCAGAAATAATAGTTCCATTGCGATACCATTGATAAGTCAATCCAGTACCCGTAGCACTAACCGACAAAGAGGCGGCGCTTCCAGAACAAACCGTACTAGATTGTGGTTGTGTAGAAATAGCAAGAGGACAAATATTAAACAATTGAACTTCTGACAATTGCAAAATATTCTCACCACAAGTACCAATAAAATTTACTCGGTAGTAAGTGTAAGCAACAGTATTACTAAAGGTGAAGGTTCGTGTAAAAAATCGAGTACCTACACAAGCAAGAGTTCCTGTGGCCACAGAGGTAAAGGTCGAACCATTATTAGAACCTAGTATTTGATAATTAATAGGATCGCGTCCACTAGCATCGTTAGCAGTACTGATCGCAATACTAGTAGCAATTTTAGGTGTACCGATAAAAACAGTAAAACCAAAACCATCATTAATATTAAAATCTAAAAATTTAGTGGCAACACTGCCATCGATGATTCTAAAAACCTCCTCACCTGCAGGAGAAGATACACTTCCAATAGAAGTAATACTCATACCAGAATTAAAAATTGGAGCTTGCGAATGAACAAACTGAAAACTTACTAAAACAAAAAGCAAGAGCCTTAAATAGTAAGATTTGCTAAAGAAATGGGGTAGTCTTTTTTTCATAATATAAAGTAAAAAGGGTTAAAAGCACTAAACAATAATCACCGCAACAACAAAGCAATAAATCCTTTACCAACTTTCTGAAAAGTAATTTTGAATTTTGAAAACAAACTATTCTTTCTGCGAGATTTAATACCGTGAGCCATTGAAAAACTAATTATTATTTAACATGACAAATGTTAAACATAAAAATTTCAAATCATATAGGGGTTACTACGTGATTTTCAAAAAAAGAAAAAAGTCACAAATCCTAATTCCTCAATCAAAAATCCTTAATCCTCAATCAAAAATCCTCAATCAAAAATCTTCAATCTTCAATCCTCAATCCCAAGTCTTAATACTTAATACGCCAATCTTAATACAAAAAAAGCCCTTCCGTTTCCGAAAGAGCTTTTCTATATATTCCTCGAGTCCAAAGGACAAGTTAAACTAACAACTATCAACTAAGGACTAATCACTAATCACTAAGGATTAATCACTAATCACTAAGGACTAATCACTAAGGACTAATCACTAATCACTAAGGACTAATCACTAAGGACTAATCACTAATCACTAAGGACTAATCACTAATCACTAAAAACTCATCACTAAAGACTAATCACTAAAGACTAATTAACCACCTTCTTACTAGCCTTAACCCCATCAACAGTAGTCACTTGAACCACCAACACCTGATTAGTCGTTCCTACATTGATTCTAGTTTCCGAAGCATTGATGCCTTTCTTCGCAACCAATACTCTGCCTCTAATATCATAGATAGTAACCTCTTTCATCATGGCGCTTCCGGTGTTCACAACAACATCATTTTGTTGTTTGATTACATTAATGTTGTTCGCGGTAAAGCTGTTATCATTGTTAGCCAAAGCCGTTTGGTAAACCAATTCAAAACGATTAGCAAACGTACCTGCTGCCGAAGCAAAAGTATAAGGTGTTGTCAAGTTATGGTAAGAACCATCTTGATTGTCTTTGATGAAAATCGCTTGCGCGCCATCTGCAAACAAACCTTGAACGTGATCGATAGCAAAGGTAAAATTTCCAGCAGTAGTCACCTTGTACTTCAACGGAACCACATCAGAAGCTTGAAACGACGGACGTCCTTGAATAGTATAATCCGTAGCATCAATCAACATTGTTAAAGCAATAGCTCCATCATTAAAATACTTACTATCGTAAGCATCAGCACCCAAAGAAGCGCTAGCAAAATAACCAACAACCGCTTGTGAATAGGCTGCGCCAGTTCCTGTCAAGTTCAACCAAACACCATCCGCTTGTGTAGCTGGAGTTGCCGTAGCAGTTCTAAAAAACTGATTAGCGTTATTCGTAATACGTTGCGTATTATTAAATTCTAAATTGGTAGCACCATCTTTAGCCTCAACAAAGAAACCTTGTCCCGTTTGAATCACACCATTAGGTGATTCAGTAAACGCTTCGCCATTATCACCATAAAATCCTGAAGTAGCATTCCAAGTACAATAAGTCGGACTCGCTGCATTGTTAGTCTTTCTCCAAAAGTATAAGGTAGGTTCTATCGCATTGATATTGTCAGCAGCAAACTGCGCAATATTTATTGGCGATGGATAAGGATTTCCTACCAAGTTGTAACGTTGTGCAGCACCTGCATTTATTAAAGGAACAGTCTTAGTCCCATTATTTGGTGTTCCTGAAAAACTTCCATTCCAAACAACTGGTGCTGTTGGATGATTGTAGGGCAAACGAATCAAATAACCTTTTCCAATGCCAAAGGGAACATTATTACCATCAGTACCATTTACACCTGCTGAATTGGTTCCCGTAACATTCATTCCAATAGAACCATTGTTAAATACATTGGTAGCCGTCGTGTAATTGTAAAAACGATTAGCAAAAGTGAAAGGAGAAAACGCATACAATCCTTGACCAGTAACCGGTGAAGACCATAGCGTATAATCCAATCGTATCAACGGATTAGTTTGACGTTTTACAACCACATTACCCGTATTAACCGCAGTAGGATTGGCTTGATATAAATTAGCATTATTATTTAAAGTAAACGAACTTCCAGTCGCAACAGCAATACCATCATTCAAAAACACATTAAATCCTGAGGTTACACTAACCACAGCATTATTAGTAACCGAAATGCTACAAGCTTCAAAGTTTGCGCCAATAGTAAAATTAGCAGCAAAAATAGCCGACTTCGTACTTGTTGGCAATCCATTACTCCAAGCAGTTCCGTCCCAAGTAGTAGACTCAATTACCACAGTTGAAGAACCTGTTAATGGTGCCGAACAAACACCATTGGTCACCGAAACCAAATTCAAAGTCTGAGTGGCTGTTGCACCAGTTACGGTAACAATAGCTGTTCCGCCTATTAAAGTAGCAGTAGCATTGGCACCACCATTAATGTTATAAGTAACCACAGCATCTGAAGTACCAACTAAAGTGAAAGTAACGGTAGATCCAGCACACACTGTAGGACCATTATTTCCCGAAATACTAGCCGTCGGTAATGCAGTAACTACAACAGTAGACGAACCGGCCAAAGGCGCCGAGCAAACACCATTGGTCACCGAAACCAAATTGAAAGTCTGAGTGGCTGTTGCACCAGTTACTGTAACAATAGCTGTTCCGCCTGTTAAAGTAGCAGTAGCATTGGCACCACCATTAATGTTATAAGTAACCACGGCTTCTGAAGTGCCAACTAAAGTGAAAGTAACGGTAGATCCAGCACACACTGTAGGACCATTATTCCCCGATATACTAGCCGTTGGTAACGGATTAACAGTTATAGAGAAAGCTGTGGAAGTTACAGGCACACAAGTACCGTTTCCTATTACCGCTCGATAATCCCATACACCACTAGCCGTAGGTATTTCTGAATAAGTGGTAGCCGTTGTAGCAATAGAAGTCCATGATCCTGCATTGAATCTTTTCTCCCAATTCAAAACAGTTCCAACAAAGCCACCGCCAAGAGTTAAGGTACCTGTTGAGGAATTCAAACAAATAGCAGTTGCAGTTCCTGAAACACTGCCACCAACAGCAGCTTGTCCTACAGTTACAGCCAAAGTTCTTACCGGATTAGTAACACAACCATTAGAAGCAGTTACACCTATCGTTCCATTCTGACCCGAAGCACCTGTAGTCACGGTAATAGAAGTCGTTCCTTGTCCTGCAGTAATAGTCCAACCTGTTGGAACGGTCCACGCATAATTTAAGGCATTGGTAACTGGAGCTACACTATAAACTTGGCCAGCGGTCACCGGACATTGGGTAGAAGCGCCTGAAATGGTTCCGGTAGCACCTAGTGCCGTATTCGCACTCGTATTTACTCTAATCACATTAGTAAAAAACTCACAGCTACCAGCATTAGAAGCAACCGCTCTCAATACACGTCTAAAGTACCTAACATTACTGGTAGTGGTTGTTACAGCAGGCGGCGCATAATCTTCAGTAGTAGCACCTGCAATATTGGTAAAAGTTATATTATCACTGGACACTTGCCATTGAAACGAAACATTGGGAATCGTAGAAACAGCACAAGAACTATAAGCCGAACCATCTAAAGTTCCAGGAGCAACACCAGAACATCTATTTAAAACACTGGCACCTGCGATAGAGTTCGTAGAAGGAACAAAAGGCGTCAAACTAAAATTAGCTACATTACCACCTTGAAATTCATAAAAATCAAAGATAATATCACTATTCCCATTCAAATAAATCAAATTATTACAATAAGTAGTGGTTCCTTGTTGCTTCCACTCGTTTATAACCAAAACTCCATCAATATAAACTCTGACACCATCATCACCTCCAATACTTAAAAAATAACATCCCGTTTTTGTCGAACGCATTCTATATCTTACAGCAAATAATTCGGTATAAACATTTACTCTCGCGGCACCACCAGACAAAACTGGAAAACAAGCAGTCGTACCACCAAAACTTTCAGCAATCGATTCTGTTGGTACGTTGTAATATCCAACATAATTTGCATCTAAAAATGGACTAACCGTTGAAGAGGGCGATGTTGGCGAAGGTCCACCTGGAGGAGGTCCACCGGTAAAATTATAAACGTGACCGACCCATTGATCAGTACCAAATGAAGTTTTTGAATCTTGCGTATTACCCACAGCATTCAAAGTAAGTGTCAAAGCACCACCAGTAGTATTGTTATTAACACAAGCACCGCTTGACAACAAAATCTTGATTTGTCCCGATAAAGAAGCAATCCAATTGGTAATACTAGCGCCCGAAGCACCACTCACAAAAGTAGCCGGACTAACATTCGCATTAGTAGTAGCATCAAGTAGCGTCAAATTTTCATTTAAAGCCGGAAAAACATTTCCGACAGAAAAAGTATAGCTAAAGCCCTTGATAACATTTACAACAACAAATTGACCCGAATTTACGGTTCCTGTTGTAACAGTATTCCCATTATCAATGCAAAAAGTAGTAGCAGTGCCAACTTGAGTCAACGGCGTACCAGTATAAGCACACTGCGAATAACCATTCAAGAAGGCAAGAAAGATAAGGGTGTAAAAAATAATTTTTTTCATAGTAGAAAAGGGGTTAAATTCCAGGACAAAATTAAAACAACAAGTCCATTTAGAAAAATAAAAAACAAAATAACTATTTCAAAAAACATTTGTAAATAACTTAAAATCAGTAATTTATACTGTTGTAGTATAAATTCTACCATCAGTAAATCACCTCCATCAAAGAAAAAGCAATCCCAAAACAACCCATAATCGCAAGTAGTAAGGAGTAATCAATAAGGAGTAATCAATAAGGAGTGATTAACAAAGAGTAAAAAATAAGTAAAGGGTAATCAAACCAAAAAACCAACAAACAATTTAATACTCAAAATCAAGCACCTATGACAATCAAGCACCTAAAAAACTTACGAAAAAAAACAAGGATAAGTTTTAAAAAAAACTAAAAAGTAAGTAGCAAAAAGTAATAACAAACAAACCCGCAACAAAAATCCTAAATCCTCAATCAAAAATCCTCAATCCTCAATCCCAATTCCTCAATCCCAATTCCTCAATCCCAATTCCTCAATCCCAATTCCTCAATCAAAAATCCTCAATCAAAAATCCTCAATCCCAAATCCTCAATCCTCAATCCCCAGTCTTAATACTTAATACTCCAATCTTAATACAAAAAAGCCCTTCCGTTTCCAAAAGAGCTTTAACATCTTGAGTCCAAAGGACGAGTTAAACTAAAAACTGATCACTGATCACTGACAACTAACAACCGACAACCGGTCACTGAGCCTGTCGAAGTGCACAACCTACAACCCACAACCTACAACCCACAACCACAACACATCTCGCTTCACGCCACCGTCACTTCGAGTGATTTTAGTAAAACTGCGACAGCGGTTTTACTAAAATTTTATCGAGAACCTAGGAACTACTTACATCACTGCTACAAAGTTCTCGATACATTTTTTAAAAAATAGCTAATCGCAATTTTCTAAAAAACACTCGAAATGACGAAAGCAGTAAATTCATAAAATCAAAAATCCTCAATCCCAAATCCCAAATCCCCAGTCAAAAATCGCAAATCCTAAATCAAAAATCGCAAATCCTAAACCCTCAATCCCCAGTTTTAATACTTAATACTCCAATCTTAATACAAAAAAAGCCCTTTCGTTTCCAAAAAAGCTTTAACATCTCAAGTCCAAAGGACAAGTTAACCTAACAACTAATCACTGATCACTGACAACTAACAACCTACAACCCACAACCACAACACATCTCGCTTCACGCCACCGTCACTTCGAGTGATTTTAGCAAAACTGCGACAGCGGTTTTACTAAAATTTTATCAAGAACCTAGGAACTACTAACATCACTGCTCCAAAGTTCTCGATACATTTTTTAAAAAATAGCTAATCGCAATTTTCTAAAAAACACTCGAAATGACGATAGTAGAAAATTCATAAAATCATTAATCCTAAATCTTCAATCCTCAATCAAAAATCAAAAATCCTCAATCTTCAATCCTCAATCTTCAATCCTCAATCCCTAGTCTTAATACTTAATACTCCAATCTTAATACAAAAAAAAGCCCTTCCGTTTCCGAAAGAGCTTTAATATCTCGAGTCCAAAGGACGAGTTAAACCAACAACTATCAACTAAGGACTAATCACTAATCACTAACGACTAATCACTAATCACTAAGGACTAATCACTAATCACTAAGGACTAATCACTAAGAACTAATCACTAACGACTAATCACTAAAAACTAATTAACCACCTTCTTACTAGCCTTAACCCCATCAACAGTAGTCACTTGAACCACCAAGACCTGATTAGTTGTTCCTACATTGATTCTAGTTTCTGAAGCATTGATGCCTTTCTTCGCAACCAATACTCTTCCTCTAATATCATAGATAGTCACTTCTTTCATCATAGCGCTTCCAGTATTCACAACAACATCATTTTGTTGTTTGATTACGTTTATGTTGTTCGCTGTAAAGCTGTTGTCATTCGTAGCCAAAGCCGTTTGGTAAACCAATTCAAAACGGTTAGCAAACGTACCTGCTGCCGAAGCAAAAGTATAAGGTGTTGTCAAGTTATGGTAAGAACCATCTTGATTGTCTTTTATGAAGATTGCTTGAGCACCACCAGTGAACAATCCTTGTACGTGATCGATAGCAAAAGTATAGTTACCAGCCGTTGTCACTTTATAATTCAACGGAACCACATCAGTTGCTTGGAACGACGGACGACCTTGAATAGTATAATCCGTAGATCCGATAACCATTGTTAAAGCAATCTCTCCATCGTTAAAATACTTACTATCATAAGCATCAGCACCTAAAGTAGCGTCAGCAAAATAACCAACAACCGCTTGTGAAAACGCAGCACCTGTTCCTGTTAAGTTCAACCATACACCATCAGCTTGTGTAGCTGGAGTTGCAGTAGCACTTCTAAAGAACTGATTAGCGTTATTCGTGATACGTTGTGTATTATTAAATGTTAAACTAGTAGCACCATCTTTAGCCTCAACAAAGAAACCTTGTCCGGTTTGAATCACACCATTTGGCGATTCTGTATAAGCCTCACCATTATCTCCAAAGAAGCCTGAAGTTGTATTCCAAGTACAGTAAGTCGGACTCGCTGCATTGTTAGTCTTTCTCCAGAAGTATAAAGTTGGCTCTATGTTATTGGTATTATCAGCAGCAAACTGTGCAATACTAATTGGTGATGGATAAGGGTTACCCACCATATTAAATTGTTGCTCCGTTCCTGCATTGGCCAAAGTAACAGTTTTCGTACCATTATTTGGTGTTCCATTGAAAACTCCATTCCATACTACTGGTGCAGTTGGGTGGTTATAAGGCAAACGAATTAAATAACCTTTTCCTGTTCCAAAAGGAACATTGTTTGCATCTGTTCCGTTTACTCCTGCTGCATTAGTTCCTGTAACATTCATTCCTAAAGAAGAATTGTTCAAGAAATTCGTTGCAGTATTATAAGTATAAAAACGATTCGCAAAAGTCAATGGAGAAAACGCATACAATCCTTGACCAGCAACTGGTGAAGACCAAAGAGTATAATCAAATCGCATCAACGGATTAGATTGACGTCTAACAACCACATTACCTGTGTTAACCGCAGTAGCATCTGCTTGATATAAATTAGCATTATTGTTTAAAGTAAACGTACTTCCTGTAGCCACAGCAATAGCACCATTCAAGTTCACATTAAATCCTGAAGTTACACTAACCACAGCATTATTGGTAACCGAGATACTACAAGCTTCAAAGTTAGCGCCAATAGTAAAGTTAGCAGCAAA
>NZ_JAIXTJ010000006.1 GCF_027483985.1 Flavobacterium sp.
GTGTTTACAAGACTCCGGCAGGAGTCAAACCTTTCTAGCAAGGATTAATTTATAAGTGTTTACAAGACTCCGGCAGGAGTCAAACCTTTATAGCTTTTATGTTCAAATGACGTTTCATTCTATAGAATTGTTTTTTTTAAATGTTTAATATTTTAATAATATCTAATTCATATTTAATTTAGTTTTTTATGGCAGATACCTTTTCACAGATTTATATTCAAATCGTTTTTGCGGTTCAAAATCGAAAAGCCTTAATTGATTATTCGTGGGAAGAACAATTATATAAATACATTACAGGAATTATAACAAATAAAGGTCAAAAATTGATTGCAATAAATGGAATGCCAGATCATCTTCACATATTTATTGGGATGAAACCCACATGTTGTTTATCTGATTTGGTAAGAGAAATTAAAAAGTCGTCAAGCGCATTCATAAAAGAGAATAATTTAACAAATGCTAAATTCAATTGGCAAGAAGGTTTTGGAGCCTTTTCATACAGTCATAGTCATATTGAAAATGTTTATAATTATATCTTAAATCAAAAGCAGAAGCACAAAAAAGTAACTTTCAAAGAAGAATATTTTGAAATTCTTGAAAAATTTAATGTTGATTTCAAAGAAGAATATGTTTTTGAATTTTTTGATGATTAATTTTTTGCATTAAATTCAAAACTTTCAAAAAAAAGAAATATGACTTTACACATAAATTTTCATAAACAACTTCGAATAACTTGAATCTTTATGGATGCAGATTAGTTTTATAGGTGTTTATGTGACTCCAGCCGGAGTCATACTGTTTTAGAAACGTTTAATTCCGCCGGAATTATATGTATCCAACAACTATAGAGAAGTTAAACCTTTCTAGCTAAAGATTAGTTTTGCGATTTTGTATGATTCGAGCCGGAGTCATACCTTGATTGCCTATTTTTTTTACAAACGTTTAATTCCGCCGGAATTATATGTATCCAACAACTATAGAGAAGTTAAACCTTTCTAGCTAAATAATGACATAATAAAACGTTTAATAATATTGATAATTTGCTTATTTAATTCAAAATGATATATTTGTTAAAATTATAGTTTCAAAATAATCATTTACACGCAGCTTTATCAAAACAATACTTATTACTGGTGCTTCTGGCGGATTGGGCAAAGAGATTGCACTCCATTTTTCAAAAAAGAATTGGAACGTAATTGCCACAATGATCTGTCGCTCACAAGCAACAGTATTTGAAAATGTACCAAATATTAAATGTTACGAACTTGATGTAACCTCATTTGATAGTATCGAAAAAGCTAAAAATGAAATTTTACAGGAGCATAAATCCATTGATGTAATCATTAATAATGCCGGAATTGGCTATCGAAGCTTTGTTGAACTCTCTGATGATGACAAAATTGATGCTATTGTAAAGGTCAATTGGCTTGGTGTTGTTAAGGTTTGTCGTGCGTTTATTCCGCATTTTCGTCAGCAAAAGAAAGGACATTTTATCAATATTACTTCTATTGCCGGATTGGTAAATCTGCCTCTTGGTAGTTTTTATCACCCAACTAAGCAAGCTGTAGAGAGTTTTTCTGAATGTATGGCTTACGAACTTCTAGATTTTAATATTAGCGTTTCGACCGTTCAATTTGGAAACACACCTTCTAATTTTCAAAAAAATGTTTCTAAATGTGCGAAATCCTCGATTCATTCTTACAACGAAATGATGGACAGTATTGATGGCATAATGAATAAAAAAACTTCGGAAAACCACGATTTATCCACCGCTATTCTTGATAAATTGTATAAAATTGCAGAAAATCCACCTCGACGATTCCATAAATATGCTATAGGTTTTGATGCTAATATGATGAAATATTTGCGTAAAATTCTTGGTTATCGCTTATTCGATAGATTGATAAGGAGATATGTTTTAAGCAGATAATTTTCTTTAGCCACGAATTTCACTAATTTTCACTAATTGCTAATGTTCAATATAATTTTACGAATTTAATTCGTGAATTAATTGAAGTAAAATTGACTATAATTTGTGCCTATTAGTGAAATTAGTGGCAAAAATATTTAATGTGTTTGACTCTTAAAAAAATTGTATTTGTGTTGAAAAGAACCTATTTTTGCCAAACAACACATTTAGAACTTGACAAGAATAGAATTTGAATCAAGTTCAGATTAAACAACACACTAGTATAATGAATACAATAACTACAACTAATTTCAATTTTCCCAATCAAAAATCGGTTTATCGTGGTAAAGTAAGAGAAGTTTATAACTACAATGACGAACTTCTAGTAATGGTTGCAACCGATAGACTTTCTGCTTTTGATGTGGTATTGCCAAAAGGAATTCCTTATAAAGGACAGATATTAAATCAAATTGCAACAAAATTTATGGAGTTGACGTCCGATATTGTTCCGAATTGGTTGCTTGCAACGCCTGATCCAAATGTAGCTGTCGGTCATTTATGCGAACCTTTTAAAGTTGAAATGGTAATTAGAGGTTATCTATCAGGACACGCTGCTAGAGAATATGCTGCAGGAAAAAGAATCCTTTGTGGTGTAGAAATGCCCGAAGGTTTAAAAGAAAACGATAAATTTCCAACGCCAATCATCACACCAACTACTAAAGCTGACAACGGTTCGCACGATGAAGATATCGCACGCGAAGCTATTTTATCTAAAGGTATTGTTAGTGAAGAAGATTACTTGGTTTTAGAACAATATACGCGCGCACTTTATCAAAGAGGAACTGAAATTGCGTCGAGTCGCGGATTAATTTTAGTGGATACAAAATACGAATTTGGAAAAACCAAAGACGGAAAAATTGTTTTGATTGACGAAATTCACACGCCAGATTCTTCACGTTATTTTTATGCAGAAGGATACCAAGAACGTCAAGATAGAGGTGAAGAACAAAAACAATTGTCGAAAGAATTTGTGAGACGTTGGTTGATAGAAAATGGTTTTCAAGGTAAAGACGGACAAGTAATTCCAGAGATGACGGATGCTTATATAGAATCGGTTTCGGAACGTTATATTGAATTGTATGAAAATATTTTGGGTGAGAAGTTTGTGAAAGCAGATATCTCTAATATTAATGAGCGTATTGAAAACAATGTTCTTGCTTACCTAAAAACTTTGTAAAAATGGCTGGCTAACTAGCCCTGATGTAAGGGAAAAGCCTACTATTGTTGCCTGCGGATCTCGAAGGCAACAATAGTAGCTTTGGAAAGGCAGCAGGAATAAGGTAGATCCAAAAGCGCATACCATTCGCTTCAAATAAAAAAAGTCCTAAACCAATACGATTTAGGACTTTTTTGCATTACTAACTCACTCTTTTTATCTTGCAATAATTTCGCCCGAACCTGAAACTTTAGTGTCAGTAGTTTTCGGATTACCTGTATATTTTATAGTGCCACTTCCAGCAACTTTGGCAATTAGGTTATTGCTACAATTCACATTCAAATCGCCAGAACCTGCAACAGTAGCATTGACATTTTGACTGGCTAACTTGAAGCAATTCATTGTTCCTGAACCAGCAGTTTTAGCATCAAGGTCGTCGGTAGTTCCTGAAAGTTCAAGGTTTCCTGATCCTGTAAATTTAGCAATGGTTTTTTGAGCCTTTATTTGAAGCACACAATCGCCCGAACCCGTCATTTTTACTTCAAAATTGTTGGCATTAATGGTGTTTTTTGTCATCATTTCGCCAGAACCGGTCAAGGAAACTTCATTGATTTCTTCAAAAGGAACGGTAATTTTAATGGTACTTTTATAAGAATAATTCAGATTTTTCTTGAAATAGATTTTTAATTCTTGATCAACAACTTCAGTAATGAGGTAGTCCATCAGGTTTTCGTCGCCATTGATGGTGATAGTTCCTTCTTTAGCTGCAATCAATTCTACTTTAAAAGAACCTTGAATAGCTATTTTATCATAAGCTCCAGTGGTTCTTGTGATTGTAGATAGAACGCCATTTCCTTTTATTTTTTCGTTATCCCAACTTTGGGCATTAGCAATCGAAAGGGTAAAAATTGCTAGTAATACTGATAGTTTTTGCATAGTGTTATTTGGTTAATAGTTGAACGCTTCCGTAATTTGTGGTAATATTTATTTTAGATTTTCGTGTAGCAATGTGATAGCCAATAAAGGATTTAGAGGTGTTTTTTTCTGATTTCTGTGTGTATTTTAATCCTACATTATCGGTGAACGAACCATACTTTAGATTTAAGTTAATATCAAAAGCGTAGTCTGCACTGCAACTAATTTTAGAATTGGTGTAATTTCCGTTGATGGTAACGGCATCGGTTTTATTAGAAGCACTAGCTTGTATATCAGAATAATTTGAATTTACAATCACTGAAGTTCCAATTTCGCCTAATTTTAAATTTAAATAATTGCCATCAATCGCTACTTTTTGAATGGATTTTGAATTGATTTTGGTATAATTAGAAGATACATTTAAAGTTCCCACATTTTGGAAGTTAAAAGTATTGTAATTTCCATCAATATTGATAGCGTTAACTTTTTGGAAATCAATTTCAGAATATTGACTTTGCAAATTTATTTTATCAATTGAATTTATGCTAGAGTTTTGCGAGTAGGCGATACTAATATTATTAGTTTTATTATTAAATTGTCCTAAAATAATACTTCCATATTTGCATTCTATTGCCGAACTGCCGTTAAGTTTATCTACAGAAATGTTTCCATATTTATTAGTCAAATCAATACTGCCGTTTCGCGGAATCTTGACCACATAGTTGATTTCATAACTTATGTTATTGCTTTTCCATTCTTTAGTGGTAAATTTAGTTTCAGCTACAACTTTGCTCATAGTTGCATCAAAATCTACATCAATGGAATTAAGTCGTTCGTTGATTTTCTTTTCATTATTACCCGAAACTTTTATGTTTACTTGAATTGAAATTTTATTTTCATCCCACAAATAAACGTTGACATTACCATAAGAATTAGTGATTTTTACTAAGGCATCATCATTGACACTATAGGTTTTTGAAATATTTTTCTCTTTATTGTAGGCGTGAGTTTCTTCTAAAGCAAATCCAAATTGAGGAAGAATAAGAAGCGTTAGTACTATTTTAAATATGTTTTTCATCATCTAAGGTGTTTAAATTATTGATTTCTTCGACTTGTTCTAAAACGGTTTTTATAAAGGATATTCGAGTTTGTAAATTGGTAAGCATAGCAAAAACAATTTGTTTGTTCTCTCCATTGTTAGCGATTTCTACTTTCAAATTGTGATAATCATCTTCTAAGGACTCCAATTCTTTCATTGCATCGGTAATCAATGCTTTGCTTTGAGGAGTTTCTTGGTTTTTTAACTGGGTCAATTCATTTCTTATTACCGATGAAAAGTAATCGTGGGTTTCTTGAACTTGTGGTGACAAAACGACTTCTTCGGTGGTTGGATTGTTAACCAAAAACAGTATAATTCCAAATCCAAGTAGGAGCGACGCAGCAATAGAAAGCGGTATCCAATTAAGCTTTTTCTTCTTGGAAGGCTTTTGTTTATTCAGTTTTTCAAGAAATCGCTTTTCGTGTCCCGTTTCGGGTTCTTCAAAATCCCAGTTATTTTGGTTTTCAAAAAGTTGATTTAGGTTATGGGTACTCATAATTCATTTATTTTTTTTCTCAAACTGTCTTTTGCTCTACTCATCATCGTTCTACAGTTTTCATTGCTAATGTTTAAAATGCTTGTTATTTCTTCCAAATCATAACCTTCAATAAAAAATAAGGTCAGAACGATTTTATAATTGGGTTTAAGACTTTGTATGGTTTTTAAAATGCTTTCAGCTTTTAATTGCGAATAATGTTCTGATTCTTTATTAAAATCTTGCACTTCCAAGTTCTCATCCAAACTCTCAAATTGGTATTTATTCGATTTTTTTAATTCGTTTATACTTGTATTAACCACAATTTTTTTCAACCAAGAACCAAACGTGACGTTTCCACTGAAAGAATCTAATTTAGTGAAGGCTTTCAAAAAAGACTCTTGCATAGCATCTTCTGCTAGAAAAGGGTCACCAAGTATTCTATAAGCAACATTATACATAGCCTTATAATATTGATTATAAAGTGTTAATTGTGCTTTCTGATTTTGCTCTTTGCAACGCTCAAGAAGAATAGCAAGGTCTAGATTAGTATTTTTCAATTGGTTCTATGGGTTAATCTATATAAAAGACAAGTAGATTTTTATATTGTTACAGTTTTGATAAAAATAAGATAAAAAAAAATCCGAATCATAAAATCCGGATTTTCTATACATATATATATAAGGTCTATTATTTAAAATATGAAAAGTCGTGGTTATCTTCAATTTTTAATAAACTTTCGTAAATCAGTTTAATCACATTTTCTACATCTTCGCGATGAACCATTTCAACAGTGGTATGCATATAGCGTAATGATAACGATATTAATGCTGAGGCAACACCACCATTACTGTAGGCAAACGCATCGGTATCGGTACCAGTTACTCGAGAAGTTGCGTGTCTTTGAAACGGAATCTTTTTTTCTTCAGCAGTCGAAACTATCAATTCACGTAGGATATTTTGTGTAGCAGGTGCATAAGCAATAACGGGACCTTTACCCATTTGCAAATCACCTTCGATTTTCTTATCAATCATTGGTGTTGTGGTGTCATGACAAACGTCGGTAACTATAGCTACATTGGGTTTTATTGTTTGCGTAATCATTTCAGCACCTCTCAAACCAATTTCTTCTTGAACCGAATTAACAACATAAAGACCAAAAGGAAGTTTCTTTTTGTTTTCCTTCAACAAACGTGCTACTTCCGCAATCATAAAACCACCCATACGGTTGTCTATGGCACGACAAACAAATTTGTTTTCGTTTAAGATCATAAATTCATCAGGATAAGTGATTACACAACCAACGTGCACACCTAAATTCTCAACTTCTTCTTTGGTCGCACAACCACAATCTATAAATATATTGTGTAAAGTGGCAGCTTCTTCTTTACCGCGATTTCTAGTATGAATGGCTGGCCAACCGAAAACACCTTTAACAATACCATTTTTAGTATGAATGTTAACACGTTTCGACGGAGCAATTTGATGATCTGAACCACCATTTCTGATTACATAGATTAATCCATTATCAGTAATGTAGTTTACATACCAAGAAATTTCATCCGAATGTCCTTCAATTACCACTTTAAATTTAGCTTCCGGATTAATTACTCCAACCGCAGTTCCATAAGTATCGGTAATAAAAGTATCAACATAAGGTTTTAAATAATCCATCCATATTTTTTGTCCTTCTGATTCATATCCAGTAGGTGACGCGTTATTTAAATATTTTTCTAAAAAGGAAATAGATGATTTTGTAAGTATTGATTTTGTTGCCATAAAATATTTTTTTGCTAAATTATAAATTTGGCACTACACTTGTTAAGGATATTCTATATTTTTACATTAAAATTAACAACAATGAACAAGTCTTATTTGCTTCTGTTTTTCCTATTTACTTCTTTGTTTAGTTTCGGACAAGTCGAAAAAGATACTGAACCATTAGAAAGAGATATTCAATTAAAAGAAATCGATACAACCGTGATGGATACAATTTTATTAGAAGAGGTTGTTCTTTCCAAAGATAAGTTAGACGCAGAAGCACAAAAGCAATTCCTGTTACTCCAAAACCGAGTATATAAGGTATATCCTTATGCCAAATTGGCTTCCGAGCGACTTACCCAAATGAACAAAACAATGGATAAGTTAAAATCAAAAAAAGATAAAAAGAAGTATTTCAAAATTGTAGAAGATTACTTAGAAAACGAATTCAAAGAAAAACTAAAAAAATTATCGACTAAACAAGGTCAAATCCTAATCAAATTAATACACCGACAAACCGGAATCTCAACCTACGAACTTATTAAGGATTACAAAAGCGGTTGGAAAGCCTTTTGGTCCAATAACACTGCGAGGCTTTTCAATATTAATCTTAAGCAAACTTATCAGCCTTATGCTAGTAATGAAGATTATTTTATTGAAACAATATTATATAGAGCTTTCATTAACGGCAGACTTGTAGAACAAAAATCGGCCAATCCAGTAGATATAGATGAATTAAACGACCATTGGCGAAAACTAGCCAAAGATTTAAATAAAAAGAAAACGTAAAGTTTCAGGTTCAAATCTTAATTAAGACGCTACTCTCAAGCATAAAGTTCGCAATCTAGCTACTAACAAGATTTAATGCAATGCACTATTGGTTTAGTTTGTATGTGTACTTTTTGCTACTTATATAATATAGTATAGATTTCATTAGCACTTGTACTGAGTTTGATATTCAATAGTTCAATAACAGTTATAGAACTATATTATATTATAGAAAGAAATCGGTGCGGTTATTTGACGACGAGTCAGATTGCATTACGAGTGAATGGCGAATATATTGATGAGGAATGCAGAATGTATGATAGAAGTAGGGATTAAGTATACACGAGCTTACCAAGAAGTACCAAACTTATAAAAACTTCAACGATCAAAAGTAGTTTTAAAGTAAGTTGACAATCAATAATGATAGTGTACAACTTTAATAAGATTAATTTATGAATCTTTTTAGTTATATTAGTACTGGTATAGTGTATGGATATTGTATGGATAGTGTAGGGATACTCCATAGATACTTCATAGATGGTGTATGGTTGTGGTACCTTTGTATTGTATAAAAGAGTTAGAATATAAAAAGAGAGTAGATTAATAAACAACTCTTAAAAAAACTTTTGGCAACAACAATCACAGAACCAGCTGATTAAA
>NZ_JAIXTJ010000009.1 GCF_027483985.1 Flavobacterium sp.
AAGAGTTGTTTATTAATCTACTCTCTTTTTATATTCTAACTCTTTTATACAATACAAAGGTACCACAACCATACATCATCTATGAAGTATCTATGGAGTATCCATACACTATCCATACAATATCCATACACTATACCAGTACTAATATAACTAAAAAGATTTATAAACTAATCAAATCTAATTGTTTTAGCAGGTGAAAGGATTACATAAAAACAGCCACACCATTCGCTTCTAAAAAAAATACCTACTAATATACCTTTATATATTGTATGTGTTTTGTTATTCTATTATATTTGCCATTCATAAAATTTAAGGAATGATAAAGATTACACTACCTGACGGTTCAGTTAAGGAGTTTGCAAAAGGTACAACTCCAATGGATGTTGCAAAAAGCATCAGTGAAGGATTAGCGCGAAATGTGATTTCAGCAGCTTTTAATGGTTCAACTGTAGAAACTTCAACGGAATTAACGACCGATGGTTCACTCATATTATATACATGGAATGACAAAGAAGGTAAAAAAGCTTTCTGGCATTCAACCTCTCATGTTATGGCTCAAGTTTTGGAGGAAAAATATAACGGTATTAAATTGACTCTTGGACCAGCTATTGATAATGGATTTTATTATGATGTTGATTTTGGTAGCAACAAAATAACTGACGCTGACTTTAAATCTATTGAGGACCGCATATTAGAAATATCTAAAGAGAAGCATGAATTTAAAATGCGTGCCGTTTCAAAAGCGGAAGCATTAGCAACCTATAAAGATAATGAATATAAAACGGAATTGATTTCAAACTTAGAAGACGGAACAATTACTTTTTGTGATCATGCCAACTTTTTTGACTTGTGTCGTGGTGGACATATTCCAAATACAGGAATTATTAAAGCCATGAAAATTATGAGTGTTGCCGGTGCCTATTGGCGTGGTGATGAAAAAAATAAACAGTTAACTCGTGTCTATGGAATTTCATTTCCGAAGCAAAAAGATTTAACTGAGTATTTAGAACTTTTAGAAGAAGCTAAAAGGCGAGACCACAGAAAACTGGGGAAGGAATTAGAATTATTTGCTTTTTCACAAAAAGTAGGTCAAGGTTTACCTTTGTGGCTTCCGAAAGGAGCCGCTTTGAGAGATAGATTAGAGCAATTCTTAAAGAAAGCACAGAAAAAAGCAGGTTACGAACAGGTGGTTACTCCACATATTGGACAAAAAGAACTTTATGTTACTTCAGGACATTATGCTAAATATGGTGCTGATAGTTTTCAACCAATAACAACTCCTGCTGAAGGCGAAGAGTTTTTATTGAAACCAATGAACTGTCCACATCACTGTGAGATTTATAACACAAAACCATGGTCATATAAAGATTTACCAAAACGCTATGCTGAATTTGGAACTGTATATCGATATGAGCAAAGTGGCGAATTGCACGGACTAACACGCGTAAGAGGTTTTACTCAAGATGATGCACATATATTTTGTACCCCAGACCAATTAGACAGTGAGTTTAAAAAAGTAATTGACCTTGTATTATATGTATTCGGTTCTTTAGGATTTGAAAACTTTACTGCACAGGTTTCTGTTCGTGATTTAAATAATCCCGAAAAATATATTGGTAGTGTTGAAAACTGGGAAAAAGCAGAAAATGCAATTATCAGCGCTGCAAAAGATAAAGGATTAAATTATGTAATTGAAAGTGGTGAAGCTGCATTTTATGGACCAAAATTAGATTTTATGGTTAAAGATGCTTTAGGAAGAAGTTGGCAACTTGGCACGATTCAAGTTGATTACAACCTACCTGAGCGTTTTGAATTGACTTATAAAGGCGCAGATGACAAATTACATCGACCAGTTATGATTCACCGCGCACCTTTTGGATCAATGGAACGTTTTATCGCAATATTACTTGAGCATACTGCAGGAAATTTCCCACTTTGGTTGATGCCTGAACAAGCTATCATCCTCTCTTTAAGCGAGAAATATGAAAATTATGCTAAAAAAGTTTTAGAATTGCTAGAAAATCACGAAATTCGCGCCCTAATTGACAATCGCAACGAGACCATAGGCAAGAAAATTAGAGAAGCTGAAGTCCAAAAAATGCCGTATATGTTAATCGTTGGAGAAGAAGAAGAGAAAAATGGAACTATCTCCGTGCGTAAACATGGTCAAGAAGGTAAAGGTAACATCACTGTAACAATTGAAGAATTTGCGAAAATTGTAAACGAAGAGATTGCCAAAACATTAAAAACATTTGAAGTTTAATCTACCTGTCAGAAGACAGGCTAAAATAATAAAGCCATAGCAATTAGAAACAACAGAGGTTATCAACCTCGAGTAGAAAAAAAAGATGAACACAGAATAAATAATTTTATTCGTGTACCGGAAGTGCGTCTTGTTGGCGAAAATATCGAACCAGGTATTTTTAAAACAGCAGATGCTATGCGTCTTGCAGATGAATTAGAACTGGATTTAGTAGAAATTTCTCCCAATGCAGAACCTCCTGTATGTAAAATTATGGACTATAAAAAGTTCGTATACATGCAGAAAAAGCGTGACAAAGAACTAAAAGCTAAATCAACTCAAATTGTAGTCAAAGAAATTCGCTTCGGACCACAAACAGATGAACACGATTATGAATTCAAAAGAAAAAATGCCGAAAAATTCCTTAAGGAAGGATCGAAATTAAAAGCTTTTGTGTTCTTTAAAGGTCGTTCAATTATTTATAAAGAGCAAGGCCAAATCTTATTATTACGTTTAGCTCAAGATCTAGAAGACCACGGAAAAGTGGAAGCTCTTCCGGTTCTTGAAGGAAAGCGAATGATTATGTATATTGCTCCGAAAAAGAAAAAGTAAGCAGTGTTCAGTCTCTATAAGCAGATTGGAAATTAAAAATAAGTACTGAATAAACTTCAGTAATAATACTTGAATTAGGTTGAGAAACTGAAACAAGTTTAGTTTTAAGTAAGTAAGTTAAATATAAATAAATTAGGGAAATTATGCCTAAAATGAAAACAAAATCTAGTGCTAAGAAACGTTTTAAAGTTACTGGTTCTGGAAAGATTAAAAGAAAACACGCTTTCAAAAGCCACATCTTGACTAAAAAGTCTAAGAAGCGTAAATTAGCTTTAACTCACTCTGCATTAGTTGCTAAAGTAGATGAAAAAAGCATCAAACAACAATTAAGAATTATATAATTAGTATTAAGATTTTAGTATTAAGTATTAAGACTTAAATCTTAAAAAAATAATTCTTTAGGTTAAAACAATTTTAATAACCTTGGAGTATGGCTATAAAGTTCCTTTGATTAAATTCAGGACGCCTGCTACAAAAACACAAGAAAATTATGCCAAGATCAGTAAATTCAGTTGCTAAAAGAGCAAGAAGAAAAAAGATAATGAAGCAAGCCAAAGGTTTCTTTGGTCGTCGTAAAAACGTTTGGACTGTTGCTAAAAACGCAGTTGAAAAAGCGATGGTTTATGCTTATCGCGATAGAAAACAAAACAAGAGAAACTTCCGTTCATTATGGATTCAACGTATCAACGCTGGAGCTCGTTTAGAAGGAATGTCTTACTCTCAATTCATGGGATTAGTTAAGAAAAATGGTATCGAATTGAACCGTAAAGTATTAGCAGATTTAGCAATGAATCACCCAGAAGCTTTCAAAGCTGTTGTGAAAAAAGTGAAATAAAAAACGTTTGTACAACCCGTTTAACTTACTTACCTATAGAAAATCCCAATCAAAAGATTGGGATTTTTTGTTTATTAATAATAAAATCATCTTAGCTTAATTATTAGTTAACTTCATTGTTATAAACTTTGTAATAATTAAACTATATGACAGAAAACGAAAAACTATTATGGGAAAAAATTTCTCAGTTTAAGTTCAATGATGAAGAAAACGATTTCAAATTTTCAGATCGTTTAGCAAGAGAAAACAATTGGTCTGTTGAATATTCTATGAAAGTAATAGAAGAGTATAAAAAGTTCCTATTCTTATGCTGTATTACTTCAACAGGAGTAACTCCTTCCGATCAAGTAGACCAAGTTTGGCACCTTCATTTAACCTACACTAAATCCTATTGGATTGACTTATGCAAAAACACGTTAGGAAAAGAAATTCATCACAATCCTACAAAAGGTGGTGCTACTGAAGCTATAAAATTTGATTCCTATTACTCAAAAACTAAAGAAGACTACAAAACAATTTTCAAAACAGAGCCACCAATAGAAATTTGGCCAAATAACGAAGTAAGATTCACAGATATTGATTTTAAAAGGATAAATATCAACCAAAATTGGATTTTAAGAAAACCTTCTATTCAACAAAAAAGAATTGCTTTAACTGCAGCAATATCGCTAATTTCCTTACCGCTTATACAAGCCTCTAACCAAGATGATTTCTTTATAATTGTATTCCTAATTATAGTAGTATTATTTTTCTTGTTTAACTACTCTAAAAATGGTAAAAACAATAGAAACGATGGTTCGGGTTGCACTTTAGGTTGTGCTACAGATTCAAGCGACAATGGCTGTTCTGGCGATAGCGGTTGCGCAAGTGGTTGTGGCGGTTGTGGTGGTGGAGATTAATTTCTATCCGAAAACTTCCTCGTTCACACCATCAAAACTGGCAAAAACCATACTTGGGTGTGAATCCTGATGAAACATATTACCGTCTTTATCAATAGAAATGGCACCAGCAAATCCATCGTAAGGTTTCAATTCTGAAAAAGTTTTCTCGAAGGCCTTATCTAACGAAAATCCATCTGTAACACGTGTGACAATTTTGGAAGCAGTGGCATTACTCACAATATCTTCACCTACTCCAGTCAAACTTACACCGCAAAATTCATTAACATAATTTCCGGCAACCGTTGCGCTATCAGATATTCGCCCTGGAATTTCGAAACCTTTTCCACCAGTTGACGTTGCTGCAGCAAGTTTACCATCAGCATCCAAAGCTACACAGCCCACAGTTCCTGTTCCGGTTGCAGCTAATTTTGCTTCATATTCGGCTCTTCGCTGCGGAATTTCAGTAGAAAATTGTCCAAATCCGTGTTGTCTAGCAAAATTGGTTGCTCCATTTCCACCCAAAACTCTATCATCCACTTTCATCAATTCTAAAGCCACTTGAATAGGGTTTTTCACTTCTTCAATATTGATAACACCACTGAATTTTTGAGAACTCCCATCCATTAATGATGCACTCATTCTAATCTTTCCATCACTTTGAATCTGCGAACCAATTCCGGCATTAAACAAGGCATCATCTTCTAACAAAGAAACCGCATAAACAACTGTTTCGACTGCCGAATGCGTTTTCAAGTAATCATAAGCATCTTTTACAATTCGAAGCAAAGCATTTTGTTTAGCAACTTTGGTCTCTAAACTTGTTGAAGATTCCGAAAAGAAACCACCGTGAATTATTATTTTCATTTGAAAAGGTTGTAGGTTGTAGGTTGTAGGTAGTATTGTTAAAATCCTAACAACTATTACCTACTACCTATTACCTCATTAAACGTATTGTGAACTACTAATTGTCATTTTAAAAGTATCCAAATCAAACGTATCGTGTTTGCTCATCACGTGCGTCACCAAGTGATTAATTGATATTGGTTTCCCTAAATCTACTTGCGTTAAATTAGTGTCTTTTACTTCTCTTCCATCTACTAAAATTACTAATCCTGATCCAATAGCTTCCATTTGTCGACCATTTAAAATCAACAAACCAGTATCTTCACCAAGACCAATACCTAACACTTTCGGATTTCCAACAACTGCCTGAAACAATCTTCCAATTCTTCCGCGTTGCACAAAATGGGTATCAATTACAACATCATCAATCAATCCTAATCCAGATGTAATCTTAACTTCACCCTTCAACAACGCTTCTTGACTACTTCCTTGATAAATCATACTATTACTTGCAGCTGCTGCTCCAGCACTAGTTCCTGCATAAATAAAATCGGTATTTCTATACTTATCAATTAAGATTTCGTCAAATGGAGTTCCTCCTAAAATAGAAGTCAATCGCAACTGATCGCCACCAGTAAACATTACCACGTCAGCCGCTCTTAATCGTTCTAAAACCTCAGGTTCACTGGCTTGTTCTCTGCGTTCGATATAAAGTACATCTACATTATTTGCACCCAAATAACTAAATGCTTTCACATATTCTGGTCCGATTTCTCTTGGTATTTTAGAAGCTGTAGTAATTACTTCAATCCTAGATAATTCTTTATTTACAGATTCTTTAATGATTCTTTTCAAAATTCCCTCTTCAAAGAAATTCAAATTTTTTGGAGCATCTTTATCCAAATTCGTCTCGGTAAAACTGCCTTTATCAACAGCGCCACCTATTATTATTAGTTTTCCTTGTATTTTCATTTCGTAAAAATAACTATTTCATAATATTTCACAAATGTTTTATGTCTTTTTGAAGCGAAACTTATCGACCACTTATTAACCATATTCCCGCTTTTCATTACAATCTCTTCGAGGATTTTCATTACAATCGGGGCTAAATAGTGTTTGTCGAGCACTTTTGTTACATTTTTAAAAGAAATTTCGTTATTTCTCCTTTCAAAAGACAAAGCAAATCCTTAAAAATCAATACAACCCCAACAAATCAATGAAAAAATAAACTTTTTCTCATAAAAAATGTTTCATAATAATAAATATTTTCTATTTTTAACAAATACATTACAATCATTACAAAACAAAACAACAATAGATTATGAAGATTGATAAAATTCAAGCGTTACGTGGACCAAACATTTGGAGTGTACAACGAAAAAAACTAATCCAAATGCGTTTGGATTTAGAAGATATGGAAGAACGTCCAACCAATAAAATTGAAGGTTTTCGCGAACGAATTGAAGCAATGTTTCCCACAATGATTGAACATCGCTGTTCTGAAGGTTGTCGTGGCGGTTTCTTCTCTCGCGTTGATAGAGGAACTTGGATGGGACACGTTATCGAACACATAGCACTAGAAATACAAACACTTGCCGGAATGGAAACTGGGTTTGGTAGAACACGTGAAACTAAAACTCCTGGAGTTTACAATGTAGTTTTCAGTTATACCGAAGAAAATGTAGGTTTATACGCAGCCGAAGCATCGGTAAGAATTGCCGAAGCATTAATTGCAGGTACAAATTATGATCCTGAAATTGACATCCAAAAAATGCGTGAAATTCGTGAACGAGTGCGTCTCGGACCATCAACAGGAAGTATTGTTGAAGAAGCAGTAGCACGAGATATTCCTTGGATTCGTCTTGGAACAAATTCTTTAGTACAATTAGGATATGGTGTAAATCAAATGCGTTTTCAAGCAACAATTACTTGTAAAACGAGTAGCATCGCAGTTGATATTGCTTGCAATAAAGAACAAACCAAAAAAATGTTAGATGCAGCATCAATTCCGGTTGCTAGTGGTGGCATTTGTGTTGACGAAGAAGATCTTGACGAAGTTATCCGCAAAATTGGATTTCCAATTGTGCTAAAACCTTTAGACGGAAACCACGGAAAAGGTGCTTCAATCAATGTAAAAAACAGAGAAGATGCTGTAGAAGGATTGGCTTATGCTAAAAAATACAGTCATCGAGTAATCGTAGAAAAATTCATCACAGGTTATGACTTTAGGGTTTTAATCATTGATAACAAACTAGTTGCAGCAGCCAAAAGAGAACCTGCTCACGTTAAAGGTGATGGCACACAAACCATTCAGCAACTTATAGATGAAACCAACCTTGATCCAAAACGTGGTTACGGTCACGAAAACGTGCTTACACAAATCGATGTTGATCGAGATACTGAAGATTTATTGATAAAATATGGTTACACACTTGAAACCGTTCCAAGAAAAGATGAAGTAGTTTATTTGAAATCAACGGCTAATTTAAGTACAGGTGGAACATCAATTGACGTTACTGATATGATGCATCCAGAAAACATTTTCCTTTGCGAACGAATTTCTCGTGTCATCGGATTAGATGTTTGTGGCGTAGATATTATGGCCGAAAACTTAACACAACCCTTAAAAGAAAATGGCGGTTGTATTCTAGAAGTTAACGCTGCTCCAGGTTTCAGAATGCACTTAGCTCCAAGTGAAGGATTACCAAGAAACGTTGCTGCTCCAGTAATTGATATGCTTTATCCTCCAGGAAAGCCAAGTCGTATTCCGATTATTGCCGTAACAGGAACTAATGGAAAAACTACTACTACTCGCTTAATAGCTCATATCGTTAAAAATAATGGTTTTCGAGTAGGATTTACAACTTCTGATGGTATTTATGTTCAAAATCATTTGATGGAAAAAGGCGATACTACTGGTCCAATTTCTGCCGAATACATTTTGAAAGATCCAACGGTTGAATTTGCTGTTCTAGAAACTGCTCGTGGCGGAATTCTTCGTGCAGGATTAGGTTTCAGCCGATGCGATATCGGAATTATAACCAATATTCAAGAAGACCATTTAGGATTATCAGATATTCATACGCTTGACGATTTAGCCCGCGTAAAAGCAACTGTTGTTCGCAGCATCAAGAAAGATGGTTGGGCCATTTTAAATGCTGAAGACGCCCAATGTTTAAAAATTGCTAATGAATTAAGTTGCAATATAGCTTATTTCGCTATGGACGAAAACAATCCAAAAGTAGTTCAATTTGCTAAAGAAGGTAAAATTGTAGCCGTTTATGAAAACGGATTCATCACTATCAAAAAAGGCGAATGGAAAATTCGTGTCGAAAGAGCCACTCACGTGCCTTTAACTTTGGGTGGAAAAGCTAAATTTATGATTGCAAATGTTTTAGCAGCCACTTTAGCAGCTTATTTGCAAGGATTTAAAACCGAAGATATTAGTTTGTCACTGCAAACCTTCATTCCAAGTGCAGCACAAACACCAGGAAGAATGAATATTTTCGAATTCAAAAAGTTCAAAGTATTAATTGACTTTGCTCACAATCCAGCAGGATATAAAGGTGTTGAAGAATATTTAAGTAGTGTTGAAGCTACCAAAAAAATAGGAATCATTGCCGGTGTTGGTGATAGACGTGATGAAGATATTAAAGAATGTGCTAAAATCGCTGCTCGAATGTTTGATCACATCATCATTCGTCAAGAAAAATACTTACGCGGAAGAACCGAAGAAGAAATCATAGGATTAATTATGGAAGGTATTGCTGCTTCAGGAAGAACTATAACTCACGAAATTATTTCTAAAGAGGTTGAAGCAATAAAACACGCAATGAACACCGCAGAAGATGGCACTTTTATAACTGCTTTAAGTGATGTAGTTACCAATGCAATTAATATTGTTCAAGAATATTTAGATAAAGAACAAGAAGAAACGGTGTAGAAACCAATTTCTAATTCCTGAATCCCAAATTCCAAAAGGTTTTTGGGATTTTTTAAAATTTTAAAGTATGCAAAAACTACAAAACCTCATTTCGCAACTCGAAGCTAAAATTCCTTTTCACGAAAAAACAAATCCTACGGTTTCAAAATCAACTGTCGGTTGGCAAATTGAGCACAGTTTGAAAACGATTTATCAAATTACAAAGATGGTTAAAAATTCAAATCCACAAGAATACCAACGTAAGTTTAATAAAAGTAAACTATTTATTTCGATTTTGGGTTTTATTCCAAGAGGCAAAGCCAAAGCTCCAAAAGTAGTGTTGCCCGATGATATTATATCGGAAGAATCGTTATTATTAAGTTTACAAAAGGTAAAATTAGCACTTCAAGAATGGGATTCGTTTGATAAAAATTGTTATTTTCCGCATCCTTATTTTGGAAATTTGAATAAAAAATCAACGGAGTGGTTTTTAAATTTGCATACCAACCACCATTTGAAAATTGTAAATGATATTTGTAAAGCATAATTGCAAATCATAAAATGATTAAAAAATCAATTTAATTTAGATTTCTCCAATAAATGTAAGACCTTTGCACACTTTTATTTAAGGACTTATTATATGAAGAAGAAAATAGAAATTCTTGCTCCTGCAAAAGATTTAATTCACGGAATGGCTGCAATCAATGCCGGTGCCGATGCTGTTTATATTGGCGCACCACAATTTGGAGCACGTTCAAACGCACACAACTCTATTGAAGATGTTGCGGAGTTAGTAAAATATGCACACCTTTTTAATGCACAAGTTTTTGTAGTTATCAATACCATATTGTATGATGATGAATTGGAAACTTGTCGTCAATTAATTTGGAAATTATATGACATCGGTGTTGATGCCTTGATTATTCAAGATATGGCGATAATGGAAATGGACTTGCCACCAATAGTTTTGCACGCAAGTACGCAGGCCAATAATCGTGATGCCGATAAAATAAAATTCCTAAAAGATGCCGGAATGAAGCGTGTAGTTTTAGCGCGTGAATTGAATTTGCATCAAATAAAAGAAATCAGCGAAGCTAGCGATGTTGAATTAGAATTCTTTGTAACCGGAGCTTTGTGTGTATCATTTAGCGGAAATTGTTATATGAGCGTTGCCAATGGCGAACGTTCTGCTAACCGAGGTTCGTGTGCACAAAATTGTCGATTACCTTATAATTTAATTGATGGAAATGGCGATACATTAATCAAAAACAGTCACCTACTTTCTATCAAAGATTTTGATGTTTCCGATCAAATTCCAAATTTAATTGAAGCCGGAATTTGTTCGTTTAAAATTGAAGGTCGTTTGAAAGATATCGTTTATGTCAAAAATAACGTTTCCTATTTACGTCAGAAATTAGATGCTTTTTTAGAACAAAATAGCGATAGATACATCAAAGCTTCATCCGGAAAATCAACTTATACTTTTGAATCTTCACTAGATAAGTCGTTTAATCGAGGTTATACTGATTATTTTGTAAACGAAAGACACCAAGCCATTGGTTCGTGGGAAAGTCCAAAATCTAAAGGTCAATATATAGGTAAACTTATTAGAACAGTTGGCAATTCTTATGAAATTGAAAACGGCGAACTATTAAATAATGGTGACGGACTTTGTTTTATCAACGAAAATAATGAAGCCGATGGAATCTATGTCAACAGAGCCGAAAATGGTTATGTTTTTCCAAATGTTTTAAAAGAAATAAAGGATGGAACTTTTATTTATAGAAACAACGATGCCGCTTTTATCAAAATTGTTGAACGCGAAGACAGTGCTGTTAGAAAAATCAGTACGTCGTTACTGCTAACAGAAAATGAAAATGGTTTTGAATTAAAAGCTACAGACGAAGACGGAAATGTTAGCGTTGTATCGTTAGTTCATCCGAAAGAGCAAACCAAAAACAACGAATCTATTGAAGAAAATTTCAAAATAAATTTGGCTAAAACTGGATTTACTCCTTATAACGCAGATGAAATTACCATTAAATTCTCTCAAAATTGGTTTCTTCCTATTTCTAAAATCAATGAAATGCGAAGAACAGTTTACGAGCAATTGTCTGAAATTCGTTTAGCAACCTACCATCGTGAAGAGCATCAGTTGGTAAAAACATCGCATCCATATCCTGAAACTTCACTTGATTTTATGTACAATGTTGCCAATAAATCAGCGCGAACTTTCTATGAAAGACACGGTGTAACTGAAATTGAAAAAGCTTTTGAATTGCAATGGGATCCAGGAAAATCTCGAGTGATGACTACTAAATATTGCATCAAATATGAATTAGAAAAATGTCCAAAATACCATAAAGATACTATGGAAGGTAAACTTAAAGAACCTTTAGTATTGAAACAAGGTGAGCTAGAATACAAACTTAAATTCAACTGCAAACCGTGCGAAATGGAAATTTGGGAAAAAGATGCCGAATTTGAAATTGAAGAAGATTAAATTTAGTTTCGAGTTTCGGATTTTATACTGAGTTTTACATATTATAAAACTTATATCAAAGGATAATGAATACGGTCTAACGCTTCATTATCCTTTTTTTATATCTTTATACCAACAAACAAAATTACATTATGAACAAAAAAATCTTATTATTATTTGCCTTATTTATAACATTCGCAACATTCGCACAAGAAGGAAAAAAGAATGAAAAAGCAGTAATTAAAACAACTATCAATTGTGATCATTGTGAACAATGTGAGACTTGTGGCTTAAATTTCAGAGATAATATGCTCAAAATTAATGGCGTAAAAATGTATGAGTTAAATACTAAAAAAATGACTATCACTGTCTATTACAATGGTAAGAAAACCAATTTACAAAAGATAAAAACAGCCATTTCAAAATTAGGATATGACGCTGATGAAATAAAAGCTGATGTAATATCTTATGAAAAATTAGATGGTTGCTGTAAAAAAGCTTAATTAAAAAAACATAATAAGGGATAATGAAATCGGTCTAACCTATCATTATCCTTTTTTTATATCTTTATACCAACAAACAAAATTACATTATGAACAAAAAAATTATTCTTTTCATTAGTTTATTTATTGCAACAACATCTCAAGCGCAATTAAAAAAAATAACTCTTGAAGACGGCGTTTTACAACAAGGTCGAAAATTTGGTGCCGATAAACTAACCGGTTTTCAGTGGATTCCAAACAGCAACAAATATGTTTACTACACCGATGCTTGGACCAAAATGGTAACTGCAACCACTACAGATGCCAAAACTTCCGAATTAGTAACTTTATCTGATATAAATTCTGCCTTAGGAACTAAATTAAAAAACTTCTTCGGAGTTCAATGGATGGATGCTTCAACCATTTTAGTTTTAGAAAATGGAAACTATTTTACTTATTCTTTGACTTCTAAAACCGGAAAAGAATTATTAAAAACTCCCGAAGCTGCAGAAAATTTAACTTTTGATAAATCAAATCAACTTTTAGCATTTACTGAAGCTAACAATTTATTTTTTATAAATAAAAACAAAGAAAAAGTTACGGTAACTAATAATGCTGATAAAAATATAGTTTCAGGACAATCAATTTCTAGAAACGAATTCGGAATTTCAGGTGGAATTTTTTGGTCACCAAAAGCTACTTTTTTAGCTTTCTACCAAAAAGATGAAACTGAAGTAGCTGATTATCCTCTTTTAGACATTAACGAAACTCCAGGAAAATTGGTATCAATAAAATATCCAATGATTGGTCAAAAATCAGAAAAACCTAAAGTTGGAATATACAATTTGTCTTCAGGAAAAACCGTTTTCATCAAACCGCGAAATAACGCTGACGATTATTTAACCAACCTATCTTGGACACCCGACGAAAAGTTCATCTTAATTGCTGAATTAAATCGTGGTCAAAATGATATGTGTTTGAATTTATACGATGCTAATTCAGGCGCTTTTATCAAAACTCTTTTGAACGAAACAAGCGATAAATGGGTTGAACCAGAACACGATGCGTTTTTTCCAAATGAAAAATCAAATAATTTTGTTTGGCACAGCGAAAAAGACGGCTTTCAAAACCTTTACTACTACTCTATTGATGGGAAATTGATTAAAAAATTAACTAATAATCAATTCGTAACAAGAGATATTATTGGAGCAAATCCTGCCGGAACAGAGATTTATTTTAAAGCTACAGGTCCAAATCCTACAAATATGTTAGTATATAAAGTAGATTTGAAAGGAAAACAAACCTTAATTACTAAAGACGAAGGTGTACATAATGTAGCTATTTCTTCAGATTATAATTGGTTTTTTGATGAGTATTCGAATCATTCCACTCCATCAAAATCGCTGTTGTATAATAAAAGTTTGAAAGCAACTACTTTATTAGAAAGTAAAAACAAATATGACGGCTACGAAATGGGTACAGCCGAAATCAAAACAATCAAAGCAGCCGATGGAACAACCGATTTATATACAAGATTAATCAAACCAAGCAACTTTGATGCTACAAAAAAATATCCAGTAATGGTTTATGTTTATGGTGGACCACACGCTCAAATGATTACCAATTCTTATTTAGATGGCGCCAATCTTTGGATGTATTGGATGGCAGAACAAGGTTATTTAGTATTTACAGTAGACAACCGCGGTTCTGATAATCGTGGATTTGCTTTTGAAAGTGTGATTCACGGCAAATGCGGAACCAATGAAATTGAAGATCAAATTAAAGGTGTAGACTACTTAAAATCATTACCTTATGTTGATGGTAATCGTTTAGCAATTCACGGTTGGAGTTATGGCGGATTTATGACTAATTCGTTGATGTTGAGAAAACCAGACGCTTTTAAAGTTGGTGTTGCTGGTGGACCAGTTGTGGATTGGAAATGGTATGAAGTGATGTATGGCGAACGCTACATGGACACGCCAACAGAAAATGCTAAAGGTTTTGAAGAAGCAAGTTTGCTCTCCTATGTGAAAAATTTGAAAGGAAAACTACTATTAATTCACGGAACCAATGATGACGTAGTTGTAGAACAGCACAATTTATCATTGGTAAAGAAATTTGTAGAAGCAGGAAAACAAGTAGATTATTTCCCTTATCCAATGCACAAACATAATGTTGGTGGTAAAGACCGAGTGCATTTGATGACCAAAGTTTTAAATTATATTATCGAAAACAACAAGTAATTTCGAATTCCAAAATTTTAAATCCCAAATTCCAATACTTATGGAGTTTGGGATTTTTTTTTATTCAAAGATTGCTTTATTGTTTAGTACTCGCCACTCTTTGTATATCATAAATTGAAACAAAATATAAAACAACGAATTAAAAACCCATATGTCCATATAAAAAGGTGATTCAAAAAACACTAATGTAGTATTGCCTGAAAGAAATATTAACATACTACTAATCAAATAAAAAGTGAGCCCAAAACAAAAAAAGAAGTAATTGTAGGTAGTTTTTAAATGTTTATAAAAATAAATAGCACAGTAAAGAATTAATATGCTAGAAGTCAAGGTTATCTCTAAAACATTGAATTGCCAATAAAAAGACGGATTGTTATAATATTGATATGCTAAAATAACTACTACTCCACAAAAACACAAATAAACTAATCTATTTAAAGCTTTATCATTAAAAAGCTGTGTGAAGAAAAAACTCAAAACTATAAACTGAATGTTAAAGTAATAATGAGACAAAAAGAAATTTGAATTAGGTTTCATGATGCCAATAACATGACATATTAGCTCAATACTAAATAAGATTCCTAAATAAAGTGTAAGAAATTTATAAGATTTGTCTTTTCCTTTTATAGTTTTAAGGAAAAGAATACTGTTTAGGAGTAAAAATAAAAGTCCTGCAATACTTATTAATATTGATACAATCATTTAATTACCTCTTAAGTTTTCTGTTTTTTCTTTTTCGCTGCTGGAAATAGAACATTATTTAATATCAATCTAAAACCAGGCGAATTGGGATGCAAGTCTAAAACGGTTGGCGCATCTCCTACTCTATGCTGATAATCCTCAGGATCGTGACCACCAAAAAAAGTAAAAAATCCTTTTCCTTTTTGACCGTGAATGTATCTTGCTTCTTCGTTAAGCTGATTTTCACCTAAAACTAAAACATTAGATTTTATTAATTCACGCTCAAATGAAGTCGTTTGTCCCATAAAACCTTTTACAAGTTGGGTATGATTTTGACATAACATACTCGGAATAACATCCCATTTAGCTGAATATTCCATCAATGTAAAATAGTCTTTTTCCATAGGAATTCTTCGTTTTTCGGTCATATCAATATCTGAAAACTCGTAGTGTTCTGGTTTTCTATCCAAAATAAAATTCTTGAAAGCAAAAGTTCTTGCATAATCTATTTTAGATTGATAATTGCCTTCGCTATCATCGCCATCAAACATTGGTTCACAAATATCAACACCTTCTGCGGCTAGAGCAATATCAAAACTATCTGTAGCAGAACACATGGCAAACATAAAACCTCCACCGATAACAAAATCTCTTATTTTTTTAGCAACCGCTAATTTTTCTTCAGATACTTTTGAATAACCTAGTTTTGCGGCTAAGGCTTCGGCATCTCTTTTTTGATCGATATACCAAGGTGCGTTTCTATAAGCTCCGAAAAATTTACCATACTGTCCGGTAAAATCTTCGTGATGCAAATGCAACCAATCATATAAAATCAACTGATCTGATAAAACTTCTTCATCATATATAGGTGTAAACGGAATTTCAGCATAGGTCAAAACCATAGTAACTGCATCATCCCAAGGTTGCTTTCCTTTGGGCGTATACACTGCAATTTTGGGTGCTTTTTCTAAAACAACTGTTTCCATATTTTGTGATGGTGATGAAATTTCATCTAAAATTTGATTGGCTTCACCATCAGAAAGAAGTTCAAAACTCACACCTCTAATTTGGCATTCTTTTCTAATTTCTGGTGCATCGGGTAATAAAAAAGAGCCACCACGATAATTTAACAGCCAACTTGCTTTGTATTGCTTGTCAAGACACCAATAGGTAATTCCGTATGCTTTAAGATGATTTTTTTGAGAAATATCATCCATTGGCAAAAGAATAAAATTGGCATGCACTTTAGATATGCCAACTAATAATAATAGTATACAAACTGACTTAATGATTTTCATATCAATGTAAATTGAACTCGAAGATACTTTTTTTGATTATACTATCAAAGCTAATGTTTTGTTAATTGTCAATTTATTTTATCAAAAAAAACTAAAATCACGTAAAACTACGTATATGACGGCAAAAATATAGTCCCTAATTTTGGAGTAATAAATAAAGCACTTTATTATGAACACTAACGAGGCAATGATTATGAACAATTCTTTTAAAAGCATGAATATTTTTAAAAAGTTAGGTCTAACAATATTACTAGTTATGTTGTTGGTTTACTTTGTATTATCGTTTAAATTTATATTAAACCTATAAAATGAACTATAAATTAAGGCTTGATGCAAACGGCATTTATGTTTCAGATTTACAAACTATCATTGATTCGATAAAAGTTAATGGTAATAAGGTTACTTGCGACTCTGTTCTAGTTTCTCACCCAAAAGGTGCCGAAGTGAAACTTCATATGAATTTTGGATTAGAAACAAATTCGAATAATCCACCTGCACTTGCCTCTTTAAATATTCTAGGGTTTAAATCAAAAGGTAATCAAAATTTTATTTTTGATATTGACTCAATAACCTGCGATGAAATAAAACTCAAGGCAAACAAATTAAATATTAATTTGTCTTACAAAAGTTTAGGGTATTCGATGACTCTTCCTTCCGTTACTGACGAAAACCTTTTTGAAAGTATTACTATTCTTAATTCTATTACAAGCGAATCTACTATCGGTCAAAAAGAATATGATGCTTTGGCTAGATTGATTGTAGTATCGAGTGAAGCCATTAGATTTACATCGGTAGCAAATGGTGTAAACAAAATATTAGGAAATGAAAATTCTTTCACTCCTAATTTATTCGAAATAATTGGTTGGGGCGGACATTCTGTGGCGAGCTAGAGTTCATCAGCAATCAATAATTTATTCTGAATGGCATAAACAACTAAGCCTGCAATGTTTTTAGATTCGGTTTTTATCAACAAATTTGTTCGATGACCTTCAACCGTTCGCGCACTGATAAAAAGTTTTTCTGCAATTTCGGCCGTACTCATTTGTTGGCAAATCATCGTTAAAACTTCTCGTTCTCTATTAGTTAAAAAATCCTCATCAAATGAAGTTTTATTAACTTTATTATCTGAAATTATATCATCTTCAATCACTTGCATAACGATACTATTGTAATAAAATCCTTTAATAGCGACTTCATTGATAGTCTCAATCATTTCTGCAGGAGTGGCATTTTTTACTAAATAAGATACCGCACCAACGTGAATCATATTGGCTATAAATGATTTAGTATTATAACTCGTTAAAGCAATAATCTTAATTTCTGGAAATTCTTTATGGATGATTTTAGTTGCTTCTACTCCATTTATTCCTGGCATTTTTAAATCCATTAAAATTATGTCTGGAATTTCAGAACAGTCTTTTAAATAGGCTATCAATTCAGCGCCATTTGAAGCTTCATACGTAACCTCAATATTTTTCTCTCTTTGTAACAAAAAATAAATTCCTTTACGAAACAGTTCTTCGTCGTCGGCTAGAACAATTTTTATTATATCACTCATTATTAAAAAGTAAAATTAATTTGAAACCCATTATTAACAGATGTTAGTATAGAAAATGAGCCATTTAAAAATGAAATTCTACTTTCAATATTTTTCATTCCTAAACCTTTACTAGACTCTACTGAATTATAATTAAAACCGATACCATTATCAGAGTAAACACATTCATTTTTACCATTAATAGATTTCATCAGTATATTAATTTGAGTAGCTTTTCCGTGTCTCACCGAATTATTGAGCAACTCTTGAAGAATTCTAAAAACGTGTAAATGTTTGTCAATTTCATTAATATCAAACGTTGTTTCACTTTTATAAACTACTTTAACCACTTTTGAGCTGTTGAATTCAACAACTAGTTCTTCAATACCAGCATGTAGTCCGAACTTTTCTAGAACTGGTGGTAATAAATCGTGAGCGATTCTTCTTGAATTTTCTAATGCTTTTTGGGTTAATTCTGTTATGTTTTTAGTGATTTCTTGTAATTCAGCTTCTGATAAATTTGGAGTTTTTAATAAATGTGTGTTTAACGAAACCACATTTAATTTGGAACTAATATCATCATGCAAATCTTGAGCAATCCGTTTTCGTTCGTCTTCTTGCGTTAAAATTACCGATCTTAAAAGTTCTTTTTGATGATTAATTTCCAGATTTTTCTTTTCAATTTCCTTTTGGATGATTTTCTTTCTTGAAAAATAAAAAAACAGAATTACTACACCTGCCATCATTAAAAAAATAATGAATAAAAAACCTACAACCTCATTAAGGTTGTTAGTGATCATAGTATCATTTATTTTTTTCATTTATATAATTTGATTTTATAGTATACCATTCGATGCAAATGAAAATATGATACACGAAATATAATAAAATATTTAACATCACTAATACATCTGAAAAATCACGACCATAAATGGTATGTAAATTTCGAGGTAAAAACACAACAATACTACCAAACAAGTAAATTAATATCCCTGCGTTTATATAATAAAATTCTCTTTTACTTGATAATAAATTATAAAAATGAAAAGTACTGTAGGCTATCAAAGACATTGCAGTAAGAATGATTTCAAGTAAAGAAAACTGATGAATATCGTCTGGGTTAATACTAAAATTAATAAGTAAAACCGCTGGTATAATCAACAAATTAGATTGAATTATTTTTCTCTGAAAGGGTACTTTTATCAATTCTAGATAAAATAAACTCAATAAAATAAACTGTCCTGAAAAATATAAATGAGAGAATATCAAATTTTGATAGCCAAACTTTATTACTACAATACTTATAACTTCAATAAAAACAAATAAACCCAAATAAATTGTATAAATTTTAAATGCTTTATTTTCTTTAAAAAACCTAAACAGAAAAAGCAAAAAATTTATTAGTAAGAAACTTAGAGTTATATATCTTATTATACTGAACATTATTAAAATTTAAATAACGGACTATCTACATCACAATTAGGTTGACAAGGTTGAGAAAAATCATATATGTATTGACCATTTTTATCATCAATTAAATCTTTGCCGTTTTTATCAACACCAACAATCATTAATTTAGTGATATTATTTTCATCAATTCCTAAATAAGTTCTAATATTTACAGTATTTTCTTCAGCAATTGCTTGCGTCAAATCGACCTCCGGAATTAAAAATGCAACAACATCTTGATTTGGTCTATTTCTCCAATTAGAAGCCCACTTTTGTGCTTGTTCTAAAGTAATTGTGTTTTCTGCCATTTTATTTTTTGGTTAGGGTTAAATATTTATTACGATAATGATGAAAAATAAAAATGATTAACAAAGCCATAAAAATAGCAACTGTAAATAAAACTTTTACAATTTCTAAAAACTGGTTTTCGCTAAAATTTAAGTTAATCATTGACAATTATAATAATTTTGTAAAACTACTATAATGTTTTCATTCAAAACCACGTAAAACTACGTGATTTTTATTTAAAAAAAAAGTTCTGATTTGTCAGAACTTAATTACTTTTTAAAACGGTACGTCGCTATCATCATCAAACGCATTGTTGGAACTACTTCCAAAAGCATCATTTGCTGATGGCAGATTTTTGGTGAAAAATGGATTATCATCACCCAAATTCATCTTCGAAGGCAAGTCATCAAAACCGCCACCATAATCTTCTAGATTATCAAATTTTCCTAAATTTCCAACAAATTTTAATCGGATATTTTCAAGTGAACCATTTCTATGTTTTGCTATGATAAATTCGGCTTGCCCTGCAGTTGGCGATTGTTCATCATCATCCCATTCTTCAATTTTGTAATATTCCGGACGGTAAATAAACGATACAATATCGGCATCTTGCTCAATCGCACCCGATTCACGAAGGTCAGAAAGCAAAGGTCGTTTACTAGAACCACGAGTTTCAACCGCACGCGATAATTGTGAAAGAGCAATTACCGGAACTTCAAGTTCTTTGGCTAATGCTTTTAAGTTTCGTGAAATTGTAGAAATTTCTTGTTCACGATTTCCGCCGCCTTTTCCGTTTCCACCAGCAGTCATTAATTGAAGATAATCTACAATAATCATTTTTATTCCGTGTTGAGATGCCAAACGTCTGGCCTTGGCACGCAAATCAAAGATGGAAAGTGATGGTGTATCGTCAATAAATAAAGGTGCTTTTTCTAAATCTTTTACTTTTACTGATAATTGTTCCCATTCATGTTTTTCAAGTTTACCTGTTCTCAATTTTTCAGAAGAAAGTCCTGTTTCAGAAGAAATCAAACGCGTAATCAATTGAACAGATGACATTTCAAGAGAAAATAAAGCCACCGGATGACCAAAATCTATAGCAATATTTCGAGCCATTGAAAGTACAAAAGCCGTCTTTCCCATACCTGGACGAGCTGCAATAATAATCAAATCGGATGGTTGCCAACCCGAAGTTACTTTATCTAGTTTTTCAAAACCTGTGGCAATTCCGGATAACCCTTCTTTTCCTGCAATTTCTTCAATTCGTTTTTTAGCTTGAATAACTAAACTTTGCGCGGTTTCAGAACTTTTTTTGATATTACCTTGAGTAACTTCATACAGTTTAGATTCGGCTTTGTCTAATAAGTCAAATACATCTGTGGTTTCATCATAAGAATCTTCAATAATTTCAGAAGAAATTCTGATTAAACTGCGCTGAATATATTTTTGTAAAATAATTCGTGAGTGAAATTCGATGTGCGCCGATGATGATATCTTTTGCGTAAGCTGAATAAGATAAAAATCGCCACCTGCTAAGTCTAGTTTTGCATTCTTTTTTAACTGCGATGAAACTGTTAACAAGTCAATTGGCTGTGAATCTGTGAATAACTGAAAAATAGCTTCAAAAATATGTTTGTGCGCTTCTTTATAAAACGCCTCCGACTGAAGAATATCGATAACCTCATCAACTCCTTTTTTATCAATCATCATTGCACCAAGAACAGCTTCCTCAAGGTCTAAAGCTTGTGGCGGAAGTTTTCCTTTTTCTAAATTGATAATCGTAGTTTTATCTACTTTAATTGGGTTTATATTTTTGATATTTTCCATATAGCGAAAGTAACCATTTCTTCAACTTTTGTGAAGTTAAGTTATTACTATTTATTGTTTATAACTAATCATTTATTGTTAACAACCACAAAAAAATCCGTCTCTTCCTAGTGTTTCAGGACGAGACGGATTTAGATATTTTTGTAAGATTTTACTCTTTATACTCGCCCATTTTGCTGTATTTGTCCATTCTTTGCGATACTAATTCAGTTGTTGATAAATCTTTCAATTCATTAAAAGCTTTCATAATATATTGCTCTACTGTTTTGAAAGTTGTTTCTTTATCATAATGTGCGCCACCAAGTGGTTCAGGTATAATATCGTCAACTAATTTTTGTTTTTTCATATCGGCAGAGGTCAGTTTTAAGGCATCGGCTGCTTGTTCTTTATATTCCCAACTTTTCCATAAAATTGACGAGCACGATTCAGGAGAAATTACAGAATACCAAGTGTTTTCCATCATTAAAACTCGATCTCCTACACCTATTCCTAAAGCTCCACCAGAAGCTCCTTCACCTACAATAACACAAATAATTGGCACTTTAAGACGGCACATTTCTAGAATATTTCTAGCAATAGCTTCACCTTGACCGCGTTCTTCGGCTTCTAAACCAGGATAAGCTCCAGGTGTGTCGATGAAAGTAACCACAGGAATTCCAAATTTTTCAGCCATTTTCATCAAACGAAGTGCTTTTCTATAGCCTTCAGGATTGGCCATTCCAAAATTTCTGTACTGACGCATTTTGGTATTGATTCCTTTTTGTTGACCAATAAGCATAAACGATTGTCCGTCAATTTGACCTAAACCACCAATCATGGCTTTGTCATCTTTGAAATTTCTATCTCCAAAAAGTTCTAAAAAAGTTCCTTTAGTAAGATTGGTAATATGTTCTAAAGTATAAGGTCTGTTAGGGTGACGAGAAAGTTGAACACGTTGCCAAGCTGTTAAATTCTTGTATATTTTACGTTTGGTTTCTTCAAGTTTTTTCTCGATTTGTTTGCAAGTATTGGTTACATCAACATCTGATTCTAGACCAATAATCTGACATTTGTCTAATTGGTCTTCCAACTCTTTAATAGGAAGCTCAAAATCTAAATATTCCATAGGATTTGTGCGTTTTAATTAAAATTCGAACTACAAAGATAAAATTTAAAATGTTTTGTAAAAGTAATTTTCTACGATAAGTTGCAAAGAAATGCTAAGTCGCTTTTAATCTGCTTTTTATAATTCCGTTTAAAATGACTGTGATTAAAATAATTAGCGCGCCAACATAAAACTGCGGACTCATTTGCTCTTTATCTTCAAAGATTAGAACAGCTAATATGATACCGTAAATAGGTTCAAGATTTATAGTCAACATTACCGTATATGGACTTAAAAATTTCATTACATCAGTCGAAGCTATAAAGGCATAAGCCGTACAAACTGAACTTAGTACTAATAAATATTTAAGGTCATTGAAAGACAACTGAAAAAACTCAAGGTTAAAACTACCAGAAAACAGCAGAAAAACCGAAAAAAACAAAACACCTCCAGATAGTTCATAAAAAGAGATGACTGTAGCATCATAAACCTTAACAAATTTACTATTGATAACGGCAAAGGATGCCGATAAAAAAGCAGAGGTTAAGGCTAATAGTATACCTTGAACATATTTTCCTTCGACATTAAATATAATAGTTAGACCAAAAACGACAATCAATCCGAAAAATATTTCGTACCAAACCATTTTCTTTTTGAAAAAAATGGGTTCGATTAGCGACGTAAAAAAAGCTCCTGTAGATAAACAGGCCAAAGTAATTGAGACATTTGAAACCTTGATTGCCTTGAAAAATGTAAACCAATGCAGCGCAATGATTAATCCGGCGAGGAGAAATTTGAGCACCATTTTTTTAGAAACATCAATAGGAATCTTTTTCCATTTGATATAAATCAGGATAAAGAAAACAGCGAACAACATTCTAAACCACACTAATGGCAGCGCTTCTAAAGTGATTAGCGCTCCAAGAATTGCAGTAAAACCCCAAATGAACACAATCAAATGAAGGTGTAAGTAACTTTTAGTGTTATCGTTTAGCATTACGAAGTAAATAGATGGCTAAAATACCGAAAAGGACATTAGGTATCCAAACGGCAACTATAGGTGATGTTGTAGATTTTTCGGCCAAAACACCAAATACTTTGTCTAAAAAAACAAAAGCAAACGCAAGCAAGATTCCGATAGCTAGATTAATTCCCATTCCACCTCTACGTTTCATAGAAGAAACCGCTACCGCAATAATCGTTAAAATAAAAGCAGAAACTGGTAGACTGTATTTTTTATATAAAACAACTAAGTACGTATTAATATTGGTTGAACCTCTAGTTTTTTCTTTTTCGATAAACTTCACTAAATCAAAATAAGAAAGCGTTTCTGCAATATAAACCACAGGAGTTAAATCTTCTAAATCAAATTTCAGAACGGTATCTTTTCTTTGAACTGCGGTAATCTCATCGTTTAAAGCGCCTATTTTTCTTTTCTTAAAATCAAATAAAGTATAAGAACTATCTCTTGGGTTCCATTTAATTCTACTGGCTGAAATTTTATATTTTAATTGATCGTTTTCAAATCGTTCCATCGAAAAATTAAACGCCATTTTAGAAGCGGAATTAAAACTACTTACATAAATGTATTCTTCTTTATTGATTTGGCGATAAACATCGGAGTTGTCTCGCATTTCGTTTTGACCATTTCCAATAAGATACATGTACCTAAAGTTCTTAAAACCTTCACTAGCCTTCGGCACCAAAAAGAAACCCATTAGCAGAGAAAATATCGAAACTATTGTAGCTCCGATAATGTAAGGTCTTAAAAATCGTGTGAAGGAAATTCCAGAACTTAAAATGGCAATAATCTCGGTGTTATTGGCTAATTTGGAGGTAAACCAAATAATAGATAAGAATAAAAAAATAGGAAACAGCAGATTAGCGAAGTAAACCGTAAAATCTACATAGTATTGCGCTATAGCTCCAAAAGGAACTTTATTTTCAATCATTTTGTTCACTTTTTCGGCAACGTCAATAGTTATTCCGATGGGAATAAACATTAACAACATTACTGAGAATGTGGCCAAATAGCGTTTTAATATGTATTTATCTATGATTGTAAGCATCACCTACTCTTTGTTTTAATTTAAACGTTATAGTCGTTGACTCATTTGTTTAACCATCATGTCTTTCCAAACTCTAAAATCGCCTGCAATAATATGTTTTCTAGCTTCTCGTACTAACCACATATAGAAACCTAAATTATGAATAGTAGCAATTTGCTTTCCAAGATATTCATTAGCGGCAAATAAATGACGAAGATAAGCTTTGGTATATTCGGTATCCACGAAAGTGATTCCCATTTCATCTATTGGAGAGAAATCATCTTCCCATTTTTTGTTCTTTATATTAATAGTTCCATTTGCAGTAAAGAGCATACCGTTTCTTGCATTACGAGTTGGCATAACACAATCAAACATATCTACACCAAGTGCAATGTTTTCTAATATATTGATTGGAGTACCAACGCCCATTAAATAACGTGGTTTATCTTCAGGTAAAATAGCACAAACTACATCGGTCATTGCATACATTTCTTCGGCTGGTTCACCTACCGAAAGTCCGCCAATAGCGTTTCCTACTTGATTAGAATTTGCAATGTATTCGGCACTTTGCATTCTTAAATCCTTATAAGTACTACCTTGAACTATTGGAAAAAAAGCTTGGTCGTAACCATATTTAACTGGAACTTTCTCCAAGTGATTGATGCATCGATCTAGCCAACGATGTGTCATTTTCATCGAACGCTGTGCATAGCGATAATCACACGGATATGGCGTGCATTCATCAAATGCCATAATGATATCAGCACCAATTGTACGCTGAATTTCCATAACATTTTCAGGAGTAAAAAAGTGGTAAGAACCGTCAATATGCGATTTAAATTTCACACCTTCTTCCTTAATTTTTCTATTGGCTGAAAGGGAATACACTTGATAACCGCCCGAATCGGTCAAGATATTTCTATCCCAATTCATAAATTTGTGCAAACCTCCTGCTTTTTCAAGAATCTCTGTTTGCGGACGTAAGTATAAATGATAAGTATTTCCTAAAATAATATCAGGATTTATTTCTTCTTTTAATTCGCGTTGGTGCACTCCTTTTACAGAAGCAACCGTTCCAACAGGCATAAAAATAGGAGTTTCAATAACTCCGTGATCTGTAGTAATAGATCCAGCTCTGGCTTTAGAATTGGCGTCTTTTTGTAATAAATCAAATTTCATATTGGCATTTTCAATTCGCAAAGATAGTAGAATTAAAAAATTTGAATTAAGAAATAACTTTTTTTAATAAGTATTTATGATTTAAAACAAAAAAACTAGTAATTAAAATTAACTACTAGTTTTTAAAACCCTTATATGATAATGATGTTATTGCAGTGACTCTTCAAGAATTTGCTGAACGGCTTCTTTAAATTCTTTGAAATTATTTCTTTTTAGTAAGTAACGAACTCCTTTTAAAGAAAACTCTTTAACCAATTTTTTGGGGTGCGCACCCGAAATCATAATAATCGGAATGTCTTTGAAATTGTCATTCTTACGAATTATTTCCAAAATTTCTTCGCCGTTAAATACGGGCATATGAATATCTAAAACTATTACTCCAGGCTTTTCCTCATCAGTTTCTAAAGTATTAAGCATTAATCGTCCATTCAAAAAAGGAATCACGTTGTATCCTAATTCCTCTCCAATATCTTTAAAGAATCCCAAATCATCTAGATCATCATCTAGATAATAAATCTTTTTTAAGTGTTCCATAACAAGTGATTTTTAATAATTGTAAATTTACTGAAGGAGCAAGAATTGTATTTTACAAAATATCTACTAAGAATTATATAATTTATAGTATTAATAACTTGTAATAAAATCTTTTGCCCTACCAAAAAAATAGATTTACTTTTGACAAATAATAATTTTAACTACACAATAATGTCTAACATTAAACAACTACAAGACTTTACAACACAAGTTCGAAGAGATATTCTTCGTATGGTACACGCAGTAAACTCAGGTCATCCTGGTGGTTCTCTAGGCTGTGCCGAATTTTTAGTAACACTTTATCAAGACACTATGCAACGCAAAGAAGGTTTTGATATGAACGGAAGAGAGGAAGATCTATTCTTCTTATCTAACGGCCATATTTCACCTGTTTTTTACAGTGTTTTGGCCAGAAGTGGTTATTTTGAAGTTTCAGAATTGGCAACTTTCAGAAAATTAAACACACGTTTGCAAGGACATCCAACAACACACGAAGGATTAGAAGGTATTCGAATGGCTTCAGGATCATTAGGACAAGGATTATCTGTTGCAATTGGCGCTGCTCAAGCCAAAAAATTAAACAACGACAACCATTTAGTTTATGTTTTAACTGGAGATGGCGAACTACAAGAAGGTCAAAACTGGGAAGCAATAATGTATGCATCAGCAAAAAATGTAGACAACTTAATTGCTACTGTTGATTTAAACGGACAACAAATTGATGGTTCTACCAAAGATGTTTTAAATATGGGCAACCTCAAAGCTAAATTTGAAGCTTTTGATTGGGATGTACTAGAAATTACTGAAGGAAACAATATTGAGTCAATCATTGCCGGAATGAATGAAGCAAAAGCAAGAACAGGTAAAGGAAAACCAGTTTGCGTTTTACTACATACCGAAATGGGTAATGGTGTAGATTTTATGATGCACACACATGCTTGGCACGGAAAAGCACCAAGTGATGAACAATTGGCCAACGCTTTGAGTCAAAATGCCGAAACTTTAGGAGATTATTAAATGAGAATAATTCTTTTACTACTATTTTTTTGTACAACTACTTTTCTTTTTTCTCAAAATAAAGAAATGAGCTACTATTTTGACAGCTGTATAGAATTCGATTTAAAAAATTATAGTACTAATCTATTTGCACGAATTAATTATTTTAGAAATACAAAAGACTCCACCTACTCTATGAGTTTATTTCAAAAAAAAGATACAATTTATGCAAGTTTATATGATCGTAAGAAAAATATTCTTGTAAATTTCAATGTAGATTCCAAATATAGTGGCGTTGAAGATTTAAAAAAATTCCACAACAGCAGATTATACAATTATGTGGGTTACACGAAAGGAAAAAAATATAAAAATCATGTTGAAAGTTTTGAATATGAGTACGACAGAATCAAAAATCAAACTCTAGTTCACATAATACATTATAAAAATAGTAAAAGAAAGAAAATCATTAATGAACACTACTATTATTTCTCGACTAAGGAAAACATTATAAGTCTAGATAAAAATGATGTAAAAAATTATATTATGAAAAAACATAATATTCCTGAAATTCAAAATCAGAATCTAGAAAAAACTATTTGCGTAGTCAATGGAAAAAAACAGTCAGAATCTGAAACAGTTAAGATCACAAAAATTGACTATACTTTTTCCTTCACGCCTGATCAAGTTTATCCACAACATAAAGTATACAATAACACAACAAGACCAAACATCTACTTAACACAATGAAAAAATATACAAACACAGGCAGTAAAGACACGCGTTCAGGATTTGGCGCAGGAATGACCGAATTAGGACAAAAAAATGAAAATGTGGTTGCACTTTGCGCCGATTTAATTGGTTCGTTAAAGTTTGACGATTTCAAAAAAAATCATCCAGAGCGTTTCTTCCAAATTGGAATCGCTGAAGCTAACATGATCGGTATTGCAGCTGGATTAACTATTGGTGGTAAAATTCCATTTACTGGAACCTTTGCTAACTTCTCTACAGGAAGAGTTTATGACCAAATTCGTCAATCCGTAGCTTATTCTGATAAAAACGTAAAAATTTGCGCTTCTCACGCAGGATTAACACTTGGTGAAGACGGCGCAACACACCAAATATTGGAAGATATTGGTTTAATGAAAATGCTTCCAGGTATGACAGTAATCAATACTTGTGATTATAATCAAACCAAAGCAGCAACTTTAGCTTTAGCAGATCATCACGGTCCAGCTTATTTACGTTTTGGTCGTCCTGTTGTGCCTAATTTTACTCCAGCAGACGAACCATTTGTTATTGGAAAAGCCATAATGCTTAACGAAGGAACTGATGTGACTATCGTTGCAACAGGTCATTTAGTTTGGGAAGCATTAATCGCTGCAGAAGCTCTTGAAGCAAAAGGAATTTCAGCTGAAGTAATCAATATCCACACTATTAAACCACTCGACGAAGAAGCCATCTTAAAATCGGTTGCAAAAACAGGTTGTATCGTTACTGCAGAAGAACATAACATCCTTGGAGGTTTAGGTGAAAGCGTTGCAAGAACATTGGCTTTGAACACGCCAACACCACAAGAATTTGTAGCCGTTCAAGATTCCTTTGGCGAAAGCGGAACTCCAGAACAATTAATGGACAAATACAAGCTAAATAATCAAGCTATTGTTGAAGCCGTAGAAAGAGTTATCAAAAGAAAATAATTCTTCTTCATACTAAAATTAAATCCGTTTTGTTTTCAGAACGGATTTTTTTTGAATTATATAGAAATAAAAAAACCACCACAAAAATGTGATGGTTTTTTGAAGAGCCGGCGGAGGGACTCGAACCCACGACCTGCTGATTACAAATCAGCTGCTCTAGCCGACTGAGCTACGCTGGCGTCATTATTATGGTGCAAATATAATAGCGATTTTTAAATCTCCAAAACTTTTTTGCACTTTTTTTTGATGTTTTTTTAATTAAAGTGCGTTGATTTTTTCAACCAATTGATTTGCAGTTTGTTCTAATTCTGCATTAATTTGTTTGAAATGCGCTTTCTTATTTTCAACATTTTTAGCATTTACTTTAACAATTAAAGCATCAAAAGATGTAATTGCCTCATCTATAACTGCATTAGTAGCTTCTGTTGGTTTTCCTTCACTAGTCATCTCGTGAATGTAAACTGCTTCAATAATATCTCCTAAAACGAAGTTGATGTCTTTTTTTAAATTTTTAACGCTTGGCATTTTCTTTTATTTTTAAAATTTGATGCAAAATTACGTATAATCTTTTGAATAAAGGTTAAGAAATGTATATTTCTAACACCGATGCTTTTCCAGAAACTTCAAAATCTTGCATTTGTGCTGGTATTAAAATCGTATCACCTGTTTTGTATTCAAAAGTTTCATCATTATAATACAATTCAAATGATCCTTCGACACACATATAAACTCTGAAAGTAGCTTCGTTTGCCTCAAAATTCATTGTTCCCTTAAGAGGAATAAAATTCGTGGTGAAATACTTACAGTCAACCACATTATTAGCACTATTTTCTTTTTGCAAATAATCTTTTTTGGAATCAACTACATCATAATTAATAGCATCAAGAGCTAAATCCACGTGTAGCTCACGCTCGTTGCCTTGAGCATCTTTTCGATTGAAATCATAAATTCTGTAGGTTATATCAGATGTTTGTTGAATCTCTGCAATAACAGTGCCTGCTCCAATCGCGTGTACCGTTCCGGTTTCTAGAAAGAACACATCGCCTTTTTGAACTTTAAAAGTATCTAAGATCTCTAAAATAGTATTGCTTTTCAAACTTTCCAAATAGGCTTCTTTGGAAGATTTGTTTCTGAAGCCTACAATTAAATTAGCATCCGTATCTGCTTGCATCACATACCACATTTCGGTTTTACCGAAGGAGTTATGACGAGATTTAGCCAATTCATCATTTGGATGAACTTGAATCGATAAATCCTCACGAGCATCTAAAAACTTGAATAATAATGGAAATTGGTTTCCGAACTGCGAATGTACTTTTGTACCAAGCACAGCAGCTGGATTTGAATCTATAAACTCATTTAATGATTGCCCTTTATAAATTCCGTTAGCTATAATACTGACGTCATTTTCAACGGTAGAGATTTCCCAACTTTCGCCAGTAATCTCACTAGTTATAGGTTTGTTTAAATAAGTTTTTAGTTTTGTTCCACCCCAAATTCTGTCTTTCAAAATGGGTTCGAATTGCAATGGATATAGTTTCATTTTAATAAGTATTGACTACAAAGATGCAAAAAAATAACGATACTATTTTGTCAATTTCTTTAATGATTTCAGTGCTTTATCGATATGAATGGTACCCGACATACTGTTAAAAATCATTTTGATAATTCCATCACTATCGGCAACAAAGGTTTGTCGTCCTGGAATAAACAAGAAGTCATTTTCAACACCAAATAATTTTCTCAACCTCTTATCAGTATCAGATAGTAAAATGAACGGTAAATCAAACTTAGATTTAAACTTTATATGGGATTGAATGGTGTCGGAACTTATACCGATAACCTCAGCACCTAAATCTTTAAAATCTTGATAACTATCTCTAAAACTGCAGGCTTGTTGGGTACAAACTTTGGTATCATCTTTTGGATAAAAATAAATTACAAGAGGTTGTTTACCTATATAATCTTTGCTATCAAACAGTATTCCGTTAGTGTCTTTGGCTTTAAAATCGGGCAGCTTATCACCTATTTTTAGTCCCATTTTAGTTTCCTTTATAGGTTACAAAGTTTCTTGGTGTTTCATAGAGAACCACTTCTAGCTCGCTATTACTATCAATATGATTTCGTAGTTTATTCCAGATTACTACTGCTATATTTTCGGCAGTTGGATTTAAATCCGCAAAATCAGGAACATCTAAATTCAAATTTTTATGATCAAAAGCATTTTCGATATGCTCTTTAATTAAATCTGAAAGTATTTTTACATCAATAACAAAACCTGTCTCTTGGTCGATTTCGCCGGTTACGGATACAATCAACTCATAATTATGACCGTGATAATTTGGGTTGTTGCACTTTCCAAAAACAGCATCGTTCTGTTCCATCGTCCAATCTTTTCTATACAATCTATGTGCTGAGTTGAAATGTGCTCTTCTTGAAACGGTAACTTTCATTTTGATTTAGGATTTGCGATTAAAGGATTTAGGATTTAAGAATTAGGATTTGGGATTAATGGATTTAGGATTTTAACTTAAAATTCTTTCCTCTTAAATATTATAGTTTGTGTTCTTCTAGGTAATGGTAAAACTCGTCAAAAATTATTTTGAACCAAACCGTATATATATCGGGATTTTGAATCATATCATCTTTGATGTCTTCAATGGTCATCCACTTCCAACTTTCAACTTCTTCGTCATTGATATTAGGTTCTTCGTTAGAATATCCAATCATAACGTGGTCTAGTTCGTGTTCGGTCAAACCGTTATCAAATGGTGCTTTATAAATAAAATGAAACAGCTCTTTTAACTCGGTTTGAAAACCCATTTCTTCATACAAGCGTCGTTTTCCTGCTTCGATATTGGTTTCACCTGCGCGTTGGTGACTGCAACAAGTGTTAGTCCATAACAAAGGCGAATGGTATTTGTGATGCGCACGTTGCTGCAACATTACTTCATTTTTATCGTTTAAAACAAATACCGAAAAGGCACGATGCAAAACTGCTTTTTCGTGTGCTTCGAGTTTATTCATCAAACCAATTGGTTCGTCTTTTTCGTTAACTAAAATTACTTGTTCTTCTTTCATAAATTACATAAGATGGTCAAAAATACGAAAAATTTAATCCTGACCGAATTTATGTTATAGAACAACAGTTAAACTTTCCTTAAATGAACTGCATTTGTAATCTGTAAGACATTTTGCAACGTAATTGTATTGTAAATTTGTACATCAATTAATACATTTGTTATGAAAAACATATTCACCTTTTTATTTATGTTGCCATTGCTGACTTTAACAGCGTGCGGACAATCGGATAAAAAACAATCAAAAAAAAATAATGCTACTATGGAAAACGTAATCAATAAACCAGGAAATCCTTATTATTCTAATACGGATACTAAAAAATTGAATGTATCAAATGAAGAGTGGAAAAAGGTACTATCACCTGATTTATATGCTGTAGCAAGAGAAGCAGATACCGAAAGAGCGTTTACTGGAACAATGTGGAATTCGGAAGCCAAAGGAACTTATTACTGTGCCGCTTGTGGTTATAAACTATTTAAATCGGAACAAAAATTTACTAGCAGTTGCGGTTGGCCAAGTTTTTTTGAACAAGAAAACAAAGAAAGTATCACTTTTAAAGACGATAATTCTTATGGAATGAAACGAATCGAAGCCAATTGCGGACGATGTGATGCTCATTTAGGACATTTATTTGATGATGGACCTGAGCCTACAGGCAAAAGATATTGTATGAATGCTATTTCGCTTGACTTTGTTCCTGATGGTGTGGCGACAAATGCTGCCAATTTAGAAACGGTAGTACTTGGTGGTGGTTGTTTTTGGTGTGTTGAAGCAGTTTATCAAAATTTAGATGGCGTAAAAAGTGTCTATTCAGGATATGCAGGCGGAATGGTCGAAGATCCAAGCTACGAACAAGTTTGTACCGGAAGAACTGGTGCGGCCGAAGTGGTTGAAATTACTTATGATAAAACTAAAACCAATTTAGATGAAATTCTTCAAGTATTTTTCACGGTTCACGATCCAACTACGCTAAACCGACAAGGTGCTGATACTGGCACACAATACCGCTCGGTTATTTTCTATAAAAATGAAAACGAGAAAAAAGCAGCTCAAAGTTTGATTGCCGAACTAAATGAAAAAGTGTTCTCTAATAAAATTGTTACTACTTTAGAACCACTGAAAAAATTCTATAAAGCCGAGGAATACCACCAAGGATATTATGAAAACAACAAAAACAAACCTTACTGTCAAATGGTAATTCAACCAAAAATTGAAAAGTTTGAAAAGGTTTTTAAAGATAGATTGAAAAAGAACTAATTGTTAATTCAAGAACCGCTCGTGAAAAGGAGCGGTTTTTTTTATTTATGATTCACTGAATTGAAAGTAAAATTCGAACTTATTGATCTATTTTGATCTTCATCCAGCGCACTATAATTTACAAAATAAATATCATCTTCTTCAGTGTTAAGAGTGACATTAAACTCGATTATTTTACAATTATCACATTTCTTATCAAACAAATCTTGAAACGAAATAATAGCTCCAGTTTTACTGTAAAAAATATAAATTTCGTCGGCACTATCTTCGTCATAATCATATAAAATATGTGCAAATTTTACGCCGTCGTTGTAAAAGAAGGTTTTTTCTTTAACTCCTTCATCATATTTTATAGACTTAAATAATTTACCGTTGTTGTAATAATAATTCCAGATTCCTATTTCCTGTCCTGAGTTGTAGCGTCCTTCAACTTTTGGTTTTCCGTTTTCATAATTTTGAACGTGCTTTCCCTGCTTTTGACTATCAAAATATTCGGTTAATTCCTTTATAATACCATTTTCAAAATAGACAATATCTTTTCCTATTTGATAACCATTACTGTCTTTTTCTTTAGACTTATAGAGTTTTCCGTTTTCAAAATACTCTTGCTCCAATCCAATTTTCATTCCATTGCGATAAGTGCATTTGTATTTAATTGAATTGCTTTCATCGTCAAAATAGTCAATAAATTCTCCGAACAATCGATTTTCATTATAATTGGCAATTTGACTTAATTTACCACTTTCATAAAACGTTTTCCATTGACCAGTTTTATAACTTCTTTCGTAAAAATCGTCCACCTTGTTACTTCCTCTGTGCAGTTTTGCTATGTAATAATTTTCTAATTTTTCAACTTGTCCTGAGTTGTAATAATAAGTATGTATACTGTCTTTATAACTATTTAAATCTCCATTTTTAGCATAATTTCCAATGAATTTTAGTGCTCCATCTTCGTAATAGGATTTCCACTTTCCAATTTTTGCGCTTTTAAGATAGGTCCCTTTTTCAGCTAATGTACCATTCAAATAAAAAGCCTCAAAATCGCCATCACGATAGCCATTTTTAGTTTTCGTATGTTCAATAATATCACCTTTATATTCTATCATTGTTTGTTCAGAAGACGATTGATAAATTGTTTCTCTATTTAAAACTCCATAGTCATCATAACTCTTAACATTTTTATAGGTTCGGTCATCGTTGTATTCTGTTATTTTTTTTCGTTTACCTTGCTCTGTAAATGTCTCCTCTTTATAGACTTTATGATTTTTTACATAATTTCTCGCCATTATCGTATCATTAGGATAGATAGAATAATTCACGCCGTTGCCGTTTTTATCAACATCAGAAAAATAGTTTTTCTTGCCGTTTTCATAATAAGATTCGGTTGTTTTTACATTTCCTTTTTTGTCTAAAACTACTCTTCTTCTAATTTGTCCTGAATCATAGTAGTAAACACTTTCACCTACAAGTTTGCCGTTATCCCATTCTTCTTTAGTTGTTAAAACTCCATCTTTATTATAGGCAACAAGCTTTCCGTCCTTAACTCCATTTTTGTTACGTGACGAGGCTTGTATTTTTCCGTCTATATAGTAGGTTCGACTTATTCCGTGGCAAACATCATTAACACATTCTAATTCGTTTCTCAATTGACCATTAGAAAAATAATCTTTCTGTATGCCTTGTCGTTTTCCGAAAATATAATTGGCATACGATCTAATGTTACCATTTTCATAATAAGTTATGTATTCGCCATTTTTCTTTCCGTCAACATAAGTGCCTACTTCTTTTGGCTTTCCGTTACTATACAACTGATTAACGTGCTCTACTTGCGCAAAAGCATTCTGAAAAAATAGGAATAGTAATAGGATCAAAAGAGTATGCTTCATAATATTTTAAGTAGTCTTAAAATTAGAATTGTTTGTAAAAAAATAGATCGCCATCGAAAATCTGCTTTAGATAAGAACTAATTTACAATTTAAAAATTGAATTTAGTAAACTTTCGATTTGTAAAAATACTTAAAAAGTAATTACCATCATACCTAAAAAACATCAACAAAGTGACTAAGATCAGTCTTACTAATGGTAATTTTTTAAATGATTTTAGCTATTTCAATTAAATTATGATTTGTTAAGTCATTCATTCACAATGTTATTTGTAGTTTTACCAGAAACGTTCAAAATAATTTGAATTTATTGTTCAAATAAAATCCGCAGCATAATGACTACATTGAAACTATATAATTATTTCTTATCTGAAAAAGTAAAAGAAAAAAGCGAGCAAGTCATTGTATATGTTGCTATAATCAGTTTTCTACTGCACTTACTACTTATTGGATTAGTCAATTTGAATATAATTGTAATTGAAGATCATTCAAGATTGTTAAGCAATCCGATAGCAGCAATTTACACTCCGTTCTCTTTCATTCTAATTTATGAGGTTTATTTGTTGTTATACTACTTGCCAAAATCAACATCGATTTATATCGGAAAACAATACGAAATCATTTCATTAATAGTGATTCGAAGGATTTTTAAAGATTTGTCACATTTAGAATTTTCATCCAACTGGTTTTCAATTAAAAATGACATTCTATTTACAGCCGATTTGATTGCTATACTAATTATGTTCTTTCTAATATTCATATTTTACAAATTAGTAAGAAAAAGTGCTCCAATTGCAGTAGAAAATGCAAATCCTGAACTAATAAAATTTATTCACTTAAAGAAAGTAGTAGCCACTTGTCTTGTTCCTATCTTTTTACTTTTATCATTTTACAGTCTTGGTCACTGGCTTTATGAAAGTTTCTTTTCTTTTGATAAAATAGTTACTGAATTAAAAGACATCAACAACATATTTTTTGACGACTTTTTCACAATATTGATTTTGATTGATGTATTGTTACTTCTATTTTCCTTTTTGCACTCCGATAAATTCAACAGAGTAATCCGCAATTCGGGATTTATCATATCAACTATATTGATCAAACTTTCCTTCAACACTGATGGAATTTTGAATATTGTGCTAATTGTAGTCGCGATTTTATTTGGAGTTATTCTTTTAAAAACACATAATTTATATGATACTTTAAAAGAATAAAAAAGTAATTATTGTTTTTTGAGTAAGGCTTCAGCTATTTTCAACGCACATTTTTCTCCATCGATAGCTGCCGAAATAATTCCGCCTGCATAACCTGCGCCTTCACCACAAGGATACAATCCTTTTATTTGAAGATGTTCAAGCGTTTCATTATCTCTTGGAATTCTAACTGGAGACGAGGTTCTACTTTCTGGCGCGTGCAAAATGGCATCGTTGGTTAGATAACCTCGCATTGTTTTTCCGAATTCCTTGAAACCTTCTCTCATAATTTGGGATAAAAATCCAGGGAAAACTTGTCCCATTTCAACAGATGTAGTTCCTGGCACATAAGATGTTTTAGGAATATCTGATGAAACTTTATTTTGAGTAAAATCTACCATTCGTTGCGCAGGAGCTTTTTGGGTTTGACCGGCTAGATACCACGCTTTTTGTTCGATTGCTTTTTGAAATTCCATTCCGGCAAGCGCTCCAAATTTGGCAAAAGGTTTAAAATCCTCCAATTTTAATTCCACCACAATTCCAGAATTTGCAGTAGCTTGATCACGTTTAGAAGGCGACCAACCATTAGTAACTACTTCACCTGGACTAGTGGCACAAGGCGCAATAACGCCACCAGGACACATACAAAACGAGTACATTCCTCGACCATTCACCTGTTTCACAATAGAATAAGGTGATGGCGGTAGAAATTCGCCACGGTAATCACACGAATACTGAATCTTGTCTATTAAAGTTTGAGGATGCTCTGCACGAACGCCCAAGGCAAAAGGTTTGGCTTCTATAAAAATTTTCTTTTTATCTAATAATTCAAAAATATCTCTAGCCGAATGTCCTGTGGCAAGTATTAACTTGTTTGCAGTAATAGTATCTCCTTTTTGAGTGATGATGCCTTGAATTTCGTTGTTTTTTACAAGAATATCAGTTACACGAGTTTCAAACAAAACTTGTCCGCCACATTCAATAATTTTTTCGCGGATGTCTTGAATAATTTGCGGCAATTTATTGGTTCCGATATGCGGATGTGCTTCTACCAAAATATCATCTGAAGCTCCAAAAGCCACCAATAATCGCAGAATTCTGTCCACGTCACCACGCTTTTTAGAACGTGTGTATAATTTTCCGTCAGAATAAGTTCCTGCGCCACCTTCACCAAAACAATAATTGGAATCTTCATTCACAACGTGATCAACATTTATGGCTTTTAAATCTCTACGTCTACCACGAACATCTTTTCCTCTTTCAATTACAATAGGTTTCAATCCAAGTTCCACTAACTGCAATGCTGCAAAAAGTCCTGCTGGACCAGCACCAACAACAATAACTTCTTGTTGATTAGCCACATTCTTATATTCAGGAAGTTCTATTTTTTGGGCAACAAATTCCTCGTCATTAAAAAAAACGGCGACCTTTAAATTAAATTTTATAGCTTTTTGTCGCGCATCAATTGATCGTTTCAATACAACAACCTTTTGAAGTTCCTTCACTGAAGCGTTTAATAATTTTGCTACGTGTTCCTTAATTAAAAATTCGTTGTGAGCAACTTCTGGTGAGACTTGAGTTTGAATTTCGCGAGGCATAAAAGTAATTTTTGACAAAAATAGTAATTTGAAAATTGTTATTGTAATTTTGCAGAGGAACAGTAATTAATTAAAACAATAGATAAGAATTTATACGAAATTATGTTGAGTGAAATTCGACCAATTTTTAAAAATTCAACTACATTAGAAAACTATAAATGTCAAGAAAAATAAAATTGATTTGGGATTTTCGTGGACCAGCATCTGAAAAAACGGCGCAACATCACGAAATTCATTTGAAGGAATACATCGCCATTGAAAAATTGCCCATCACAATTACGGGCTTTGAAATTTTAAATGAAATGCACGCCATTGCTTACATGGTAGTTACAGACGAAAATATGATTCAAGTTCGTGATGCTTTGAAACCACATCGTGGCGAACTATTTCAAGAATAATATTTTTATAAATTTAGAATAGTTTCAAAAAACAACTTACTTAACTTCTCATCTGATTTGCCAGCAATTTCAATGATTTCGGCAATGTTTACAGGTTGTAAATTATCAGGATCGCATTCATCTGTTATCACACTTACAGCGGCACAAGGCAATTGCAATTGATTGGCAACAATAACTTCTGGTGTAGTACTCATACCTACCATATCGGCGCCAATAATTCCTAAAAATCGATACTCAGCGCGGGTTTCCAATTGTGGTCCAAAAACAGAAACATACACACCTTCTTTTAAATCTACAGCCATAAGTTCGGCTTGTTCTTTTAATTTTTGATTCAATCCAGCATCATAGGGTTGACTCATATCTGGAAAAATACCACCATAATCAAAGCTGTTTAACCCCGATAATGGACTTCCACCTTGCAGATTAATATGATCATCTAATAAAATTAAATCACCTTTCTTGAAATTTTTATTAATTCCACCAGCTGCATTGCTAAGTAATAATTGTTGCACACCTAATCGTTGCAAAACGCGTATCGGAAAAGTTACTTGCTGCAAACTATAGCCTTCGTACAAATGAAAACGACCTTGCATAGCAACCACTTTTTTGTTACCAATCGTTCCAAACAACAATTTTCCTTTATGAAATTCAACAGTTGAAATCGGGAAATTCGGAATTTCTGCATAATCAACAGTTATTTCTACTTTCAAATAATCTATAAATTTTCCTAATCCAGTACCCAAAACCACGGCAACATCGGGATTAACTATACCTTTGGAAACTAAAAAATCGGCCGACTGTGAAATTTGTTCTAAATATGTCATACTTTAAAAACTATAATTTGTAAATTTCGTAAATAATAGTAGATTTACATTTGATGAATCACTAAAACGAAAATAATAATGTGTTCGATACAAACTTACACAATAATTATAAAGCAATGAAGAATTTATTCCATTCAACTATTAAATTTATGAAACCTATAATTATCATATTATTATTCTCACAGCTTGGTTTTTCTCAAAAAACAGACTACATCGAAATATCCCAAAAGTTTATTGAATCGGCTAAATTTGCAGAAACAGATACTGAGAAGTATATCGAACTTCTGGCTAATGCTAATGAAGAAGAACTTTTGGAGCAATTAAAAACCGATGATTTAAAAAAAGCGTTTTTTATCAATCTTTACAATGGTTTTACAAATTATGCCTTAAAAAAAGATCCAGATAAATACAAAAGTAGAAATGCGTTTTTCAAGTCCAAACAGTTTGTTGTTGCCGGAAATAAGCTAAGTTTAGACATTATCGAACACGGATTTTTAAGAAGATCAAGTATCAAATGGAGTTTAGGAAAATTCAACAAAATTTTTCCAAGTAAACTTGAAAAAAAGTACCGAGTTGAAAAAGTAGATTATAGAATTCATTTCAGTTTAAATTGTGGTGCAAGAAGTTGTCCACCTATCTTTTTTTATGATCCAGAAAAAATTAACGACCAGTTAGATCAAGCCACTAGAAGTTATTTAACTGGTGATGCCGAGTATAATAAAGATAAAAACGAACTAGCTTTGCCAATTTTAATGAGCTGGTTTCGAGGTGATTTTGGAAACCGAAAAGGAATTTTAAAGATCGTAAAAGACTTAGAAATTATTCCTAAAGATGCCAATCCAAAAATAAAATACAACAAATATGACTGGAGTTTATATTTAGAAAACTTTAAATACTAGGACAAATGGATAAAAATTATTACAATTCAGACGATTTAAAAAAATTTGGAAATATCGTTGAATTTCAAAAAGAAATGGGCGAAAAATTTTTTGGATACTATGGCGAAGTTTTTAAAGAAGGCGCACTAACAGCAAGAGAAAAATCACTTATTGCCTTAGCAGTGGCACACGCAGTACAATGTCCGTATTGTATTGACGCTTATAGCTCAGATGCCTACGAGAAAGGATATAGTGAAGCTCAAATGATGGAAGCAGTACACGTATCGGCAGCAATAAGAGGTGGTGCAAGTTTGGTACATGGAGTTCAAATGATGAATAAAGTAAAGAAAATAAGTTTATGAGCGAGTTTAAAAAAGTAAAATTAAAATCCTTAAAATCTACAGCTAACTCGTTATCGAAGGCAGCAAATCAACTTCAAATATTAGAACAAAAACCTGAGGAATTTAAACCTTTTAGAGACCAATTGTCGCTAATTAATTTAAATCCTTTGCAACCTACTAGTTTGGAAATTTTTCAAATTAATTTAGGAAAAATGTGCAACCAAGTTTGCACGCATTGCCACGTCGACGCTGGTCCAGATCGAAAAGAAATAATGACCCAAGGAACGATGGAGCAAATATTAGACATTCTAAAATTAAATCCGAATTACAAAGTGGTTGATATGACTGGTGGCGCACCCGAAATGAATCCGAATTTCAGATGGTTTGTTGAAGAAATCAGTAAACTTGGCATTCAAATGTATGTTAGATGTAATTTAACCATCATCACTGCCAATAAAAAATACAACGATTTACCAGAATTCTTCAAGAAACATAAGATTGAAGTAATATCTTCTTTACCGTTCTATTCTAAAGACCGAACCGATAAACAAAGAGGCGATGGCGTTTTTGAAAGCTCGATAAAAGCGTTGAAAATGTTAAACGAAGTGGGTTATGGAAAAGCAGACACTGGTTTAAAATTAAATTTGGTTTACAATCCCGCTGGTGCTTTTTTACCACCAGACCAAAATGCCTTAGAAAAAGAGTACAAAACAACCTTACTAAAAGATTTCGGAATTGAATTCAATAATCTTTTTGCTATCACCAATTTGCCAGTGAGCCGTTACCTTGATTATTTGGTTTCCTCCGGAAATTACGAAGACTATTTAACGAAATTAATTGATGCTTTTAATCCAACTGCAGCCTTAAACGTAATGTGTAGAAATACAATCTCAATAGGATGGGATGGTTATATTTATGATTGCGATTTCAATCAAATGCTTGAATTAAAAGTAGCGTGTCGTGATTCACAACACATTTCAACCTACAACGCTAATTCATTATTAAACAGAAATATAATAGTAAGTAATCATTGCTATGGTTGTACCGCAGGCTCAGGAAGTAGCTGTGGCGGTGCAGTTGCATAGCAAGAAATTACTATATTTGATAATTAAAACTCAAATAAAAATAAAAAAATAAATTCATTAAGAACTTCAATACATTGGAAAACTATTTAGACGCAACAGTCAACTTATATCGAGATGCAGCATTAACACCTGATGTAGGTTTGTGTTGCACCACTACCCCAATTTGGAAATTCCCAGGATTAGAAATTCCGAAAATAATGCAAGAAATGAATTATGGTTGCGGAAGTACGATCTCGGCTCAAGACCTAATTAACAATCCTAAAATACTTTATGTTGGCGTTGGCGGCGGAATGGAGTTGCTACAATTCTCGTATTTCTCACGTCAAAAAGGCGGCGTTATTGGTGTAGATGTTGTAGATGAAATGCTAGAAGCGTCTAAACAAAATTTCAAAATTGCCGAACAAGAAAATGATTGGTTTAAAAGCGAATTTGTAGAACTAAAAAAAGGTGATGCTTTAAACCTTCCTATAGAAGACGAAAGCGTTGATATTGCTGCACAAAACTGCTTGTTCAATATTTTTAAAACCGATGATTTGAAAAAAGCATTACAAGAAATGTATCGGGTTTTAAAACCGAATGGTAGATTGGTAATGAGTGATCCAACTTGTGAGCAAGAGATGAATGAAACCTTAAGAAATGACGATCATTTAAGGGCATTGTGTCTTAGTGGTAGTATTCCGATTAAAGAATATATTAAAATGCTTACCGATGTTGGCTTTGGAACTATTGAAATACGTGGAAGAAGACCATACAGAATTTTAGATACAGAAAATTATGCTACCGATGAATTAATATTTATTGAAAGTATTGAAGTATGCGCGATAAAAGATCCAATGCCAGACGATGGTCCGTGTGTATTTACAGGAAAAGCAGCGATTTATTATGGCAAAGAAGACTATTTTGATGATAAAAAAGGACACATTTTAATGAAAAATCAACCGCTTGCAATCTGCGACAAAACAGCTGGTGCTATTGCAGATTTAGGAAGAAACGATATCTTTATCAGTGAGTCAACTTTTCACTACAATGGTGGTGGATGTTGTTAACCTAACAAGCAGCAACTTTGATTTATAAACAAAGTTGCTGCTTAAATTTTTTTTCAATGCAACACAAAAAAGCAATTATTCTTTTTACTAAAAATCCGGAGTTAGGAAAAGTCAAAACTAGATTGGCCAAAACTATTGGAGATGAAAAAGCATTAGCTATTTACATCAAATTACTTCAGCACACTCGCGACATCGTTGCACCTTTGGCAGTTGATAAATTCGTTTTTTACTCTGAAAACAGTATTCAAGACGATGAATGGGATAATGCAATCTATAGTAAAAAAACTCAAAAAGGAGACGATTTAGGAATAAGGATGAAGAAGGCTTTTGAAGAAGTTTTCCACTTAAATTATGATTCAGTTTGCATCATTGGCAGTGATTGCTATGAATTGAACACTACTATTATTGAAGAGGCATTCAAGGAATTGCAAACAAAAGACGCTGTAATTGGTCCTACTTTTGATGGAGGCTATTACTTGTTAGGAATGAATACTTTGAAAAAAGAATTATTTGAAGATAAAGAATGGAGCACTGCTTCGATTTTTTCAGATACCGTTGCCGATTTCGAGAAACTTAACTTGAATTATTCTAGTTTGGTTAAATTAAATGATATCGATGAAGAGAAAGATGTACCAACCCATTGGATCTAAATAATGTTATATTCCATTTTTAAATTTGGTGCCTTTTTAGCCGTTAAAATTTATTGTAAAAAAACAATAGTAAATTTTGATAAAAACACTTCTTTTTCTAATCCGAAATTAATTGCTTGCAATCATCCCAATTCCTTTTTTGATGCCATACTAATTGCAGTTCACTATCCAAAACCTATTTATTTTCTGGCGCGTGGCGATGCTTTTAACAAACCGTTGGTAGCAAAATTATTAAATGCAATTAACCTCATCCCGATTTATAGATTGAGTGAAGGAAAAGAAAATTTGACCAAAAACGATGCAACATTTAAAAAATGTATCGAACTGTTATCTAAAAATAAGACCATCTTAATTTTTTCTGAAGGAATTTGTGTCAACGAATGGAACTTAAGACCGCTAAAAAAGGGTACAGCCAGACTTTCTTTAATGGCATTCGAAAATCAAATAGCAAATTTAAAGATACAACCAACCAATATCAATTATTCTTCTTTCAAAAAAAATCCTAAAGTTGCCGAAATCAATTTTAATGCGGAGTTTATACCAACTAAACCAAATTCTGGCGAAGAAGCAAAGTTTTACAACGAATTTAATCAAGAGTTAAAAGACGGAATGCTATCTAGAATGTTAGATAAAGAAGGAATACAAAAACTCAAAAAAAGCACTAGTCCAAGCAAAAAAGCCATCTTATTTCTGCCAGCGTGCATTGGATATCTTTTGAATTACGGAATCTATATCTTCTTCAAAAAAAAAGTTACAAAAAAAACCAAAAATACCGTCTTTTACGACTCGGTTCTTTTTGGTTTATTACTTATTTGCTATCCAATAATTGTGACGATAATTGCTATTATAGTCCTTTTACTATTTAATTTTCCAGCCGCACTAGTTACATTTTTATTATTTCCAATTACAGCTTGGTGCTATAAAGAATTAAAGTAGTTTTATTTTACTTTGCTCAAAGCTAGCATTTTAATCATCCAATTAGGTAAAGGTTTTTCTCTATTTCTTTTAGTTAAATCTAAGTACCATCCCAATTTTTTCATAATGGGAACCTTATGTGTTTCCACCAATTCAATTAAAGTGCCATCTGGATCTTCTATGTAGCAAAATCGCCCGGAGGCATTATCCATTGCGAAGGAATTGTTACTATCTACAGAAAAATGATAGTTATTCTTTTCGGCGTGCAGCTTTAGCGCATCCATATCTAAAACATCAAAACACAAATGAATAAAACCACAATCACCCCAAAATCGATTTGAAAAAATCTTTTTCGGAACCTCATTCAGGATTTGCACTAACTCAATTACTACATTTCCTAATAGTTTATTGAAAGCACCTTTTCCTGTGGCTGTTTTTTGTAGTCCTATTTTTCTAAATTCACGTCCGTTATCCGAAGTTTGAATATCATATAAAACAGTTTCAAATCCTAAAACTTGTTGATAAAAATGCAAGGAAGTTTCCATATTAGAAACGCCAATTACCGCGCCAATAATTCCACCTACATCATAAGTACTGCTTTGAAACCAATCATTTTGCGGTATAATTTTGAAATCATTTTGACCGTCGTTTACCCAGATATAAGAAGCACCACTTTCACAATTCACAATTTCCGAAACCGAAATATTTTCAATTTCACTAAGTCTTTTATGAGATTTTTCTAAAGAATCAGTTTTGATAATTGCAGCTGAAATGCCTAGATCGCCCAATTTAACTTCGGTAGTAACCTGTGGTGTTCGATTAAGAAATTGCCATAACTCCAAACCGCCACCGCCTTTTAAATTCATAGTTAAAATGGCTCGACGATTATAAACCTGATTTCCGGTGTATTGGGTCATTAAACTAGCTGGTGCGACATCATCAAAAATCAAAACATCCATACCAAAAAGATGTTTGTACGTATGCATCGCCTTTTCGACATCGGTAACACCAATTCCTATTTGTTGAACTCCTGATAAATACTGGTGCATAATGTTTATTTTAATTACTTGACGCCTTTAGAATTTGCAATTTTATAGTACAATGAAGGAACAAACCACCAAAGCCAAAAAAGAATTCTTTCCGCCTTAACAATAATGATATTTTTTTTTCTTTTCTCAATACCCGAAAGTATTTTTTCAGCACAAACGCTAACCTCCATACCTACTTCATTATTTTCATCGGAGGAACCGAATTGAAGTCCGTTACCTAATAATGCATTTTTAGATATTGGCGTATTAATTCTGCCAGGATATACGATACTAATATGTATATTGGTTTTATATAATTCACTTTGTAGTGTTTCTAAATAACCTTTTATTGCATGTTTTGAGGCACAATAACCACTGCGCAAAGGAAATCCAATTAATCCTGCGATGCTACTAATAACGGTAATGCTTCCGGAGTCTATTTTTTTGAAATAAGGCAAAATTGCTTGCGTCAGTGCTAAAGGTGCAAAATAGTTAATTGCCATTAGTTTCTTATAAACATCAAGATTAGTTTCATTGGCTAATGATCGTTGGCTGATTCCAGCACTTTGAATTACATAATCTATTTTTCCCTCAAGCTGCATAGCTTGTTGCACAAGATTTTCAATACCATCAATATTTAATAAATCGAAAGGCAAAACATAACTTTTAGTAGTTAAACTAGCTTGCAATTCATTTAGTAAAGTGAGATTGGTTGACGTTAAAATCAAAATAGCATTTTGCTTGGATAATTGAATAACTAATTCTTTTCCAATTCCAGAAGAAGCACCAGTAATCCAGACTACTTTATCTTTAAAATGCATTTTTTCTATAGGTAAGAAGTTCTTTATATTTTGTAACCATATCTATTTGAGAAGCTCCTTTTTTATACATTCTTACGATTTTAAGGTTAGCTAATTGCACAGTTAACCAAGAATTTTGCTCATACTTTCTAGCAGAAATTAAGGTCGCCATCGGGATCAGTTTAAAGTTTCCTGCATTCCATAATCTAGCTATATAATCATAATCTTCCATTATGAACATTTCTTCTTTATAGCTGCCTATCTTTTCCCACAGTGCTTTTGTAACAAAAATACCTTGATCGCCACCACGAAAAAACAAGTAATTGAATCTGGTAAAAAAGGCATTAATTTTTAACAAAAAACTTTGGCTATCAAATTGTGTTCTGAAACTTCCGCAATTAAAACCATCAAGTAACGCTTTTTCTACAGCGTCAAAAAATTTAGGATTAGGCAAACTGTCGGCGTGCACAAAAAAATAGACATCGCCAGTTGCATTTTTTACACCAAAATTCATTTGCCCTGCTCTACCTTTGACAGGAGAAAGCAATGCTTTAGCACCTAAACCAGCTGCAACTGCAACCGTCGCATCAGTACTACCAGCATCAGAAATTATGATTTCATAAGCTTTATTATGCAACACTTTTTGAAGGTGTTGAATAGTGGTTTTAATAGATAATTCTTCGTTGTAGGTCGGAATAATAATAGTTAAAAACATACTTATCTAATTAGCTACTTCACTAATGAATTTAATTCGCATCAAGCGTAATTCTTCAATGTCGTAATCGCCATCAAACTCTTTTAGGGCATCTTCAATCTTATCGGTTTCAGAATCCATAAAATAATCGTGAATTTCTTCCTGTTGGTCTTCATCTAGTATTTCGTCAATCCAATATTTGATGTTTAATTTGGTTCCTGCATAAACAATTTGCTCCATTTCTTTGAGTAAATCATCCATTTTCATTCCTTTTGCAGAAGCAATATCTTCAAGTGATAGTTTTCTATCGATGTTTTGAATGATGTATAATTTATTAGCAGAGTTGGCTCCAGTGGATTTTACAACCAAATCATCCGGACGAATAATATCGTTATCGGCAACATAGCGGTTGATTAATTCAACAAAATCTTTTCCATATTTTTTGGCCTTTCCTTCTCCAACTCCGTGAATATTGATCAATTCATCCATAGTAATTGGATATTTCAACGCCATATCCTCTAAGGACGGATCTTGAAAAACAACAAACGGTGGAACACCCAATTTCTTAGCCACTTTTTTACGTAAATCACGCAGCATGTTCATCAAAGCTTCGTCTGCCGTTCCTGAAGATTTTGCTGCTGTTACTATAGCATCGTCTTCAGCTTCGTTATATTCGTGGTCTTCTGACATCATAAACGAAACCGGATTCTTGATGTAATCGTGACCTTTATCAGATACTTTCAAAATTCCGTAGGTTTCAATATCTTTAGTAAGCATTCCGTCAACCAAAACTTGTCGGATTAATGCCATCCAATAGCGTTCTTCCTGATCTTTTCCACAACCAAAAAAAGATTGTGTATCTGTTCTATGCGCTTTTATCGTTGCATTAATTCTTCCAATTAAGGTGAAAACAACTTCTTTGGACTTGTATAAATATTTGGTATCGCGAACCACTTCCAACAATTTTTTAACATTGTCTTTGGCTTCCACTTTGGCTTTCGGATTTCTAACATTATCATCCATATCAGCACCTTCGCCATTTTCACCATCAAATTCTTCACCAAAATAATGTAAAAGAAATTTTCTTCGTGACATCGATGTTTCTGCATAAGCCACCACTTCTTGCAAAAGAGCAAAACCAATTTCTTGCTCAGCAACTGGTTTGCCCGACATAAACTTTTCTAATTTTTCTACGTCTTTATAAGAATAGTAAGCCAAACAATGACCTTCTCCTCCATCACGACCAGCACGACCCGTTTCTTGATAGTAACTTTCTAATGATTTTGGAATGTCGTGGTGAATAACAAAACGCACATCGGGTTTGTCGATTCCCATACCAAAAGCAATCGTTGCCACCACAACATCAACATCTTCCATAAGAAACATGTCTTGATGCTTAGCTCTTGTTTTAGCATCTAAACCTGCGTGATACGGAACAGCACTAATACCGTTTACCTGTAAAACTTCGGCTATAGCTTCTACTTTTTTACGGCTAAGGCAATAAATAATTCCGGATTTCCCTTTATTTTGTTTGATAAATCGAATAATATCCGATTCAATATTTTTAGTTTTTGTGCGTACTTCGTAAAATAAATTCGGACGATTAAACGAAGCTTTGTAAGTCGTTGCATCCGACATGTCAAGATTTTTAAGAATATCTTCTTGCACTTTTGGAGTTGCTGTAGCGGTTAATCCAATTACAGGAACATTGCCCAGTTGTTTGATAATAGTTCTTAAATTTCTATATTCTGGTCTAAAATCGTGACCCCATTCTGAGATACAATGTGCTTCATCAATCGCCACAAAAGAAATAGGCACCGATTGCAAAAACTCAACATATTCTTCCTTCGTCAACGATTCTGGAGCTACATACAATAATTTAGTAATACCTGAGGTAATATCTTTTTTTACTTGATTGATTTCGGTTTTGGTCAAAGAGGAATTTAAAACGTGTGCAATTCCATCATTGGTTGACACACTTCTAATTGCGTCAACTTGATTTTTCATTAATGCAATCAAAGGAGAAACCACAATAGCAGTTCCTTCTTGAACAAGCGAAGGCAGTTGATAGCACAATGATTTTCCGCCACCAGTAGGCATAATTACAAAGGTATTCTCTTTTGCTAAAATACTTTTGATCACCTTTTCTTGTAAACCTTTGAACTGGTTAAAACCAAAATATTTTTTTAATTCCTTATGGATGTCAATTTCGTTTGAATTCATTCTTACTTAATAGTATTTTTACATAAATTTGCAACCATAAATATACAACTTTCTTTTATTCATACAAATTTTATAACAAATCTATTTTGATAAGTAAAGAAAACATCATGCAATCGGCTAAAAAATCATTGATTTCGCAAAGCCAATCCATAGCAAAACTAACTGATTTTATTGACGATAACTTTGTTAATGCCACCGAATTAATTTTTAAGAGTAACGGAAGATTAATTGTAACCGGAATAGGAAAAAGCGCCATTATTGCACAAAAAATTGTGGCTACAATGAATTCCACAGGAACTCCTTCGATGTTTTTACACGCATCTGAAGCAATTCACGGCGATTTAGGTATGGTTCAAGACGGTGATGTTGTAATTTGTATTTCTAAAAGTGGCAACAGTCCTGAAATAAAAGTTTTGGTTCCGCTATTAAAAAGATTTGGAAACAAATTAATCGGAATTACCGGAAACACTACTTCTTTTTTAGGAAAAGAATCGGATATAACACTTAATACTTTTGTAGAAGCAGAAGCTTGTCCAAATAATTTAGCACCTACCAATAGTACAACCGCACAACTAGTTATGGGCGATGCATTGGCGATTTGTTTAATGGAAATGCGTGATTTTAAAGCAGAAGATTTTGCTAAATACCATCCAGGTGGCGCATTAGGAAAAAAATTGTTGCTGCGTGTTCAAGACATGTTAGACACAAGCAGAAAACCATTTGTAAATTCAGATTCAAGTATTAAAAACGTAATCGTTGAAATTTCAGAAAAAAGACTTGGAGTAACAGCAGTAATTGAAGACGATAAAGTGATTGGTATCATTACCGATGGCGATATAAGAAGAATGCTAAACAAAACCGAAACGATAGCTGGCTTAACCGCCAAAGACATTATGACGGTGAACCCTAAAACAATAAAACCAACTGATCGAGTTGAAGATGCTTTAAACTTATTAGAAGATTTTTCAATTACGCAATTGGTAGTTGTTGAAAATGGAGCATATAAAGGAGTAATTCATTTACATGATATTTTAAAAGAAGGAATTGTATAATGGCACAGAAAGAAATGAAGGAAATGTCCTTTATGCAACATCTTGAAGAATTAAGATGGCTATTAGTAAGAAGCACCATCGCCGTTTTAATTGGTGCAACAGCCACCTTTTTTATAAGCGATTTTATTTTTGACAGTATTATTTTCGGACCAACAAATCCGAATTTTATCACCTATAGATTATTCTGTGAATTGTCTAATTACGTTGGATTTCAAGAAAGTATTTGTGTTACAGAACTACCGTTTGTAATTCAAAACACGGATATGGAAGGTCAAGTAACAATCTTAATTTGGACATGTATCACCGCTGGCTTTATTTTTGCTTTTCCCTACATTCTTTGGTTATTATGGGGATTTATTAGTCCAGCATTGTATGAAAAAGAACGTAAAAATGCTAAATATTTTATTTTTATAGCTTCGTTTTTATTTTTCCTCGGAGTGCTTTTTGGGTACTATATTATTGTACCAATGTCAGTAAACTTTTTTGCAACTTTCACGGTTAGTTCCATAATAAAGAACGAGTTCAATGTGGATTCGTATATCAGCATGATTAAAACATCGGTAATAGCTTGCGGATTGTTTTTTGAGCTTCCAATTATTATTTATTTCCTATCCAAACTTGGTTTGGTAACGCCCGATTTTTTAAGAAAATACCGAAAATATAGTGTCGTAATCATACTTATTGTAGCAGCAATAGTTACGCCACCCGATGTCGTGAGTCAAATTATAGTATCAATTCCAATGCTACTGATCTATGAAGTTAGTATCTTAATTTCAGCAATTGTAGTAAAAAAACGTTTAAAAGCAGATGAGCAATCAAGTTAAAGAATTTAATGAGTACCGTTCTAAAATGAACGAAAAATTATTGGCAGACAATAATAAAGTAGTAAAACGTATTTTCAATTTAGATACCAATGCCTATGCAGAAGGCGCTTTGGATGTAAAGACTAAAGAACTTTTAGGATTAGTAGCATCGGCAGTTTTGCGTTGTGATGATTGTGTAAAATATCATTTAGAAACTTCATTCAAAGAAGGCATCACAAAAGAAGAAATGATGGAAGCTATGGGAATTGCAACATTAGTTGGTGGAACTATTGTAATTCCGCATTTAAGAAGAGCCTACGAATTTTGGGAAGCATTAGAAGAAAGTGCTCAGTAATCAGATTGCAGTTGGCAGATTGCAAAATTGAAGTTAAATAGTAAAATCAAGCCAATGATTTTTGTTAATTTGCATAAATAAATTCAGTACAACAGTATCTCATTAATAGGAATTACTGAACTAAATTCAAAAATAGAGTTTAGCATTGATGAGATGCTGAACTAAATTCAGCATAAAAATGAAACTAAGAGCCGAAAATTTAATCAAAACCTACAAAGGCAGAAGCGTTGTTAAAGGTATTTCTGTTGAAGTAAATCAAGGAGAAATCGTTGGACTTTTAGGGCCAAATGGTGCTGGAAAAACGACTTCTTTTTATATGATTGTGGGTTTGGTAAAACCGAATTCCGGAAATATCTATCTTGATGATATGAATATTACAGAATTCCCAATGTACAAACGTGCTCAAAACGGCATTGGTTATTTGGCTCAAGAAGCATCGGTTTTTAGAAAATTAAGTATTGAGGACAATATATTGAGTGTATTGCAACTTACCAAACTATCTAAAGAAGAGCAAATTGCAAAAATGGAAAGTTTGATTGAAGAGTTCAGCTTAGAACACATTAGAACCAATCGTGGCGATTTACTTTCTGGAGGTGAACGTCGTAGAACTGAAATTGCTAGAGCGCTTGCAACCGATCCAAAATTTATTTTACTTGATGAACCTTTTGCAGGAGTTGACCCTGTAGCGGTTGAAGACATTCAAAGAATTGTAGCGCAATTGAAAAATAAAAATATCGGAATCTTAATTACCGACCACAACGTTCAAGAAACCTTAGCTATTACGGATAAAACGTACCTAATGTTTGAAGGCGGAATTCTAAAAGCTGGAAAACCTGAAGAACTTGTGGAAGATGAAATGGTTAGAAGAGTGTACCTAGGTCAAAACTTCGAATTGCGTAAAACCAAAATCGACTTCAACGCACCTAAAATAGATGTAAATCTTTAAAAAGTGGAAAATCCATCAAAAGAAACGTTAGATAAATGGCATAAAGATCCAAACAATTGGAAGTTTGGTGGCATTTATTACAACAAAGAAGACCAAAGAATTTTTCCGCCCAAAAGAACTAAATGGATGGGTTGGACTGTTAATTTCGCTAACACTAAATCGGTTCTAGTATTTATTATAGTGCTAGTTGTTTTATGTGTGACTTTGTATTTTTCGGAAGTAACTAATTAATGGTCAAATATTCTAACATTTTAGGTGTTCCGTTATAGATATTTAAATCGACTTTTTCATTAATTCCGTTGATAACGGCTTTTTCTGTAAATTGCCAAAAAAGCCAATCATCTTTTATATTTTCTACAAAAAAATTATAGTTAGCTACCCAAAAAGTATAGCCACTGAATTCCTCTTTGAGAAAATCTTCATAATATTTTTCGCCAGTGTAAATGATGGGTTTTACCTTATAGTGCGAATCAATTTTTTGCAACCAACGCTTCAATCCTACTTTCAAACTATCAATAGATTGTTCTTTAGGCAACTGTTCTATATCTAAAACTGGTGGTAAGTCACCTTTTCGTAAAGTTACTGTTTTAATAAAATTTTCGGCTTGCTCAAGGGAGTTTTCGTTCGGTCGATAATAATGATAGGCGCCACGAATAAACTGATGTTTTCGTGCCGAGTTCCAATTGTCATCAAACTCCGAATCCTCTTTATCTTTTCCTGCTGTTGCACGAATCAATACAAAACGCAATGGGAATTTATTTTCAACCGAATCAATTTGTTCCCAATCAATTTCTCCTTGGTATTGAGACACGTCAAAGCCAAAAGTTAAATCTTTATGAGCTTTTAATATTTGAAATATTCTGGCTTGAGCCACCTTGTCTTCTTTTAAAACTTTATCGGTTTTAAAACTAAAATAATATAAAATAGCATTTCTGTAATGGTAAACACTAAATAAAAAAAGCACTATGAAAACCAGAAAAACAACTAACTTCGATGATAAAAAGGAAGACTTTTTCTTAACTGTCTTTTTACGAACCGCAGGTGTTCTAGTAACTCTTTTTGCCATAAATTATCAAAATTCTTACGTTTTAAAATTGTAAACTAATAAAGTAGATAACTATTTTTTTGCCAACCTAGTATTTAGGACAGATAATAAAACATACGACAGTATAATTAAAGGTATAGACAAGAATCTTAAAGTCAAAATCATAAGTACCGAAAGTGCTAAAAATCCTATTTGAAGTTTGTATTTTGAAAAACTAAAGTTTTTAATCTTTAAAGAAAACAGCGGGATTTCAGCATTCATTACATAAGCACTTAACAAAGTAATAGCTATCAAAACCCCATTAATACTTAAAGCTTCACTAATAGTAAGAAATTGACACTCCTGAATAACTAGAGGTAAACTCATAATAAACAAAGTGTTGGCTGGAGTTGGTAAACCTATAAAAGAATCAGATTGTCTCGTATCAATATTAAAATTAGCCAATCTATAACAAGCACCAAGGGTTATAATAAAACCTAAAAAAGCCACTTGAAAGAAAGAAGTATCGTTGACTACTTTCATAAAACTGCCATTAAAAGATAACAACTGATACATCACATAACCTGGTGCAACACCACTAGTAACCATATCGGCTAGAGAATCTAATTGTACACCCAATGGTCCAGCAACGCCAAATTTTCTTGCAAAAAAACCATCGAAAAAATCAAAGAAAATACCTAAGCAAACAAAGTAAAAGGCAACTTCAAATTGCAATTGTGCTATAAAAATTAAAGCTATACAACCACAAAATAAATTTAATAAGGTAAGGATATTAGGAAGGTGTTTCTTGAAATTCATTCTTTATTTTTTTGTGATACAAATGTAATACAATAAGTTTATACATAAGTACGTTTGTAATTAGAGTTTTATTTTCAGAATTTATTATGAATTGTAGAGGAAGTTAGCTCAATAAAAATTTATACTTTTGAAAAAAATTATGCTTTGAAGAAAATTAATTGTTTAATCTTGTTATTAGCCTGTACGCTAGTTCATAGTCAATCTATTAGAAAATATTCTAATGAGTTCATGAACATAGGTGTTGACGCAGCGGCATTAGGTATGTCTAACGCTGTAGTTGCGCATACTAATGATGTGAATTCAGGCTATTGGAATCCGGCAGGATTACTTGGTTTAGAAGACAATCAAGCTTCCTTGATGCACGCGAGCTATTTTGCTAATATCGCACAATATGATTACGCAGCTTTTGCAAAACCCATTGACGATGATAGTGCTTGGGGAATTTCTTTAATACGTTTCGGAGTTGACGATATATTAAACACTACTCAGCTTATCGATAGTGACGGAAACATTGATTACAACAGAATCAGTAAATTCTCAACTGCTGATTATGGACTTACTTTATCTTATGCAAGAAGACTTAAAATACCTGGTTTTCAATATGGTGTAAATGCCAAAGTTATTAGAAGAGTTATTGGTGAATTTGCAAATTCTTGGGGATTTGGTTTTGACGTAGGTTTGCAATTTGAAAGAGACGATTGGAAATTTGGTTTGATGTTAAGAGACATTACCACAACCTACAATGTTTGGGCCATCAATGAAGAAGAATATGAAAAAATTAAAAGTGCTATTCCAGGCGAAAATCAAGACTTACCTGAAAGTAGTGAAATCACTTTACCAAAAGCACAACTCGGAATGTCAAAAACATTTGACTTTCACAACGAAACTTATTTAAAAGCCTCTGGGAATTTAAACATGCAATTTGCAAGAACTAATGATCTAATTTCTACCAATTTTGTTAGTATAGATCCTGCGTTAGGTTTTGAGTATAATTACACCGATTTGGTATTCTTAAGAGCTGGCGTTGGAAATTTTCAAAACATCACCCAACTAGATGGTTCAAGAAAAGTTGGTTTCCAACCCAACATCGGATTAGGTTTTAAATACAAAGGCATCCAAGTAGACTATGCTCTTACGGATTTGGGTGACCAAAGTGCTGCTTTATATTCCAATATTTTTTCGGTAAAAGTTGATTTTAGTGTTTTTAGATAAACGATCATGATTAAAAAACTGCTTTTTTTTTGTTTCCTTTTAACCTACGCTTTTAGTTTTTCTCAAAATCCTGCGCTATCCGAAAATGCCTCGGTAAGTATTTTTACTTGTGGTCGAGGTAATGAACTTTATAGCACTTTCGGACATACGGCTATCCGAATTAAAGATCTTAATAATAATCTAGATGTGGTGTACAACTACGGCGCATTTGATTTTAGAACTGAAAATTTTTATTTAAAGTTTGTAAAAGGAGACCTGCAATATTTTATTAACGCAACTTCTTTTGAAGATTTTATCTTTGAATACCAAGCCGATAATCGTGAGGTTGTTGAACAAACTTTAGCGTTATCATTGGCTAAAAAGCAGGAATTATTCGAACTGCTAAATGCCTCGCTTTATTCTGAAGAACGCAATTATACCTACAAATTTATTGATCGCAATTGCACCACAATGGTTGTCGATAAAATCAATGCCATTCTTGGCAAAAAACTAATTGATAAAGTAGATGACAAAAGCATTTCCTATAGATCATTGCTTTATCCTTATTTTGACAATCATTTCTATTACAAATTAGGAATCAACATCATCTTCGGAGTCAAAACCGACAGTAAAGCTGAAAAATTATTTCTTCCTGTAGAGCTAATGCACAGTTTAGATCAAGCAAAAGTAAATCAAAAACCTATCGTAAGTAAAAAAGAAACTTTAGTAGAAGGTGCAACACTTTCAAATACATTTTCTTTTGTGAATAGTATTTATTTTATCGCATTAATTTTGCTTGTGATTGTGGTAATCAACAATAAATATGTTTCTCTTATCTACTTATTTATTTCGGGAATATTGGGAATATTTTTGTGTTTGGTAGGCTTATATTCTGACCACGAAGAGGTTTTGTGGAATTACAACGCCTTACTTTTCAATCCACTTTATTGCATTTTGGGACTTCTTTCGGTGGTTTGGTTTAGAAAAATGGCAACAATTTGTTTCTTAACAACACTTCTTTACATAGCCATAATGATAGGGAAACCTCATTTACCACTAATGATTCCTTTTATTTTAGCTAATAATTATATTTTATTAAGATTGGTAAAACAAGCTAAGAAAGCACAAGACAGTAGTAGTAAATCCTAATTACTGACCTCTATAAAAAAGTACTGTACTAAAGGTTTTAATGATAATATTGATATCCAAAAAAATACTTCGGTGTTTGATATAATATAAATCATATTGCAATTTTACTAAACTATCTTCTATCGAATCGCCATAAGCATAATTCACTTGTGCCCAACCAGTAAGCCCAGGTTTAACCACGTGGCGTGTTTCATAAAACGGCATAATATCTGCAATTTCATTCACAAAAATAGGACGCTCTGGCCTTGGACCAATAATAGCCATATCACCTTTTAGAATATTGATGAATTGTGGAAATTCATCAAGTCTAGTTTTTCGCATAAATTTACCAAAAGCGGTAATTCTACTATCGTTAGCAGTGGTAAATACAGCGCCATTAGCTTCTGCATTTTTCACCATTGTACGGTATTTGTAGATTTTAAAGACTTCACCGTTTTTGCCCACACGTTCTTGCGTGTAAAACAATCTTCCTCTATTACCTAATAAATTACCCAATAAAATTATCGGAAAAAAAACAGCTCCGATAGACAAACCTATTATTGAAAACAACACCTCAATCAATCGGGAAACCAATAAATAAAGGTGATTTTGATTGCTCCTACTAAAAGGAAAATAGCGGTAAAAATCTCTTGAAACATACTGAACTGGAATACGTTGCGTTATGGCTTCATAAACTTGCGTATATTCTCTAATGATAAATCCGTTTTCTAGCAGATGAATCAATTGATTGTATAAACTAACTGTTATTCCTTCGGTTTTTTGTGAAGCAATTACGATTTCTGAAATAGAATTTTTTCTAACAAAATTTTCTAAATCATCAGGATGAATATTCTTTATGGACTTAAATTTCAAATTAAACGAATCTTCACCATCCGAATTTACAAAAGCAATAATTCTGTAATGTGGATCGGCATTTTCAATACCTGTAACCAGTTCTTGAAGTTGCTCTTTGTCACAAATCAAAATGGCGTTTTTAACAAAGCGGTGCGAAGCTAAAAACTTTACGTAAAAAATCCTCCATAGTAATAACGACCCAAAAATTGCAATAAAAAATATGATAATCTGAAGTCTATTCGAGGGTAAAACAGGCGTATAAATTGGCGTTAAAAGATAAATTAGTACGGTAGTAGACGAAGTTAGAATGATACTTCTTATTACTTGAAATTGATTACTTGCTACTTGCAAATTGTACATTTCGAAAACAGAACCAAAAACATTTATATAAACTGCCAACAAAATCGCCCAGTAATAATTGGTAGCCGAAAAAGTAAAATATTTAAAGTCAAAAATAGAACTTATAATGTATAATGATAGTAAGACAAAGATTACATCAAAAATCTTTAGAAGAATTTTTCTTTCGGAAACTTCAAAATGTATTTTTTTATTACTATTCATTTTACTTGTTAAAAAACATTGACGCAAGTTATAAAAAATATCATAAAGAAGACTACTATTTCAATATTTCAAACCATTTTTGCTTAATTACACTCCAATCAAAACTTTCAACAGTAGTTCTTGCAGCATCTACAATTTTTTGGGTTAAAATTTCATTATTAAAAATTTCGATAATCGCACTAACCATTCCATCAACATCACTATCGGCTACTAAAAGACCATTTTCTTTATCGGATATCAGAAACGGAATTCCGCCAACATTAGTAGAAACTACAGGCAATCCTAAAGCCATTGCTTCAATAACACTAATAGGTGTATTATCAAAATGAGTGGTATTTATAAAAACATTATATTCTTTTGAAAGTGCAACCCATGCTTCTTTGGTCAATTTTCCTGTGAAAGTAACTTCAACACCTAAATCAGCGGCATAATTCTTACAGTCTTCAACTAAATGCTCTTTATCAGGACCAACCATAGCTAAGGTCGCATTAGGATAAACTTTCTTAAGTTGATAGAGCACAGCAATTGCCATCTTGGGATTATAAATTTTAGAAAAAGAACGAACCCATAACAATTTAGGAACGATAAAATTACGTTTTAAAAAATCATACTTTTGAAGTTCAATGGTATTTGGAATATAAATTAAATTAGCAGCATAATTTTCTCTAAATGCAGCAAGTAAATAATCAGAAGGAGCAGAAATTTTATAGGCATTTTTAAATATCAAATCAGAAAAATAAGGGCTTCTTTTTATTCGATTGGGTAAATCACCGCCATGCAATTTTGCAATATACTTCACGTTAAAAAGGCGACACAACTGACTTGTTGCAAGTGCATAATAAAAATTTTGGGTACTATACGTGTCAATAAAAACATAATCAACTTTTCTAGCATACCAAATCGTAGTCAAAAGCATGTCAAAAAATCTAAAAATCTTATTTTTTTTAGAAGAAGCATAGTACACTTCAAAACCTTCTGACTCAAGAAAACTTCCTAAGGTTTCTATTGATGTAGCAGTGTTCCCGTGTTTTGATAATTTATTTCCTATGTACAGAATCTTCTTCATCATAATTGAATTTAATTTTTAACAAAGAAAGTGCGTAAATAAATGCTGGTGATGCCGTTCGCATAGCAGCATGATTGATGGTTAGAAACCAAAAAACAAGAAAACAAAGCATGTAGATATGCTGTTTATTATCTAAGTATAAAAAAATTGGTGTAAAAATCAAGATCAACAAAGACAGAATTCCTAACGAACCATGTTCCGCTAAAATTCGGGTCAACTCATCATGCGAGGCTACTAAATAACCCATAGTTTCCGATCGTATTTCGGTACCTTTTCCTGCGCCAACGCCAAAGAAAGGATTTTCCAAAAACATCTCAATCTCTCCCATTGCCAAATCTTCTCTTCCTGTAAGTTGCGAATCCTTTACTCTTCCTGTAGCATCTTGATTGGCATAACGCTTACTTATCAATCCGCCAGTTTGCGACTCGGTATATGCCCAAGTGGAAGCCAACAATATGAAAATAAATCCAACAATATAAATCAATTTCAATTTTCCAATATTTCTAGAATAAACATAAAGAAATCCAAAAAAAACAATGATCATTAGGAAACCCGTTATCATTCCTCCACGTGAAAACGTCAACAAACCTCTATAAAGCATTAAGATACCAACTAGTAAATTTATTAGCAAAAAAGTTTTGTTTCGAGAGGCGACAATCATTCTTGCAAAAAATATAAACATCCCCAATCCCAAAGCAGTAGCCACTTGATTAGGACCAAAACCTCCTGAAGTTTCAGAATTGGAACCGGTTGATGTAACCACTTCTTTTAATTCGGGCGTGTACAAAACCAAATACACCGCACACGAAATTATGGGCAATCCCATCAATAAAAGCAAATTATTAATTTCTTCAAAAGAAAATTTCCGATTATAACAATATAAGGAGGCGACTCCAAGACAAAAAGCACCAGAAATATTAAACATGATGGTTTTTCTAATATTAGGCGCATCCAAACTTATGGATTGAGTAGCAATATAAACTCCGGGTAATAACAAAATAAGATAAATCCAATAAGGAATGGCATTTTTAGAGATACCGCTATAAACCATTCCAATGGCTAAAAAAACGATAACGGAATATTTCGAAAATTCGTGGTTTGGATTTCCACCAGTCATCCGCAAAAACACCTCAACACCAACCACATAGGCAGAAGCATAAAGTACTTCATTATTTCTATTCTTTGTCTTTACGATAAAATACAAACTTAAAAATAAAATTAAAAAGCCATAAATCTTTGAAAGAAAGGGTAGCAAATAAATAGCCACTCCAAGCGCAGCATGAAGTAATATCAAAAATAAATAGTTCTTAACTTTATTTTCCATTACAAACTTAAAACCCAATTAATATAATTAGCGATGATGGCATCTTGAGAATGATGTGCTGCTATGGTTTGGTATAATTGTATCCCCATTTTGTCTCTTAACTCCTTATGATCTATCAATTGAACCAACGATGAATAAAATTGTTCTGCATTGTAATTATCAACTAATAAACCATTTACAGTAGTAGTAATAATTTTAGGAATTTCTCCAACCTTAGTGGAAACAACTGGTTTTTTATTCAATCCATATTCTAAAATGGCTACCGGCAAACCCTCAGATTGCGAAGATAAGACACAAATAGCACTTTGCTCAATAATATTTTGAGTATCGTTACGAGAATCATATAGAAACAGAACATTCGAAAGGAAATGGTCTTGAATTTCATTCTTTAACTTATCAGAATAGGCATCCTGAAAATCTTTTCCGACCAAGTGAATGGTCCAATCAGGATGGGATATTTTCAGTTTTTGAGCAACTTCAACTAAAAGAAAATGATTCTTTTGAAATCGTAAATTAGCCAAACATAAAATACGTTTGCCTTCTACCCCAAACAACTGAGTTTCTTTTTTCTGCAGATGATCTAATACCGTAAAATTGGGTAAATAAAGTACTTTGGCACAATTCAATTCTTTTTCAGCCCATTTTTTCAACTGATCGTTAACCACAATGATGCCTTTGAAAAAGAAAGAAGTAAACTTGAGAACAAACGATTTTTGAGAACTAATAAACTCACTCAAACCGTTATGATCGTGCCAAATAATTTGCACTTTTGGCAAAACTAATTTGGTTAAAAACGCCGTAAAAAAAGAACTACTATGCGCTTGCAAATGCGTAATTTTGTTTACAATGCAATACCTACGCAACTTAAAAACAGCTTGTAAATCTAACTTCGACTTTCTATTTAAAAACAAATAATTTACGTTGGCCGCTAGTTGACTTTTTAAAATGCCTTCTTTTCGAGTGGCAACTAATCCTGAAAATTCAATAGCGTTTGCTAAAGCATTAGCATAGTTCACGGCCATTTTTTCAGCACCGCCGATATCCAACGAATCAATTATTTGAAGCACTCTCATTACGCTAACATTTTCTTTATTTCTTGTTCAAATTTATCAATTGTAAATTGATGTGACCAATTTGAAGCAAGATTTATTTTTTTCTGATAGAATTCAAAGTCATTTATATGTTCTATTAAAGAAGTAACATCCGAATCTAAATCTAAATTCAAGATGATGCCTCTGTTTTGATGATCCAACATAGTACTAATGCACGAAACCGGAGTAGCAACCGGCAAACAGTTCCAAAACATTGCTTCTGCAACAACTTTAGGCCAACCCTCACTCAATGATGGTAAAAGCAAAAAATGCGCTTCTTTATAATTTGCAATCATTTCTTCTTTCGTAACATTGCCTTTAAGAGCAATAAAACCATCAGATTTTGTTTCAGAAATTGATAAACATAGTTGATCTTTTAATAAGCCATCGCCATATATATCAAGTGAAACATCAAATCCTTTTGATTTCAATTTTCTAACTAAATCGATGGCATATTGAGGTTGCTTCCCTTTTGATAAAGTACCCACAAACAAAAATTTGATACCCGATGCAAATGATTTTACTGCTAAGTCTTCAATTTGTGAATTAAGGTAAGTTGCTGTAAAGAAAGGATAAACGTTTTTAGACTGATTGCTCCATTCACCATAAACTAAAACCTTACAATTTTTGGTTAAAAGTGTCGAACTTAAGATCTTTTTTTGCCAAACATAAGTCTGAGGTTGTTTGGATTGCATGTCCCAATTGCCTGCATATTTAGCGGTTTTATTTTTAGATGGAAAAAACATTTGAGCCAAACTACCTAATAATCCCATATTACCTGGACAGCGCAAATGAATGTGATTGGATTTGCGCATACTTTGAATTATTTTAAAAAAAAGTAAGGGCAATAAAAACAAGGTTTTCAAACCATTTTTTAATCCAATAAGTGAAAATTTCGGAACCGTAACGAACTCAATATTTGGATGATCATAAAAAGTATGTATAGAATTTACCTCTTGGTCTTGCAAAGGAGCAACAACAATAACCTTATCGACATACTTTAACCAAATATTCATTTCATTCACATAAGGAGCATAACCATAATAATGATTGCCCTTTTTTATATGAACGACATGGGTAATAATGCAAAAAGTCATTGGTTCTCTTTGGGTTTATTAAACATCAAACTAAACCAGCCAACAAGTCTGCCTACAGATTCTGTAAAAGCTTCTTTTTTTTCAATGGTGGTAAAAACGTTGGTAAACCTTATTGATAGTAAAAGTAGTGAAATCAAATTCCATTTTAATCTAGCTTTAAGACTCGGATTCGGATATTTCACGCGCCAAACATACCAACCATTTCTTACTACCATTTTACCATAAGTATACTTATTGGGTCTACCACTTCCATCGTGAAAATGAGCAAGTTTAGCATTCGTATTGAGATACAATTTCCCTAAATTAGATAATCTAAACGTATAATCTGCGTCTTCATACAACCCATATCCTTGAAAATAAGTTGAAAATTTATGCTGATCGAGTACTTCCTTTTTAAAAGAAGATACGCCGCCCATAAATTGCTGAACTTCATATATTTTGCCAGTTGGTGGTAAAAAACCAACACTCCTACCGTGAGAAAACTCAGGCATAAAACAAGGTGGCAAATTAGAATCTAAGCCAAGTTTTTTTCTAATCACAAAGCGCGAACCATCTTTTTTTTTCCAACCATCATAATAGTATTCTTTTATATTGGATTGGTAACCTGAAGATGCTTGTTCCCAAACGGTTTCATTAGTAATATAACCTCCTACGCCAAGCGCATCGGGAAAAACAGTGTAAGTATGTAGTAGTTGTTCGAAATAATCTGGTTCCAAAATGGTATCGTCATCAAGAAAACATACAACATCCATAGCAGAATTAACCTTTTTGATTCCAAAATTACGTTGCTTGGTCAAACCTCTTTCGTGGTCGGGAACTTTAAAATAGTGTAAATTTGCAAAGGGATGTTTTTTTAAAATCGTTTCCGTTTCAAGATTCGTTGATCCATCGATAATCAAAATCTCATTAGGATATAGCGTTTGTTCTTTTACGGAATTTAACAAACTCAGTAAAGGCATAGCACGCATGTAAGTGCAAATTATCAACGAAAAGGGTACGGTTTGATGCACTGATTTTACAGTTTAGTAGCTATAAAAATTAAATTATTATATCCTTTTTTTCTATCGTAAGATTTGCCTTGTTGTTGATAAAACTCCTCTAAAGATAGCACTTCAACAGCACTAAATCCGGAAGCAGTAAGATCTTTTAGCAATTGTTTTTTGGCGTAGTAATAACCAGGAACAGAGAAACCATTAAAACCTGTATTTCTATTTCCTACTCGAGGTCCGAGTACAAAAGAAAAAAGAGATCTAATTTGAAAATAAAGTGTTTTTAATGGCGCACCAACTTGATTGTGGACGGTTCCAATTAATAAGCCGTTATCCTTTAACAAGTGCAATGAATTATTAAAAATTGCCATTCGGTCATTTCGATTCGGAACATAAGTCAACATCGAATTAAAAATGGTCACGACCTCAAAAGTGTTTTTGGGTTCAGTAAATGCAACCGCATTAGCAACAGCAGTCTTGGTGATACCACTCAAACCCCAAAGTTGCAAATTTTCATTACACTTAGCAATCATATTTTCCGATATATCGGAAGCTAATATAAAATCAGGTTGGTACACTTCGGCAATAGATTCTACTTCTCTACCAGTACCACAACCAAATACTTTGATATTTTTTATTTTACCAAATTTAGAAAATCGCTCTTGAGCTTGGTTTAACAAGTAGGTTTCAAAATCAGAAGCTTTTTTTAATACTTCCTGAGTTTCAATAATATGCTCTTTCTCCCAAAAATCTTTATTTTCTATTTTCATATTGTACTACGGAATACTAATTATTTTTTTCGCATTAACATCGTTACGTGCATACAAGAAAACAAAGCACTAAGTGATGTTTGAGATTGTTCCCAATCTTCTCTATGCCATTTTTTTCCGATTTCTAATTTCTTTTCTTCACTCATAGGTAAAAAACCTAATAAGAAAAACCACTTCGATTTTCCTAATAGTCCGTGACGTTCTTCGATGTTAAAAGCTTTATCGTACTTGAAAAAAGTCTTTTTGGTAAAAGGCCATTCCCACGCTGCATCACTTTGAAACGGACGATAAATCATTCTGATGATTTTGATTGGCAAACTAGTTTCAAATGGATCATAACTTACTACAACTCCATTAGTAGCTAATTTTTCATTAAGCTTACTGATCAAAACATCAACATTTGGAAAGTGATGTAAAACACCGTAAGCGTAAATGATGTCAAAATCTTTTTCAGCAAAATCATCCGAAAGAAAATCAGCTGCCACCGCAGTAGCTGTTGGAATATCTTTTAATCGTTCGTTAAGTTTTGCAATAGCAACATCACTTAAATCCAACCCAATATATTGTTTAGCACCTTGAGCAAGTGTCAACGACAAACTATTTCCGGCATAACAACCTAAATCCAAAACTTTTTTGTTAGACAAATCACCAAACCATACTTTGTGCAAAGCATAAGATTCATCAAGAATACCAATGTTTTTTCTAATTTTTTTAAGCGTTTTTTCACGTAGTGAAGACCATAATTTTGTAGCAAAATTTTTCTTCTTTACGTTATAAAATTCCTTTTGTTTTAGATTGGTTTCTATTATTTCTTCTTTAGTTTTCATCGTGTGTCAACAGTTATTTTTTATTTAGTTTTCAAAGATAAATAAATCGGGTCTATAAATTTAGTTTATTTTTTTACTTTCAGTAAGATTTTAGCTATGGTAGTCTTATATTTTTTTAGTTTATTTTCAAACAACAAATAAATCTTAAAAATAAACGGATTTAATATCCAATGTTTGGTATCGATAAACTCGTGCAATTCACTTCCAAATCCTTCCTTGAATTTGATCACACCAGCACTTCCGCCAACTGAAATATCATAGGATTTAAAGTTTAAAGCAAGTGATTCTTTAATCATACAATCGTGCATAAAATGCGAAACATTCATGTGCTGAAATTCTTTTAACACACCACCGTTAATGTATATAAATCGATTGCCACATTTCATAGCATAAACAGCGCCAACAAGTTTATTTTCGTAAAAACAACCAGCCATTCGAGCATAATCTTTAGCAATATAGTTGGCTAAAGTATCTTTCATCGATGCATAAGACCGCAACGGATAACCTTTTTCTTTAGCATTCAATTCAAAACATTGATAAGCTTCTTCAACTTCTTCTGCTGAAGTAACAAATTTAAAATCTAACCCGTAAGTGGCCGCTTTTGTAATGTTTCGTTGGTGATTTTTACTGTATTTAGCAAAAACTTCGGCATGGGTTTTTCCTTCAAGTGGAATAAGGCGTTTGCCATATAGCGGAATAACATACTTAAATTTGGTACCACTACTTCCTGAAAAATATATAGATTGCTCTGAAATTGTTGGTAATGTATAATTATAAATGATAGCCTCAGATTTTAAAACAGGCAAACTAATTTGAAAATAACAACATCCTTTTGCGGAAGCATCCTTTTTCAAATCTGTTATAATAGCATCTACCCTATTTTCAAAACCTGCAGCCAAAACTGGACCACACGGAACGATGTAAAATTTAAAAAAAGCGAATTTGGCAACGACAATACCGCAACCACCAACAACTTTATCATCTTGCGTCAACAAATAAAATTGACTTTCAAAACCAAAAACTTGGTAGGCCTTAATCCAATCAGAATATTGATTGTATAAGCCTCGATCGGTTTGTTCTAAAAAAACATCCCATGCGGAAATCCATTTTGGATCTTTGGTAAAAAACGATTGTATCATAGGACTGCTCTTGTGGGAATAGTGGTAGTGTTTTTAATAAAAATCGCGCCTTCATCAGTAATATCAAAAACAACACTCTTATAATCAGTATAAAATAAAAGTAATTCAGATAAGGTTGGATTCCAAATTTGTGCTTTATTAATTTTTTCAGATAAATAGGTAAAGTTTTGAACCACTTGCTCGTCTAACCTATTCGATTCCTTAAAAAGCTTTCCGTGATGGTGTTTCATATCTACCGAAAAATAGGTATGCGCAATAAACACACCTTGTTCACGTACCAACAAATCAATGTTATTCTTAGACAATCCGTTGATGAAATCTACCATTTCAATAGTTTGAAAAACAGTAAAAGTAGTGGCATTTATTTGATGATCGAAAAATAACGGAGAAAATTTCGCCGCTTTAAAGGACTTATTTTTATTAAAATCCCAACGTAAAAAGGTTTTTAAAAGCACACCAACAACGGGTAAAATACTTTTTGTAAAACGCATTAAGTAAATTGGATTCTTACTATTTACCAATTTGCGAGCAGCCGAAAGGGCATCTATATAATTTCGTATTCTATTTTTATCATTATCAAAATGAAAGATAATGGCTTTAACCAATTTTATAATTTTTGTCTTAAAAGAAGCTGCTTGAATCGAATTCAAATACGTTTGAAGCGTAAATTGTTTTGGATTCAATTGATTTAGTATGCCATTGGAAGCCGTGCCGCAATCAATATAATTCCACAGTACTTTAATCTTGTTACGGTTAAGAATGTTTTCAAAATCTTGATCAGAAAAGTTGTTGTTTTTATAAAGTGAAAAATTATAAGGCTGAAATCCGTGATCGATCCAAACGGGAATTACGTCAAGTGGAGGTGTAAAATTTCTAAAATCACTAAAACTTTCATCATCCGATTTTATGGATTGCGAAAGCGAATGGTAACACAACTCGTGACCATCGTTTTGCCACAAACGTAGTTCCTCCTTATCGTTTTGCCACGAAGCATTGTCATTTCGCTTTGAAAAGTGGTTCAAAAAAAAGCCCTTGGTAACTTTTAAATCAAGATTTTTAAAAAAGGTTCGCTGTATCTTCAAATTTTCGGGCGTGTCATAATCACAATGATCTGTAAAACAAGCAATAGCGGCAAAAGGAATCTTAGAACGACTAAGTTCCAAACCTCCAGTTTTTGAAAATAAAAGCGCCAAATCTTCTGATAAATTAATTTTAGAATGCGCCGAACTGATTTTCTTGATATTATTTATTCCTGAATATTCAGTAATCGGATTAGAATATTCAGGATAAAAATGCCACACTAATTGATAAGGATTGTTTTTCGAAACTTGCCAAATGCCAATATTGATGTTGGGCTGAAGGTAACAACCGTTTTTTAACTTGATAATCTTAGGAGAAAAATCAGTTGCAATAGTTAAGTCATCACTTTGCACCCAAGTAAAATCGTGATTGCGAAAAGCAACTATTTCGTCGAGGAAATTAATCTCAATTTGAGTCGAATTACTAACAATTACATTTGAATTTTTTAATACAAATTTGGTAGTAATCGCATCAAAGTCATCGATTATCTGTGATTTAGAGCCATCTTTTATTACTATTGACTTAATCATACTTTACTTAGTGCGCTTTCCTAATTTAATCAAATTCTTGGCGTAAAAAACCGACTTATTAAATTGCAACAATCTAAAAGGTAATTTTATTAATTTCAAGGGTAATTCCCATTTATTACCTTTAAACAAGTACATTGAAAAATATTTATGCTTGTACTCTATATATTGTTGAGGCGTAAATTGCTTATGAATTTGATACATTATGGTCGGACTCGGTACTGGTCGAATCCATTTTACAGGATGGTCCAATTCCCATGGTTGTTGCTTTCTCTTTTTTCCTAAAATCTTGGCTTGTGTACCCCAAAATCTATAACCACCAACAGGTGGTTTTAAATGCAAATTGGTCGAAAACGGATTGAATAAAACAGTAACACCTATTTTTGTCAAAGAAATACCAAAATCACTATCCTCGCCATAACCACCATCATAATTGATATCATTACCTACTAACTGACGGACATACTCGCTCTTAACACACGAATTGGCGTTGCTATAATTGCCAGAAGCACCCACAATCCAGCGTTCACCTGTGTAGTGATCTAATTTGTATTTTAAATCATGTAAAGTTTGCTGTTGGTGATCGGCACGAATATCTAAACCATTGCAAGCACCAGCATTGTAGGTTTGCAATAATCTAATATGGTTTTCTATAAAATCAGGCGGAATTCTAACATCATCATCACCAAAAACAATGTAATCACCAGTGCAACGTTCGATAGCTTCATTTCGTGCTCGACAACTTCCTTTACTGGTTTGCCAATGAAATTGCACTTCAAACGGATAACGACTGGAATCATACAAATGCTCCTCACGCTTATCTTCTGGCGTAGCATCTACAACGATAACTTGTGTTGGTTGATAAGTTTGATTGGTTAAATCTTCTAATAAATTTAACGTAAAATCTTGTCGCAACATCGTTGGGATGATGTAACTTACAGTAGGTTTTCCTTCAATAGCATTTAATACTCTTGGCGGAACAATCGGAAACTTTTTCTTTTGCTTAAAATTATTTTTAGCATAAAAAAAAGAATTCCATTCGTTAAGGTTCCAAAAACCTTTGCGATAAAGCATAAAGATGCTATGATCAATTTTAAAGTTTTTTCTATAAAACACATAGCGATCTTTGGTAGAAATCACTACAGGCACTTTGACAGTATCAGTATACAATCCTTTTACATACAACGGAATAGCACCTTGATTACGCAAGGCATTGAAACCAAAATCTAAAGCAGCAAGTTGTGGATTTTTATATTCTTTATCAAATCCTGCAAGGAGTTCCCAAACCGATTTTCGAACAGCAAATAAATTAGGATTAATACGCCAACTCACACCTTGATCTAAATCGAAATCGTTAATGTACCAAAAAAACACAAAAGTTTGATAAACAATATCTTGAAAAGCGTTTTTATAACCTTGTTCAAACGAAGAATGCCAGATATCACCATAGCCGTGAGAAAGCGCTTCTAATTGTTCTAAATTAGGCGTTCCTAAATATAAAATTACTTCACCTTTTTGGTTAATATGTTCTTTAAAATTCAATGTTTAGTATTTTTTTATAAAATTCAACCGACTGTTTTGCAACTACTTCTATGCTGAATTTGTGTTGTATTTTCTTTAACGCGTTTGCTCCAAAACGTTCTTGCAGCTCTTTAGAACTTAGTAAATTCAAAATTTTATCTGCATAATCACTGTGATTTTTGGGCGAAACCAAATAACCTTCTTTGCCATCTTCAATAACTTCAGGTGCCCAACCTATATTACAAGCTACAATGGGTTTTTTCATTGCCATAGCTTCTAACCAAGATACCGGTAAGGCTTCAGCAAAAGTAGGAAAAACACATAACGTAGCGTGTTCAATTTGTGCTTTAATTTCAGAATAAGGAACCGCACCAAGATACGTCACGTTTTGGAATGCTGTTGCTGTAAACAAAGGTTTCATCAATTCCCAAGTGCTTTTACTATTCGAATGAATGTCTCCAGCATCTTTTCCGACCAAAATTAATTTCGCTTGTGGATTTTTAGCGTGTACTAAATTGAAAATATGTGGCAACTCCAAAAGTCCTTTTTTTCGTATTAGCGTACCGAAATACAAAATAATATTCGGCTCAGGAACTCCACTATTCTCAAAATTTGAAGAATTAATAGAATTGGGAATTATAGTAAAATCCTTTTGCAAACCAAAAATATCTTTGGTAACTTCAGCAGTATATGCACTAACGGAAAGCAATCCGTTGGCTCTTCGCAAACCTCTATTTTCAAAAAACCTATTGGCAAAACGCACTTTTCGGCTTTCTAAATGACAAAAATAAGTATCACTACCATTCAATCGGATTACATAGGGACATTTTAAATTCAAGAAAGCCGTAATTCCGGTCCAATCTGGAGCTTCAATAATATCAATTTGTCCAAGTCCGACCAAATTATTGATGATTCTTTGGAGCTTTTTTTGGGTAAAATAGAAAGAAACACCTCTTACGGTTACATTTTCAATTTTATGAATGATAACACCTGAATCCTCAAACACTTCATCGCCATCTTGACCATAAACTAGAACTGTGACGCGATGTCCTAACGCAAGTAATCCTTGAGACAAGTTATAAATACTCGTGCCAATGCCACCTGCAGGAGCCGTTTTGGACGTTGGATATTCTATGGTTAAAAAAGCTATGTTCATTAAGGCAAAAGTTTGAAATAATTTTCAACCATAGTTTCTATTGAAAAACGTGCGGCAATGGCAGTTCTCGTATTTTGTTCAATTTTTATTTCTTGGGAAATTAGAGCTTCTAAAACAGCCGCTAATTTTGTAACGTCTTTAGGTTTGAAAATGATTCCGTTTTCGCCGTGGCTCACAGCTTCTTCATTACCACCAACATTAGTAGTAATTACCGGAACATTAGCTGCTAAACTTTCTAAAATCGATAAACTAAAACATTCCATATAAGTAGGTTGCAACATATAATCATAGTTACAATAAATCTCATTCAAGTTAGCAACACTTCCTTTGAAAACAAAATTAGAAGTTAATCCTAAAGTAGCAACCTGATTTTCAAGCTTAGTGCGATAAGGTCCATCACCATAAACATCAATCACAATTTTACGTTGCATTTCATTGGAAAGCAAACCTACAGCTGAAATTAAATCCTGAATTCCTTTTGATTTTCTGAGATGTGAAGCTACTAAAAACGTCGGAGCATCAAAATTTCGTTGCTTGCGCTCTTTTATAGTATCCGTGATTACACCATTATAAATAGTTATTGATTTTCGTTTTAAGGACGAACCAAAATCTTTTAAAATTTCATTCACCGTGTAATCGGAAACACCCACAAATAAATCGATGTACTTTGAATATAACAATCCTTTAGCCTTCTTTTCTAATCGTTTTTTTAACGGATAACCTGATAATGGTCTCGGATTGTGATCAATGGTAATGATTTTGGCTTGATTAACTTTTTTTATTTTTTTATAAAAAGGCGTGCAAAGTTCTATAAAATGAGTAAAAATATGAGAATAGTCATTGGAAGAATAGTTATTCAAAAAATACTGTTCCACATTGCCATAATTACTACTGTGCAAGTTCAAATCGGAATAACCACCGTGAGCAGACAAATTGGGAAAAAACCAATCGACTTCGATACCATTATCTTTGCATTTCTTATCAAACAACCAATAAAAATGGTCCATTCCTCCTACGCGTTCGGGAAGGAGTTCGTAATTACATAAAACCGCTATTTTGTTAAAGTTCGCCATTAAAATAGTTTAGGTAAAATTCTGTAAATACCAAAAAAGAGCACGGAAACAATGATGATGTTATTTAAAAAAACTACTACTTTATACTTTTCTTGGGTAACGATTTTATCACAAAAAAACACGATCGCCATCAGGTAAACCGGTACTAACCAACGACCTTCAACATAAGATATAATGATAAATGAAAAGATTGCAAGCACTAAAAACACAACGATTGGCAAATAATTGGTTGCCATAAAATTAGATTTTTTAAACCCTAAAAAAGGAACAAGCAAAACAAAGAACACAATCAATCCAGTATTTCTAATAGAGTAAAACAGTACTTCAATAAAATCCTTGAAAAACTCTTTGATGGTTAATTGGTAATCGAAAGTCAAACTCTCTGAAATGGTTTTTGGTAAAGAATCTTCCCCATTGGCTTTTAAATAAGCAATAGTTTCCTCAAAACTCGGATGCTGATGATTGGGCAATTTTCCTTGATTAACCAACAATTGTGCTAGATATTGTCTTTGCGTCCAAGTACAAGCAAGCTCTTTCGGCGGTGTTTTATCATCATAAGACAGCGAATGATTTTTCTGAATAGAGGGAATATTTATCGCCAATAAAACCAAAAACAAAACCCCTGGAACCAGTAAGGATTTACCTAATTGGATGCCGCTTTTATACAATAAATAAAAAGTAAAAACCAAAACCGGAATATAAATATAAATCAATTCACGAGTAAAAAAGGCCACTATCAAAGCGGAAAACAAGAGCGAAACATTGTAATTTTTCTTTTCAATCAACAAATACGATTCCGTAAAAAAGACTACAATAGCAATGATAAATAAAGGATCATTCGTACCAATTAAAAACCAAGCTGTAGAACTAAAAAAAATAAAATAGGTTAAGAAATAAAGCTGTTTGAAAAATCCCTTTTTGTAAAAATAAAACAGCAAGAGTACAAAAAGAAGGCAATTAACAAGTCTAAAAGCCAAATAAGGTTTTATAAAAAGAGCAAACGGATAAACCAATATAAAATAGGTAAGCGGGATTTTAGAGGCAATGGCTTCACTCCAACCATTAATTTTTAAGAATTCAAAATTATCCAAAAAAAGGGCTTCATCACCCGATCCCATTGGTCTTGTAAACAAATAAGTTGAACCCAACGCAAAAGCCAACAGAGTAAGACCTAAAAACAGAGCATTTATCACTTTACTATGCTGAACCTTATCAATAAAATGTAGTAGCGTCTTCATATTTTTTGGTGTGGTTTATTAAAATTAACTTACGGTATATAAACTTTGTGCTATGCGCTTGCCAGTATGTTCTAGCGAATGAGTTATTTGCAAATTTTTCAAGTTCTTTCGGTGTTCTTGATCCAAAAACGGTTGTGCTAAACAACTTTTAATAGCTTGCAATAACTCGTTTTCATTCTTAGCAATTCGGGTTGCTTTAGAATCCACAACGTGCTTGATATGAACATACTCTAAAAAGCGTTGGTCGTCATATAATCCATTAGAAGCATTTCCGAAAACGGTATTGATGACGGGTTTATCAAACAAGATAAAATCCAAACTCATCGTGGAAAGCATGTTAATATTCAAATCAGAATATTCTAACAATGCTCGAAGCTCAATAACATCTTGAACAGACGGAATGCGCTGCGACCACTGCTCTTGATGTCCTTGTCGCGATAAATTCCACTTGGGATAATTCCATTTGATAAAAGGAAAATCAGTAACAAATTGATTAAAGCGTTTCGGATCTTCGGCAGGTGACGTTCTAACAATAAAATTCACATCCTCGATTTCATTTTTCAAAATAAAATTCGCGATGGTAGTAATATACAACTCATCATTTTTGCTAGTAGAAATATCGCCGCAACTAAAACAAATGGTTTTTTTAGAAGCATCCAAATCAAACATCTGGTAGAAATCAGCTTTAGAAGATTTATAGCGATCCAAAACGTAAGGTTCAAATTGTGGCGTTCCCACAACGTGGATGCTTTCGCTTTTCACATTCGTGTAAAATTGAAGTAACTCTTTTTTCATCAAATCGCTCCAAACCAAATAATAATCAAAAGCAGCAGCCATTCGTCCTTTCGAAGCTAGATTATCCCAGCTAAATATAAAAGAAGCTGTTTTAAGTTGGCACTTTTTAGCAGCTAAAACCAAAGTCGCTAAATAAGGCGGACGTTGATGGGTAAAGAAAAGCAAATCAAATTGTTCCTTCTGTAACAACTCTAAATTACTTTGGGTAATAGCATTATTTTTAAAAGTAAATTCTTGAAAGCGATTGGCCAATTGAATCCATCGCTCGGAATTAAAAACAGAAGTCAGTTTAAAAATAAATCTTGTAGCAAAGCCTCGAGCATTTTTAGACCTAGAATAGTTTACATTCAGACCGTCTTGAATGCCAAAATTATTTTTTTTATGCAATTGTAAATGGGCTACTTCTTTAAATTTCCTGAAAAACCAAGAAGTAAAAGGCTCTTGATAAGCATCCAATTCAATCACTCTATACTTGTCGGAATAGACCGATTTTGGCAAAAAAGAAAGGAGTACAACTTCATCAAATGATTGTTCAGCTTCCACTAAAAAATCACTTAAAACAAAATTTCTGTAACCAACACCATCGGTAATTACTACGCCTAATTTTTTCATTTAAATAATTTTCTAATAATCTTTCGAGACAATTTATGGATCTTTTGCTCCAACGCAAAGGTAGTTTTTTTATATAAAATTACTTTACTTAAATCGGGCAAACCGGTTTTAAATTCGCCTCTTTTTTCAAGGATTTCATCAATTCGTTTGGTGTGTTTTTCATTGCCACCATAGCTTCGTGCATACCAAGTGTGACACAAAACCTCGTCGCCTTTAAAATAAACCTTATTGGAAATGGCATCATCACCCATTTTTGACTCAAGAAAAAGGATTTTTTTACCCATTCGTCGCAACCAAAAATAAAAACAGTAATAAGGTTCATAAACACTTGCAACATCATAATCAAAAGGCAAATGACTAAGATCATCATTAAATTCATTTTCAAGAATATATTGATTTTTTAAAACGTCATTGGACCTCCAAACGCGTTCAATTTCTTTAAAATTTAAGATGGAAAAAAAAGTATTGATAGCAAACGGGTTTTCTTTTCGATGAACAATAACACCGCCATCTCTAACGCCGCAAACGGTGAAATCATTAGTTTGCATCTCATTAATTATAGAAAAAACTAGTTCTGAATGGGTAAAAATAACATCTTCATCGGCCATAATTAACCACTCGATGCCTTTACCTTTTAGTTTTGACATCATGTACTTGATGCTGTGCATACCATGCATTCCGTTAGTACCATCAATGACATACCTTTGGATATCTTTTGGGAATAATGTAGATGATTTTTGGTACAAACCAAAGTTAGCAACAGTTGATAACAGGGCAACTTTTTGCTTATCCATTAGCTACTTTATTATTTACTAAATAGTTGGAAGGTTCGTCATTATCACCTTTATAGATAAAAATCATGTTGTGATAAAAATGCATCGAAATAATATTTTGGTCATAATAAGTTTTTTTATAACCTTCAAGCATGTATTCTTCGTGGTTCAAGCCATCAATTAAGCCTTTGAAAAAACCATAAATAGTGGAACGATCATTAAATTCAGTGGAAGTGCCACCATAATCAGGCCAATACGACGTTTGAGTATCTTCTACCACATAAATGCCGCCTTTCTTTAACTTCGGAAATAAAAATTCAAAAGTTTCAATCACGTGCTCGTTAATATGACTTCCGTCATCAACAATTAAATCGAACGTGCCGACTTCATCACAAATAGATTGCAAAAAAGCTTTGTCAACTTGACTGCCGCGGTAAATTTTAATTCGGCTTTCTTCTTGTGGAGCTTTATCGTGAATGTCTAACGAATAAATCTTCGAAAACGGAAAATAGGCTTTCCACATGCGAAGCGAATTGCCACCCGAAAACGGATTCTCATAACCACCAACACCGATCTCTAAAAAGTTCATCTTTTTTAATCGATAAGGCGCAAAATGCAATTGGTAGTGTGGCGTATAAAAATGCCTTCCCCATTTGTCGGTCTTGAAGATGATAGCCAACTTGGTAAGATTATTAGAAACAAAAAATGCTTTGAAGGCATTAATTGTTTTCTTCATTTTTTGCTTCGATTGCCAATCAATTTTATTCTTAATAGTTGAAATCATTACAGTTCCTTAAATTGCTTTTGGTGGTTGATGCTCCAAATATCACTATTTTTTAACGAATCTAAAAATAATTGAGCACTATTTCCTACACCAAAATCAGAATTACTTTTATGTACTTTTTGGTAAACAATTTGTTGCAGGGCATTTTTAATCGCTTCTTGCTCATAACCTACATTGATGATGGCAGCATGCAAAGCTCTATTTTGTTGGCGTGTTCCAATATTAATGATAGGAATACCATAATAAGGTGCTTCTCTAATACCAGCACTACTGTTGCCAATAATGAATTTAGATTTCTTCAGCAACGTTAGAAAATATTCAAATCTCAACGAAGGAAACACTCTAAAACGGGTGTTGTTTCCAAGTTTTTTATAATTATCAATAATAAATTGACTTCCTAAATCATTGTTGGGATATATAACAACATAATTAGTGTTATCTTCTAACAAAGCGGCTACAAAATTGGAAGCGTATTGGTTCATTTCGGCGGCTTCAGTGGTAACCGGATGAAACATTACCACAGCATACTCCTCAAACGGAATTTCATAGTAGTCTTTAACTTGCTCTAAATCGGGCAAAGTATCCGAAAACATAATATCAATATCGGGTGAACCAATGGTATAAATAGAAGAAGTCATTTCACCCATTTGAATCAATCGTTTAGCAGCATCATCATTAGAAACAAAATGAATGTGACTCAATTTAGAAACACTATGACGAATCAATTCATCAACCGTTCCCGACAATTCGCCACCTTCAATATGGGCAACCAAGATATTATTCAACGAACCTACAATCGCTCCAGCAAGGGTTTCTACTCGATCGCCGTGAACCACAATCATATCGGGAGCAACCTCTTTACAATAAACCGATAAGCCTTCAATGGTTTTAGCCAAAGTCAAATCCATTGTGGTTTCGTGGGTGTGATTTTCAAACGTATGAACGTTGGTATAGTTACAACGCTCAATTTCAATAAGCGTATAACCATACTCCTTTTGCAAATGCATCCCGGTGACAAAGACAAATACTTCAAATTCCTCTTGCGATTCAAGAGTAGAAATAAGTGATTTGATTTTACCAAAATCGGCTCGTGTTCCTGTAAGAAATAGGATTTTTTTCATTTATTTGAATAAAACAACTTGAAGATTTTTTTAACTATCCGCTTCTTAATTTTATAGTACACGGTTTCATAATTCTTGATTTCAGTACCACTATAATGTCGGTCAATGCTTTCAGTATTGGTATTTGTTACCATATTTTCTTTCTGAACTTTTAACATCCAATCTTCAACAGTGTTGCCCATATGATACGCAAAATTAGTATAGGTAGCTAAACGCATTTTATTTGACAAATCTATCGGTAAATCGATATAACGGTATTCCGACAAATTTCCAACTAGAGTTAAAGAGGGTTCTATCGGAACATAACTAAATAATAATTCTCTTTTTATCGTTAAAATTTGATGTGAACTTCCTAAAATAGCTTTTTTATTGCCATAACTAACAACAGGCCATTTAAGATTTTCATCTTCCTCTTTTTCCCAATTAATACTTTCTAAAAATCTATTATGTGATTCGAAATTTTCTTTAATTACCTCGTAGTTAAATTTAACTTTCTTTAAAATAATTTTTGATAAAGATGAAAATGTTGCATAACTATGAGCTGCCCGAACTGAAATTGGCGAGACAGAACCAACGTTGGGAATAGTATGAAATAATGCTTCAACTTCTTCTTGCCAACCTGTAGTAAATAATATATCTATATCGGACAAAGTCACAAACGCTTCGCGAGCCATTCTTGCAGCGCCAATCATAGCGTCCATTTTTCCTATATTCTCTTTGTGATGAATAACGCAATTCACTTCATTTGATTCATACAAAGTATTTATATAATCGGTCACTTCTTTACAACTTCCATTGTTTACTAATGTTAATTCACATGCAGAATTTTTAGTAGCATTGGCAGAAGCGACACACAATTTAAAAACTTCAAATACGTTGGCATAATAACCTTCTAAACTAGGAATGTAGGCAACGATAACAATTCGATGATTGGATTTTAACTCAATTCGTTTGCCCTGTTTTTGGGGATTCATTCCTACTCTCATACTAATTTAATTAAAATCTTTAAAAGTTAATTGCTCATCATTTTCAATATCGCGAGTGGCTGTTTTACCGAGTAAATCATTAAAATGCTCGGCTAGAATCTTTCCTGTTCCTGGTCGTTTTACCCAAATATTGTCTTTGGTCAATACCTCACCTTTCTTAATGGCAGCAATCGAACAAACGGTGGCAAAAGCAAAATCAATAGTAACTTGCTCTTCCTTTGCAGGTTCTTTGGTGCCACCACGCATTTGCCACATCTCATTAGAATACACAATCAATTCAGAGGTGGTTTGTTCATCCATACTGCACACAATATCTGGACCAGTTCGCTGCATATGATCGGTAAAATGACGCTCCAAAATACTGGCGCCAAGTGCTACAGCACCCAAACAAGCGGTATTATTTAAAGTGTGATCCGACAACCCAAATACTTTATCTGGAAAGGCTTGATGCAATTGTGTCATAGCACCAAAACGCACCAAATGAATTGGAGTGGGATACAAATTGGTGGTGTGCAACAAGGCAACAGGAATTTGATGCTTATCAAAAATAGCTACCGCTTTGGCTACACTTTCAATGGTATTCATTCCGGTACTTAATATTACAGGCTTGCCAAAAGAACAAAGATGCTCCAACAACGGATAATTATTACATTCACCCGAACCTATTTTATAAGCTGGAATATCAAACTTTCTCAAACGGTCAGCTGCAGCTCTTGAAAAAGGCGTCGAAATAAAAATCATACCTTTACTTTCAACATAGTTTTTCAACTCCAATTCATCGGCTTCGCTCAAAGCACAACGTTCCATAATTTCATATATAGAAACATCAGCATTGCCTGGTATCACTTTTTTGGCCGCACCACTCATTTCATCTTCAACAATGTGCGTTTGATGTTTTACCACTTCAACGCCAGCACGATGAGCAGCATCAACCATTGCTTTAGCTACTTCAAGCGATCCTTCGTGATTGATTCCGATTTCAGCAATTACTAAAGGCGGATAATCCGGACCTATTTTTCTTCCTGCGATTTCTATGTATGGGTTCATCGTATAATTCTAATTTTAAAAAATGGGTTTAAACAATTACGGTTACGCACTCTTAAATGGGATACCTACCGTTTGTAAATGCAATAATATAAGTTTTTTCTGGTTTTACTATAGCTATACTTCTAAAAAAATCCTTTTTTGCATCAGGAAAAGCAACTACTTCTATTTGATAGCGATCATTTAAAGGCTACTACTTCCGATGCATAATGTATTCTGCATACTCAAAATCTTCTTTGGTATCAATATCTACAGTCGCAACTACATCATTTACTAAAAAGGGATAAGCCGTTGCTGAAATAATTGAACCTTCCAATATCGTTGTTGCTTTAGTAATATAAAGCAAACCGTTTTCAAAATAAAGCGGTTCTAAATCTTGACTGCGTTGCCCTAATTCATAATTGAAAGGAACAAATTGATTGTTTGCAATTTTTCCCAATTTATGATGATTTTGCGTCACAGTAAACAAACTATCTAAATGACGCTCAAGATACACTTGAAAACATTGCGACAACAAGTCAACAGGTCGCAACGGATTAGTAGGCTGCAGCAAAACTACAGTATCTACAACTTCATCAATCGTTTTTAACACATGTTGTAACGAAGACAAAGTCGGTTCAAAATCGCCAGAAAGTGCCGCAGGTCGATCAATAACCTTCGCTCCAAAAGCTAAAGCAACTTCTTTGATAGCAGCATCATCCGTAGAAACGTAGACTTCATCAATTATTGTCGGATTAGATTGTGCGTAACGGATACTATGTACCAACAACGGAATTCCTCCTAGAGAAAGAACGTTCTTTCCAGGCAATCTTTTGGAGCCACCTCGAGCCGGAATTATAGCTATTGTTTTACTGTTCATCTTCGGGTTTCCAATAAATTCGGATGTGTTTTAGTTGGTTGAATGCTTTATATTCTGCAGCCGTCAATCGATTACTTTGCTTCAGCAATTTAGGAAAATTTACCAATACATCAAAAAGGGCTTGAAGAATTCCTAAAGTAGCTTTGCCATCACCTGCGAAAGTCTTGCTTTTTAGTTGCATCCAAAGCGTATAGGTCAATCGATTGGGTATAATCGACCAAGGATAAAACATAAAATACAAATACCAACCGGAACGAAAACTGCGACGTTGCCTAATTTGATAATCGGCATTATTCCTTCTAGCCAAAACATCTACTCGATGGTGCACCAAAACGGTAGGCAAATAATGAATTTCTATTTGCTTCTTAAACAATTGGTAAGCTGCAAAGTCTTCTTCACCATAAAAAATAAACCATTCAGGATAAGGCGGAATAGCCTTCCAAGCGGTCATTCTCCAAACGTGTCCGCATCCGACAAAACCTCGAACGCGCTCCGCTTGCAAAGAAGTAGAAGTACTTGATGGTGCCTTTTTTCCCCAAAAAATCCTAAAACTAAGTAAACCGCAACTAGTATTTTCTTCAAAATACTGCGCAATAGCTTCTAAAGGATTCTCGGATAAAAAATGAGCATCGTCATCTAAGGAAATAGCATAAGTAGCTTGGGTAGCAGCTAACAAACGATTTCTACTATAAATTAATCCTCTAGAAACTTCGTTACGAAGCAAAATAATTTTAGGATAATGTGTTTTGATGTAGTCAAAAGTGCCATCCGTAGAACCGTCATCACAAAGCAAACATTCTAAATCAGCGCGTTCAAGCAAACCTTGAATAGCAGTTAAGGTAAAAATTAAATCTTCTAATCGGTTTTTGGTGGTAATTAGTATAGAAAATTTCATCGACTTAGATTATAATTCTTGTAAGGCCACCATCTTTGAGAAAGTAGGCGAACTTACCAATAATTCAGAATAACTTCCTTGACTTTCAATAGAACCATTGTTAATCAGCACAATGGTATCAGCATTCTTGATGGTAGACAAGCGGTGCGCAATAACAATAATGGTAATTTTCCCTTTTAAATTATCGACACTATCTTGAATGAACTTTTCGGTTTGTGAATCTAACGCTGAAGTGGCTTCATCTAATAATAATATTTCGATATCTTTATACAATTCTCTGGCAATCGAAAGTCGTTGTCTTTGTCCACCAGACATAACCACACCATTATCACCCAAAGCAACATCTTCTTTCAACACTGATTTTTCTACAAACTCCGTCAAATCTACTTGTTCAATAACTTCATAAAACCGTTTTAAATTGGCTTCATTTTTAGGCGCCCAAAAGGTAATATTATTAAAAAGTGTGTCATTAAAGACCACAGTTTCTTGTGAAATAAATCCAATTTTACTTCTAAAAGAATCTAAAGAATAAGCCTTCATATTTTTAGAATCTATACGAACTTCACCAGTGGTTGGCGACAATAAACCACAAAGAATATTGACTAAGGTGGTTTTTCCAGAACCACTTTTTCCAACAAATGCTAGCGTTTTGTTTTTCGGAATCGTTAGCGAAACATCCGTTATAATTTTAGCATTTTCGTTATATTGAAAAGAGATAGCATCCAATTGAATATGGTGTTCAAATCCTTCAAAAGGAAGACCACCTTGCGCCTCACGTTCACTTTTAAGTTCAGAAATGAATTTTTCATAATGCACCACCGAACCAACATATTTCAAAAAAGCGGTCCAACTTTGTTGCACACTCATCAAACTACCAAAAGCTCGGTAAAAAAACAGCAAAATCACTACGATAGCACCAAAAGTGCCACCCAAAACGTTCACCTGAATATAAATAGCTATGATGAGAAAAATGACAATTATTGGTTCACGAAACGACATCACTTTGGCCGAAGTCTTTCCTAAAACAATCACATCTTTTTCAATAGTATCAACAGTCGTATTGATTTTATTGAGGTAACTTTTCATCAGCGAAGTCGACTTCAAGTATTTGAAATTAGTAACTTGCTGTAAAACCAAACCTGATAACTTGTGATTTTCACTAGTGATGGAATAAGATAAAGCTTCAGAACTTTTGTATAACGACTTAAATAGAAATCGAGACAACCAACCGCCGACGATTACAATTAAGGTAAACTTGGGATTCGTTAAGAAAGACAATCCAATATATACCAATACAAAAATGACATTCTGAATCACGGAAATATACTGCGAAAAAGCATTATTAATACTCAATATCTCAGAGGTGACACTATTTTGAATAGTACCAAAATTAAGTGTAACAAACTTGGAATATTTTAAATCAGAAAGAGACGAAAGAAGATTATTTCTAATTTTCTTATTAAAATAGGATGTGGCAATGACTCTGTAAAAAATATCAAAATAACGAAAAGCAGCTTTCAATAAAAAGAAAAACAGCATTATCACCAAAACAGAATTTACAGTCGGACTTAAATTAAAAAACTGAAAGAATTTAAGAAAAACACCACTACTTTCGGAAGGTGTTGAAGTTTGTTCGCCCGAGGCAATTTGAAACAACGGAATGAACATCGTCAAACTCAATGCATCTACAAAACTATATAAAACGCTAATAGCTAGTATAAAAAAAAGTCTAATTCGAAGTACACTGTAAAAAAAGTACAGGTAATGAAAATTAGATTTTAAAGATTTTATAAGTAATTGCTTCAACGTGCTGGCGATATTTGTAAAGGTCAAATTTAGAAAACAAAATCTACATATGTATTTTAAATATTATTTATTTTGAATTACTTTTACAAAAAAACGCCGTGCTTTTCTTTACCAAAAAATCGTCCTACCTCAAAGACCTAATTCCTAGCAATTACACCGACATTCATTCCCATTTACTTCCCGGAATTGATGATGGTGCCACCGATAGCGACCATTCCATAACTTTAATCACGGAACTAAAAAATTTAGGGTTTAGTAATTTTATTACCACACCACACGTGATGGAACACGTTTGGGAAAATACTAAAGAAAAAATTGAAAGCACACTTCTTACAACACAAAAGAGCTTGACTGCTAACGGCATCAACAATTCCTTCAAAGCGGCAGCCGAATACATGCTGGATGAAAAATTCAGAAAACTGTTTCAAGAAGAACAACTGCTAACTTTAAAGGACAATTATGTACTTGTGGAAATGTCGTATTTGAGCGCACCATTACAATTGTACAACATCATTTTTGATTTGCAAGTAGCTGGCTACAAACCCATCCTAGCGCATCCAGAACGTTATAATTTTTACCATTCAAACACTAAAGAGTACACCAAATTAAAGCACGCCGGCTGTTTGTTTCAAATGAATTTGTTATCAGCAGTAGGATATTACGGTCCGATGGTAGCAAAAACTGCTGATTATTTACTAAAAAACAACTTAATCAATTTTGTCGGTTCCGATGTACACCACCTAAAACACATCGAATCTTTTGATAAAAAAATTGTTCTAAAAAACACCGATGCATTCAAAGATGTTTTTCAGAACAATAATTTTTTTACTCCTTAATACAGGAATTTATTTTTTAGTAAAGAAAGATTTAATTTTGTCTAATAAAGAAGGTTCTTCTTCCTCAACGCCATAGCCGTAGCCATAGCCGTAGCCGTAGCCATAGCCGTAACCATAAGTTTTCTTTGCTTCAGTATCGTTAAGAATAATTGACATATTAGGCAATTTATTTTCTTTGTATAAGTTCTCAGCAAACTTCAACATACGTTTATCTAGATAATTGGCACGCATCACGTAGATAAAAGAATCAGCATTTTTTGCAATTAATATAGTATCGGTAACCACGCTAACTGGAGCAGTATCTACCACGATATAATCATATTGTGTTTTTAATTCGTTAAACATTTGCGTCAACTTATCATTCATTAACAATTCAACTGGATTTGGTGGAATGATGCCTGACGGTAAGGCAAAGAAATTACTAAAATCTTTTAATTTTATAATATAATCATTAATGTCGTCATTGGGTTTTGACAGATAATTGGTCAAGCCATTAGGAGGTAAATCGATGTACTGATCTAATTTCGGATTTCTAATATCTAAACCAATAATTAATACTTTCTTTCCAGATAAGGCAATGGTAGTGGCAAGATTAATAGCGCAAAAAGTCTTCCCTTCTCTTGGCAAAGAAGAAGTTACAAAAATAGTTTTACAAACACCTTCAGGAACGTGCGCTAGCATAAACTCTAAATTGGTTCGTATCATTCTAATAGCTTCCGCAGAACTAGAACGACTGTTAGATTGTATGATTTGCTCATTAGTTTCCGACCTAGGTATATCACCTAAAAACGGAATAGAAACCTTACCTTCAACATCTTGACGGTATTTAATTTTAGTATCGAAGAAGTTAATTAGAAACAAAATACCAAAAGGAATGAGTAACCCTAGAATAATGGCTGCAAAATAAAACACTGGCTTTTTTAAAGATATTGGTCCAGTTAAATAGGCATTATCAATGATTTTAGCTTTAGCAGAAGTTACGGCTAATGAAATTTCGGTCTCTTCTCGTTTTTGCAAAAGATACAAATACAACGACTGTTTAATATTTTGCTGTCTTGCTATTTCGTTAAAATTACGCTCGTTTGTAGGAACATTATACACTTTTCCAGTATATAGAGAACGCTGTCTGATTAAATCGCGCTTTTGAATAACGATATCATTCTTTTTACTTATCAAACTCTGAACGATATTGTCGCGTAACTCAGTTATCTTTAAATCAATATTTTTGATTTTAGGATTGGCTTCAGTGGCACTTTTCAGCAACCTTCTTTTATCTAATACTAGGGCATTATACTCATTGATATAATTAGAAGAGGTTTCTGTGGCTGTAACCACATTGGTCGGAAGCAATTCGTCTTTTTTGGTTCGTTTTATTTCATCAAGCAGAAAATCTCGTACTTTGGCATCGGTCTCTAGAGCTAAAATAGATTTGTTATAATCAACAGCACCTTCAATACTCAATCCGGCATCAGATTCTAAACTTACGATACCTTTATCTTTCTTAAATTGTTCCGCCTGACTTTCAACGCCGCCCAATTCTTTGGTAATAATACCTAATCGATTATTAATAAACTCTTTAGTAAACTCAGCAACTTGATTTCTATCTCTAACAGCATCTTCGTTATATTGCGCTACTAAGGCATTTAAAAAATCAACGCCTCGCTCCGGAATTTCATCGGTAATGCCTAAGTTAATCACATTGGTTTTATCTACAGCATACACCGATAATTTACCTCTAAAACTATTAGCTTTTCCTTCCAAAGTGGACTTGGTAACAATAATATCTACAATACTCTCAGGCATCGGAAAACTAACCAACTTCACTATAAAAGTACCTAGCTTTGACGGTATCTTTTGACCAAAACTATAACGCTTCGGATTCTTTTTCTCAGCATCTAGTAGCTCAAATTGTTTGTTGGAAATTACTCTTATAACAAAACTTAAATAGTTTTCATTATAGTCTTCTTTTTTATCGACAAACACAACTTGGACAGGAGAGCTCTTGTATAATTCTTTATAAACTACTCTTCCCTCACTGAAATAAGACAAGTCTAAATCCATCTTTTTTACAACATCTTGAGCAAGCTGTCGTGATTTTAAAATAAAAATTTCATTATCAACATTATTTTTACCCGAAAAAATATTCAAATCACTGAAAGCTGAAAACTCGCTAGTACCACCTTTTTTTTCATCCTTGATTAAGATAGAAGAAGCAGCACCATACTCTACAACATAATACCTAAGATAAACAAAAGTAATACAAAGGAATAAAAGGATACTTGCAGCAAACCATTTCCAGTATTGAAGATAACCGAAGATTTGATCCTTCAAAGTAACTTCATTCTGCAAATCTGCATTCGATTCTTGAGATAATAAGTTTTGCATAAGGATTATTTAGTTACTAGTAAAGTTACAGTAAGCAAGAAACTTAAAACTGAGACGTATAAAGGTAAATTAGGCAAGGCAGTGGCATCGATTTTGGCTTTTCTTTGTTCCACATAAACCAAATCATTTTGATCCAAATAGTAAAATGGAGAGTTTACAAAATCAGCTTTAGTAATATCAACCCTGTTAAAGGTCTTTAAGCCTTGAATATCCCTTACAATAAGAATGTTATAGCGTTTACCAAAAGCTGTTAAATCTCCAGAGCCACCAATAGCATCAAATAATGTTACTCGGTGGTTGAGAAAGGTCTTCATTCCCGGCTGTAATACATCACCTAAAACAGTGACCTTAAAATTTAATATCCTGATATTAATAACAGGATCAACTAATTGACTAGCCAATTTTTGTTTCAACATATTCTTCAACTCTTTAATAGAATAACCAGCAACTTGAATACTTCCTACAACCGGAAAATCAATTTTCCCTTCATTGTCTACTAAATAACTTGGAGTATTAAAAGGAACAGCAGCATCGGGTTCTAATGTAGATACTACTATCGATAACAAATCATCATTTTGTATAATGGGATCGTAATTAGAAGAAACCGTCCCGAAATCTTGTGCGCCTTGCAGGTAAACAAATTTCTTTTTTGAAACACACGAAGAAAAAAGGAAAACAAATACAATTGTAAAATACAAAAAGTAGTTTTTCATTGATATTAAAATAATAAATTGGAGACAAAGATATTAAAATCGTTGGAACTTAAGCATTATTTCGTGTAAACATAAGAATCCTTAACTTCAATATCTAAAGTTTGAAAAACAGAATTCATACTTTTATATTCAGGAACCATAGTTTTCATTTTAGTAGCAATCATTTCAGAATTACCCGTTAGCGAAATCCCTATTAATTCTTCAACTTGTTTGCACACTACTTCAAATTCATCGCAAACCTCAACCGCAATGGTAATTTTTTCGTGGTGAGTGGTTAAATTTTGAGCGGAATCGTTTAGTAATTCTTCATACAATTTTTCACCAGGACGCAAACCAACAATCTTGATTTTGATTTCTTTATCAGGCTGATAACCTGCCAAACGAATCATTTTTTTGGCCAAATCAATAATCTTAACAGGTTTACCCATATCAAAAATATAAATCTCACCGCCATTACCCATCGAGCAAGCTTCAAGAACAAGCTGACAAGCCTCAGGAATCGTCATAAAATAACGAATAATCTCTGGATGTGTGATGGTGATTGGTCCACCTTCTTGAATTTGTTTAGTAAACAACGGCACCACCGAACCATTAGAACCTAGTACATTTCCAAATCGAGTAGTGATGAATTTAGTATAAGTATCGGTATTGTTTTTAAAATGTTTAAAATGCTTCGATTGAACATACATCTCTGCAATGCGTTTGCTCGCACCCATAATACTACTTGGGTTCACTGCTTTGTCTGTTGAAATCATTACAAAACGCTCCACGTTATACTTATTAGACAAATCAGCAACATTTTTGGTACCAAGAACATTCGTAAAAACCGCTTGAGAAGGGTTGTCTTCCATCATCGGCACGTGCTTATAAGCCGCCGCATGATAAACCACATCAGGTTGAAATTCTTGAAAGTGCTTTTCTAAAACATTATAATCACGAACATCAGCAATAATATTGAAAACCTCAACCGACAAACCTAATCCTAAAATTTCTAGTGATAAAGAATGAAGTGGTGTTTCGGCTTGATCCAATAAAACAATTTTTTTCGGACCAAAATGCAAGACCTGCCTAACAATCTCACTACCAATCGAACCTGCCGCACCGGTTACCAAAATCGATTTTCCTCGAAGCTTTGACGATATCGCATCGGTATCCAAAATAATAGGCTTGCGTTCTAGCAAATCCTGTATTTCAAAACTCTTAATGTTTTTAGAGATTTCTTGCTGGTCATCCCAATCTGAAACTACTGGCAAAGTATAAACTTTAAAGCCATACTCAATACATTCATCTACAATAGACAAACGCTCTTCTTTAGATAAACTCTTATCGGCAATAATCAAGGCTTCTACTTTTTTAGCTCGCATCAAGACAGGAATACTTTTCTTAATCTGAAAAATAGGTAAATTTAAGATACGTTTAGTAGAATTTTGATTGTTCTTATCAATAAATCCCTGCAGATTAAACCGTCCAGGCGTTTCCGATTTTAAGGCATTGGCTACCGCAGTAGCATTAGCATCCGAACCATAAATGATAGCGGATAGCTTCTTATCAGTATTCGACGAGATAAACAACAATTCAAACGTTTGCTTTACTACCATTCTGAAAACAAACAGAAAACTAAAGGACAAAACGGCATTGATAAACGCTCCTGTATTTAAAAATATTTTCTGCTTTCCTAATAAAATAACCGCAAAATTCACTAAAAGAATAACAACAAAAGTCGAAAACTGTGAAAAAAACAATTTTAAAGCATCAATAAAGGAGGAATGCCTGATGATGCCGGAATAGGTTCGATAAATCCAAAAGAAAAAAACATTAATAAACAAATACAAAGTACAACCCAATCCAAGATGCTGCTTTGGGATATAGTCTAATTTAACGCCTTGAAATAAAAAATAAGTAACAACACCCGATACTAATACAGTAAAAATATCCAACAATAGGATAACCCATCGTGGCAAATAGCTTAGGTTTTTAAAGCTAAATCCAGTATTGATGTCTGAAAAAGCCTTAAAAAAAACGCTGAAAAATTTAGTAAAGGTAGTGTTACTCAATTAAAATACTTTTTAATAATGGTAAATGTAAGAAAAAAAAGTTCTTAAAAAAATCTTAAAAAATATTTATTGCATTTTTTATGCGTTCGCGTTCTTCATCGGTTAAATTCGAACCGGAAGGCAAACAAAGTCCATTAGTAAACAAATCTTCTGAGACGGTGCCTCCATAATACGGCGCATCTTTAAAAACAGGCTGCAAATGCATTGGTTTCCACAAAGGACGACTTTCAATATGCTCAGATTCAAGTAATAATCGTAAGTCTTCACGGGTTTTTCCGCCGTTCAAACTAGGATTAATCGTTATAGCCGACAGCCAATGATTAGAAAAATAATCGGAAGTAGGTTCTGCGAAAACAGTAACGGCATCATTGTTACTAAAAATAGATTCATAAAACGAATGCATACTGCGTCGCTGCGCCACGTGATGGTCCAAAACCTCCATTTGTCCACGTCCGATTCCTGCACAAATATTACTCATCCTATAATTATAACCAATCTCACTGTGCTGATAATGAGGCGCATTATCTCTAGCTTGGGTAGCTAGAAAAATAGCTTTATTTTTTAAGTCAATAGTTTTAGTAACTATAGCGCCACCGCCAGAAGTAGTAATAATCTTATTACCATTAAAAGACAACACTCCAACATCGCCAAAAGTACCACAACGCTGACCTTTAAAAGTACTACCTAAAGCCTCAGCACTATCTTCTAGAATCGGAATTTCATAATAATCAGCAATACTTCTAATAGCTTCCACTTTATAAGGCATTCCATATAAATGAACAGCAATAATAGCTCTGGGTTTCTTTCCTTTTGAAATCCGGTCTTTGATGGCTTCTTCTAGAGCAACCGGACAAATATTCCAAGTCTCAGGTTCACTATCAATAAAAACAGGTGTTGCTCCTTGGTATACAATTGGATTTGCCGAGGCCGAAAAAGTCATACTTTGACAAAGCACTTCATCGCCGGCTTGAACACCCAACAAAACCAAACCTAGATGCAAGGCTGCAGTACCAGAACTCAGAGCGCCAACAAACGAATTAGAACCTAAATAGTGTTCTAAATCTTGCTCAAAACCGGTGACATTCGGACCTAATGGCGCAACCCAATTAGTAGCAAAAGCTTCGTTTACATAGTCCAACTCGGTGCCGCCCATATGAGGCGAGGATAACCATATTTTAGTTGCATTCATCATTATGAAATTTAATAGGTTTTGCAGGAATTCCAACTGCAGTACAATTTTCTGGTAAACTTTTTGAAACAACAGCGCCAGCTCCGACTATAGTTCCTGAACCAATAATTACTTGATTAATAATCTTCGCACCTGTTCCAACATAAACACTTTCTTTAATATGCACTTCTCCGGATATATTAACGGAAGGCATAAAGGATGAAAAATCATCAACAATAGTATCATGACCAATGGTACACATTAGATTTAATGTAACAAAACTTCCAATCACAATATTACAAGTGATTATGGTTCCGCTACAAATAATGCAACCTTTAGAAATAGTTACCTCATCGTCCGAAATTTGTACAGATGGATGAATTAGTGTAGGAAAATTTATTTTATCATTAGACAATTTAGCTATAATCTTACTTTTAGTAGTAGGGTCTCCAATGCCTAAAAGAACAGAAATTGCCTCAGAAATGGAGTTCAATTCTTGAAGATTTCCTAAAACAGGAAAATTATTTATCATAGTACCTTTTTCAATGCCATCATCATAATATCCAATAAAATTATAGGTTTTTTCAACCTTATTTACTGCATCTATAATGGTTTTAACTTCACGTCCAAAACCTCCTGCTCCAATAATTACAACATTTTGCATATCTGTTTATTTTATTATTCAAATCCCTTGAAAGGGTTCTATTGTTGCCGAATCAGCAGCATTTATTCCATCACTTTTTATTACTTTTTGAATAGTTTTAAACAAAATTTTCAAGTCTAATAAAAAGGAAATACGATCTACATACCAAACATCTAATTCAAATTTTTTATCCCATGAAATGGCATTTCTTCCATTAATTTGTGCCCATCCTGTAATACCTGGCTTTACCTCATGCCTTCTGTTTTGAAAATCACTGTATAAATGAAGGTAAGTGGTTAGTAATGGTCTAGGACCTACTATACTCATATCGCCAATAACAACATTTAACAATTGTGGAATTTCATCTAAAGATGTTTTTCTAACAAAACTTCCTACTTTGGTCAAACGATCTGAATCTGGAAGTAAATTACCTTCGGTATCTTTCCTATCATTCATGGTTTTAAACTTGATGATTTTGAAAATTTTTCCTCCTTTACCCGGACGCAATTGAAAAAAAAACGGCTTACCATCGTTTGCAAAAAACAGAAATACTGTTACAACAAGAAAAATTGGAAACAACAATATCAATCCAATCAAAGCAGAGATCATATCAAAAAAAGGCTTGAAAAGTTTTTTATACATTGTTTTCTAATCTTTTGTATTCTTGAAGTAAGTTATTCCAAACAAGTTCTTGTTGAAACCTCGAAACTATGTTAACTCTTGATTTTGATTGCAATTTTTGAAACAAATCTTTGTCATAATATAGCAAATGCATCGCGTCAAAAATAGCAATTTCATTTTTAATGGGAAGAATAATTCCGTTTTCGTTCGGAATAATTATTTCATTACTTCCCGAAATATCAGTAACAATACAAGGCAACTCCATCGCACCAGCTTGCAAAACCACATTCGGAAAGCCTTCTCTATAACTCGGAAAAACAAACACATCGGAAACAGCTAAATACGGACGAATATCGTCTTGAAAACCAACACTGATAATGGATTTATGGGTAGCAAGCAACTGTAAGGTCTCAGGAAGTAAAGGATCCAATTCGCTTTCAAACGGACCAACCAAAAGCAACTTTACAGCAGAATGCTGACTGGCTAATTTAGTAAATGCAGCTACCAATTCATTAATGCCTTTATCAGTAACCAAGCGTCCGACAAAAACAAAAACAAAATCGGTGGAAGCAATTCCTAAAGAAGTGCGCAGTTGTTCACAATCTTGAACAGAAACGGTAGTAGGATTAAAATAATCTAGATCAATACCATTGACATTGCCATTCGCAATTACTTGAAGTGGTTTTCGGGTAACCTTAAATGCCAACAAATCTTTTTTAACGCCTTCGCCTTCGGGAAAAATATGGGTAGCAAACCGGCAAAGTACTTTATCTAAAAACAACAACAAATGATGCAAAAAACCTTCTTTATGTGGAAACAACAATCCGGTAAAAGTGTGTATTCTAATGGGAACTCTAGCAAAATAAGCAGCGCACATAGACAGTAATCCGGCTTTAGGCGTAATCGAATGTACGATCAAAGGCTGCTCTTTTTTGAATAATAAATACAATCTTACCAGAGAAACAAAATCCTTAAAAGGTGAAATAGTGCGATACATAGGCACATCAACAGTTAAAACCTTTTCCCTATTTTTTACATTTTCTAAATGAACATCTTGACCAGAAACAGCAAGTACCTGATAATGGTCATTCAAAAAAGCCAATTGCCCTTTTAAAAGAATATCCAAAGAAACGGAAACGGTCGCGGTTCGAATTAGTTTTTTCAAAATAATTAGGTTCTAGTTTTATATCGAATCAAAGCATACAAAGCAATACCAAACGGCACAGCTAACAGGGTAAGCAGTTTTTCAGGACAATCTTTTAGAAAATTATAGCGTTTAAGAATAATACAACTAGATACGTAATGAATACATTCTATAAACTTACGCTTAGTAGATTTTGTGTATTGCATCGTAGTAATCCTATTATAAATAAAGCCTTTGGGATATTTTAAATACTGATAAAACATAGTATTACTTGAGCCAGTAATTTGGTAATCAACGGTAACCAGCACTTCATTAAGAGTGGCCATTTCATAATCTTTGTCAACAAATAAATATTTGGTACCTAAACCAACATAACGCTCGCCTTCAAAAATGGGATAATCAGGATAGCTCGTAATAACATCGGTGCGATAAACCAACTTTTTGTCTCCAGTACCGCCATTGATATAAAAATCTTCAAGTGTGGTATACTCGGTGGTGAATTTGGATCCGATTATAGCGCCCGATTCTAAGGCATCTAAACCAATAATACCAGCGTACTTTTTTTGATCGATACTTTTCCATTTTGTTAAAATCAATTCCACAGCATTCAGCCGCATATAATCGTCTGAATCAATACAAGTATTTAAAACAGTCTTGATAGCTTTATAAGCCGTATTGTGCGCTCCATGCATACCTTGATTCTCTTGATAGATATAAGTAATTGCAATTTTTTGTTCCAAAATCCAACCTGCTACAAGCGCTTTTGTGTCATCGGTCGAACCATCGTCAACTACCAACCACTCAAAATCCATATGGGTTTGGTTACATAAACTTTCATAAAGTCTAGGTAACAAATGCGCTCTGTTAAAAGCAGGAGTAAATACGGTTAACGTCTTCATGAGTGTTGTTGCAATAGTGCTAAATATTTTTCTTGTAGAAGGATAATATTCTTATTGATATCATATCCTTTATCAATAATTATTTGAGAAACATCTTGTTTTATAAACTTATTTTGAGAATGAATGGTTTGTGCCCAAACTAAAGCGGATTCTTTAAGAGAAATAACTTTTACATTATCATTCACAATAATAGATTCCTTTGGCACACCATCTGAAATGTAACATTTTACACCACTCGCCTGCGCTTCAACCAAAGAAACGGGCAAACCTTCAAACAAAGACGGAAATAAAAACACATCCATGCCTTGAAGCAATTCATTAACGTCGCTTCGCGAGCCTAAAAAAACAACTTTGTCAGCTATACCCAATTGTGCTGCCTTATTTTGAATTGGTGCCATCAAATCGCCGATGCCGATTAAAAACAACTTACGGTTGGCATCCAACTGAACTAATTCATAAAAGATACTTATTAAAAAATCGTGATTCTTCTGCACGTTGAAACGACCAACGTGAACAAAATTCTGTGTGGTGACAGCATCCAATTCTTCTCTAATTTTGTCACCTTTCTGAACATCATATGCAAACAAACTGCTATCAATCGCATTGGTCATCGTGAACGCTTTAGGTGCATTTTTTTTTCCAAAAAGCCACACGGCAGCTTCATAACCACAAGTAAAGTAAGTGTTGATATAAGGCATCATCTTTTTTTTGTAATAATACCTAAAAGGTGATTTTAAATTCCAACCATCAGTAGCATTATGACCGTGCGCAATTATTACTGGCGTACCTCTTTTTTGAGCTTCTTGATAAATATAAATACCCAATTCTGAACAATTGCCGTGAACAATCGGATAAGTATGTTGATCGAAAAATGCAGCAATTTGTTTTTTGTAATGTTTAATCTTTAACGGATTAAATGGTGGTAATCTATAAATTGTTCCGCCCAAAGCAATAATCTCAGCTTCATAAGCGCCTACTTCATCACGATGAACAATAAAATCAAACTGAAATCGGGTTCGATCCAATTTTCGATAATAATTCATCACGTTAGTTTCAGCACCACCGCGATTGAGTATCGTAAAAAGTTGTAGAATTCGTATTGGTTGCTCCATAACTCAATTACTTTTTTATGATTTTTTTGATGGCATACAACATAAAAATCAAAGGATATACCAATTTATTTTTTGCGAAAAAAAAGAACAACTTCCAATGTGTTGGAAAATACTTTAATGATAAGTTTTTATAAGCTTGATCAAAAACTGGAGAGAAAAGAATATTTTTAATATTTCTATATTTGTTAAAAAGACTATCATTTTTATATATTTCATTTAAGCCCAATCCAATCACACTCAAAACAATTCTGTTATTAAAAGCTTTTTGAAACTCCACTCCTTTATTTTTATCAATCAAATCAGCTTCTATAAGATCAAAAAGATAATTTGTTTTTTGAAGCATACCTGATTTATGATTTGAAGTAATAGAGTCACTATTAAACTTTCGATAATGGTAAAACGGCTGATTTATGATAAATACGCTTTTACAATAATTTAAGTAATCCCAATTGAAATAACCATCCTCCCACGCTCCGATTTCCGACATTTTTTTAAAAACAATGGAATGCTCCTTTATTATACTTGATTTGAATATTTTCCCCCAAACAGTTGCAAATGTTTCAAAATGACTTGGATCACTCAATTCTTCATTGATCAATCCAGTAAGCCTCCTTTGAAAAAAATCAGCATCGTAGCTACCATTCAATAATAAATCTCGTACTACTTTACTAGTAGGATATTCTTTGATAAAAGAAAAGCAAACCAAGTCATAACTAGACAAAGATTGAAAAACGTTTTCAATGGTATCCAACTTCAACCAATCATCACCATCGACAAACATTAGATAATCACCTGTAATATAACAAAGACCAGTATTTCTAGATACAGAGACTCCTTGATTTTTTTGATCAATGACACGAATTCTTGAGTCCGATTTTTGATAATTATAACAAATATTCAAACTATCATCTGTGGAACCATCATTAACCAGAATGATTTCTAGAGAAGTGTAGGTTTGATTTAAGATACTATCCAAACATTGCTTCAAATACTTTGAAACATTATAAACAGGAACGACAACACTTATTAATGGACTCATAAATCATCAATCAAAGTTAGTAAATAAACACATTCATAATATAAGTAAAAGCAAAATAAGCTATAAGAATACGAACAATTACTTGATGTTGATTATTAAAAAACTTATTTTTAAGAAGCGGATAAATAATTATAACACCTAACATAAACCAAGATAGATAAGCTAATCTGTTGGAATAATTTGCACGAATTACTAATACCCAAAAGGCATTACAAACAAGATAAATATTTAATAATTGAAGATAAAGTTGATCTTTATAGTTCATTTTTATGACATAGTACCAACCTGCTAAAACACCAAAAGAGCTGTACAGTAAGAAATCCCACCGAAATCCAACTTTTAATTCTACACCTTCTGATGCTTGATTAAATTCTCCTAAATAACCCGATAAAGCTTGCTCTTCAACTATTCCGACACTCATAAAAAAATTTGTGAAAAAACCACCCATTACTAGTGATAACGGAATACATAATAACCAAAAATAAAAATAAGTCTTAGAATTATTATAAAACAAAGTTGCAATATAACCAAATAATGGTAGTAACATTGATTTGTGAACTAAGGTACTAGCAATCAAAATCAAAAGTGCAATAGACTTTTTATCCCTAGACAATCCAAATAAAAATAGACTGGTTGCTATTCCATTTCTGATACCATTTGTTCCATAAGTCCAAAAAGAAAAGGATATAACAAGTATAAAAAAATTATAAAACCAAAACTCTTTAAAAACTTTTTTTGAAAAATAATAAAGGGGAACTACATAAAAAAAAGCACACAGAAAAAAAAACACAAAGGCATTAGCTGTTTTTGCAATTCCGTACTTAAAATATTCAAATAGCGGATCTTTAGCTATCAAGAGAGGCGCACCATTAAAATACTGTTGAAATTGAATATTATAAATTATCATATCTCCAAACCTATAATTTATTGGTCTTAAGCCTATGTACAACAAAATAAATAGAAAAAATACAAATCCTAAACTTTTTTTTATAACTAAATTGTTTAAAGATTCTAATTTTAAACTCCCTTGAGCAACCACAATAAATAGCATTATCAATGTAAATTGATAAAACAAAAAAGTATAATATTCAACAAAGATAAAATTCACTATAATAATTTATTTTTAAGAATTTAACCATTTCAAAGCTAAATACCTATTTATTAGTAAGCTAAAAATCAAACCTTTTTTATAAAAAAATTCTCTTTTTATTTTGTTTATAGTATTCTTTTTTTCCTTTTCCTTTGTAAACTTATTAAATTCTTGTTGCTCATACTCAGTTTCTTTAGAACCAATTTCAGCGAAGTAAGTTGCAAAGCTATTTTTGTTGAAAGAAAAAAAACCTTTGTGTGATATTACAAAATCATTTGTTATTTTCTCCTCGCTGTTAATTTCACCTCTATTTTGAAGATGAAAGTACATAAACTCTTTTGTTTCATATTCTCCTTCAACTAATTTAAATTCATAAACACTGCTACCTACATAGGCTAAAAAAGATGGATATTCATAAACACCTGAACCAAGCCTATATTTAATAAAATTACTATTTACATTAGCACAGTATGATTTTTCAAAAAAAGAAAACCCGGATTCTTTGATTATAACATTCATCCCAACCTCATCAAAATTACATGGATAAGATGTTTTCTTTACATAATTTATATCAAAAAATTTAGGTATATGATTTAACTTTATAGTAAATGCATTATTAATCTTATCAGTGTTGCTATAAATAGAAAAATGACCATAGGTAAATGTTCGATCAAAATTTTGATAATTAGCATTTAGCAAATATTTATCTATATCACCAAAAATAATATCTATATCACAGTGTCCCCAAAAACTAAACTCACCTATATAATCTTTAAAAACTTTTCCAAAAGCAGGTCTATAATCACAAATTTTATAGGGATTCTCAAGATATATTGATTGACCCAAAGTTTTTTTGAACATTTTCGACAGATCTGCAAAGGAACAATAATTAACATTAAAATTTATTGGATAATTAAATTTTGTTTCATCGTCGGTAAACAATATAAAAGTGACAATCTTTGTTTTACTTGCAGAGATTAGAAACAAATTAAACCAAGATGGCAATTTACCGAAGTAAGGAATTATTATAGCAATATTGTTAGAATTCATAGATAAAAATTAAATTAACTTGGCTGGATTGCCAACGGCTACAGCATATTCTGGAACATCTTTAACCACCACAGCACCAGCGCCAATAATAGCATGATCACCAATGGTTACACCGCCAATGACAATACAACCAGCATGCAATTGAACATTATTTCCTATGATTGGTTTTTTACCTTCTTTTTCACCTAACGTAACCAAATGATTGACATAAACATCGGTACCAATAGAAGTAGCATTCAAAATAGTAGCATAAGGATGAGCCAATTGCAATCCTGCACCAATTTTAGTATGCACATCAATGGTAAATGAATCTTGTTTTGGATAAAAAATACGTAGTACTTTTGAAATTAACCCCGGTGTTCTGTAATAAAATAAGGTTCTAAAGTACTTACTCAACAACAATTCCTTAGTCAAATCATATAATTGAGTAATGGTACTAGATTTTATGGTTTTTCTAGCATATAAGTCACGTACAATGACTGCTTTGTTGGAAGACAACAAAAACAAGATTCCGTGCGGAATAAAAAACATCTGACCTATTAATAGAAATACCGTTCGCATCATTATTTAGCAAATATAGTAGTATTCCACAGATTCATCACTTTCGGAAGTAGATAATTTCGCGCAGTATCCACAGCGTGCTTTCCAAGCGTATTCAAAAGTTCAGGATTTACTGCAAGCGATTCCAATTGATGCACAAAGGCTTGCTCGTCACCGTAAGGAACCAAAAGGCCATCTTTTTCGTGATGAATTATGTTTCTTGGTCCGGTCGGACTATCATAAGATACTACGGGAACGCCAACCGAATTAGCCTCCAAAATAACCATCGGAAAACACTCTTGAACCGAAGTCAGCAACAACACTTTCGCCTGTTCCAAAACTCCAGAAACATCTTGAGTTTGACCTTTGAAAAGAACTACATTTTCCAATCGTAATTCTTGTACCAAAGACAAAATCTTTTGATAATAATCGTTACCAATCGCACCATACAAATGCAACTGCCAATCAGGTTGCTTTTGATGAAATTGCGACCAAATACTAACCATAACTTCCAACTGCTTTACCGCAGCAAAACGAACAATCGCAACAGCAACATTAGGTCTAGTCGACAATAAGGAAGACGACACAACCGCATCGGTAGCTATCGGATTCGGCAACACTACCGTATTTTTACTAAAATAATAACGCTGCTCTTCCTCACTGAGCACCGCTAAATAATCATATCGCGCTTCTACGAAAATCAGCAACTTATTTTTAAGACCAATATTAGTATCTGCATATTTCGTATAATGAAATTCTTTTATGGTCTTAGTCCTACCTTTAAACAAAAAAGGTAACACATAGGTAATCGGAATATGAGAAGCAACCAAAACAAAGTCGGGTTTTTGGGAAAAAAGATACTGTTGAATTTTTAAAACATTCTTAAGTAATTTCAATACATTACCAAAACTAAAATAGCTTTTACTGCGATCAAAATCTATAGCTAAATCTTGAAACACAACAGCTTTATCTAATTCATAAATCAAAGGCTTTCCTCCTTGTTCTGTACTTAAAATAGTAACGTTATAGCCAAAAACAGCACTCCAATAATTGGCTTTGATAGCAACCAATTTTTCAATGCCGCCGTGTGAATGCATTTGATCGACTAGGATAATTATTTTTTTCATCGCACTAAGGTTTTAAACAAGGTATCCCATTGCTGACAAATCGTTTCAGGTAAAAAACGCTTTACAGCTATTTTTGCTTTTTGTCCCATCTTAATCCGCAAAGCATCATTTTCAATCAACAGCAATAACTTTTCAGCTAGCAAATCAACGTCGCCATTTGACACTAAATACCCATCTTCACCATCGGCAATAATATCACTTGGACCATACGGACAATCAAACGACACACATGGAACTCCACATGCCATAGCTTCAATTAACACCATTCCGAAACCTTCATAACGAGATGACATTACATATATAGAAGATTCTAAATATTTGACTTCTATATTTTTTATTGGATCAAAAAATTGAACATTTAAAGAAATCCCTAAACAACTAGCTTGTAATTCTAATCCTTCTGATGGTTCTTTTTTCCCATAAATTTCTAGTTGCCAATCAGGTTGTTGCGCTATTACTTTTTGCCAAGCTTGCAATAATAAGTCATACCCTTTTTGATGACTTTGCTTACCGACTGCAATAACTTTTTTAGTAGTTAGAGTAGCAGATGCCTCTGGATAAAAAGACAATGGATTAGAAATTACTTCTAAATTCTGTAAAGGCCATTCTCTTTTATTTTCATTTGTAAGCACTACAAACTTATCATAGCGTTTTGCTAAAAGATTCATTAAAGTGAATTGAAACTTGGTACTAATGGTTTTCAAAAATCCTGCATCTTTACCAATCGAAATAGTTTTTGATACATGACGTTCATAAATCATTTTGGCTTTAGTTTTCAACAATAATGGAAGAAAAAAAGCTTTCAATCCATCATCACAAACTAAAACTATATCAGGATTAATTTGAGAAACCACTTTATTTAAACCAGAAACATATTTTTTGACATAAGAAATCGGATTACCAAAAACAGATATGCTTTGTAAATGTATCTTAGGGCTAAAATCGTAAAACAAATTTTGATGCGAATCATTCAAACAAACAATATGAACTTCATACCCCATTTTTTCAGCCAAATAACTTGCCTTGATTGACAGAACACGTTCTAATCCACCAGAGCCATTTAAGCCGTTTGTGATGTATAATAGTTTCATTATTAAAGTTTTAATAAAAAATATTATTTAGGTAATTTTTTTGTTTGTTTTGACAATTGCTTTTCAATCAATAAACCTGAACTTAGAAGCTTATTAAAATAGTTTGAAAACTTTTTAGCTCCTGTATCATTCAAATGATTAAAATCTTTAAAATGTTTGTTTTCCAACGAAAAACCATGATAATCAAGAAAGGGAATTGTTGAATAGCGCATATTTCTAATTTCTTGAAACTTAATTTCATCTAATTTTTCGAAAAACTTTTGATGTATAGGTGTTCGAATAAATATCAAATTCTTTTCATAAGCTTTGCACAAAGCAACAATCTTATCTAAGTAATTCAAATTAATAGATGAGATTTCATTAGTTTGGTTTGCTACAAAATCTTTGATATAATTAGTTTGTAATAAAGAATCTATCTGAGATTTATTAATATAATTATAACCTCCAAAATTACGATCTTCAAAAATACTCTTCTTTTTTACCAGCAGTTTGGCATTTGAAATCATTCCTAAATGCTCCGCTTTCAAAAAGGCTTTAAAATTATTTACAGCGATTAATTTCGAATCCTCAGCGTTAATCGCAAAGGAATATTTTGGGTAAAAATTTAAAACGGTTTTCTCTCCATAAGTCCACTTATTCATTACAGATTCTATCTGATTATTAGAGAAAGAAACTATTATGTTCTTAATGTTTTTATTTTCTTTATTCTTCTCTAAAACTATTTTCAATTTTTGATAAGTGTAAAAATAAGACTCACCACCAAAGCATAGATTTTTTAATCCAAAAATAATAGAATCTTTAAAAGCATGCTCCGTTTGTGAATGACCTAACACTAATGTATTTATTTTACTATCTAATGTAAAATCAACAGAGCTATTAACCATTTTTTTTAATCCAAAACAAAGAACTATTAGACTAATAAAAACAGGTAGAAAAAACCATAAAAGTGATACTAAAAACTTTCTCATGCTCTAAAATTGAAAATAAATAAACTCCTGTTCTTTACCCATAAAAATGAATAATAGGGCAATTAATAAATAATAAAATCCATAACGAACAAGTTTAGGCCATTTTAATCCAAGAACTTGGAGGGCATAATTCTGTTCTCTTCCAATCCATTCTATGATAATAAAAAAAACAACCAATAAAATAATGTGCTTAGGGAAAATTGTTGGAAAAGATAGTATCGAAACATCAAAAATACCACCAATAAAAGTAAATGCATCTGAAAGTGAGTTGGCCCTAAAGAATATCCATGCAAAAACTGTTAGACTAAAAGTAAATAACATTAAAAATAGTTCTCTCAAATTAGGAAGAGCACGACCTTCGGCTACCGTTCCAATATTGTTCCTATTTTTCTTAGCCAATAATAAAGGAATAAAATAAAGTGCATTTAATAATCCCCAAATTATAAAAGTCCAATTGGCTCCATGCCAAAAACCACTTACAAGAAAAATTACAAAGGTATTTCTAACCTTCATCCAAGTACCTCCTTGACTTCCACCTAACGGAATGTATAAATAGTCTCTAAACCAAGTTGATAATGAAATATGCCAACGACGCCAAAATTCGGCTATATCTCTAGAGAAATATGGGAAGGCAAAATTTCTTAATAAGTCAATTCCGAAAAGTCTTGCTGTTCCCAAGGCGATATCGGAATATCCAGAAAAATCACAATAAATTTGAAAGGTAAAAAACAATGCTCCCATAACTAAAGTACTTCCAGAATATTGTTCGGAATTATTGAAAATAATATTAGCATATTCTGCACAATTATCTGCAATAACTACTTTTTTAAATAAACCCCAAAGAATCTGACGTAATCCATCTACAGCATTAGTGTAATTGAATTTTCGTTCTTTTTGAATTTGAGGAAGTAAATGTGTGGCACGTTCAATTGGACCAGCAACTAAAAGTGGAAAAAAACTAACAAAAACCGAATAATCAATAAAATTTCTTTCAGGTTTAATTCTATTATAATAAATATCAATTACATAAGACAAACCATGAAAAGTATAAAATGAAATACCAACCGGAAGAATTACGTTTAATGTCCAAACCTCAACGTGCATTCCTAAATTTGCAAGTGCCTCTGCAAAAGAGCTGACAAAGAAATTATAATATTTAAAAAATCCCAAGAAACCTAAATTGACCAAAATACTCAACCAAAACCAAAATTTCTTACCTGAAATAGTTTTAGAATCAAACATTTTAAGTCCTGTGAAGTAATCTAAAAGAGTAGAAAAAACTAAAAGAAATAAAAAACGATAATCCCAACATGCATAAAAAAAATAACTTGCTACGAGTAATAATATATTTTGAAATTTGTAATGTTTATTAGCTAATAACCAATACAATAGAAAAACTATTGGCAAAAAGAGGGCAAAATTAATAGAGTTAAATAGCATAAAAAATTATATAGATAACGTTCTTAAACAAAATCCTTGTGTAAAAGGTAAAATATCAAAATGTTGAGAATGTACACCAATGGATTTCGTATCACCTTGTGAAAAATCAACAACACCATCTCTTCGAGTTACTTGTTTTAAATAATTTAGAGCTTTAACTCTAGCTTGTTCACTAGCATTAGCAATACTTGAAATAGTTTTTGCTTTGGCAAAAAACCACGCCAAAGTCGCTGTGGTGGACGAATCAAATTGCGATTGCCTGTTCGTAACCAGCCAATTCCAGCTACCATTATCATTTTGAAATGAAAGTGCCATTTTTGCAAAAGCAACCACCATTTGAGTAACTTCCTCTTTTTCAGGATGAGATTCTGGCAATTCACTCCAAGCATCAATTAGACCAATAGCATACCAACCCAAACCTCTTCCCCATCCAAATAATCCGACAGATAAATTGGTTTTGATATTATAAGTATGACATGGTATAAAATGATCGGCTAACATACCGTGAGTATTAAAAACACGTATTTGATTTATTCCTAAAGTAACTGCTTCTGGTTTATTAAAAAGCAATCCATAACGCACTAAAAATGGGGATATAAAACCTATAGTATCAACATAACGATAATCGGAAGTATGCTTTCTATAAGCTATAGTGCCATCTGAACCCTTCAAATTTAAAATCAGTTCATATAAAAAATCAAAGGCTGGTCGATACTTTACAGAATCAAAAGCATCTAATTTCAAAAAAGCATAACCTAAAATTACAGAATCAACTTCAGTAGGTTTAACAATCCAATGTCCATCAGAGGTTAACTTGGAAGCTACAAAATTGTTAATTGAACTAGTAATGGCTGCATCATTCTTTGCTTTTCTGTATTCATTTAATCCTAATAACAAAGAAGCTTCTTGCCAACTTTGAATTGCAGTTCGTTTGTAATTTCCTTTTACTATATCAATTAAAATTAAACGCGTATTGTCGGTTACTTTAATAGTAGGCGTTTTCTTCAACCACTTAAGTGAAATGGCAGTTACTTTTTCTTTCCAAAGTACGTCATCAGACAAACTTCCAATTTTAATCCTACTCTGCCAAGTATGCAATTGCGGATATAAATCAACAACTACAACCACCAAAATCAAAACGACTAATACAAATAATAAATAAACCATAATTTTTTATTTAACAAATCCCACCGAATCTTCCAACGCTGCAATCATCTCTTGCTTCATTGCATCGGTAATAGCAAAATCTAAGGTATAGTCTTCTCCAAACTTGGGAGCAACAGCAAAAGTGGCTTTCAATTTGGTCTCATATTCGGCTATCGTACAAATAATTCGTGCTGGATTTCCGGCAACAACAACATTTTCTGGAACCGACTTAGCAACCAAACTTCCTGCTCCAACTATAGAATTATCGCCTATAGTAACACCAGGCATAATAAAAGCTCGGGCACCAATAAAACAATTATTCCCTATTTTTATTTTTCCAATTCGGGTCGAACCCAAACTTCGTTTCGTGCTAGTGTCCTTCGCTAACAAATAAACTTGAGGCGCAAAAACAACATCATCTCCAATTTGAATCAACCAAGCGTGCGCATAATCAATTGTGCAACCTATCAAACCATAACAATTTTTCCCGACCTTCATCCCTGCTTTTATCGTCGCTTCCAAAGTCAATTGTTCGGGAGATATTCCTTTTAATTTGTAATATATTTTTTTTATAATGCGCTGAATCATACTAGGTACGTATTAATTTTTTCATTCTCCAATAAGAAAAATAACCTCTCGGAAACAAAAGTAAATAGAAACATTTAGATTGCAATGTCGGAAGTTGATTAAAATAACTTGTGCCACTCAATAAAGAATTGCTAGCTAAATGAATAAAACTCCACAAATAAGTTTTGGGATATCGTGAAAGAGAATAGGTTTGATTGGCAAGCAATTGAAAGTAGGAAAAAGCTAAGGATTGAATATACCATAACTTATACGAACTATCAGACAAACCTTCTTCTAAATATTCTTTATATTGAATAACCTTATTTACAGCAAGAACATCATAGGATTTGGACATAGCGTGCCACACAACATCCTCAAATACAAATCGAATGCCAGGCGCTTCAGGAAAAGGATACGCTTTCATCACACTAGTTTTAAAAGCTACCGATTTATCACCTCTCAATTGGTATTTCAGATAAAAATCAGAAAAGGACAACTGCCATTCGTCTTGCAAAAACAAATCGCCAACCGTTTGACCATTGGTATATTCGGAAAGACCAATCATACCACAAACAGCGGAGTTATCTTTATATTGTTCCCAAAAATGAGTGGTAACTGCAAGGGCATCATTTGATAAAAAATCATCACTATCAACTATAAAAAACAAATCACCTTGTGCTTTTTGAACACCTAAATTAATCGCAGTGTGTTTCCCACCATTAGATTTATAATAATAAGAAATCGGAATTTTTTGCTCGGCAATAAAAGAAGCAACAACGGCTTTAGTGTCATCGGTGCTTCCATCATCAACTAGAAGCCATTCAAAATTAGCCGTGCTTTGTTGCAACAAACTAGCATACAAGCGAGGCAATAAAGAACCTCTATTGTAGCAAGGAGTAAACACGGTAATGGTCTTTATACTCGACATTTTAAAGCAATTGATAAAATTTAGTTACCTCATTTTCTGTACCAAAGGTAGTATTTTTCAAGTTAATACTAACTTCGTTGCGAAGCCTTTCATCGGTAATGAATTGGGCCAATTTTTCAGCGATAGACGTAGGATTCATAGCCGCTATCAAACCTGTAACGCCATGCTCAATTTGGTCTTTAGCCGAACTAAAATCAGCAATAACAATAGGCTTATGCAACAATTTAGCTTCTTCTAAAGAAATGGATTTTCCTTCAAAAAAAGAAGGCAATAAAAAAGCGGAAGCTTTACTGATATAAGGATACGGATTGCTCTTCAACCCAAGAAAAAACAAATGCGAAGCAATTCCATAACGTGCTGCGTCGAGTAAAAGTTGTTCTTTTTGGTTTCCTTCTCCAATAAGATACCATCTCACAGCATAGCCTTGCTCCACCAAAATCTTTAAAGCTTCCAATCCCATAAAAAGACCTTTTTCTTTGGCAATTCTTCCGACATAAATAATATTAAAATAATTGGAATCAAAAGTGGTTGCAGTAGGTTCTTGACTTAAATCAGTTAGTACTTTAGACGAAATAATATTTTCAATAGTGATAATCTTTGATTGAAATTGAGGTTGTTGTTGCTGCAATCGATCGGTCAATCCTTCAGAAACAGTAACAAGATGATTTAATTGGTCAAAATAATACTGCTCGTGCTGAAAATCCAAGCCCAATTGCACCAAATCCGTATGAATCCAACCAATTTTAATATTGGCTTTAACTTTGTCTACACAAAAATAAATGGGGTTTTTTTCTTGAAAACCTATAGCTACATCATATTCTTTATCAAGCGTTGATAAACCTTTGGCGTAGTACTTCCAGAAATACTGTTCAACCGCAACGCCACTTTGATGTTTTTTTGACAACAAAAACAGCTGCAAACGCAACCAAATGGCTCTAAAATTAAAACTTTTTAAGGCTTTTAAAACAGCACTTGTAGTGCTTGAATACAAATAGGGCACAATTTTTTGCTCTTCTAAAACACATACTTCCTTAGGTAAATTTTCAAAAAAAACACCTTCGTGCTTGAACACAAATAAATCAACAGCATACTTACTGTAGTCAATAGTTTGCAAAAGGGAAACCAACGCTTTTTCAGCGCCACCACAGTTCAAATTATTGATAACAAACAATAAACTTTTTTTAGTTGTGGCCATCGATTAGTTTATAAAAGGTGTATATTTCAGCTTCTGAACCTAAAGATTCCTTAGATAAAGCAAGCGATAATTCTTGTTGTAACGTTTCGTTTTGTAATACATCCGCCAAGGCATTTGCTAAACTTGCAGCATCCATATCACAAATAATACCATTTTTCAGATGTCCTATTTGGTCTTTTGCCGTGGTAAAATTGGTAACCACAATGGGTTTATGCAACAGTTTGGCTTCGTCAAGCGCAATAGATTTTCCTTCATAGCGCGATGGTTGTACAAAAATTGTAGCTTGATTTATATAAGGATAAGGATTTTCTTTAATACCTAACAAAACAACATACTGTGCTAAACCATATTTAGCTATAGCTTGTTCTAAAGCGGTTCGCTCTGCTCCTTCACCAATGATGTACCAAACAAAATCTAAACCTTGCTTTTTCAATAATGCAGCTGCTTCAACGGCAAGATCAAATCCTTTTTGTGGATGCAATCGTCCAACAGAAAGTAAACTTGGTTTTGAGGTATCTAGGGTTACTCGCTCTGCTGCCATTTGATGAATTAATTGGGCAGAAACTATATTATATAACAAGTGTACTTTATCTTTTTGAGTAGGAAAAACTTCTTTTAAAACCGTCACACATTGTTCAGATACTGTGGCAATAGTATTCAACTTTTCAAAATAAGGCAGATCAAAAGAAGCATCCAAATCCAATTTCAAATAATCGTTGTGGATAAAACCAATTTTTCTTTTGGCTCTTACACAATCTACTACAAAATAAATAGAGGATTTTTCTAAAAATCCAATGGCGGCATCATATTCTTTTGGAAGTAAAGTGATTGATTTCTTTAATTGGTTCCAAGAATATTGCTCGGCTTTTCCTTTATTTTGGATAACATTAGATTTAAACGTATAAAGTAATCTTGAAAAAGCCAAACCTACTTTTCCTTGCTTTAAAAAATTTAAAATAGAAGATAAAAAACCAGAAGTAAACGTTTTATAATCGTCGTTAAGATAAAGTAGCTTAACATTTTTGGGTACTTGCTTCAAAAAAAGTCCTTTAGGTACAAACAAAACCAAATCTACATCATACTGTTCATAGTCGATGCAATTCAATAAAGTTACCAAACTCTTTTCGCCGCCACCGGCATCAAGACTTGGAAGTACAAAAAGTAACTTTTTCTTCATTAAGTCAATTCAAATAAATAGGTTACGGCTTTTTTAGCGTTTTCTTTTATTGTCGGAATGGAATTAGCCAAAGTCAGAATTAGCTCTTGTTCCTCCGATACCATTTCATCAAAAGCGGCAATTAATTTGGTACTATCGGAAATTTCATTGATGCTTAAAACCAATTTTTCTGAACCAAATAAATCCTTAGCAATCCCTTTAGATTTAACACTATAACCCAAAACCAAAGTCGGAATCAATGACGAATAAGCCGCAATCGTAGCATGGGTTCGAGCACCAATAAAGAAACGCATTTTGGCAATCAATCCTTTATATTGTATGGCATTCAAATTATTTGGAAGCAATAAAACACGACCAGAAACTTTGAAATCATTATAAAATTGCTCTAGCACTTCATAATCATCATTACCAGGAATAATAACATGAGGCGTCAGAGCGATAGTCATAGTTGTAGTATCAAGAATGTGTTGAATCAAATCGTAGGCTGCTTTTTTTGAATCAGCATTTCGTTTCCAAACCAAAGGACTAAAATTGAATCCAATAGTATTGCCTTCTTGCCAATCAGATTGTAATTCCATTGTTTCTTTTTGCATCGTAAAAGCACCATCTGCAACCAACTTTACATTAGATAAGCCTCGCTCTTTAAGAATACTGTAAGTTAAACTTTCTCTTGCCAAAACCAAATCCATCGACTTTAAGTCGGCTATTTTAGCATCAGATAGATCTTCATCTCCAATAGAAGAACCCCAAAGAATCAATTTCTTGCCAGCTTTTTTCACAAGACGATCCATTTCATAAATCCATGGTTGTTCTCCATAACAATAATTATCACCGCCTATAGAAAGAAAAACATCATGCTCAGGAATTAATTTAATAATATTATGATGTCTTTTTCTTAGAAAATAAGTTTCATCCTTTTGAAATTTAACTTTCAAAGCAGAGATAATTCCTGAAGTAGAAAAAGGTTTTACCTCCAATTCTCTTCCATCATAAATAGTATCTACATTTGGAATTACAACATCGGAAGCAGGATCAAAAGATGCAAGATTGATAACCACTTCTGGATGTTGAGCCTTAATTAAATCGACTGCAGAACGCACAATGGCTTCGCATCCTCTATTCAAACTTCCGGCGTGAAAAAATAATAATATCTTCATTAATTTATCTTTTGTTTCTTTTATTACTATACCATATAACCAATGAAATTATAAAAGGCAATTTATATCTTATAGCAAATAATAGTAATTGTTCGTATTTTGATTTTTGTAAAAATACAGCTTTATAGTAGTCTTTAAAAATTTTGATGGTTGTTTTACTAGTAAGAAGTTCTTTGACCAATAATTTTCTAGTTTTAATTGCAATAGCATTAACTGGATTATAATATTCATGCAACAGCGAAACTACTTTTGTTATATACTTATGTGCTTTTAATTGAGAAATATTTGACGCCGCTAAATAGTCATTTTGCAAATGGGAATAGTCATTTTCATGCTCTTGCTCAATACGTTGAAAATAATTTTTGCCCACTATATTTCGTGTAGCACTACCAGAAACCTCAATATAATGATAGCCAGCATAGGATAAAAAATATACTTTAGTTGCTTTGGCAAAACACAAACTATTAAACCAACCATCTTCTCCAAGCGCAACGCCTTTAGGAAAAAGAATGGCATACTCTTTAAGTAAACTTGAACGATAGAGTTTATTCCAAATCGAATTTATGTTTTCGTGACTAATAAAATAAGGCAGAATATCTTTCTTTATCGTATCCGATTCATAAACTACATGTTCTTTGAACGGTGATTTAGACGTATAAGCAGTACCATCTTGGGACGAAAAATAATTACAAACCGTTATATCCAAATGATGCTTCTCTGCCGTTTGATATAAGGTATCAAAGAAATTATAGTCTACATAATCATCGGCATCCACAAAACCAATATAAGTACCTTGAGCGACTTTCAAACCAGAATTTCTCGCTTCACTAACACCTTTATTTTCTTGACTTATTACTTTAATACGACTATCTTTTTGCTGATAACGCTCCAAAATAGATAAACTAGCATCAGTAGAACCGTCATTCACAAAAATAAATTCGCAAGCAGCTAAGGTTTGTGACAACAGTGAGTTGATACAGCGCTCAAGAAACTTGTCGGCATTATAAACAGGAATGATGATGGATATTATGGGCATTATTGTTAAATAGATTTTAAACTAAATTATACATTTAAAAAATCATTAGATGCAAATTTCAACAGGTTTGGTAGGCATTTGAATATTAGGTTTAAAATTAGATTTTTTTTGTAAAAAAGTAACGCGAAACAATTTTTATAAAATATAGAAACTCTTTAAAAGACCTTATCAATTTAAAGGCTTGTACGATATAATTTTTATTCGTATCACCAGAGCTTACAATGTCTAAATACGTATGAAATAATTTTGACCGAATGGCTTTTCTATATTCTGGAAATCTATACAAACCAATAAATTGTTCCGATCCCATTTTGATTCTTTCTATCTCAGATTTTCCAGTCCAAGCTCCATTAGGATGCGTTCTTCTGAAACCAAACACTTGATTAAAAAAGTATCCTTTACCTTTTGAAAGGCACATAATAAAAATTACATTATCTCCAGAATACTCAAACGTTTTCAAGCGTTCAATATCTAAACTATTAGCTCTAAAAAACATGTTCAAATAGTGAGGTCTGAAGTTATCTATTTTCTTAAAATCATACGTAATACCATCAATACCTCCATCTACTGTTCTTGTGACCAACCCAACATTAGGAATAATGGATTGATGACCTGCAGTACAGAGAGCATAATCTAGGTTGCTTTCTAAAAAATCAAATTGTTTTTGGAGTTTATTTTTGTCTGTCCAATAATCATCACCCTCTAACAATGCAATATATTTTCCTTTGACTTGTTCCAAAGTAAAGATTAAATTCCCGTTCATACCCAAGTTTTTTTCTTGATTGGTATAATTAATGGTATGACCTTTTGGGTGATTTTTAATTATTTTATTAATTACCTCATCGGTTTTGTCTTTTGAACAGTCATTTGACAAAATTACTTCAAAATCAAATTGGCAATTTTGTTCTAAAACACTTACAAGCGCTTCTTCTATAAACTCTTCATGATTATAGGCACTCATGCAAATGCTTACAGCAATTTCATTTTCATGTGTTTTCATATTTCTCTTTTAATAAATGGAATGACTAACCATCGAAAAGTTTCCATTTAAAATTAGTACTTATTGATTTTGATTTTATTTAATGATATAAATTATTTAGATTTAATAAGCTTAATAATTTTACCCTTTAAAATAAAAACGACTGGTGGCAGCCACATATGAAAGGCTAATTTTATTTTATGAATTAAGCTATTCTCATCGATTTCTGAAACTCCAAAGTAGGCAACAAACTCTGGATTTTGATTACACTTTTCTACAAATTTTAAATAATTTGCACGCATAGTATTCGGATCTTTCGTCATACTATTATTATGTAGTCTAACCAAAACTTTCGAGTTATCTGCATATCCTGAATGATGGAAAATCATTTTTTTTAAGGCACACCGTAAATGAAAATCCCAATCTTCTAATGAATGTAATTGTTCATCAAATTTACCAATAACTTCGAACACTCTTTTTTTATATAGAGGTGCACAAATAACAAACGGATTTCTACGTTTAAACACATTAATAACATCAACATGATCACTCATAATTATTGCAGTCTCAGGTAGGATGCTATTATTTCCAATTATCCTTAACTTCGTTATTCCCTCAGAATTTTCAAAATAACGATAACCCGAAATTAGCACATCAATTTCTTTATCAAAAAATTGTGATTGCCACTTTATCTTATCTTTTTCTAACAAATCATCGGAGTCTAAAAACTGAATGTAATCGCCTTGAGCTATCTTTAAACCAGCATTTCTTGCACTACTCAATCCGCCATTTTCTTTTTTTAAATAAATAAAACGTTCATCTTTTTTACACCATTGTTGTGCTACCTCTTCGGTATTATCTGGAGAGCCATCATTTACAATAATACATTCCCAATTTGTATAGGTTTGTTTTAGAACAGATTCTAATGTTTCAGGCAAAAATTTTGACTGATTATAACATGGAATAATTATGGAGACTAATTTCATTCTAATTGTGATTATTTTTTTACTAACGTTTTTTTTTAAATACTAATTTTTTTTAAAATGAATATTTTTAAAAAACTTAAATATGATTTTACTGGAAATGATTTAAAACAAGATTTTAAATTTTCAAATAAAATCAAAATTGCTTTTTTATAATTTGCTTGATAACATCTTAATAAAAAAATTTCTAGATAGTAATGATTCAATTTTTGTTCAATTTCTTTTGAATAATATTTATTGCCAATGTATTTTTGAATGGATTTAATTTGGTATATGTGTGCTAAATAATTCTTTTCTAAGTTTAAATTACTCATTACACCACCAGAATGAATTCTATAAACCGATAAAACCTCATTAGTTCGATATACTTTCTTTTTTGCATTATTCATGAGTATAATATATAAAAACCAGTCACCAAAAGCAATTTTATCAAAAAAATTGGGGAAAATAAAATGTTGATTTCTAAACAAGACAGTACAAGTAATTACATTATTATTTTTATAAAAATCATCAATTTCAAAAACTGAATCTTTATTGAAATTTAAAATCAATGAATCATTATTAGTATCATTTGATAGAATTCGTGCATTACCTGAATGAATTACATAGTCATCATTAGCTTCTAGAAAATTTACTTGTTTTTGTAATTTACAATGGTCTGTCCAATAGTCATCACCATCACAAATTGCTATGTATTTCGCTTTACATTGCTCAAGAGCCCAAACAAAATTGCGCATCATTCCTAAATTGCTTTTGTGTTTAGTATATTTTATTAAATAACCTTTTGGATGATTTTTTATTATTTTACTGACAACCTTATCGGTATTATCAGGTGAACAATCATTGGCAATAATCAATTCTATTTCAAAATCAGTCACTTGCATTAAAACGCCGTTAATAGCTTGATCTATAAACTTTTCATGTCCATAGGTAATCATGCAAACACTAACTTTTGAATTATTGCTCATGTTTAAAATTCTAATTGTGGTAGTTCTTTAATTACTTTTGCTGGTATGCCAACTGCAACACAATTGTCTGGTAAATCTTTTGTAACTACTGAACCTGCGCCAACAATTACGTTTTTACCTATTGTAACTTTTGGTAAAACTGTAGCATTGGTACCAAGTACAGAATAATGTCCAATGATACAATTTCCTGAAACATGAACTCCTGGAGATAATTCAACAAACTCACCAACTATACAATCGTGACCAACTGTACAATTTAGATTTATTAAAACACCTTTGTTTATTATGACATCATTTGTAATTACAGTTCCAGTCATAACATTTGAACCATTTCCTATTGTATTTCCAAAATTTCCTATGGATGCTCTTGGACTAATTGTTGAAGAAAACACACCTCCAATTGCAATAAATTTATCGCAAAGCTTTTTCCTCAAAACTGGATTTCCAATACCAATTGTAAATTGATTATCTGTAGTTTTAAAATAATTTTCAGCTTCTGAAATTGACTTTAGAATGGGAAATTGACCATACAAAAGAGTTGGAGTGTCTGTATTTACATCATCGTAAAAAACAATGTTTTCCAATTGATTTAATTGATGTAATACCTCTAAAACTTCTTTAGCAAATCCTTTAGCTCCTACTATTAACATAAAGTTGTATTTATAATTGAAATAATTTTTTGAACATTTTTAATTTCTAATCCAGCATACAAAGGCAAACACAATACGCTTGAGGCAATACGCTCCGAAATAGGCATCGACGCACCAGCAACATAAGGAATCGTATTCAAAGAAGGATAAAAATACCTTCTTGGAAATATACCCTGTTCGTTTAAAGCTTTTTGAACCTCTAACAACATCGCTTCATTTTCTAAAATAACAGGATAATAACTGTAATTCCATTGCGTATTTTCCCTAATCTTGATAGATTTTAATTTGGTAAAATCAAGATGCGCTTGATAGTAATCAACCACGGCTTTTCTGCCAGTCAAAATGGTTTCCATATGTGGTAAAACAGCCAAGCCCATCGCACCTTGCAACTCGGATATCTTTCCGTTAATACCCAATCCGTGAAATTCCAATGGTCCGTTGTGACCAAAGTTGTGGCTGTAAAAAAGTTGGTGTCGCAAAGCTTCATCCTTGCAAAAAACAGCACCACCTTCACCCGTATGAAACAATTTGGTAGCGTGAAAACTACAAGTACTCACATCTCCATAGTCAAAAACGGATTGATTATTATAATTTACCCCAAACGAATGAGCGGCGTCATAAATTACTTTTAAGTTATGCTTCTTTGCAATAGCTTCAATAGCTTCAATATTGCAAGGATTTCCGAAAACGTGAGTAGCTAAAATACAAGTCGTTTTTGGAGTTATAGTTGCTTCAATTTTACTTTCATCAATAGTTAAATAGTCTGGGTGAATATCAACAAAAACTGGAGTACAATGTTCCCAAATAATCGCTGCAGTGGTCGCAACATAACTAAAAGGAGTCGTAATAATTTCTCCTCCATTACCTAAAATCTTCAGAGCTATTTGTATCGGAATCGTTCCGTTATTCATCACTAAGATATTGGAAACAGAAAGATAGTCTTTTAACTGTTCTTCCAACTCCAAAACCAAAGCACCGCGATTGGTCAGCCATTGGTTGTCCCAAATACGCTGCACCTGACGCTGATAATCTTCTATGGGCGGAAAAAAAGTCTTAGTAACGTTTATCATAATGAAGCTAAATTTTTCCACTCAAACTGTGGTCTTATTGATCCTGGTTCTCTTCCCATATAAATACCTAATTCCCTGCCACCATCTACAATAGTAAAACTAATTACATCTTTTTCAACAAAAATAGCTTCTTTCTTATCTTGAACAATAAATAAAGCCAAACTGTAATTACCTGATTGAAAAAAGTTTTTCGGAAAAGTACACAATAATTGATTAGTACCTTTTTTAATGAAATTATTGGAACCTTCATAAAAAGAAAAGAGAGCTTCGCCCATATCGTTATACAAGTGATAAGTGATATGATAATTTTGTGGAGTGTCGGTATAAAAGTCAATATCAGTTAGCAACTCAATTTGTTCATTTTCATATAGAGGATCATCAATCTTATATCCTTTAGACCGCAACGAAATTGAATTTAACTTAAAGACACCTGATTTGTAAATATAATCATAGGCTTTGCTATTAAGACCTATTGCGTTATCTCCTCCTAAGTATAAGGCTACACTTTTTGAAACATCGCCTTCAAATTTCAGAAGACCATTTTCTAAAACAATACCTCGATTACATAAACTTTTCACTGCTGCCATATTATGACTAACAAACAACACAGTTCGACCTTCTCCCTTACTTACATCGCCCATTTTGCCTAAACATTTTTTCTGGAACTCTGCATCACCTACCGCCAAAACCTCATCAACAATAAGTATTTCACTTTCTAAATGAGCAGCCACGGCAAAGGCTAAACGAACATACATACCCGAAGAATATCGTTTTACAGGTGTATCTATGTATCTTTCAACTCCAGAAAAAGCTACAATTTCATCAAACTTTCTAGTAATTTCAGCACGACGCATACCAAGAATTGCTCCATTAAGATAAATATTTTCTCTTCCAGTCATTTCGGGGTTAAATCCTGTACCCACTTCAAGCAAAGAAGCAATTCTTCCGTTAACTTTAAAACTTCCTGTCGTTGGTTTTGTTACTTTACTTAATAATTTTAGCAAGGTACTTTTTCCAGCACCATTTCTTCCAATAATACCAACGGCATCTCCTTGTTGAATCTCAAAATTAATATCTCTCAAGGACCAAACATAATCACTATCACCTGCAGAGCTACGGTCGTTAGTTTCTCCAATTTTTAGGTAAGGATTTTCCTTACCACGTATTTTATACCAAAATCTATTCAAATCATGCGTTAGCGTACCCGTGCCCACCTCTCCGAGTCGGTATTGCTTGGATATATTTTCTGCAACTATTGCTAATTCTTTCATAAATGTCTTTTATATTTTTTTGTCAACTTGACAGAGGCTTTTTAATTAGTAAAGGCTTTTTAGAACAAATTTTAGTACTTAAATAGAGTCCATAAAGCCTTTTTCTACTTTGTTAAAAGTAAGGACTCCAACAAAGAGCATTACGATAACAGATAGTGTTGTGTAAATCAAACTATTAGGATCAAAATTTCCAGAACCTAAATAACCATATCTAAAACATTCAAAAATACCAGTCAATGGATTAGCATCTACAATCCAACGGTAATTTTTGGGCATAGCCGAAATGGGGTAAACTACCGGAGTGGCATACATATAAAGCTGGATTCCAAAAGCTAATAAAAAACTTAAATCTTTGTATTTGGTGGTCATTGAAGAAAATATCATACCTAAACCTAAAGCAAAACCAGCCATCAAAAGGATTAAAAAAGGCGTTGCCAAAACCCACAAATTTGGATGTATCGTTTGATCTACTAAGGTATAATAAAGTACCACTGCAATAAACAACAAAAATTGAACTCCAAATTTCAATAATCCAGAAAAAACTATTGATAAAGGCATTATCAATCGAGGAAAATATACTTTTCCAAAAATAGAGGCGTTAGCTTGAAATACAGACGAAGTCTTTACTAATGATTCAGAAAAATAATTCCAAATAGTTATACCAGCCAAGTAAAAGGCCAATTGAGGTAAACCATCAGTAGATAACTTAGCAACTTGCCCAAACAAAACCAAATAAATCAATGAAGTCATAATGGGTTGTACAAAAAACCAAATAGGACCTAAAATAGTTTGCTTATAAAAAGTAATAAAATCCCTTTTCAAAAGCATTAGCAATAAATCACGATAATGCCACAACTCTTTGAAATTGACTGAAAACAAAGAAGAATCAGCCTTAATCTCTTCAGTCCATACTTGTTTATTAATATCCATTTTATAGTTTGTTAATTTTCAAAATTCTCATAAATAACCAATCCTGACGCTGCAGGAACATTTTGTAAAGTAAAAACCACCTTACGCTTAATCTCAGCCTCAATCTTCAACGCCAATTGATCGATATAATCCGCATTCAACTCCTTACCCACAATCAAAACCTCGATAGTACCCGAGTCAATACCATTAGCATAGTCACCCAAAACAACAATCTGCTGCACAATACCCATACGCTCCAAAATCATAGTGATGATGGCATCCAAACCCAAATGCTTGAACACAATCTCTTGCAATGTTTTAAATAAAGGATGTTTAGTATTGGCTTTGTAAGAAACCCTATTTTGAGCTGCTTTCTTCTCCAAATAACCCGCTTCCGAAAGGTTGTTCAACTCTTTTCTAATAGCATTAGTAGATTCATTCATCTCCTCAGCCAAGCCACGCAAATGACCATTATTAGCCGCATTAGTAAAAAACTTCACCAAAATACGAAGACGAGTTTTAGAAGTAATAAGAGTTTCTAACATAATTAGTTATCACGATAACGAGTAACAAAAGTACTCATTTTTTCCAAACCACCAAATTATTAAATTGTAAATAGGCAATAGTAGGTTGTAGGTTGGAGGTTGTAGGTTGGAGGTTATAGGTTGTAGTTAATAGTAATAACCGAAAACTGACAATCCCAAATCCCAAATCCGCAATCAACAATCAACAATCAACAATCCTCAATCCTCAGTCTTAATACTTAATACTCCAATCTTAATACTCAAAAAGCCCTTCCGTTTCCAAAAGAGCTTTTAAACCTCGAGTCCAAAGGACAAGTTAAACTAACAACTGATCACTGAAAACCGTCAACTGAAAACCAACAATAAACAATAAACAATAAACAACCAACAATAAACAACAAAACATCTCGCTTCACCCCACCGTCACTTCGAGTGATTTTAGTAAAACTGCGACAGCGGTTTTACTAAAATTTTATCGAGAACCCAGGAACTACTGCTAGCACTGCATCAAAGTTCTCGATACATTTTTTAAAAAATAGCTAATCGCAATTTTCTAAAAAACACTCGAAGTGACGAAAGCAGTAAATTCATAAAATCAACAACCTTCAAACAAAAACTGACAACTGACAACCGAAAACCCACAACCCACAACCTAAAACCTACAACCCACAACTTACAACCCACA
>NZ_JAIXTJ010000010.1 GCF_027483985.1 Flavobacterium sp.
AAAGTAGTTAAACTACAAGTTAAGGGAGGTGCTGCGAACCCGTCGCCACCGGTTGGACCTGCTTTGGGAGCTGCTGGAGTTAACATCATGGAGTTCTGTAAGCAATTTAATGCTAGAACTCAAGATCAACCTGGCAAAGTTTTACCAGTACAAATTACTGTGTATAAAGACAAATCGTTTGATTTTGTTGTTAAAACTCCACCTGCTGCAATTCAATTATTGGATGCTGCTAAATTGAAATCTGGTTCGGGCCAGCCTAACAGAAAGAAAGTTGCAAGCGTAACTTGGGATCAAATTAAGGCTATTGCTGAGGATAAGATGGTTGATTTAAATGCTTTCACAATTGAAAAAGCTATGAGCATGATTGCTGGAACAGCTAGATCTATGGGTATAACTGTAACTGGAGATTCTCCTCTAAATTAAGGTAAGAAATGGCAAAATTGACAAAAAAACAAAAAGAAGCTGCTTCAAAAATTGAAAAGCACAAACTGTATTCATTAAAAGATGCTTCATCTTTATTGAAAGTTGTTGCTTCAGCAAAATTTGACGAGTCAGTAGATATTGCTGTAAAACTTGGAGTTGATCCTAGAAAAGCAAATCAAATGGTAAGAGGTGTTGTTACACTTCCACATGGTACTGGAAAAGATACTAAAGTTTTGGCTTTAGTTACTCCAGATAAAGAAGCTGAAGCTAAAGCTGCAGGCGCAGACTATGTAGGATTGGATGATTATCTTCAGAAAATTAAAGATGGTTGGACAGATGTTGACGTAATCGTTACAATGCCAGCTATTATGGGTAAATTAGGTCCTTTAGGTCGTATTTTAGGACCAAGAGGTTTAATGCCAAACCCAAAAACAGGAACAGTAACAATGGAAATTGGTAAAGCTGTTACTGAAATTAAAGCAGGTAAAATTGACTTTAAAGTTGATAAAACTGGTATCGTACATGCTGGTATTGGAAGAATATCTTTTGATGCTGATAAACTTGTAGATAACGCTCACGAAATTATTCAAACATTAATCAAAATGAAACCAACTGCGGCCAAAGGTACTTACATCAAGTCTATTCACTTGTCTAGTACAATGAGTCCTGCAATTGCTTTAGATCCTAAAGCTGTATAATTGGTAGTTAACAAATTTTATTATGACTAGAGAAGAAAAATCAATCGCGATAGAAGATTTAACTGCAAAGTTGGCTAATGCAAACATAGTTTATATAGCAGATACTTCTGGATTAAATGCTGATACTACTTCAAACTTAAGAAGAGCTTGTTTTAAGGCTGGAATTAAATTAGAAGTGGTTAAAAATACATTGTTAGAAAAAGCAATGGAAGCTTCAACTAATGATTATGGTGATTTATCATCAGTTTTAAAAGGAAATTCATCAATTTTTATTGCTGATATTGCTAATGCACCAGCAAAAATAATTAAAGATTTCCGTAAAAAATCGGATAAGCCTTCTTTTAAAGGTGCTTACATCAACGGTGAAATCTACATCGGCGATAACCTTTTAGACAGTTTGGCTTCATTAAAATCAAAAGAAGAAGTTATTGGAGAAATCATTGGATTACTTCAATCTCCTGCTAAACGCATCATCTCTGCTTTGTTAAATAATGCAGAACAAAAAGGTGAGGCTGTTGCAGAATAATTTGCGCACGAGTAAACAAAAATAAATTACAAAACATTTTAAACGATAGAAAAAATGGCAGATTTGAAACAATTCGCAGAACAATTAGTTAACTTAACTGTAAAAGAAGTTAACGATTTAGCTACAATATTAAAAGATGAGTATGGTATCGAACCAGCTGCTGCAGCTGTAGTAGTTGCTGCTGGTGGTGGTGATGCTGGTGCTGCTGAAGAGCAAACAGAATTCACAGTTGTATTAAAAGATGCAGGTGCTTCTAAATTAGCAGTTGTTAAAGCGGTTAAAGAATTAACTGGTTTAGGATTAAAAGAAGCTAAAGATCTTGTAGACGGTGCACCATCTAACATTAAAGAAGGAGTTACTAAAGCTGAAGCTGAAGGTTTGAAAAAATCATTAGAAGAAGCTGGAGCTGTTGTTGAGTTAAAATAATTCTAACACAGTTTTAGAACTAGGTTTAGGTCTTGAGTTTAACCGCTCAATGACCTAAACCATTTTTCGTATAATAAAATTCTAATAAGTTTTATTATCAAATAGTTTAAAATACGAAAAAATTTTAATCCCTACGATGAAAGAAATAAGCTAAATTTTCCTGGTTTATTTTTAAAGATGTATTGATTATAAAAAGGAAAAGTATAGATTAAACAGTGTTTTTACACAAAAATTACTTTTTTTAAATCAAAATTTTGTCCATTGATGATAACAAATCAGACTGAAAGATTGAATTTTGCCTCTACTAAAAATATTCCTCAATACCCAGATTTTCTGGATGTTCAGGTTAAATCGTTTCAAGATTTTTTCCAATTGGAAACTAAATCTGACGAAAGAGGCAACGAAGGTTTATACAATACCTTCATGGAAAACTTTCCAATTACCGATACAAGAAATCAATTTGTATTAGAATTCCTAGATTACTTTGTTGATCCACCTCGTTACTCTATACAAGAGTGTATCGAAAGAGGTTTGACTTATAGTGTGCCTTTGAAAGCGCGTCTTAAATTATATTGTACAGATCCTGAACATGAGGATTTTGAAACTATAGTTCAAGATGTTTATTTAGGTACGATTCCTTACATGACGCCGAGCGGAACATTTGTTATAAATGGCGCTGAGCGTGTTGTAGTGTCTCAATTACACCGTTCTCCAGGGGTTTTCTTTGGTCAGTCATTCCATGCAAATGGTACAAAATTGTATTCTGCTAGGGTAATTCCTTTTAAAGGTTCTTGGATTGAATTTGCTACTGATATCAATAACGTAATGTATGCGTATATTGATAGAAAGAAAAAATTACCAGTTACAACTCTTTTGCGTGCTATCGGATTTGAAAGAGATAAAGATATTCTTGAGATATTTGACCTTGCAGAAGAAATTAAAGTTTCAAAAACTGGACTTAAAAAATATGTAGGTAGAAAATTAGCAGCAAGAGTATTAAATACTTGGCACGAAGATTTCGTGGATGAGGATACTGGAGAAGTTGTTTCTATCGAACGTAACGAAATTATTTTAGATCGTGACACTATCTTAGATAAAGATAATGTGGAAGAAATTCTTGATGCTGATGTAAAATTAATCTTATTACATAAGGAAGAAAATAATCAAGTGGATTATGCTATTATCCACAATACATTACAGAAAGATCCAACAAACTCTGAAAAAGAAGCTGTTGAACATATATACAGACAATTACGTAATGCTGAACCGCCTGATGAAGAAACGGCTCGTGGTATTATTGATAAATTGTTCTTCTCTGACCAACGTTATAACTTAGGTGAAGTTGGTCGTTACAGAATGAATAAAAAGTTAAATCTTGATATTCCAATGGAAAAACAAGTTTTAACTAAAGAAGACATCATCACTATCATCAAATATTTGATTGAACTTATCAATGCTAAAGCAGATATCGATGATATTGATCACTTATCAAACCGTCGTGTTAGAACAGTTGGTGAACAACTTTCTCAACAATTTGGTGTTGGTTTAGCTCGTATGGCTAGAACTATTCGTGAAAGAATGAACGTTAGAGATAACGAGGTGTTTACACCAATCGATTTGATTAATGCTAAAACATTATCATCGGTTATCAACTCTTTCTTTGGAACTAACCAGTTATCTCAATTTATGGATCAAACCAATCCACTAGCTGAGATTACGCACAAAAGAAGATTATCAGCACTTGGACCAGGTGGACTTTCTAGAGAAAGAGCTGGTTTCGAGGTTCGTGACGTTCACTATACTCACTACGGAAGACTTTGTCCAATTGAAACTCCTGAAGGACCAAACATTGGATTGATTTCATCTCTAGGTGTATATGCGAAAGTAAATGGAATGGGATTCATTGAAACTCCTTACCGTAAGGTTACAAATGGAGTTGTTGATTTAGATTCTACGCCTACCTATTTAAGCGCAGAGGAAGAAGAAGGTAAGATGATTGCGCAAGCTAACATTGAGATGGATAACACTGGAACAATAACTGCTGATACGGTTATTGCTCGTGAGGAAGGTGATTTTCCAGTTGTAAAACCAACAGAAATTCATTATACCGACGTTGCTCCAAATCAAATTGCTTCTATTTCAGCTTCATTGATTCCTTTCTTAGAACATGATGATGCGAACCGTGCTTTGATGGGATCTAACATGATGCGTCAAGCCGTGCCATTATTACGTCCAGAAGCTCCAATTGTTGGAACAGGTCTTGAGAGACAAGTTGCTTCTGATTCGAGAGTTTTGATAAATGCTGAAGGAAACGGAACTGTTGAATACGTTGATGCTAATATGATTACCATCAAATACGACAGAACTGAAGAAGAAAGAATGGTAAGTTTTGAACCAGATGAAAAAACATACCAATTAATCAAGTTTAGAAAAACTAACCAAAGTACATCTATTAACTTGAAGCCTATCGTAAGAAAAGGTGACAGAGTTCAGTTCGGACAAGTTCTTTGTGAGGGTTATGCTACACAAAACGGAGAATTAGCAATCGGTAGAAACCTAAAAGTAGCATTTATGCCATGGAAAGGGTACAACTTCGAGGATGCTATTGTAATTTCTGAAAAAGTAGTTCGTGATGATATTTTTACGTCGATTCACGTTGATGATTATTCTTTAGAAGTTAGAGATACTAAATTGGGTAACGAAGAGTTAACTAATGATATTCCTAACGTTTCGGAAGAAGCTACTAAAGATTTAGATGAAAATGGAATGATTAGAATTGGAGCCGAAGTTAAACCTGGCGACATTCTTATCGGAAAAATTACACCAAAAGGTGAATCTGATCCAACTCCTGAAGAAAAACTTTTAAGAGCTATCTTCGGTGATAAAGCTGGTGATGTGAAAGATGCTTCTTTAAAAGCTTCTCCTTCATTACACGGTGTTGTTTTAGATAAAAAATTATTCGCAAGAGCGGTAAAAGACAAACGTAAACGTACTAAAGATAAAGACGATTTGACGGCTTTAGAAATGGAGTTCGAAACTAAATTTGTTGATTTAAAAGACCGTTTGATCGAAAAACTTTTTGTTATTGTTGACGGAAAAACATCGCAAGGTGTTATGAACGATTTAGGAGAAGAAGTTTTGCCGAAAGGTAAAAAATATTCGAAAAAAATGCTTCAATCTGTTGAGGATTTCGCTCACTTAACAAAAGGTCAATGGGTTGCTGATGACGATACTAACCGTATGGTTAACGATTTGATTCACAACTATAAAATCAAGTTAAACGACTTGCAAGGAGCTTTACGTAGAGAGAAATTCACGATTACTGTTGGAGATGAATTGCCAGCCGGAATCTTGAAATTAGCAAAAGTATATATTGCTAAAAAACGTAAACTTAAAGTAGGTGATAAAATGGCAGGACGTCACGGTAACAAAGGTATTGTTGCACGTATCGTTCGTCACGAAGATATGCCTTTCCTTGAAGATGGAACTCCAGTTGATATCGTATTGAATCCACTTGGTGTACCTTCTCGTATGAACATTGGACAAATTTATGAAACTGTACTTGGATGGGCAGGACAAAAATTAGGTCGTAAGTATGCAACGCCAATCTTTGATGGTGCAACATTAGATCAAATTAATGAACTAACAGACGAGGCAGGAATTCCAAGATTTGGTCATACTTATTTATATGACGGAGGAACAGGAGAACGTTTCCACCAAGCAGCAACAGTTGGAGTTATCTATATGTTGAAACTTGGACACATGGTTGATGATAAGATGCACGCACGTTCTATCGGACCATACTCACTTATCACGCAACAGCCACTTGGAGGTAAAGCTCAATTTGGAGGTCAACGTTTTGGAGAGATGGAGGTATGGGCACTTGAAGCATACGGTGCGTCAAGTACACTACGTGAAATCTTAACTGTTAAGTCAGATGATGTAATTGGTAGAGCTAAAACTTACGAAGCTATCGTTAAGGGAGAAACTATGCCAGAGCCAGGTTTACCAGAATCATTCAATGTATTAATGCATGAATTGAAAGGTCTTGGATTAGATATTAGATTAGAAGAATAAATAAGTTTACAGTCAAAGTCACAGTTTACAGTGTAATTACCGAAAACTGTGACTGAAAACTGAAAACTTTTTCAAAAACAAGTTTTTAAAGATTTATACCCGTAAACCGTTCCGATTTTTTATAGATTTTTGTTTATAACTAGCACTTCAAAATTTAAGGTTTGAGGTTTAGAGAAGTAATTCGAGGTAGTAACTTAATGGTTTTTTAGTAATTAGTAAAAAGTAAATAGTAATTAGCAAAAAAAAGTATAGATTATCTAAAATAGCTAATGACTTATCACTTATCACTCATCACTTAGAAACTATAAATCTAAGTTCAATTAATAGTAGTAAATCAATAGTAAAAACTATGATGAATAACAGAAATAACAAAGACAACAAGCAAAACACCATTAAGCGATTTAATAAAATCACTATTGGACTTGCTTCGCCAGAATCCATTTTAGCAGAGTCTCGTGGTGAGGTTTTAAAACCCGAAACCATTAATTACAGAACACACAAACCAGAACGTGATGGTCTTTTTTGTGAGAGAATTTTTGGTCCAGTAAAGGATTTTGAGTGTGCTTGTGGAAAATATAAAAGAATTCGCTACAAAGGAATCGTTTGTGACCGTTGTGGTGTTGAAGTAACAGAGAAAAAAGTACGTCGTGATAGAGTAGGACACATCAACCTTGTTGTGCCAATTGCTCACATTTGGTATTTCCGTTCACTTCCTAATAAAATTGGTTATATCCTTGGACTTCCATCTAAGAAATTAGATATGATTATCTATTATGAAAGATATGTGGTCATCCAAGCTGGTATCGCTAAAAATGCTGAAGGCGAATCATTACAAAGATTAGATTTCTTAACAGAAGAAGAGTACTTGAATATTTTAGATACGCTTCCAATGGAAAATCAATATCTTGATGATTTTGATCCAAATAAATTTGTTGCCAAAATGGGAGCAGAGTGTATTATGGATTTATTGGCTAGAACTGATTTAGATGCACTTTCTTACGAATTAAGACACAGTGCTAATAATGAAACTTCTAAACAAAGAAAAACAGAAGCATTAAAAAGATTACAAGTTGTTGAATCGTTCCGTGACTCTAACTTAAACAGAGAGAACCGTCCAGAATGGATGATTCTTAAAGTTGTACCAGTTATTCCACCAGAATTGCGTCCGTTAGTGCCACTTGATGGTGGTCGTTTCGCAACTTCTGATTTGAATGACTTGTATAGAAGAGTTATTATCAGAAACAACCGTTTGAAAAGATTAATGGAAATCAAAGCTCCAGAAGTTATCTTAAGAAACGAAAAACGTATGTTACAAGAATCAGTAGATTCATTATTTGATAACACTCGTAAAGCTTCTGCTGTAAAAACTGAATCTAACCGACCGTTAAAATCTTTATCGGACTCATTAAAAGGTAAGCAAGGTCGTTTCCGTCAAAACTTATTAGGAAAACGTGTGGATTATTCTGCTCGTTCGGTAATTGTTGTTGGACCAGAAATGAAATTATTCGAATGTGGTCTTCCTAAAGATATGGCTGCTGAACTATACAAACCATTCGTTATTCGTAAATTAATCGAAAGGGGAATTGTTAAAACGGTAAAGTCAGCTAAGAAAATAATTGACAAAAAAGAACCAGTTGTTTGGGATATTTTAGAAAATGTAATTAAAGGTCACCCAGTATTACTGAATCGTGCCCCTACCTTACACAGACTTGGTATTCAAGCATTCCAGCCAAAATTAATTGAAGGAAAAGCTATCCAATTACACCCATTAGTGTGTACGGCATTCAACGCGGATTTTGATGGTGACCAGATGGCGGTTCACTTGCCACTTGGACCAGAAGCTATTTTGGAAGCACAACTTTTAATGTTGGCTTCACACAATATCTTGAATCCGGCGAATGGTGCTCCAATTACGGTTCCTTCTCAAGACATGGTACTTGGTCTTTATTATATGACCAAAGAAAGATTGACTACAGAAGGTCACGTGATTTTAGGTCAAGATTTAACATTCTACTCTGCTGAAGAAGTAAATATTGCTTTAAATGAAGGTAGATTGGAATTGAATGCTCGTGTGAAAGTACGTGCTAAAGATTTTAATGAAAATGGTGAATTGGTTTATAAAGTGATTCAAACTACTGCTGGTAGAGTACTATTTAATGAAGTAGTTCCTCCTGCAGCAGGATATATCAATGAAGTATTAACCAAAAAATCTTTACGTGATATTATTGGAAAAATCCTTGCAGTAACTGATGTTCCTACAACGGCAGCGTTCCTTGATAATATGAAAGATATGGGGTATAAATTTGCCTTCAAAGGTGGATTGTCATTCTCATTAGGTGATATTAGAATTCCTGAGCAAAAAACTAAATTGATTGCAGATGCAAGAGAGCAAGTAGAAGGAATTTCTTTAAATTATAATATGGGTCTTATTACCAATAACGAACGTTACAACCAAGTTATTGATATTTGGACTTCTGCTAATGCTCAATTAACAGAGTTAGCAATGAAGAATATTAGAGAAGACCAACAAGGTTTCAACTCTGTATACATGATGCTTGATTCTGGAGCTCGTGGATCTAAAGAACAGATTCGTCAGTTAACTGGTATGCGTGGTTTGATGGCTAAGCCTAAAAAATCTACTGCTGGTGGTGGTGAAATTATTGAAAACCCGATTCTTTCTAACTTTAAAGAAGGTCTTTCTATCCTTGAGTACTTTATTTCTACTCACGGTGCTCGTAAAGGACTTGCGGATACCGCTCTTAAAACTGCCGATGCAGGTTACTTAACAAGAAGATTACATGACGTATCACAAGACGTTATCGTAAACTCTGTAGACTGTGGTACTTTAAGAGGAATTGAAGTTTCGGCTTTAAAGAAAAATGAAGAGATTGTAGAAACTTTAGGAGAGAGAATTTTAGGACGTGTTGCTTTGCAAGATGTTATCAATCCTTTAGATTCAAATATTTTAGTACATGCAGGTGAGCAAATTACCGAAGCTATTGTAAAAGCTATTGAAGAATCTCCAGTTGAAAAAGTGGAAGTACGTTCTCCGCTAGTTTGTGAGGCTAAAAAAGGTATTTGTGCGAAATGTTACGGAAGAAACTTAGCTACAGGTAAAATGACTCAAAAAGGAGAAGCTGTTGGTGTTATCGCTGCACAATCTATTGGAGAGCCAGGTACACAGTTGACACTACGTACATTCCACGTTGGTGGAGTTGCGGGTGGAGTTTCTGAAGAGTCAAGCATTATCGCAAGATTTGGTGGAAAATTAGAAATAGAAGATTTAAAAACAGTAATTGGTGAAGATGCTGAAGGAAATAAAGTAGATATCGTGGTATCTCGTTCTACAGAATTGAAATTAATTGATGTTAAAACAGGTATCCTTTTAAGTACGCACTATATTCCTTACGGTTCTATCATCAATGTTAAAGATGGTGATGTTGTTGAAAAAGGTGCTGCTATTTGTAAATGGGATCCATATAACGGTGTAATTGTTTCTGAATTTACAGGAAAAATTGCTTATGAAGATTTAGAACAAGGACAATCGTTCCAAGTTGAGATTGATGAGCAAACCGGTTTCCAAGAAAAAGTAATTTCTGAAGGAAGAAACAAAAAATTAATTCCAACATTATTGGTATATGGTAAAGACGGAGAATTGATTCGTTCTTACAATTTACCAGTAGGAGCTCACCTTATGGTAGAAGATGGAGAGAAAATTAAAGCAGGTAAAATTCTTGTGAAAATTCCTCGTCGTTCTTCTAAAGCTGGTGATATCACAGGAGGTTTACCAAGAATTACAGAGTTGTTAGAAGCTCGTAATCCATCGAATCCTGCTGTTGTTTCTGAAATTGATGGAGTTGTTTCTTTTGGAAAAATTAAAAGAGGTAATCGTGAAATCATTATCGAATCTAAATTCGGAGATGTTAGAAAGTACCTAGTTAAATTATCGTCTCAAATTCTTGTTCAAGAAAATGACTTTGTTAAAGCTGGTGTACCTTTATCTGATGGTGCTATTACTCCTGATGATATTTTAAGAATTCAAGGACCATCTGCTGTTCAACAGTATTTAGTAAATGAAATTCAAGAAGTATACCGTCTTCAAGGTGTAAAAATCAATGATAAACACTTTGAGGTAGTTATCCGTCAAATGATGCGTAAAGTAAGAGTTGATGATCCAGGAGATACTTTATTCTTAGAAGAGCAATTGATTCACACAAGTGACTTTATTCGTGAAAACGATAAATTATACGGAATGAAAGTGGTTGAAGATGCTGGTGATTCAGAGAATCTTAAACCAGGACAAATCATTTCTCCACGTGAGTTAAGAGATGAGAATTCATTATTGAAACGTAATGATAAAAATTTAGTTGTGGCTCGTGAGGTTATCACGGCTACTGCAACTCCAGTATTACAAGGTATTACAAGAGCTTCGCTTCAAACTAAGTCATTCATTTCTGCTGCATCGTTCCAGGAAACAACTAAAGTATTAAATGAAGCAGCTGTAGCTGGTAAAATAGATACTCTAGAAGGTCTTAAAGAAAATGTTATTGTTGGACATAGAATTCCTGCAGGTACAGGTATGAGAGATTACGATCATATCATTGTAGGTTCGAAAGACGATTATAACGAATTGATGGCAAATAAAGAAGAATACATTTATTAATCATGAGCGATAATAATCCACAACCGGGACAAATTAATATTGAGCTTGATGAAAAGATTGCTGAGGGAATTTATTCTAATTTAGCGATAATTAATCATTCTCCTTCTGAATTTGTTTTAGATTTTGTGACCATCATGCCTGGTGTTCCTAAGTCGAAAGTGAAGTCTAGAATTATTTTAACTCCACAACATGCTAAAAGATTACTTAAAGCAATTGGAGAAAATATTCACCGATTTGAACAAGCTCATGGCGAAATAAAGGATTCGGAACAACCGCCAATTCCCTTAAATTTTGGTCCGACTGGACAAGCCTAATATTTTAAAAACTCCTCAAGAAATTGAGGAGTTTTTTTTTAGTGTTATTTTTAAATTCTCGATTAAAAACCAATTTTACCGATGAATGTGCTTGTTGAAAAATGTTAACATAAAGCTAACACAAAACAAAGATTTTGAGAGGTTTAGTTTTTAACTTTGTATCTCAAAATCAAAAAAAATCATAATTTTATGAAAAAACATTTACAAGTTATTAATTCAATGCGGATACTCTTATCGAGTGTCGCATTTGTTTTAGTGTTGATGATTCCAAGTTTTGGATGGAGTCAGACCTCAGTCCAAAATTTTGGAAATGCCACTGCTACGCACGTCAGTCAAACGGGATCTTCGGCAGTAATTCCAAATCCAGTAGGCGTTGGGACGACTTATGTTAGGTCAGGCGCTACTGCCGCTAATGCGCCAATAAGTTTGGTGATAGCATCTAATCCGTTAGGTACTTCTGAAGCTTATGTTAGAGCGGCTGCCTCAACTTCTGCATCTGTTGCTAAAGTATCGCCGATTGTGAGCTACACTGCAGGTTTAGAATTTTATACTTCTTTTAAGGTGTTATTGGGAGACGCATCTGCGACCAACACCGCAACTTCTGGGGTTTGGACTTTTTATCAGGGTTTACAGGGCTCAAATTATACTGATAACACTGATGTTTCTAACGGAAATGTTTTTACAGGTTTACGTTTTACTTTTGGTCCTTCTGGTGCGCTTACATTGACGTTCAACAATGCAGGTACCTATAATTCAGCTGGTTTGACTACTTCTTCTTTTAGTCAAGGAGTAGCTTATAATGTCGAAATAGTTGGAAATAACAAATCGGCAGGTACAATAAATTATACCTATGCAGGCAATAATCAAACGGTTGCGGTGCAAAAATTTGACTTATACATCAATGGTGTGCTTGTTGGTAATGATTTATCTAAAGGTGGTGCAGCGGGCAACACCAATATTAATGCAATGACTTGGACCGGTGTTTCAAGTACAAGCAATGCGGCCAATTTATTCTTAGATAATGTTGCAGTTTTTAACGCGGTTCCTTCATCTATAACTGGTTTTGCTCCAACTATTACTGGTACAGCAACGACTGCCGCTTTTACAACGACTTATGGGCAGTTTTCAGCTGCTCAATCTTTTACGGTTTCAGGAACTAATTTAACTGCTAATTTAATTGCTACTGCGCCTACTGGATTTGAAGTTTCAAATGATGGTGTGACTTATGGAACTACAGCTACTTTTGCACAAACCGCTGGAAATGCTTCAGGTAGTTTAAGAATTAGGTTAAAAGCTGATGCTCTTGTGTCAGGTTCTTATAATGCGCAAAATATTGTACTTTCAAGTACAGGAGCAAGTTCTGTAAATATAACTACTCCTTCTTCTGGAAATAGTGTTGCTCCTGCAACCTTAACTATAACAGCTAATAATCAAAACGTTGCCTTTGGAACTCCAGTTGCAACTGTTGTTGGTGCTGGTACTTTCGCATCTTCTGGTTATGTAAATAGTGATACTGCTTCTGTATTGAGTGGAACGGTTTCTTACACTACAACTTATACTGATACTACTCCTGCTGGAACTTTGGGTGTCACTATTTTGCCAAATGTATCTGGTCTAACTGCAGCTAATTATGTGTTTGCGTCTGTTGCTGGAACTATCACTGTTACAACTGCAGCAACTCCTACTATTACTAGTGCTTTGACTTTTAGTGCGGTTTATGGTACTGTTGCACCTACTTATACAATAACTGCTTCGGAAGCACCAACTTCTTTTAGCGCTGTTGGATTGCCAAATGGATTGTCTTTAGATACTACAACTGGAGCAATTACTGGAACACCATCTGCAGCTCCTGGAGCTTATGATGTAATTATTTCAGCTACTAATGGTGCTGGAACAGGCGATAGTCAAATTTTGGTATATACAATTACGCCGAAAGAATTAACTATTTCTGGTGCTGTTGCAAATAATAAAATCTATGATAGAACTAATGCTGCTACTATTGCGGGATCGACTTTGGTAGGGGTTTTTGGTAGTGATAATGTTACCGTGTCTAACACTGGTACTTTTGCTACAGTTTCAGCCTCTACTGGTATTGCTGTTACTTCTACTCAAACTTTGAGTGGTTTAGATGCTGCGAAATATACATTGACTTTACCATCAGGTTTGTCAGCTGACATTACACCTAGAGCACTTACAATTTCTGGTGCTTTAGCTCAAAATAAAGAGTTTGATGGAACAACTACCGCTACTATTACAGGTACGTTAAGTGGTGTGATTGCTCCAGATGTTGTAACTTTATCTTTGTCTGGAACTTTTGCTAGTTCGGCTATAGGTACTGGTATTGCAGTAACGTCGACGTCGACTATTGGTGGTGCTGCTTCTGGGAATTATTCATTGACTCAACCTATAGGGTTAAGTGCTAACATTACGCAACCTGTTTTCCCTTTAGTTCAGTGGAATACTTTTAACAATACTGGTAACGAAACTACGGAACCAAGTGCTGCTAATGATGCTACTATGCAAGCTTCTACTTTGAATTATACTGGTAGTACTGTGGTACCTGCTGGAAATGCAAATCGTTTTGGAGGTAGTGGTTGGTTTGCTACAGGTAATACCGCTGGAGGAAATACTTTAGCAGAGGCTTTTGCTGGTAATAAATACATTCAATTTACTGTTCAACCTGCTCCAGGTTATCTATTTACTCCGACTTCTTTATCTTTTATTTGGGATGCTTCAGGGACAGGTGTAAAATCTGCGACCTTGCGTTCTTCTGCTGATGGTTATGTAGCTAATATCGGCACGATTACTTCACTAGTTATCGGAACTACCACTTTTAACACGATGACCCTTTCTGGATTATCTGATTTGACGACTACTACTTTCAGACTTTATGGATATGGTGCAACTGGTACTGGCGGTACAGGAGGTTTTGATACAGGATCTTCTCAAAATAATGTACGATTACTTGGATACACTTCTTTAGCTCCTGCGCCAGTCATTTCTGCTTCAGGAACTTTAGCAGCATTAACTACTGTTTATGGAACACCTTCTGCAGAAACTACTTTTTCTGTTTCAGGAACTAATATGCAAGCAGGAATTTTGGTAACACCTCCATCGGGATATGAAGTGTCTTTGACTTCAGGTTCTGGATTTGCTTCAACTGTAACTGTTGGTGCTGCAGGAGCGATTGCTTCAACTACTGTTTATGTAAGATTAAGCGCTACTGCATCGGTAATCAATTCTCCTTTTTCAGGTGATGTTGTTTTATCTAGTTTAAATACCGCTTCTGTTCTTGTACCTACCGCTTCAAGTACGGTTACTCCAAAAGAATTAACGGTTACAGGAGTAACTGCTGCTAACAAAGTTTTTGACGGAACAACGGCTGCTACTTTAAATGGTACGGCTTCCTTAATAGGAGTTATTAATAGTGATGTTGTAATTTTAGGAGGTACTCCTGTTGCAACCTTTGCTACTGCTGATGTTGGAGCTAATATTGCTGTTTCTGTAACAGGATATACTATTTCTGGAACAGGTGCAGCTAATTATTTCTTAATGCAACCTAGTTTAACTGCTGATATTACAAGTGAGCCTTCACCAATAATTACAAGTGCATTAACAGCATCTGCTACTTATGGTGTTGTGGCACCAACTTATACTATCACAGCCTCTAATGCACCTACAGCTTTTAGTGCTTCGGGATTACCAGCTGGATTAACTGTGAACGCAATTAACGGTGAAATTACTGGAACACCAACTGGATTGCCTGGAGTTTACACTGTAACTATTTCAGCTACTAATGGTGGTGGAACAGGTACTGCTCAATTAAGTTATACTATTTTAGCAAAAGAGCTTACGTTATCGGGAGCTGTCGCTAATGATAAAATCTATGATAAATTAAATGCTGCAACAATTTCAGGATTTACTGTTGTTGGTGTAGTTGGAACGGATGCAGTTGTGGTTTCTAACACAGGAACTTTTGCATCTGTAAATGTTGGAACGGCTCTTTCGGTAACATCAACTCAAACCTTAAGTGGTGCTGATGCTGCTAAATATGTATTAACGGTACCAACAGGTTTAACTGCTGCTATCACTCCAAAAGCATTAACGGTTACTGGTGCTGTTGCTCAAAACAAACCTTTCGATGGAACTACTGCTGCTAATATTACTGGTACATTAGCAGGAATTATTGCTGGTGATGTTGTAACTTTTAATGGTACAGGTACTTTTGCTTCGGCGGCGCAAGGAACTGCTATATCAGTAACTTCTACTTCTACTTTGTTGGGTGCGAGTGCTGGGAATTATTCTTTGACACAACCTGTAGGACTTGTTGCAAATATAACTGCTCCAGTGATTTTACAATGGAATACTTTTGGAAATGCTGGAACTGAAACTACAGAGCCAAGTACTTACAACAATCCAAATGTAACGGCAGCTAATCTTACCCTAGGTTCAATCACTGCTGCAGGAAACAGTAATCGTTTTGGTGGTACTGGTTGGTTCAACACCGGAAATACTACAGGAGGAAATACACTTGCTGAAGCTGTTGCAGGAAATGACTATATTCAATTTGTTGTTACTCCAACTTCAGGGTATACTTTTACTCCAACTTCTTTCTCTTTTATTTGGGATTTTTCAGGTACAGGTCCAAAATCAGTAGCACTTAGATCATCTGCTGATGGATTTACAAATGATATTGGGACTCTTGTTAATATGACTGCAAGTCAAACTGCTGTTAAAACGATTCCTATTACTAGTTTGATGAATGTTTCTGCAACTACAACTTTCAGACTTTATGGATTTGGTGCTTCTGCTGCTACTGGTACTGGAGGTTTTGACTGTAATTCATCACAAAATAATGTGATTTTATTTGGTACTTCTGCTTTATTGACTGGCCCAACCGCTTCTGTTATTTCTGGAAGTACAACTGTTTGTCAAGGTGATAGTGCTGCTATTTCGATTGCAATGACTGGTGGTACAGGTCCATTTACTGTTCAGTATACCGATGGAACTATTGTTTATACAGAAACTAATTTTGTTAGCGGAACTAATATTATTGTTTCACCGACCGCTACTGCTACTTATACAATTGTGTCGGTTGTTGATAGTTTGGGTTATGTAGGTACAGGAAATAGTGGAAGTGCTGTTGTAACGGTATTACCTAATTTGACTTATTATGTTGATGCTGATAATGATGGTTTTGGTGATCCTTTAGCGCCAACGTTCCAATCTTGTGTGCCTCTTGTTGGTTATGTAACTTTAGGAACGGATTGTAATGATGCTAATGCAGCGATTAACCCAAATGCGGTTGATGTTTGTTATGATGGAATTGATAATGATTGTAATGGTGTTATTGATAATGTTGGTTTGCCAGGTGGATGTACTCCAATTGTTGGTTCATTGCCAGCAGGAACTTGTGGTACTACTTTAGCTGGTTGGTATTCTACTGTAACTGCTAACTGGACTAACTTTGCTCAAGGTTACAGATTCAA
>NZ_JAIXTJ010000053.1 GCF_027483985.1 Flavobacterium sp.
AAAAATAGTTTTATTTTTGCAAAGCGAAAGAGCAATTTCTTTCGCTTTGTTAATTTTTAAAAGTTCTTATCCGTGTTAAACAGAAGACATATTCGAGTAAAAGTGATGCAAACTATCTACGCAATGCATCAAAGTGGTTCAGATAATCTAGAAAAGCAAGAGAAATTCCTGACAGCTAGTTTAGAAAATATTCTAGATTTGTACCTAATTATGTTATCAACATTAACGGAAATCAGAAAGAAAGAAATCGATTATATCGAAATCTCAAAGAAAAAACACCTAGCTACTCCTGAAGAACGCAATCCTAATTTACGATTTATAAATAACCCAATTTTTAATGGTTTAGAAGAAAGTAATTCGTTTAGTATTGCTTTAGAAAACCGAAAAATCAACAATTGGCAAATTAATGACGATACAATTTTAATGCTGTTGCAGGTTGTAAAGCAAAGTGAATTGTACGTTAATTATATGGCAAAGAAAACTGTAACTTTTGAAGAGGAACGTTTTTTTATCGCCGATTTATTTTCAGATATTATAGCGCCAAACGAAAAGTTATATTCTTATTTAGAAGATTTTAAATTGACGTGGGTTGATGATATTCCTGTAGTAAACACACAGATATTGAAACAATTAAAGCAGTTTTCTAAAGAAGAAGATTTTAGAATTGCACCATTGTATAAAGATATTGAGGACCGAGATTTTGCTTCGTCTTTATTCAGAAAAACAGTTTTGAATGAAGATAAGTTGACAAAAGAATTTGTAGATAAAACTCCAAATTGGGATTTAGAACGTATTGCAGAATTGGATACCATTATTTTAAAAATGGCAATTTGTGAGTTTTTAAATTTTCCATCTATTCCAGTTAAAGTAACAATAAATGAGTATTTGGAACTAGCTAAAGAATATTCAACACCAAAAAGTAGTATTTTCATCAATGGAATTTTAGATAATTTGGTGAAAGATTTTCAAGCAAATAACAAAATAAAAAAATCAGGAAGAGGTTTAATCTAATAAAAATCAAAAATTATTATGGAACAAATAAGTCAATTTTTACCGTTTATTTTAATGTTTGTTGTAATCTATTTATTTATGATAGTACCACAACAAAAAAAGGTTAAAAAAGAAAAAGCGTTTGAAAGCAGTCTAAAAGTAGGCGACAAGATTGTAACAAAAAGCGGTATTCACGCAAAGATTTCTGAACTTGCAGAAACAACTATTGTTGTAGAAACAATGTCAGGAAAATTAAAAATGGAGAAATCTGCTATTTCACTTGAAATGAGTGCAGCTTTAAATAAAAAAGCTTAAGTTTTTAAGCTTTACAAAAAATCCCAAACTTTATAATGAAGTTTGGGATTTTTTTATTCTTTTAGGTTTAGTAATTTATTTCTAATGATTTCATAATGCGTCCAAGGTATGAAGTGATCGGCATTTTCAATTGGAAGAAGTTCTATTGACTTGGCATTTACAAACTCTTTAGATATAAATGCAGCGTTGCTATAGGGTACCAATCGATCTTTTGTACCGTGAATAATTACTACATCTGCCACAATCTTGCTCAGCGATGATTTCATTACTTTTAAATCATTTTTCAGCCACCACAATTCATCATTTGCCGGACGAAGCGCACCAGGAACAAGGTATCTCAATGGTTTTGCCATAAAGAAAGGACGCCATTTTTCAGGATTTTCAGCATCTGGATCAATTGCTCCAGCTATTATGACAAGTTGTTTGTAGTCCTTAGGTTTGTTAATTGCCATTTTAACTATTTCTGGTCCGCCATAAGAGTGACCAATAAGATAAATATTTTTATTGTTTTTTAAACGATTAATAAACAGTTCAATTGTTCTAGATTGTTCAAATAGATTTTCGGAATTACCAAAGTTACTATAACCAAAACCTGGTCGGTCAATGGCAATCATTCGGTATTTTTTTAACAATAACGTATCTTTTAAATATTCTTTATAAGCATCCCAACTGCCAGGTGAGCCGTGAATAAAAAATAAAGTTGGATTGTTTTTGTTACCCGTTTGAATATAATGAATGGTTTTGTCTTCAATATTTATAGAACTGTCTTTGAAAGTGATTTTGGAGGTTTCGAAAAAAGTTTTAGTCTTAGAATGACTTGTTCTCATTCTCATACAAGACTGACATACTAATAGATAAGAAATCAATAAGCACAAAACGATGGTCTTTTTTTTGTTCCGTTTTAGTAATTCCATGTTTATCTGTATTTGTCATTTAAACCTATTTGGTTCAAAATCATTGGTTTTATTTTTTCAAACCTAGAAATTTTTGTTTTTTCTTGCTTTGCAGTTTCAATATATTCCAGAAATTCATTTTGTTTTGATAATGTAAATTTTTCAAATGCATTTGATAAATTACTATCCAATTGTAATTCATTTGCTAGAAAATCGCTTACAATTTTTTCTTTTTTTGAAGGTTTTATTGCTTTACCACTTTTTTCATTGGTGATTGCTTCCTTTATGTAGGATAAGATAAGCTTTTCATTAATGTCATCTTTTGATGTAAATCGCCATTGACGCAGCGCTTTTGTAACACCTTCATTGGCGTTTACTAAAACAGCATTTTCATCTTTTAAGAAAACACCGTTAAAGAACCAAAGGGCAAAATAATTTTTAAAAGCACCAATTCCTATGGTGTTTTTATTGTTTATGGTATAAACTATTCCGCCCCATTTTTTAGTTTCAACAAGTTCAGTTGTATTAATTATGGATTTTAGAATTTCGATTTCATCATTCCAATAATCATATTTCATCCAAGGATTTTTATGTTCCATTTCTAAACTTGTGGCATAAACTTGAAATTAGTTCTTTGAAAAATCAGTTGTAGCTGTTAATTCTGCAATTTTAACGATAACATCTACCGCTTTTTGCATACTTTCTACAGGAACATATTCATATTTTCCGTGAAAATTGTGTCCGCCAGCAAAAATATTCGGACAAGGTAATCCCATATACGATAATCTTGAACCATCTGTTCCACCACGAATTGGTTTGATTAAAGGTTCTATTCCAAGTTCTCGCATTGCTTTTTCAGCTAAATCAACAATAAACATCATAGGTTCTACTTTTTCACGCATATTATAGTATTGATCTTTTATTTCTGCGTGACAGATATCTTCTCCGAATTGTTTAGCAAATTTTTGATTTATTGAAGCTACAATTTCTGAAACTTTGTCTTTTCGTTCTTGAAATAATTGGGCATCGTGATCACGAATAATCAATTCAACAACACTTTCTTCAATACTTCCTGAAAGTCCTACAACGTGATAAAATCCTTCATAATCAACGGTTTCCTGTGGGATTTCATTTTTTGGTAGCGCATTGATAAAATCATTTGCAATCAACATCGAGTTGATCATTTTTCCTTTTGCATATCCGGGATGAACGCTTTTTCCTTTGAAAGTAATTTTAGCTCCAGCGGCATTAAAATTTTCATATTCCAATTCGCCAATTTGACTACCATCCATTGTGTAAGCCCACTGAGCACCAAATTTTTCAACATCAAAAATATCTGCGCCACGTCCAATTTCTTCATCAGGTGTAAACCCGACTCTAATTTTACCGTGCTTAATTTCAGGATGTTGCATTAAATACTCCATTGCAGAAACAATCTCAGTTAATCCGGCTTTATCGTCAGCTCCTAAAAGAGTCAATCCGTTTGTAGTAATTAAAGTTTGACCTTTGTATAATAATAAATCTTTAAAATAACTTGGAGAAAGAATGATGTTTTGTTCTTTATTTAAAACAATATCGCCTCCATCATAATTTTCTATGATTTGAGGTTTTACATCTTTACCAGTAAAATCAGGTGAAGTATCATAATGTGAAACAAATCCAATGGTAGGAACTTCGTGGTCTACATTGCTTGGTAAAGTACCCATAACATAACCATTTTCGTCAATAGAAACATCAGATAAACCGATGTTATTTAATTCTGTTACTAATAAATTGGCAAGGTCTAGTTGTTTTTTTGTACTTGGTGTGGTAGTAGAATTTGCATCCGATTCGGTATCGATAATGACGTAGCTTATAAAGCGGTCGATGATGTTTTGCATGTTTATTTTAAAAAATATTTGTATTACTTAATCCTTTGAATAATCTAATTAAACCATATATAATTGCGCCGTAAGTTATAAATCCGATGCCTGAAAAAGTAATTGCAATTCCAGCCACAAGCCAAATAGCGCCATAAATTATGTCTTTATTTGCTGCAGATCGTTCAGCACTCATTAGTTTGTCTTCGCCAGCATCAACTAATTTATTGGCAGTTTCTTCATCTATTCCTTTCTCTATTAATGCTGCAATAATGTGTCTTCTTGGTTGTTCTGCAAGTAAACTTGATAAAACAAACTCTTGTACTGTTTTGGGGTTTTCTTGATCGGCTAATGTTTTGTTTTCAAACATATATTGATATTTTTTTCAAATATAAAAAAATCCTCAACTGCTTTCACAATTGAGGATTGTATTTTATACACAATTAGTTATTACAGAGCACTTGCTCCTGCAACGGCTACGTCGTGATCGTTTTCTACAGAGCTACCACTTACACCAATAGCACCAATTACTTCACCTTCGCTGTTTTTTATAACCACGCCACCAGGAAAAGTTATCAATCCACCGTTACTGTGCTCAATATTGAATAAAGGAGCATCTGGTTTTACTAGAGGTGTTAATGATGCTGTATCCATTGTAAACCAAGCACTAGTCTTAGCTTTTTTAAATGAAATATCAATAGATCCAATCCATGCGCCATCCATTCTTGCAAATGCAACTAAATTTGCGCCTGCATCTACTACGCAAATATCCATTTTAGTATCTATCGCTGCTGCTCTTTTTTTTGCTGCCTCAATTACAGCTTCTGCTTGACTTAAAGTAATATTCATAATTTTTAGTTAGTTAATTTTTTGGTTAATATAATAGTTGTGGCACTTAATGCTTTACTTATCGGACATCCTACTTTTGCTCCTTCTGCAAGTTCATTAAATTGATCTTCTGAAATTCCTGAAACTTTTGCATCAAGATTTAGTTCAATTTGAGTAATTTCAAAACCATGTTCAACGGCGTCTAATGTAACTTTTGCTGTAACGTTTAGTTCATCAGCTGTAAAACCTGCGTTGGCTAGTGCAAAGCTTAACGCCATTGCATAACAACCGCTGTGTGCTGCTGCAATTAATTCTTCCGGATTTGTGCCTTGTACACCATCTTCATTTTCAAATCTCGTTTTAAAACTATAAGGTGTGTTGTTAAAGAATTTGTTAGAAGTATTTAATGTTCCACTTCCTTCAAGTCCGCTTCCTTTCCACACGGCCGATGCTCTTCTTATTGATGCCATAATTTTTTTTATTTTTATTGTTAATGAATTATCTTTGGTAATAGGCAACAATCGTTGCTTTAGCTATGGTATTTTGCCATAAATAATATCCTACTAATTCTGGATTTGCTGTAGCATCTAATCCAAGTTTGTCTGTTTTCAGCGCATAAACCGTGAAAATATAGGTGTGAATACCGTGACCTTTCGGAGGACAAGGACCACCAAATCCTGTACCGCCAAAACTTGTACTACTTTGAATTGCTCCTTTTGGTAGTAAGTTTAATAAAGGATTTCCAGCTTTAGAAATAATTTCTGTAGTATTTTGTGGTAAATCAAAAACAACCCAATGCCACCATCCTGCTCCAGTAGGTGCGTCAGGATCATAACATGTAATTGCAAAACTTTTAGTACCTTCTGGTGCATTAGCCCAACTTAGTTGTGGTGAAGCGTTTTCTCCATCGCAACCAAATCCTTTAAATTCATTTTTTTTAGTGAATGAGCCACCCAAATCGTTACTTTTTAATGTAAAAGTTTGTTGTGCATTAGCTTTTACAAAAATGAATAGTAAACCAATTAGTAATAAATTTTTCTTGAACATAACTTAGCTATTTAATTAATAATGGCAAATGTCACAATTAATTAACTAAACTAGTTTTTATAAAAGTTCAAAAAGTGTTGATAAAAGTTCAATTTGATATTTGCCATTGTTTAGGCGTTTGACCAAATTGATGCTTAAAAGCTTGAATAAAACTAGACAAATTTTCGAAGCCCACCTGATGGTAGATGTCGGATGGGCGAAGGTTTTTCGAATTTAAAAGATAGGTTGCGTGTTCTAATCTTTTTTCTAAAAACCATCGATTTGGACTGGTTTTAAATTCTTTTTCGAAGTATCTTTTAAATGTTGAAGTACTCATGTTGCATAAGAATGCAATTTCATTTATTTTTAAATTATTGAGCGCGTTTTTTTTCACAATGTTGACAAAGTTATCTGAAGTTTTCTTGTTCGTATTGATGAATTCACTCAAAAAATTAGCTCCTTTTTTCTGAACAAGATAGAGCAGTACTTCTTCAAACTTAATAGGTAATATTTTTTCTAAAAAATCAGTTGGTTGTTGTTTTAGACTTTCTAAACTCTTAACAAAATCAATTATTGTTGGATCATAGTCACATATTAAAAAGTCAGATAAGGTAGCCTTGGAATCGGTTTTTAAGCCGTATTTGTCTATGAAATTTTTCAACATATCATCCGAAAAAAACAATAGCATACTTTTATAATTTTGACTTAAGGAGATGTTTTCACTCATCAAACAGTTTCCCGATTTGATGATTAAAAATTTATCACTTTCTATGGTAGTGGAGCTATTATTAGTTATTAATTCTTTGGTGCCTTCGATTAGAAAGCTGAATACATTTGTAGATAATTGGACCTTATTTTTTTCTAAACTTTGTGAAATATGGTATTCATACAGTTGAATTTCTGTGTGATTTATTTTTGTTAATTCTTCAGGTAATGTCTGTATTATCATTTTCTTAACGTAACAATTGCAATTTTTACTTTTCAAATATAAAAAATCCTCAATTGAAATTACAATTGAGGATTTTATTTTTTATCAAGCCGAACTAAAATAAATAGTTTGTCTTTAAGATATTAGTCATTAACTAAAACCCATTCGCCATTTGCTAAAAGACTTTCAGCTTTTTTGTATTTCATTACTTCAGTTTTTCCACTCATAATGTGTTTTATAGTAACGTTATCGTTTCTATTTATTTTTGGTTGATCACGAACAATAGTTTCCGTTACTTGACGTGGTTGAGTTTGACCAGCTTCTCTGTTTTGAGCTGCTAATTCTTCGCTGTTAGAAATTTCATTTCTTGATTCCGTGTAATTGTCATTTTGACGTACTTCCGTTCTTGCTTCTTGAATGTTTTGCTGCTGTGGTAAATCTCCTTTGAATAGAAACGAAATAACTTCTTTGTTTACACCATCAAGCATTGATCTAAACAATTTAAAAGCTTCCAACTTATAGATTAGTAATGGATCTTTTTGTTCGTGTACGGCCAATTGAACTGATTGTTTCAATTCGTCCATTTTACGTAAGTGTTTTTTCCAAGCTTCATCAACGATGGCAAGTGTGATATTTTTTTCAAAATCGGCAACTAATTGAGCACCTTTTGAATCGTAAGCTTTTTTCAAATCAGTTACTACATTCAATGATTTAATTCCATCGGTAAAAGGAACAATAATTCTTTCAAACTTGTTACCTTCTTGTTCGTAAACATTAGCAATAATAGGCATTGCTTCTCTGGCGCTTCTTTCAGTTTTTTCAGTATAATATTGCATTGCTGCTTTGTATACTTTTCCGGTTAATTCCATTTCAGAAGATCTAGCAAAATCACTTTCAGATACAGGAGATGTTATTGAGAAAAAGCGAATCAATTCAAACTCGAAGTTTTTGAAATCATTTGAAGCTTTATTATCACCAACGATTACCTCGCAGGTGTCATACATCATGTTAGCAATATCAAGTTTCAAACGTTCGCCGTGAAGTGCGTGACGTCGACGCTTGTAAACTACCTCTCTTTGCGCATTCATAACGTCATCATATTCTAATAAACGTTTACGAGTACCAAAGTTGTTTTCCTCTACTTTTTTCTGAGCTCTTTCGATAGACTTCGTCATCATTGAATGCTGAATTACTTCACCTTCTTTTAAGCCCATTCTATCCATAATTTTAGCCACTCTGTCTGAGCCAAAAAGTCGCATTAAATTATCTTCTAATGAAACGTAAAATTGAGAACTTCCTGGATCACCTTGACGTCCTGCACGACCACGTAACTGACGGTCAACACGACGAGAATCGTGACGTTCTGTACCAATAATTGCTAAACCACCAGCAGCTTTAACTTCTGGAGTAAGTTTAATATCGGTACCACGACCTGCCATATTGGTTGCAATTGTCACTACTCCAGGTTTTCCTGCTTCGGCAACAATTTCGGCTTCACTTTTGTGCATTTTTGCATTCAAAACGTTGTGTGCAACACCGCGCATTTTCAACATTCTACTCAGTAATTCTGAAATCTCAACAGATGTTGTTCCAATTAAAACTGGTCTTCCTGACGCTGAAAGTTGGGTTACATCTTCAATTACTGCATTGAATTTTTCACGAACTGAGCGGTATATTAAATCTTCTTTATCTTCACGCAACATTCCTCTATTGGTTGGAATTTCTACAACGTCTAGTTTGTAAATTTCCCATAATTCTCCAGCTTCTGTGACTGCTGTACCGGTCATTCCACCTAATTTGCTATACATACGGAAATAATTCTGTAATGTAATAGTTGCAAAGGTTTGTGTTGCTGCTTCAATAGTTACTTTTTCTTTAGCTTCAATGGCTTGGTGTAATCCGTCAGAATAACGTCTTCCATCCATTATACGTCCGGTTTGCTCGTCGACAATTAGGATTTTATTATCCATTATTACGTACTCTACATCTTTTTCAAATAAAGTATAAGCTTTTAATAATTGTGTTAACGTATGAATTCTTTCTGATTTGATTCCGAAATCTTGAAATAATTTCTCTTTAGCTTCGGCTTCTTTATCTTTTTCAAGACTTAGTTTTTCAATATTGGCAATTTCGGTTCCGATATCTGGTAAGACGAAGAAATTTTCGTCAGTATCTTGCGATAAAAATTTGATACCATTATCGGTTAATTCTACCTGATTATTTTTTTCTTCAATTACAAAATACAATGCTTCATCCACTTCTGGCATTTTGCGATTGTTATCTTGCATGTATTCATTTTCAGTTTTTTGAAGTAATTGTTTGATTCCTTCTTCACTTAAAAACTTAATCAATGCTTTGTTTTTAGGCAAAGAACGATAAGCTCTTAGTAATTGGAATCCACCTTCTTTAGTATTTCCTTCTTTTATTAAACGTTTAGCTTCGGTTAAAAATCCGTTGGCTAATTGACGTTGAAGGTTGTAAAGATTTTCGATTTTTGGTTTTAGTTCATTAAACTCGTGTCTATCACCATCTGGAACTGGACCTGAAATGATCAAAGGTGTTCTCGCATCATCAATTAAAACCGAGTCAACCTCGTCGACAATTGCATAATTGTGTTTTCTTTGTACTAAATCTTCTGGTGAATGAGCCATATTGTCTCTCAAATAATCAAATCCGAATTCGTTATTTGTACCATAAGTGATGTCTGCTTCATAAGCTTTTCTTCTGGCGTCAGAGTTTGGAGAGTGGTTATCGATGCAATCAACAGTTAATCCGTGGAATTCGAAAAGTGGCGCTTTCCAGGTGCTATCACGTTTTGCTAAATAGTCATTTACGGTTACTAAGTGCACACCATTTCCAGTCAAAGCGTTCAAGTAGAGTGGAAGTGTAGCTACTAATGTTTTACCTTCACCGGTTTGCATTTCAGAAATTTTTCCTTGATGTAAAACAATTCCACCAATTAATTGAACATCATAATGAATCATGTCCCAAGTGATTTCTTTTCCAGCTGCATTCCATGAATTAGCCCAATTAGTTTGGTCACCAACTAAGGTGATATAAGGTTTTGTAGCCGATAATTCTCTATCTTTTTCGGTTGAAGTAACGGTAATTGTTGTATTTTCTTTGAAACGTCTAGCAGTTTCTTTTACCACTGCAAATGCTTCAGGAAGAATTTCCATTAATACTTTTTCAGAAATATCATAAGCTTCTTTTTCTAAAGCATCGATTCTGTTGTAGATTTCCTCTCTATCGTCAATATCAGAAGTTCTTTCAGCATCTAATTTTAAATCTGAAATTTTTAAATCTTTATCAGCTCTTGCTTCTTTGATTTTTTCTTTGAAAGTGATGGTTTTAGCTCTTAATTCGTCGTGAGACAACGACATTAAAGCACTTTCATATGATTTAATTTTAGTGACAAGCGGTTGAATTGCTTTTACATCTTTTTGAGATTTATCTCCGACAAATGCTTTAAGTATGCTATTTATGAAACTCATAATGGTTTGTATTTAATATTTAGTTTCCCAATAGTTTGGGAATGCGAATTTAAACAAAAAAAAAGCCCCAAAGGAGACTTTTTTCTGTTGTGTTAGTTTATTTTTTTTTAATATTCATCCTCATTCCAAAGATAATCTTCGTCAGTTGGATAATCTGGCCAAATTTCTTCCATTGATTCATATATTTCGCCTTCATCCTCAATTGACTGAAGGTTTTCAACAACTTCAAGCGGCGCACCAGCTCTAATTGCGTAGTCTATAAGTTCATCTTTGGTTGCAGGCCACGGTGCATCACTTAAATAAGATGCTAATTCTAATGTCCAATACATCTGCTTTCGATTTTATAATTTATGCAAAAATAAATTTATTACTGAAAAAGTCAAGTAAAAAATGATTTATTTTACGATTAAGTTTAAGAACGTCTTTTTTTAAATTCCAAATTTTAAATTCTTTAAACCAAAAATGCTCTATTTTACTAGCATTTAAGAAAATATTTCGTGCAATTTGCAATTTTACTTTTGAAGCTATAAGAGACTATTTTCTTGGAATCCATTGCACTTCATCAGCGTTTAAATCGTAGGACAACTTTCGTGCCAAGACAAAAAGGTAGTCAGAAAGTCGGTTTAGGTACTTAATTACGAGTTCATCGGTTGGTTCTATGTCATTTAGATGTACTGCTAAACGCTCGGCACGACGGCAAACACAACGAGCGATATGACAATATGACACAGTTGTGTGTCCGCCGGGAAGCACAAAGTGTGTCATTTGCGGTAAAGATTCTTCCATTAAATCAATTTGATTTTCAAGATAATCAATATCTGATTCTAATATTCCTAGATTTTGAAGTCTTTTTTCACCATTTTGTAAAGTCTCTTTATCTGGTGGCGTTGCTAAAATTGCGCCTACCGTAAAAAGTCGGTCTTGGACTTCAATTAAAACGTTTTTGTATAAAGTGTTGATTTCTTGGTCGCGAATTAACCCAATGTGTGAGTTGAGTTCATCAACAGTTCCATAGCTTTCAATTCGGATGTGGTGTTTTGGAACTCTTGTTCCGCCAAAAAGTGCTGTTGTGCCTGTGTCGCCAGTTTTTGTATATACTTTCATGTAAATGTTTAAAAGTTTAGAAGGTTAAAAGTTTAAGAGTTTATTTTAAACTAGAATTTCTTTTTTCAAAGATAACAAAAATTAAAATGGAATGTTAACTAGCCCTGACAGGAGAAAGTAGCTCTCGTTTTTTAACGAGACTACTTCGTATGGCAGGAATATGGATTGCTGATAAAGCCCAAGCGATTCGCTCCTTACAACACTATTTTGTCTTTTAAAATATATAGTCCAATAATCTCTCCTTTTGCATTAGCTGTTATCTTAATTTGCAGTTTTCCCGTTTCAAAGTGTCCGTAATATTGGCCTCTCGATTTCATTTGACTGTTTTCTTGATAATCTGTTTGCTCTAAAAACATTAATTTTCCGTGCTCTTTTTTAACCTTATTGAACAAGCTAAAAAAGTAATTTTTGGGACGAGATTTTTGCATCGTTGTTGAAAATGAGTTGTAAATCATTTCAAAATCGTTGTTGTTGTAATGTAGAATAAAAGAATCTGTTGCTTTTTTATGAATGTCATTTTGTGCGAAACAAGTAGTTGTAATGCACCATAAACTCATAAAAATGAAAGCTTTTTTCATTATCAAACTTATCTATCGATAAAATTATAGATGATCAGTATTTGGCGTATCACTCTCTATTAATCCATCGCGCAAGCGAATAACTCTGTGAGCATATTTAGCAATATCTTCTTCGTGAGTTACTAAAATTACAGTGTTTCCTGCAGCGTGAATATCTCCAAAAAGTTTCATTATTTCGATAGACGTTTTACTATCTAGATTTCCAGTTGGTTCATCAGCAAGAATAATGGAAGGTTTGTTGACCAAAGCACGCGCTACTGCAACACGTTGACGTTGTCCACCTGAAAGTTGGTTGGGTTGGTGGTCCATTCTATCAGATAAGTTTACTTGAGTCAGTACTTCGGTAGCACGTTTATTTCGATCTGATTTAGAATAACCTGCGTAGATCATAGGTAATGCAACATTATCTAGAGCGGTTGTTCGTGGCAAAAGATTAAATGTTTGAAACACGAATCCAATTTCTTTATTACGAATTTCGGCAAGATCATCGTCGTGCATTTTAGAAACGTCTTTTCCGTTTAGTATATAACTTCCTGATGTTGGTGTATCAAGACATCCTAAAAGGTTCATTAAAGTTGATTTTCCGGAACCTGATGGTCCCATAAGTGCGACATATTCGCCTTTGTTGATTTGTAAATCGATTCCTTTAAGTACATTAATAATTTCGCTACCTAGAACAAAATCTCGTTTAATGTTGGTGATGTTTATAAGTGGATTTGACATTTTATTTTGATTATGAATTATTAGTACTAAAAACAGTTATAAAGTTACACTATTGATGCAAAAAGATTTATGTAAATATAAGATTTAATTATATAACATTACAACTTGAAAGTGGCGCTAGTTTTGTCCCAAACAATATAACATTCAAATTATGAAAAGAGGTACATTTAGATTAGGTTTATTTTCAATGGTTCTAGTAGTCGTTGTTTCTTGTCAAAACAAAGATAAAGAAATGGCTGATAAAAGGATAAGCGAGTTAGAGCGTTATGTTGATTCTTTAAAATCAGTTGACGAAATGGCAATGAATGATAATTGGGATCAAATTGCTACTGATTATGATACAAAATCAACTAGTGCGAAAGATGCTTTAAATGCTCTTGATGAAAAAGAAAAAGCATCAGGTCAAGAAAAATTAGATTCTTATGATGCTGATTATAATGTCATTAAAACTACTGTTGAAAGCAAGAGAGAAGTGCCAAATACATCGGCTAAAACAGTTTCAACACCAAGTCAACTTTTGCGTGATAGACTTTTTGGTGCAGGAAAAATTGGAGATGATATGAGTTTTGCGTGGGTAAATAAAGACAATATTTTAAGTACCTATGACACCTTCTTTGAATCTTACAAAAAAAATAAAGGTGATTTTTCTAGAGAGGATTATGATGAAATAAAGTTAATGTATGAAGCATTAGACAGCAGAAAAAATAGGGTTGAAAAAGAAGGATTAACTACGGAAGATAATAATAAAATAGCTTCTATTAAATTCAAATTTGGACCAATGTTTAAACTGAATAGAGTAGGTGCAAAAAGTAGAGAAACTGCTGAAGCAAAAGAATAAAGGGTTAAAGCATAAATATTAATTCAGAAAAATGACAATCAGCGATGGTTGTCATTTTTTTATGTTCTAATCACAAAATGTTCTTTCTCTTGCTCGGTTCTAAAGAAAACAATTCCCCATTGAAAAGTGTCAATAGTAACGGTAACTTTTGGATGATTTTTAATAATTTCCCAGGCTTCTTCCATATCTTTACTCCAATGAATATCGTCAAAAATCCAAACAGAATCTTTGGTAATTGAAGGTAGTAAAAGTTCGAAGTACTGTAAAGTTGCTTTTTTAGAATGATTGCCGTCGAAATAAATTAGTTGGCAGTGTTCAGTGTTCAGTTGGCAGTTATGTAGATAACTTGAAAATTCAGTATTTACAAATTCGATGTTATTTAGATTTTGCGATTGAAGTTGATTTTTTGCAATTGCCATTGTTTGAGGACAACCTTCTAAAGTGATAATCTGTGCATTTTTATTTAGCTTCGCTCTGTTCGTCTTCGACTCGAGTCCCAATGATAGGGCAGAAGTTGCTAATCCTAACGAAGTTCCAATTTCTAGAATAGTTTCTGGCTGAAAATAGTTTACAATTCTAAATAATAGTTGCGCTCTTTTTGGAGAAATTCCAGCGTTTTTTGCAATTTGATTTACAGGTCGTGTGTTACTTTTAAAAACTCGTGAACCAGCACCAAAATCGGTTACTTCAATGGTGTTTTTGTTTTGTAAAAGTGAATTTCGGTAGTTTTTTAGAATGGAATATTCTGGATGTTTTCTTTTATCATAAAAACATTTCGTAACTAAATTGTACACAAACGGCGAATGCACTCCGTGTTGATTCTTGGAGTTCCAGAGGAAGTTTAGATATGATTTTATTTGAAACAGCATTTTCTAGTGATTAGTAATTAGTGATTAGTAATTAGTCTTGCTATTCACTAATTACTAATCACTACTTACTTTTTATTATTCCATTTTTGAAGAAAGCTCAAACCATCGTTCTTCTTTCTGTTCCATAGTTTGAATTATTTTTTGCAATTCATTTGCTTTCGCTTCAATATCCTTATCTGCTACTTTTCCCTCAGAAAATAATTGTTCGATTTGTTTCTTCTGGTATTCTAAATCTTTAATTTCTTTTTCGATTTTATTGAATTCTTTTTGTTCATTAAAGTCTAAACCAGATGAAATAGTTTTAGTTTTCCAATTGTTCTTTTCCTTGTTATCGTCTTTATTTGCTGGTTCAGCCGAATCTTCATACGCTCTAAAATCAGAGTAATTTCCAGGAAAATTCTCTACAATACCATCGCCTCTAAAAACGAATAAATCATCAACAATTTTATCCATAAAATAGCGATCGTGCGAAACTACAAGCAAACAACCTGGAAAATCCAATAAGAAACTTTCTAGTACATTCAACGTTACAATATCCAAATCGTTCGTTGGCTCATCCAAAATTAAGAAATTTGGATTCTGAATCAAAACCGTACATAAATACAATCGTTTCAATTCGCCACCAGAAAGTTTTTCAACAAAATCATATTGTTTTTTGCTATCAAATAAAAATCGCTCTAATAATTGACTTGCCGAAATCAATTTTCCTTTCATCAACGGAATGTATTCTCCGTATTCCTTTATAATATCGATTACGCGTTGTCCCGGTTTTGGGTTAATTCCGCTTTGCGTGTAATAACCAATTTTAATCGTATCACCAGTGACCACTTTCCCAGAATCAGTCGGAATAGTTTGTGTCAACAAGTTCAAAAATGTCGATTTTCCAGTTCCGTTTTTACCAATAATCCCAATTCGCGCACCACGCTGAAAATCGAAACTAAAATTCTCTAAAATCTTTTTATCGCCAAACTTTTTCGAAATTTTATGCAACTCAATAATCTTGCTTCCAAGACGTTCCATATTAATTTCGAGTTCGATTTTATTTTCTTTTCTTCGACTTTCGGCAACTTCTTTTATTTTATAAAAATCATCTTGACGAGATTTTGACTTAGTTGTTCGTGCTTTCGGTTGTCTTCGCATCCACGCCAATTCCTTTACAAAAAGGTTTTGGGCTTTATCAATCGTTGCATTTTCAGAAATTTGACGTTCCTCTTTTTTCTCTAAATAATAAGAGTAATTTCCTTTGTAACTGTATAATTTTCCGTTATCCAATTCTATGATTTCGTTACAAACGCGCTCCAAAAAGAAACGGTCGTGCGTAACCATAAACAACGTAACATTTTCTTTAGCAAAATAACTTTCTAACCATTCAATCATCTCTAAATCAAGGTGATTGGTAGGTTCATCCAAAATCAATAAATCAGGTTTATTAATCAAAATAATCGCCAATGAAAGACGTTTTTTCTGTCCACCAGACATATTTTTAACCTTCAATTTGAAATCTTCCAACTTCAATTTGAACAAAATTTGTTTGAATTGCGTTTCAAAATCCCAAGCATTAAAACGATCCATATCGTCAAACGCTTTTTCATAAGCTTCGCTATCTTCAGGATTTTCAAGTGCTTTTTCGTAACGCTCAATAACGTGTAAAATTTCATTATCACTTGCAAAAATACTTTCCTCAACCGTCAACTCATCTTGCAACTGCGGAACCTGCGACAGAAACGACATTTTAATATCTTTTCTCATCACAACTTGCCCAGTATCAGGCGTATCGTCGCCATTAATAATTTTCATTATTTGGGTTTTTCCCGAGCCATTTTTGGCAATAAAAGCAATTTTTTGGTCTTTATTAATTCCAAACGAAATGTCTTTAAACAACGTTCGTTCGCCAAATGATTTCGATATATTTTCTACAGAAAGGTAATTCACAAGTGTATTTTTTTTGCAAAAGTAAGTCATTGAAAGCAAGGAAACAATCTTTAATTTCATTAGGAGCGAATGGTTAGGGATTTGTTTGTAATCCATTTTCCTGCTTTCCGTTATGCACGGCATTTCCTCCAATCAGGGCTAGCTAGCAATTGTATTGTATTTTTGTTCCGTATTTCAAAACAACAATAAATTTAATTTGTATATTTGAGTTTCAAAACTATTTGCTATGAGCGACAATTCAAATAAAAATGATAAAAAGCTAGACTTGAATAAAGTCGAAGAACCAATTACGGAATATTCTTCAGAGAAAATCTATGTCAATATTGAAGATCATCCTCTATTTGCAAAAGTTATAGAGAAGTCCAAAAAAGATTTGAAAGAAGGAAAAGGAATTCCTCACGAAGTTGTAATGAAAAATGTAAAAGAAAAATATCCTTTTTTAAAATGAGTTATGACATAATTTGGGATGTAAAAGCTCAAATAACTCTTGAAGAAGAAATCAATTATATTTTATTTAAGTGGAATTTCAATGAGGTTAAAAAATTTAGTGATTTAGTTGAAGAAAATTTGAGTAGATTATCAATAAACCCTGAGATTGGCATTTATAGCAAAACTCTTAAAGTCTATTGTCTAGTTATTTCTAAACAAACTACTTTATACTACAGTTTTAATTCTGACATAAAAATAATAGAACTTCACTTTTTTTTCAACAATCAAAAAAATCCTGAAGAATTAAATAAGTTGCTTTAAATTTGTCCAATGCAACTATCCGTAATCATCCTTAATTATAATGTGCGCTATTTTCTAGAGCAATGTGTTTTAAGTGTCCAAAAAGCACTTGAAAACATTGATGGCGAAATCATTGTAATCGACAACAATTCATCTGACGATAGTTGTGCGATGATGAAAGAATTGTTTCCCAACGTAAAACTCATTGAAAATAAAGAGAATTTAGGTTTCCCAAAAGGAAATAGCATCGGAGTTGCACAAGCCAAAGGCGAATACATCTGCATTCTAAATCCAGATACTGTTGTAGCAGAAGATACTTTTATAAAAATTCTAAATTTTGTCACACTGAGCGCAGTCGAAGTGCCAAATTCCGCAATTGGAATAGTAGGTTGCAAATTAATTGACGGAACAGGAAATTTTCTACCAGAAAGTAAGCGCGGCATTCCGACACCTTGGGTTGCCTTCACAAAAATCTTCGGATTGTATAAATTTTCTAATGTTTTCGGAAAATATTACGCCCAACATTTAACCGAAAATCAATCGGGAAAAGTTGATATTCTTGTTGGTGCATTTATGGTTATGAAACGCGAATTGTATAATGAAATTGGTGGTTTCGATGAAAACTGTTTTATGTATTCCGACGATATTGATTTAAGTTATATGGCTCTAAAACTAGAAAAAAGTAATTATTATTTCCACGAAACTTCCGTAATTCATTACAAAGGCGAAAGCACCATTCGTGATGAAAAGTATATGAAACGTTTTCAAGAAGCAATGCAATTTTTTTACAAAAAGCATTTCGTGAAATCGATTGTATTTGACTTTTTTATGAAAATTGGAGCGATTTTATTTTCATTACTAAAGAAAAATCAAACTCAAAACTCAACAAAAAAAATTGATGAATATATTATTTTTTCAAATCAAGAATTACAACTAAATTTGACAAAGAAAACTAGAATTTTGAATGAGTTTTCTAATTTTAAAAACAATAGTAATTCCAATATCGAAATTATTTTTGACACCAAATCATTTAGTTACAAAGAGATTATCAACTTTATGATTTCCAATAAATGTAAAAATTTAACATTTAAGAATTATATTCCTAATTCAAATTATTTAATAGGAAGCAATAATTCAATCGATAGAGGAGAAATTATCATTATAAAAAATTAGTATATTCTTTATAAAATGAAGATTAAATTACTAATTTTGCAATCATTATAAAAAAACACAACTTTAGTTTAAAGATATGGCAAAGTTTGAATTGAAATTACCTAAAATGGGTGAAAGCGTTGCAGAAGCAACAATTACCAATT
>NZ_JAIXTJ010000022.1 GCF_027483985.1 Flavobacterium sp.
CCTAAGTCAATAAACACACCATAAGAAGTAATGTTTTTAACAACACCTTCTAATACTTGTCCTTTTTCTAATTGACCAATAATTTCTTTTTTCTGAACTTCGATATCTGCTTCGATAAGCGCTTTGTGCGATACAACAACATTTTTGAATTCGTGGTTGATTTTCACAACTTTGAATTCCATGTTTTTGTTTACGTATACATCGTAGTCACGGATTGGTTTCACATCAATTTGTGAACCTGGTAAGAATGCTTCAATTCCGAAAACATCTACAATCATACCACCCTTAGTTCTACATTTTACGAAACCTGTAACAATTTCACCAGTTTCGTTAGCAGAAATAACTCTATCCCATGATTTGATAGTTCTTGCTTTTCTGTGAGATAATACTAACTGACCTGTTTTGTCCTCACGAACGTCAATTAATACTTCTACTTTGTCACCCACTTTTAAGTTTGGGTTGTAACGGAATTCGTTTAAAGAAATAACACCTTCCGATTTTGCATTAATGTCAACAATTGCGTCTCTTTCAGTAATTCTAACTACTACACCTTCAACTACTTCTTCTTGGTCAGTAGAAATAAAAGTTTTAGTAACTAATTCTTCGAATTCTTGTAAGTTTTTCTCGTCAACTGCATCAATTCCTTCTGCGTAATTGTGCCAGTTAAATTCGTTTAAAAACGCTTGTTGATCTTTGTTTAATTCAGACATGCTGATAAAAAATTTGTATTTTGTTTTTCGTGAGTTTCTTTAAGCGATAGAAAAACAAAAGTGTTTTACATAAATAATTGATTTCCAAACGAAACTCTACTCTGCATTTTGGATTGCAAAAGTACTACTTTTTTGTCAATCTGCAAATTATGGCAGTAGAAAAAGAGAGGAGAATATAGAAAATAGATTATTTTTAATTAGAGCGAATGGTTTGGAGCTTTCTTGGTTTCCATTTTCCTGCTTTTCGTTGCAATTAAAATGCCTTCAAAAAATGAAGGCATTTTAATTTCCACTACAAATGCAAAGCATTCACTGAACTCCAATGAAAAATAAACACTTTGTGAAGTAATCAGGGCTAGATAGTAATTGTATTGAATAAAAAATCCGATAATTAAAACTATCGGATTTATATTTTTTTTTTTAGTGACTTACATTCGCCACTTCATCAGGATTGTGTTTGTGTTTGAAGAAAATCGCAAATAAAATAGCAATTACTAAAGCATAACCTGCAAAAGCCAACCAGATATTATGCCAATCTCTAGCGCCATTATTTGTAAAATAAGTATCAATTACAATTCCACTAATTAAACCGCCAAAAAAAGCGCCAAATCCGTTAGACATCATCATAAATAAACCTTGTGCAGAGGAACGAATTTTAGAATCAGTTGTAGTTTCAACAAACAACGAACCTGAAATATTAAAAAAGTCAAATGCCATTCCGTAAACAATACATGAAACGATAATCATCCACAAACCTTCCGCAGGATTTCCGTACGCAAACAGTCCGAAACGTAAAACCCAAGCAATCATTGATATTAACATTACTTGCTTAATACCAAAACGCTTTAAGAAAAAAGGAATAGCCAATATGAATAATGTCTCCGATATTTGTGAAATAGACATAATTATTGTTGAATACTTTATGACCAGAGTTGATAGTAAATTAGGGTAACTAAAAATATACTCCAATTTATTTAAAAGACCTTCAATTTTTAATAATTCTGGAATAAATTTCATATCAAATCTTTTGACTAATTCAGCATATTGTGGAACTTTTTCAAATTCTGACAAAAAAAGATCACCATACATATTAGTTAATTGTAGCGCACCTCCTAAAAACATTGAGAAAATAAAGAACAATGCCATTTTGTAGGTTCCAAATAATTTAAATGCACTCAATCCAAATTTTTCACCAAATGAGGCATCGTCTGAAATTAGTTTTTGTGGTGGACATTTTGGTAATGAAAAAGAATAAAATCCCAATGCAAAAGCAGCAAAAGCCGAAATGTAAAACATATTTGCAGACGCTTTATTATCGGTCAAATTGGTTATCCACATAGCAGCAATAAAACCAATTGTTCCCCAAACTCTAATGGGTGGAAAAACCTTTACAACATCATAATTGTTAGTTTTTAATATGTTGTAAGCTACCGAATTTGACAATGAAATCGTTGGCATATAGCACAACATTGCAGCAAAAATTACATAATAAAATGTCGTAGGATTATCTACTTGAGGAATATAAAGCAAAGCAATTCCTCCTAAAATATGAAGAACGCCATACAATTTTTCAGCGTTAATGTATTTATCAGCAATGATTCCAGTAATGGCTGGCATAATTATAGAAGAAATTCCTAATGTTGAAAAAATAGCGCCAAATTCAGCACCACTCCATTGTTTAGTTCCAAACCAATAATTCGCAACTGTTATCAACCAAGCACCCCAAACAAAGAACTGAAGAAAACTCATTAAAGTTAACCTAAACTTGATACTCATAATAAATATGTTTTTGTAATGTAAATAGATTGTAAATCTACTATTATTATCTAAATTTCCAAATGATAAATTGAAAATTACAAATGGTAGATTTAAAAATACAAAAGTTAAATTCTAAATTCCAAAATTGAAGATATTGAAAAAGTGAAATAAATAATAGAAATTTCGGTTTACTGATTAATTATTTCATCCACTAAATCCAAAACTGCTGCAAATTGCTCTTCTCTTGAAAGATAAGAATTATCGATTTCAATAGCATCTTCGTCAATAATTAAAGGAGAGTCTGCTCTATGCGTATCAATATAATCGCGTTCTTGAACATTTTTTAAAACCTCTTCATAAGAAACTTCGTCGCCTTTAGCCTGCAATTCATCAAAACGACGTTGTGCTCTTGTTTCGGCACTTGCGGTCATAAATATTTTAAGTTCAGCATCAGGGAAAACAACGGTTGCAATATCACGACCATCCATTACAATCGCTTTATTTTTGCCCATTTCTTGTTGTTGTTCTACCAATTTAGCACGAACTTCAGAAACTTCGGCTACTTTACTAACAAAACTCGATACTTCGATAGTTCTAATTTCATTTTCGACATTAATATCGTTAAGATACATTTCAGCAAACCCTAAATCGGCATTGAATTGAAAATGTAATTTGATATTTGATAAATCATCTATCAAGGCTTGTTTATCAAAATGTGATGAAGTGATGTATTCTTTTTGCATAGCAAATAGTGTTACAGCTCGATACATAGCGCCAGTATCGACATAAACATATCCTAAATGTGCGGCAAGTTGTTTGGCTAAGGTGCTTTTTCCGGTGGAAGAAAAACCATCCACAGCGATTGTAATTTTTTTCAATGTATGTTTATTTAATAACTATTATCTGAAAAATCAATTGTAAGTCCGAAAAGACTTGTATTTCCTGCTAAAGTATATCTTGAATAGGAATAATTAAATTTCATCTTTCCCATCTTTAATCCTAAACCAAGAGAAATTCCTGAGAAATTCCTTTGATCTACAATTCGCAATTCCTCTGCTCGTCTAAAATTATATCCAAGTCTAACGTTTATTCCTTTTGTTGGAAATAATTCAGCACCCAAAACTACGTGTCGCAGAGCATTGTTTAAAAATCCAACTTTTTCCTGAGTAGCTTCGCCGTCAATGCTTCCAATGGCTCGATTCGGATTAGAAAAACCAAGTTTCCATTGTTGTAAATTTTCTAAAGTTAGATGCCATCGCAACGGAACATTTTCGACTTCTTGAGAAACACCAATCAAAACTTCAAGTGGCAATTTCTCTTGAGTTCCTGCATAGGTTGTAAACTGGGTTCCAACATTTCTAACAACCAAACCCCAATTAACATCATTAGGTTCATCGATAAATAAAAATCCGAAATCGGCGGCACCACCAAACGAATTATAACTTTCTAAAGTGGACGAAATCAATTTGGCATTGGCTCCAAAATAAAAACTTGTAAAAGGAATATTGTAAGCATAACCAAAAGAAAGTGCAATTTCACTTCCTGTGAATGAAGATGTGGCTAGACCATTTTCGTCGTAACCATCAAAATTTCCGTAGTTTACATAATTTACTCCAGCGTGAAAGGTTTGCAAATGTCGGTCGTAAGTATAAGCATAAGCAGCAGTTCCATAGGTGACTTCCCCAAAATAACTTCCGTAATTTAAAGACAAATGGTTGTCCATTTCAGCATTAATTGTGGCAGGATTGAAATGTACTTGATTGACATCATTATCGTAGATTGTAATGACTTTTCCGCCCAAAGCCGCTTGTCGTGGTGAAGTAACAAGGTTTAAAAATTGATATACTGACTTACCTCCTAATTGCGCATAAGAAATGGCACAAAAAAGTAAAAAATAAGAGATAAATAGTTTTTTAAACATACAAAAAATAGCAATTTACATAACCTATAACGGAAATGCGAAGATATTATTTTTAAAGATAACCTAAAAATAAAAAAGGCATGAGGTTTTTCTCACGCCTTTAAAACTTATAATTCTTTTTTACTCTAAAATTTTAGCATTCTTTACCTTTTGATCTGTCACAGCAATAGCTATAACTTCACTCATTTCTTTCACATAATGAAACGTTAATCCGTCAAGATAATTAGGTTTGATTTCTTCGATGTCACTTTTGTTTTCGTGACATAAAATAATTTCTTTAACGTTAGCTCTTTTTGCAGCTAGAATTTTTTCTTTGATTCCTCCAACTGGCAAAACTTTTCCACGCAAAGTGATTTCACCAGTCATTGCTATTCCTTTTTTAATTTTTCGTTGTGTTAAAAGAGAAACTAATGAGGTTAGCATCGCTATTCCGGCACTTGGACCATCTTTTGGGGTTGCGCCTTCTGGAACGTGTAAATGAATATTATATTTAGAAAGAACTTCCTGATTTAATCCGAATGATTCTGCATTAGCTTTTATATATTCTAAGGCAATTGTCGCAGATTCTTTCATTACTGTGCCTAAATTACCTGTTAAAGTAAGTGAACCTTTGCCTTTGGAAATCAATGACTCAATAAAAAGAATATCACCACCAACTGATGTCCAAGCCAAGCCTGTAACTACACCTGCAACATCGTTACCTTCTGCTTTATCACGTTCGAGTTTTGGAGATCCTAAAACATTGATTATATCATCGGTTGTAACTTTCTTGTTATATTCTTCTTCCATTGCAACCGATTTGGCAGCATTTCTAATTACTTGTGCAATTTTTTGTTCTAAGCTTCTAACACCAGATTCACGTGTGTAACCTTCAACGATTTTTTCTAACTCTTTCTTTCCGATTGTTAAATCTTTAGAAGTTAAACCGTGTTCTTTTAACTGCTTTGGAAACAAATGTTGTTTAGCAATTTCAACTTTTTCTTCGGTTGTATAACCTGACATTTTTATAACTTCCATTCTATCTTTCAAGGCAGGTTGAATGGTTGACATTGTATTAGAAGTTGCAATGAACATAACTTTTGACAAATCATAACCCATTTCTAAGAAATTATCATAAAAAGCACTGTTTTGCTCAGGATCTAAAACTTCTAACAAAGCCGAAGATGGATCACCTTGATTGCTTACCGAAAGTTTATCAATTTCATCCAAAATAAAAACTGGATTCGAAGTTTGTGCTTTTTTGATGCTTTGAATAATTCTACCAGGCATTGCGCCAATATAGGTTTTTCTGTGACCTCTTATTTCTGCCTCGTCACGCAAACCACCGAGTGAAATTCTAACATACTCTCTACCTAAAGCTTCGGCAACCGATTTTCCAATAGATGTTTTTCCAACACCTGGAGGTCCAGTTAAACAAATGATTGGCGATTTCATATCATTTCTAAGTTTTAAAACTGCCAAATGTTCGATCATTCGCTTTTTTACATCTTCCAATCCAAAATGGTCTCTGTCTAAAACTTTTTGAGCGTGTTTTAAGTCAAAATTATCTTTAGAATATTTATTCCAAGGTAAATCTAAAAATAAATCCAAATAATTTCTTTGAATACCAAAATCTGGTGCCTGAGGATTCATTCGTTGCAACTTAGAAAATTCCTTTTCGAAATGTTTGCTGGTTTTTTCGTCCCATTTTTTGGCTTTTGCACGAGTGCGCATTTCCTCAAATTCCTGCTCATTAGAAACGCCACCCAATTCTTCTTGAATGGTTTTCATTTGCTGGTGCAAGAAATATTCGCGTTGCTGCTGGTCTAAATCAAAACGCACTTTAGATTGAATATCGTTTTTAAGCTCTAGCTTTTGCAATTCAACATTCATAAAACGTAGCGTTTCGAGGGCGCGCTCTTTCAGAACATTCATCATTAATAAACTTTGTTTTTCTTCTACAGAAAGATTCATATTAGAAGAAACAAAATTGATTAAGAAGGACTGACTTTCAATGTTTTTTATAGCAAAAGTGGCTTCGGTCGGAATATTCGGACTTTCTTTAATTATTTCAATAGCCAATTCCTTGATTGAATCGATAATAGTTTGAAATTCGGTGTCTTGTTTTCCTGGACGTTTCTCAGGAACTTCCTTGATATTGGCTGTGATAAATGGCGTTTCCGAAATAACTGAATCTATTTCAAAACGCTTTTTCCCCTGTAAAATAACGGTTACGTTACCATCTGGCATTTTTAGCACTCTCAAAATTCTAGCAACAGTACCAACGTGATTAATATCGTTTACAGATGGATCTTCGTCTTCTTCATTTTTTTGAGCAACAACTCCAATGATTTTATTTCCAGCATTGGCTTCGTTAATAAGTTTTATAGATTTATCTCTACCAGCAGTAATTGGAATAACTACTCCGGGAAACAAAACGGTATTTCTTAAAGGAAGTATTGGTAAAAACGAAGGTAATTCTTCGTTAGCCATTTCTTCTTCATCTTCTGGAGTTAATAAGGGAATCAATTCGGCTTCAGAATCAAATTCTTGAAGTGACAAATTGTCAAAGGCTATAATTTTTTGATTTGACATAGGTTGTAATGAGTCAATATGACATTAATTTAACTGCAATTTTCAAGCAAATATAAGTTTTGCGATACATTTATTGAATTAAAATCGATGTAAAGCGAAATTACACTGCAGAAAACTTCATTTATGGTGTTTAATTTATACTATTCTTAAATAGGACAATGATTATGCCAAAAAAAAATCCGCCATTTCGACGGATTTTCTATTAATAAATATCAAACTTTTTAAAATAAAGTATAATCTGTAAGTATGTTTGTATAAGATGTCGCACCTGATGTGATTACATTTTTAATTGGACCAACATTTTTAGCAAACCAATATTCGGTATCTGCAGCTGAACTAGTCACTCCATTTATTGAGGTGGTTTGACTTAATTTCATCTTAATGACATTTGTGTAAGTCTCACCATCTACAACTTCGGTATTTCCTGTTGATAAAATAGTTCCAGTATAATTTGTATTTTGAGTTATTACGGGAAAGGAAGGATCCGTGTAAGTTGTAGTTTGAGAGTAACTTCCGGTCCATGAACTACCTGCTGTTAAATAATCTTTTAAAAGCAGCATTTCATAACCAGTTTGCACTCCGTTAAAGCCACCTGCAGAAATATTCATATCTTCTAATTTTATAAAGTAATCGCCTGATGACTTTCTTAATCTTGATACTCCTGTGCCAGTTGCACCTCCACCAGCACCAGTCGCTTGATTAAAAGTATAATATGTAAATCCTCCGATGCTATTAACAGAAACCATTTTCATCGGCTGCTGCGGCACACCATTCAAACTATATATCCATTGGTTATTCAATGCAGTAGGCCAATAATCTCCTGAAGATGTTCCTCCTCCAGAACCTCCAGAACCACCTGAACCTCCACCAGCATTATTTCCACCAGAATTAACTTGTTGCAACAAAGTTGGATCAATTGGCTCATTATCACACGAAACAAATGAAAATGCTGCAAAAAGTATTGTAAAAATTGAAAGTATTTTAATCTTAGTCATTTTGATATTTTTTTCAAATATAATTATTTTTTGGATATAGAAAATTATTTTCTAGGAACTCTTGTCAATAAAATTAAACCAATAACAAAAAACACTCCTAAAAATACAATTGCATTTCTCATTGAACCTGTGATCATATCGATTGTACCGTAAATGGTCATTCCGATAACGATTCCGACTTTTTCGGTAACATCATAAAAACTAAAGAAAGACGCTGTATCTTCGGTTTCTGGTAATAATTTAGAATAAGTTGAACGCGCAATAGATTGAATTCCGCCCATAACCAATCCTACAAAACCTGCAGTTGCATAAAATTCAATAGGAGTTTCTACAAAATAAGCAAAAGCACAAAGCACCGCCCAAATAGCATTCAAACCTATTAAAGTCGAAATATTTCCATATTTTTCGGATACTCGTGATGTTATGAATGCTCCTAAAACAGCAACTAGTTGAATTAAAAGTATGCTAATTATTAATCCCATTGTTTTATCTTCTGTACCCCAATTTACTTCAGTTGCACCAAAATAAGTTGCAACAAGCATAACGGTTTGAACTGCCATAATAAAAACAAAATAACTATATAAATATCGCTTTAGGGCTAGATTTTGTTTTAATTGTTTCCAAACCAAACTTAACTCGTGAAAACCTTTGAATATAAAATCACTTGTTAGTGCAACATTAGTTCTATTTCCTTTAGGTAAATAATAATAAGTAATATGGCTGAAACCAATCCACCAAACACCAACCATTACAAAAGAAATTTTCATTGCTTCTTTAGAAGTTTCAATACCAAATTTATCTGGATACATTACCATAATAAGATTTATGATCAATAAAATAGTGCTTCCAATATATCCCATTGAAAAACCTTTGGCGCTCACGCGGTCTTGTTGCTCTGGAAAAGCGATATCTGGTAGATAGGAATTATAAAAAACTAAACTTGACCAAAATCCAATTAATCCGAAAAAATAGGCTGTATATCCTAAAAATAGATTATCAATTTCAAACCAATAAAGACTGATGCATGATAAACCACCTAGATAGCAGAAAAATCTTAAAAATGCTTTTTTATTTCCCAAATAATCTGAAATTCCTGAGAGAATTGGAGAACAAATTGCTACGATTAAAAACGCAAAAGCGGTAACAAAACTTATCATTGCTGTGGCTTTTACTTGCGTTCCAAAAATGAGTACGTTTTCTTTTTTAGCATCACTAAAAATCATTTCATAGAAAATTGGAAAAACCGCTGAGGCAATAACTAAACTGTAAACTGAGTTTGCCCAATCATAAAAAGCCCAAGCATTTAATAATTTTGAATGTCCTTTAGGAAGATTTGCCATACTATTATAAATTAAAAAAAGCTGCCAAAAATTGACAGCTTCAAATATACTCTTTTTTTATAATCTATAATATTATTTAAATGTTACTCCGAATTTAGCCGCTTCAGCTTTAGCCTGTGGTAATAACGAAGTTAAATTATCAATCCTTGTTTGATTACTTGGATGCGTACTTAAAATTTCTGGTGGCGCTTGTCCTCCAGATAAAGCTGACATTCGTTGCCAAACAGCTACAGCATTTTCTGGATTGTAACCTGCTATCGCCATTAATGTTAGTCCAATCATGTCGGCTTCGCTTTCGTGTTTTCTACTGAAAGGTAACATTACGCCAACTTGAGAACCAATTCCATAAGCTTGCATTACCAATTGTTGTGTTTGAGCATCTTGATTTGCCACGGCAACTGCTGTTCCAACTTGAACCACTTGTTGCACCATTCCAGCACTCATTCTTTGTTGACCGTGATTGGCTAATGCGTGCGCAACTTCGTGTCCCATAACTGCGGCAATACCCGCATCATCTTTACAAATTGGTAAAATTCCAGTGTAAAAAACAATTTTTCCACCAGGCATACACCATGCATTTACATCTTTGCTGTCTACTAAATTATATTCCCAATTGTATCCTGTTAGATAATCTGCGTGGCCATTTGCTGTCAACCATCGTTCTGCAGCAACCTTAATTTTAGTACCAACAGTTTCAATCTTTTTCGCTTCAGCCGTATTTTTAACAACTTTATTTTCAGTCAAAAATTGATTGTATTGTTGGAAAGCCATTGGAAATATTTGACTGTTTGGAACTAAAGCCATTGTACTTTTTCCTGTAAATGGATTTTTAGCACAAGACAATGCAAATGCTGCCACAAATAAACCTATTGTATATTTTTTATAACTCATACTATTTTTATTTTAATTCAAATTTACAAAATTTAAACACCAATGAAGTGTAATTCCGTAAAATCTTTATCAACAATCAGACCGTTTTCAAGAACAATTGATTCTTTATCAAAAATGATTTTCTCATTATCAATCTCAATTCCTTTAATTTCAAACGGTAAACCTTTTAAATTTATTTTTATGGTTTGGTATTGCGTTTCAAATGTTCCTTCCTTGTGTTGTGTAATAAAGAGCTCGTTTTCTTTACCGTTTAAGGTAAAAGTTTTGTAACTATATCTTCCTTTGTTATAATCGTAACCGTCTTGGGCATCTTCATATACAAAAGATTTTTCTTTACCGAATTTATAGTATACTTCCAACGTCAATTCTGGAGATTCAAGTTGACCAACATATTGCTGAACCGGATATTTAGGTATGATTGCACCTTCTTTTACAAATAAAGGAATTTGATCAAAATCGGTAGCAACCCATAGTTCTTTTTTGCCTTTTACTAATTCATTTGTCCAATAGTTATACCAATTGCCTTCAGGCAAATACATTCTTCTACCTAAAGCATTAGGTTCTAGAATTGGGCAAACCAAAATTTGATTTCCGAAGATAAACTCATCGGTTCTATAATGTGTTTGTGGATCATTTTGATCAAAATAAACTAATGGTTTTAACATTGGAGTACCATCATTTACATAATCCCAAAACATTGTATATAAATAAGGTAACAATTGATAGCGAAGTTCTACAAACTTTCTGGTGATATCAATTACTTCATCTCCAAAACTCCATGGTTCTTGTTCGCCATGATGTCCTGAGGAATGTGTTCTGCAAAAAGGATGAAAGACACCCAATTGAATCCAACGAGCGTATAATTCGGCAGTTGGTTGTTCGGCAAATCCTCCAATATCTGAACCTGTGAATCCCATTCCTGAGATTGACATACGTTGCATTTGAATATTAGCAATCCATAAATGTTCCCAAGTGGCTACATTATCGCCTGTCCAAGATGATGTATAACGTTGTGCTCCAGAATAAGCCGAACGAGTAATTACAAAGGGACGTTTTGGATAGGCAAATCGTTTTACACCTTCATAAGTAGCACGCGCCATTTGAGTTCCATAAACGTTATGCGCTTTTCTATGACTGCAATTATTTCCATCATAATTATGACGAACATCTAATGGAAATGTTTTGGTTGGAACTTCCATTACTGCTGGTTCGTTCATATCATTCCAAACACCTTTTACTCCTATTTCAGCTACTAATTCTTTGAACAAACCTGCCCACCATTCTCTAACTTCGGGATTGGTATAATCCGGAAAATTACATTCTCCTGGCCAAACTTTTCCTTTCATATAAGGTCCATCGGCACGTTTACAGAAATAGTCTTTTTCTAAAGCTTCTTGATAAACCGAATAATCTTTATCAATTTTAATTCCAGGATCAATGATTACAACAGTTTTGAATCCGTCTTTTGCTAAATCAGCAACCATTTTTTTAGGTTCAGGAAAATATTCTTTGCTCCAAGTAAAACAACGAAAACCTTCCATATAATCAATGTCTAAATAGATGGCATCGCAAGGAATTTGAAGTTCTCTAAATTTTGAAGTGATTTCTCTTACTTTAGATTCTGGAAAATAACTCCATTTGCATTGATGATAACCCAAAGTCCATAACGGTGGAAGTTCCGGTTTTCCTGTAAGATGCGTATAAGTTGTAACAACATCGCTCATTTTTGGACCATAAATGAAATAATAATTCATTTCACCACCATCAGCCCAAAAGCTCGTTACACCTTTGCGCTCGTTACTAAAATCGAAGAACGAACGAAACGTATTATCAAAGAAAATTCCGTAAGCTTTGTTGTGATGTAAACCAATGTAGAATGGAACAACTTTGTATAATGGCTCTTGATCTTTATGAAAGGCGTATTGATCTGTTGCCCAATTCTCGAGTCGCTTTCCTTTTAGATTAAGATGCGTTGCTTTATCACCTAATCCGTAAAACGATTCGCCATCGTGCGACATTTTACTCATTTTTACAATGTTACCGCCATATTCGTAACATTCTTCCCAATGAAAACCAATTTCATCTTCAAGAATTGTGGTTCCATCTAATTCGTAAATTCCGACACGACAATCATTTTTTTGAACTACAACATATACTTTTGATGTTTTAATTCGATAATGATCTGCTTCTTCAGAAACTTCTAATACATTGTATCCGTGTGATTGCGTTTTATCGATGGCATAAGAAAAATCATTGCTGAAATATCCTTTTGCTGTAAATCGAAAACGAATCATACTATCGCGAAGCACCGTTACTCGAAGAATAACATTATTATCGGTATGAAAATCTATAGAATCTACTTCGTGTTTGTAAGAAATTATTTTTGAAGGATATAAATCGCCTTTATGTTCCAGTTCGGTATTGATTATCATAGCATTAAATTTAAGACAATTTGCGAAAATACGAATGTAGCCTCGAATTTTCAAAAGTAATTTGAGTAGTTTTTAACGATAACGTTTGCGGATGATTAAAACTATTATAATTTTTAAAACCATTAAGATATTAAGTTTCATTAAGATTTACTTCTATTGTAATTCTTAATTTCCTTAATATCTTAATGGTCAAAAAGTCTATCCTATTTTAAAAACTGAAATTCCTAATGGAGCAAGAATAACTTCTGCTGAAAATTCTCTTCCATTCCACAGTGTTACTTCTATTTTTATTGGTTTTGAGTTACTAACCCCACTTCCATTATATTCTTCATTGTCAGAATTGAAAATTTCTGTTAACTTACCTTTTATTGGAAGTCCGATTCTGTAGTTTTCGTGAACAACTGGTGTCATATTACAAACCACAATTAGATTTTCTTTTTCCTTATGTCCTTTACGGATATAGGCTAAAACTGAATTTTCATTATCTGAATAATTGATCCATTCAAAACCTTCTGCTGAGAATTGTTTTTCGTATAAAGCTGGATGATTTTTGTACAATGCATTTAAATCGGTAATGCATTTTTTGATACCATCGTGATAGCCAAATTGAAGCAAATGCCAATCTAGACTGCTTTCAAAATTCCATTCAGATGTTTGTCCGAATTCGCCACCCATAAACAATAATTTTGCTCCTGGATGCGTGAACATATAGCCGTAAAGTAAACGAAGATTTGCAAAACGTTGCCATTCATCACCGGGCATTCTTCCTTGAATGGAGTGTTTACCGTAAACTACTTCATCGTGCGAAAGTGGTAACATAAAATTCTCTGTAAATGCATAAGTCATAGAAAAAGTTATGTCGTTTTGATGGTATTTTCTATACACACTTTCTTTGGCAAAATATTGCAAAGTATCGTGCATCCAACCCATCATCCATTTCATTCCGAAACCTAAACCACCAAGGAAAGTTGGACGAGAAACCATTGGAAAACTGGTACTTTCTTCAGCAATTGTTTGAACATCTGGAAAATTGGCATAAACTGCCTCGTTGAAATCTTTTAGGAAACTGATAGTATCTAAATTTTCTCTTCCTCCATAAATATTTGGTTCCCACTCGCCTTCTTTTCTGGAATAATCTAGATATAACATTGACGCAACAGCATCAACTCGAAGTCCGTCAATGTGGTAATTTTTTAACCAGAAAATTGCATTGCTTATTAAGAACGAACGAACTTCATTACGACCATAATTAAAAATCAAACTCTTCCAATCAGGATGATATCCTTTTCTTCTGTCGGGATGTTCATAAAGATTTGAACCATCAAAAAATCCTAATCCGTGTGCATCGTCTGGAAAATGTGATGGAACCCAATCCAAGATTACTCCTATTCCTGCTTGGTGCAATTTATCGACCAAAAGCATAAAATCTTGCGGTTTTCCGAAGCGAGATGTTGGTGCAAAATAGCCTACCAATTGATAACCCCAAGATGGATCGTAAGGATATTCCATAATTGGCATAAACTCAACGTGTGTAAAACCTGTTTCTTTTACATACGAAACCAATTGGTCTGCCAATTCAATGTAAGTCAAAAACTTGCCATCTGCATTACGTTTCCACGAACCTAAATGTACTTCGTAAACCGAAAATGGTTTGTCCAATCCGTTTTTATCTTTTCGGATTTCCATCCATTTGGTGTCTTTCCATTTGTAATCTAAGTCCCAAATTACGGATGCTGTTTGCGGTGGATGCTCACAATATAAAGCGAATGGATCGGCTTTTTCAGTGATCAAACCGCCATTGTTAGATTGAATTTTGTATTTATAGGTTGTTCCTTTATCAACACCTGGAATGAAACCTTCCCAAATTCCGGATTCGTCCCAACGAACGTTTAGTTGGTGTTCGCCTTGTACCCAAAAGTTGAAATCGCCCACAACAGAAACCGAGCGCGCTGATGGTGCCCAAACGGCAAAATAAACGCCTTTAACTCCATTTACTTCAATAAGATGTGCGCCTAATTTTTCGTAAAGTTGAAAATGTTTTCCTGCTTTGAATAAATCGATGTCGAAATCGGTGAATAAGGAATGCGGTTGTACTTGGTTCATTTTTTAATTGTCATTGTGAGGAAAAAATTAATCTCAACCTCTTCATTAATATTTTTATTTTTGACCTTCTGCTAAGTTTAAGTCTAATTTAATGTTTGAATATTTTTTAAGCCATTTTTCTATTGATTTTACTAAATCATCTATATTACTTAAAAATTCATCAAATGTCATTTTTGGATAAGTTTCTGACCAAATTTTCTCATCAACTTCATTAAAATTAATTCTAATAAATTCTTTACTCAATGAATTTTCAGTCTTTAAAAACATTTTAAATTCCAAAAATTCAATCTTTTTTTTAATTTTTTTTGGTAACCAATAACTTCTTTTAATTTCAAAAATTTTTAACCATGCTTTATTGTAATCTTCAACAGAAACCAACACAAGCTTATTTTTATCTAATTTATAAAATGGTAATTCTTTAATTCCAATAATTTTATCTCTATTTGTTCCTAAATTATATTCTCCAATTTCCCCAATTGGATACATATACTTACCTTTAAGCAAATCAACTAATTCCAAAACTTTATCAGTGCGTCTTTGAATAAATATTGTATCAATACCGAATCTATCGTATAGTTTGAAAGCAATATAAAGAGTTATTAAAGTAGCTGTTGTACTTACAAATCCTAATGAAACTGAAAAAACATCTAATAATTTGTCTTCAGATTCTCTAATAAAAAATGGAATTACAAATGAGATTAAACATAAAATTATACTTAAACCAATTAATTCTTTCTTTTTCACTTTTTTTGCCATTTATTATTCTGTTTTCTATTAAATACTTATACTAAGTAGCCCCGATTGTAGTGGAAATCCTTTTTCTTTTTTCTTTAAAAAGGAAAAGATTGGAACGGAAAGCGGGAGTTGCCATTATCGAAAATACCTAAGCCAATCGCTCCTAACTTCGACAAAGCTTAGCCTGACATTAATATCCCATAATCGTTTGAATACCTCGCAATGGAATTACTGCCCAACGTGGTCGAGAATTTAACTCATAACCCAACTCGTAAACTGCTTTTTCAAGGATGCAATATTTTAGTAAAAAGTTGATTTCGTGGCTGTAACCTATATTTAAATTTTCTGATTGTGCTTTTTCGATGTAGGTTTCTAGGAAAGCGCCGACAAGGTATTTGAATAATAATTCACCTGCTTTGAACAATTCTTCTTGCTCGAATGGGTATTTATCGGCATTATTGAAAATGGTTGCGTAAATAGCGTAATGAAAGGAACGAAACATTCCAGCTACGTCTTTTAATGGTGGTTGCTTTACTTTTCTATCTCGAATGGTGCTTTCTGGCTCACCTTCAAAATCAAGCAGATAAAAATCGTCTCCGTTTACCAAAACTTGACCGAGATGGAAATCTCCGTGAATTCTGATGCGTTCCGATTTCATTTTGGTCCAATCAAAATCTACGAAATGTTTACGAATTAGCTTTTTATTTTCAAGAAATTGATGCGCTAAATCGAGTGCCATTCCGTCGAGTTTGTGCAAACTATTTTCTATAATATTCAGTCGATTTTGGAATTGGTATAGCAAACGATTTTTCAACCAAACGGTGTAATCTCCGTTGTAAGTGGTTGGTGTAAAAGCAGTTTCGTGAATATCGCTTCCGAGTGCGATGTGCATTTCGGCAGTTCGCAAGGCTAAAGTTTGTACTTTTAGAAACAAACTCAAACCAACCCAATCAATAATTTCGGGTGGAATTTCGTTGATTTTTAGTCGTTTGAATAAGTCAACATCTGGAAGTTTGTCGATTTTGATTTTCTTTCTGGAAAGATTGTCGAAAACTCCGTCCATTTGCTCTAACATAAACTTCCAAGCGTCACCTTGATTGGGAACTAATTCTTGCATTAATCCTAAGGTAATATTGCCTTCGGTCATTGCAATATTAATACTTCCGGTGTAGGCTGGTGTGTTTTGATAGTGCATTCTTTCGGTCAAAAAACGACTCAATTCATAGTCAGGATTGGTGCTTACATAAATTCGTCTGAATATTTTTAACACCAAAGTATCATTATAAATAATCGAAGTATTACTCTGCTCGACACCCATAAATTTGGATGATTTGTATTCTTTGTCGACTAAATTTATTCCTTTATGAAAAATAAGTTTAAGTGCTTTATTTTGAGTTTCGTTAACAATGTTTTCAAAAAGTAATCTTCTAAAATCGTCTTGGTGAAGCGCATCAACGAGATAGCCATCGATGTTGCCGAACTTCGCCGGTGAAATGATTGTGTTAGTATCCAATTCGTCATTTGTCATAAAGGCGATTGGCATAAAATAATGCTGGTAAAACGCTTCTTTAAAATTCACTTCTAGTAAAACTCCGTAGTAAGTGTTTTTTTTTGAAGTAATTTTGAAATGATCAACAACTTCAATGTACTTTAATGTACTAGCTTTTCCGCCATACCATCTCTTGTTGATGATGTAGTTTTCAAGTATGTCTGAAGAAAATATTTTGACAAATTCATCGTCGCTAAAAGCATCTTTCCATTCATTTTTAAATTTGAATGGCGTTGCAAAAGTATCTTGATTGTCGTTTTTCATAATTATAAATTAATTATTAATAATTACTTCTGAATTTTAAATAAGTGAAAAGGTAAAACTGGATGCAACTCAACAAAATTCCATTCTTTATCCCAATTATAGCTGTTTCCTGTAATCAAATCTACCACCGTTATGGATTGTCCTTCGTGAATTCCTAAGGATTTTAATGGCAATTTAACCCATGCTTGTTTAGCATAATAAGCATCTAAACTTGCAATCATTAAGGTTTCATTTTCTTTGTTATCGTCAAATTTGTAATAGGCAATAACTTGTTCGTTATCAGTATCACAAAATTCAATATTATTGGTTTGTTGCAATGATATTTGCTCTTTTCTAATTTGATTAATTTTAGAAATTAGCATTGTAATTTTGTTTTCTTTCTCCCAATCCCAAAGACGAATTTGGTATTTTTCACTATCCATATATTCTTCTTTTCCCGGAATAGCATCTGAAATCATATATTCAAATACTGGTCCGTAAATTCCAACAGATGAACTCAATGTAGCTGCTATAAAATACTTTTGCAAGTGCGTACTTTCATTCGCACCTTGCAAAGCAAACGGATTGATATCTGGAGTATTTGGCCAAAAATTAGGTCGGAAGAATTCTTTTTGATTGGTTTGTGTTAGTTCAGTTAAATACTCTTGCAATTCTGCTTTAGTATTTCGCCAAGTATAATAAGTATATGATTGCGTGAAACCTTGTTTAGCTAACTCGTTCATAATTTTAGGACGTGTAAAAGCTTCCGCTAAAAACAACACATCTGGATGTTTTTTCTTTACTTCGGCAATTAACCAACCCCAAAAATAAAAAGGTTTTGTGTGCGGATTATCAACTCTGAAAACTCTAATTCCACATTCTTCAACCCAAAATAAAGCACAATTTAATAACTCTTTCCAAAGGTTTTTCCAGTCGTCACTTTCAAAGTAAATTGGTAGAATATCTTGGTATTTCTTTGGAGGATTTTCGGCATATTGAACCGTTCCATCAGGGCGCCATTTAAACCATTGCGGAAACTCTTTAACATAAGGATGATCTGGTGCCGCTTGAAGCGCAAAGTCCATTGCGATTTCAATTCCTAAATCTTTTGCCGTAATGACCATTGATTTGAAATCATCAATCGTTCCTAATTCTGGGTGAATTGATTTGTGACCACCATATTGAGATCCAATTCCCCAAGGCGAACCAACATCTCCGGGTTGAGCGTCAGTTGCATTATTTTTTCCTTTGCGATTTACTTCTCCAATTGGATGAACTGGTGGAAAATACAAAGTATCAAATCCCATTTTAGCAACTTTAGGTAAAATCTGCTCACAATCTTTAAAAGTTCCGTGTTTACCTTCTTCTTTTGAAGCAGAACGCGGAAAAAACTCGTACCACGTACTGAATAATGCCTTTTGTCTATCAACATAAACTCTTAATTCTTGAGTTTGATTTGCTAAAAACTTAGTTGGATTTTCTTTGAAGATAGTTTTTAATTTATCAGAAACTGCTTCAATGATAGCTTTATCATAATTAGCTTCATTTGAGAATAAATCAACAACTTCATTTAAATATTTTTTATCTGAAGCTGAAACTTTTGATAATAAAGGTTTTATGTACTCTACTCCTTCTAACAATTCCGATTTTACGTGTTGGTTGTCATTTATTTTTTTACCAATACAGTATTGCCAATTTAGAGCATAATCAACCCAAGCTTCGACAAAATAAAGGTAATAACCTTGCTTTTCAACTGAAAAAGTAGCTTCGAAAGCATCATTTGGCAAAGCATTCATTCTAACTTCTGACCATTTCTTGTCCTTTTCATATTTATATTGAACAACCGCTTCCATAACATCGTGTCCATCTGATAAAATATCGGCAGTCACGTTTACTTTTTGTCCAACAATTCTTTTTATAAAAAATGCCCCATTGTCTAATTGAGGCAAAACATTTTCAATTACTACGCGTTTTTGATTTAGCATTTTCCGATTAATTTATTGATGCCTAAATTTAAGAAAAAAAGATAAAATAAAGTAACTTGCATTAAAATTTATTGAAATGTCAAAAAATAAAGAAATAGAAGCCCAAACATTGAAAATTCCGAAGGTAATATTGATAACCGCTAAATTATTAGAAGTAATTTCAACAAAGTTGGTAACAAAATTCGCTGCAAAACTATTTACGACTCCAATAAAACATAAAATTCCGAAACGCGAATTTCATATGGATAAAGAAAGCGTTCAAGAAAAAGTTTTCGTTCCTTCAATAAATAAAGAAATTGTAGTTTATCATTATGGAAAAAGTGAAAAGCAAATTTTATTAGTTCACGGTTGGTCTGGCAGAGGAACTCAATTAGTTAAGATTGCAGATGAGTTACTTAATTTAGGGTATTCGACAATAAGTTTTGATGCACCAGCACACGGCAAATCTAAAGGAAATTCATCGATAATGGTCGAATTCATTGCTTCTATTCTAGAATTGGAAAAACAATTTGGACCATTTCAATTTGCGATTGGTCATTCACTTGGAGGAATGGCAATTTTGAATGCCATTAGAGAAAAACTGAAAGTAAGAAAAGTAGTTCTAATTGGAAGCGGAGATATTATTCAAGACATAATTGATGATTTTATTAAAAAGTTGAAATTAAATCCTGAAATTGGAATTAAATTAAGAGAGCATTTTAAGAAAAAATACGGCGTAGAAATGAATTATTACTCAGCTTCAATTGCTGCAAAAGAAGTTTTAATTCCTGTTTTAATAATTCACGATGAGAATGATGTTGATGTAAATGTTAAAGCAGCTTATAACATTAAAGAAAACTTAAATATTTCAGAATTGATGATAACTAAAAACTTAGGTCATCGAAAAATACTAGGTAACAACGAAGTCGTTCAAAGGATAGTTACTTTTATTAAAGACCTATAAACCAATACTTAGTATAATATTTATGGCGTGCCCCAAGGGTCGTGCTATTCGCTGTATCTTTTCTTTTTTAAGAAAAAAAGAAAAGGATGCCGCTACTATCACTCACGCAACCTCGTAAAAAAAACATCATTTTCAATAAATAAACTTGTATACTACTCATTTTGGGTAGGGATTTCAAAAAGATAACGACATTTCATTATCGTACTGCACTATTATTTAAGCTGTAAATAGAAAACTTAAGTACTGATACATTTGTTTAGATAGTTTTTATTCAATTTTTTTTAAATCGATATAAAACAAAAAACCCCTATCAAATAAATGATAGAGGTTTTCAAAAAGAAGGCGGTGACATACTCTCCCACAGTTATGCAGTACCATCTGCGCAATCGGGCTTAACTTCTCTGTTCGGAATGGGAAGAGGTGAGCCCCGACGCAATAACCACCTTAAGAGGTTTTGCAAGGGTGC
>NZ_JAIXTJ010000030.1 GCF_027483985.1 Flavobacterium sp.
ACTTGCACTGAATATAGAGCACCATTAGCTACTAATCCCGAAAAATTATTTAACCTAAATCTATTATTAACAGTTTCATAAACAACATCATAACCCGCAGAATTATATACTCTAAAGCGGTACTGAGTCGCACCTGCAACACCAGTTGCAATAAGCAATTCAGTGTTACTTTGCACTTGATAATTGGCGCATTGAACACCGTTCATTTGAGTAACAGGATAAGCTGGTGTGTTGATATTACAAGGCGCATTGTATGGCAAGAACGTACCATCAGTATTTCTCAACGAAACTTCTACTCTATAAGTACTAGCATATAAGATACCACTCAACTGAGCCATATTAAATTTGTTAGAAGATAAAGTAATTTCCTGAGCTGTTCCAGTTGGCACACCACCTACTACTCTCGTCACTCTGAATCTATAAGCCGTAACGTTTGGTGTAGCAGTAGCTGAAATAAACTGATTCATTGAAGTCAAAGTACTACCACACTGAGCACCAATAGTTGACACTGGATTAGGTGTGTTCAAATAACAAGGCGCACCAAAGTAAGGCTGCCAAACGTTATTGAATCGTACAGCAATTTCAAACATATAACGAGAATTATAAGTAGTTCCCGTAACGTTGGCCAAAGAAATATTATTCACTGGTCTATCAATAATAATTGGAGCTGCAATAGGAGCATTAGTATTCATATCCACTTTAGTGATTTTGAATCTATAACCTTGAGCAAAATTAGTCCAGTTAGCAGTAACGGTAGAATACCAACCAGCTAATGTAGTACCGCAAGTTCCTGCAGGAAGTGTACTCGTAATTGGTGTACAACCACCAGGCAAACCAACATTGTCAATAACACCATTACAATCATTATCGATACCATCATAACAAACATCAACCGCATTTGGGTTAATCATAGCATTAGCATCATTACAATCAGTTCCTAAAGCGACATAACCTATCGGTGCTCCAGTACACGATTGAGTAGTCACTTCTGGATTTCCAAAACCATCGTTATCTGCATCTGCATAATAGGTTACTACTGGTATAACCGTAATTGAAACAGCTGTTCTTGCACTTTCACATCCGTTAATGGATTGAGAAACGTAATACGTTCCTGCTGTAACTAAACTAGAATTTGACAGCGCTTCACCACCTTGTGCATCGGCATAAAAATTTGCTGTTGCTCCTGCAGCTAATGGTAGTACTATATCTGATAGCGTTTGATTTCCACAATAAGCAGTAGTTGGAGCCGTACTTTGAGAAGAAATGGCCATTATGTTAATCAAAGCCGAACTATTATTGGTTGTTTTTTTGAAGGCAACCGAAGTAACTGGACTCGCATTTTGCAGGTTTAATTCGATTTCGTATAATCTCGGATTGTTGAATGGGTTTTGATATTGAAAAATATTTACTCGTGCGATGCCTTGAATCGCAAAACCAGTTCCGTTGTACCAGTCGTTTATTTGTCGAGAAAAAACTTGTGAAGTTCCATCGGCATAATTTACGGTAATTTCAGCCATTGCGTCGCCGTTTCCGGTTGAAGCCAGTACAAATAATTTAGAAGCCAATGTTGGGCTAGAAAACGTAGCCGTTTTGGTTTCGTTAAAATTTCTAATTTGAATCGCATTTACCGTCTTATTACTTTGTAATTGGTAACTTATTTGTGTATTGCCAACACTTGTAAAAAATCCAGAATCAGGTAAACTATTGGTTACAACAGTATTGTTGAAAGAATAACTTGATGCTACCAATCGAGCACTAAATCCGTCGAAAGTTCCTGAGGAAGAAACATAAGGCGATTCACTTCCTTCTACAATTACATCTACATCAAAAGAAGAAGGTGTGATAGCAACAGTTTGAATCGGAGTAGGAACATTAGGTAGTAAATTAGTTACTAACACGGGTATTCTTGCGCTTTCGCAACCGTTTACAGTTTGTGAAACATAATAAATTCCCGTCATATTAATAACGGTTAAGGCACTTAAGGCATAGCCAGACGTAGCAACTCCATACCATTTTAAGTTTTCTCCAATAGCTTGGAGATTGGCAACAGTTGTAGTACCACAAAAAGTTTGATCAGAAGCCGTTGGAGCATTTGGAATCGGATTGATAGTCACCAATACTTGAGTTTGCGCACTTTCACAACCATTTATAGTCTGGCTCACGTAATAGGTACCTGGCGAAAGAACTGTGGAAGGAGTTAAAAGCGAACCCGTACTATTGTACCATTTTAAATTGGTACCGGTTGCTTGCAATTGCGCTACTATTGAACTTCCACAAAATGTCTGATTAGAAGCTACCGGTGCATCCGGAACAGTAATGGTTACTGGAACTGATCGTCGTGCACTTTCGCAACCGTTTAACGTTTGAGTGACATAATATGTCCCTGTTGAAAGCGGTGTTGAGTTGCTAAGAGACAACCCTCCTACTGCTGTATTATACCATTTCGGAGTAGTACCCGAAACAACTACCAAATCAGAAACCGTTGCATTACCACAAAAAAATTGTGGATTTGCTATTGGAAGTGGTGTTGAGTTGATCGTTACATTAAAAGTTTTAGTTATCGTACCACAATTGGTAACCACATCAACTTTGTACTCACCGCTTAAGGTTGGTGTGTAGGTAGAAGAAGTAGCGCCAGAAATAGTATTTAGATTATACCTCCAGCGGTACTGTAAAATAGGACCGCCCGTAGTTGTAACAAATAAAGGCGAAACCGCTCCTTGACAAAATGTTTGATTAGCAGGAGACTCTGACGTGACAGTAGCATCTCCTAAAGTTACAACAATTGGCTGACTATCTACAAACTGATTTTGACAACCAAAAAAAGACCGGCCACCTAGTCTACAAACATAAGTTCCGGCAGTTGAAGCGGTAACAGAAGCAACATTGTAAAAAGCCGTATTCGCACCTGGAATAATTTGACCATCTTTATACCACTGTGCACTACCCGCCGTTGGCGCATTGGCAGCTGTGCTTCGCGGAGTAACTCGTAATGCCATTGCTGCTCCTAAGCAAACGGTTTGGCTTGGTGATTGACTGACAATTGAGGTGGGCTCTGTACATTGGGCTTGCAACTTACAACTGAAAATGAATGATAAAAGAAATGTTAAAAATAAAAAGTGTTTTTGTTTCATAAATAAAGTTTAAAGTAAGACAAAGGGTTTCAAAATTTTCGGTATACGCCCTGATAGTTAGTATAAATCAACCATCATTGCGATTGCGACAAAAGTAGCACCATCAAAAGTATTGGACAATAAGGGTCAACCCTTATTTTTACTGGTAGGGCAGTACTGTGGGTTATCCCTTATTTTTTATTTTAAAACAACATTCTTTGCCAGAAAAGAAAGAAAAAAGTAATTTTGTTTTAAAGTAGCAAGAGTCAATAATACAAGCAAAATTATAAAAATTGAAAAAAAAATTACCCTTATTGTTAGTTCTCTTAATGAGTTTTAACACCATGATAGTCGGTCAAAATAAAAAGAGTGACAACAATGTAGCATACAAAAAGTTTGTCTCAGAAAAAAACATAGAAAAACTACCCGTACTCGTTATCAATTTATTTTCTAATACAAATGATAGTATTTTACAAGCTAGTTACAATCATTTAGAAAAGATAAAAGCAAAACGAAGCAATTCCGTTTGTGAACTTTTTTACATCAATGCAACACAAGCAAGAATTTTAAACATTCGAGGGAAATTCGACGAGGCAATTAAAAGGCTTAATGAAGTAATAAAGACAGCTCCAAAAGACTGCAATGCCATTAACTTACTAGACCTTTACAACGACTTAGGATCGAGTTACAACTATACCGGAAAAAATGAACTGGCTCTAAACAATTATTATAAAGCACTGAAGGAAGCCCAAAAGAAAAAAGACACCAGCTCACAAGGAGCAATTCATCTTAATATTGGTAACATATTCTTTGTTTTAAAAAAATATGATAAAGCCAAAGCCTATTACAACAAGTGCATAGCAATAAGCAGTTACAACAAAAAACATGATTTACGCAAAGCTAGTGGCTTTGATGCTATGGGTAATTTATATTTGAATACCTCTGAAACAATGGATTTAGCAAAAGAAAACTTTACTAAAGCTATTTTAATTTTTAGAAAAAACAACTATAAAGAATTCGAATATAGCACGCTGAATAACCTTGGTATTGCCTATGAAACGGAAGGAAATTACCAAAAAGCATTGGAAATTTACAAACAAGTTTATGATTATGCGGCAAGCATCCAAAATGCAGCTTTAATGGGTAATGTATGTTTTGATATGGGATTTAATTACATTAACATGAACAATTCAAAAGATGCTATTAAGCTTTTTGAACAATCGTACTTCAATTACGGCCAAATAGGAATGCTTGATGGAATGATTGATGTAAACCGAGAATTAAGTAATTTATATAAAAAAGAAAAAGAGTTTGAAAAAGCTTTTAATCACTTGTCAAAATTCACGAAGTATAAAGACAGTTTAAACAAAGCAAGTAATAGCGAACGATTAGTAGAATTAAAAAAAGATTATGAATTTGGTATAGAAAGGGAACAACTAAATAGTAAAGTAATTACCTATAAATTAAGAAACACGATATTATTGATTTCAATGCTGTGCTTGTTGTTAGTAGCCGGATTGATTTTTCTATACAAAAAACGAAAAGCAGCAAGTCAAGAAGCTAAAAAGCAAGAACAATTTACGTTCCAACTACTTCAAAATACCGAAGAAGAAAGAGGAAGAATTGCAGGCGAACTGCATGATAGTGTTAATCATGATTTACTAGCAATAAAAAACAATCTTATCAACGGAAAACAAATTGCCGTCGAAGAAGTAGCCAACGTAATCGAGGAAGTACGAAATATCAGCAGAAACTTACATCCTGCTGTTCTGGAAAATATCGGACTTGAAGCAAGCATTGAAAACCTCTGCGAACGATTAACCGAAATCGGACTTTTTACTACCTGTGAAATAACATACAATCAAAAACTAAATAAAAATAAAGAATTACAACTATATAGAATTATTCAAGAAGCACTAAACAACACCTTAAAACACGGCAAAGCAGACGCTGCAAAGGTGATACTAACCTCTACAGAAGATTCTTTACTCTTAGAAGTTAAAGACAATGGAACTGGATTTAATGTAGAACAAGAGTTAAAAAATCCAAAATCGTTTGGTTTACAAAGTATTCTTCAACGCGCAAAAGCAATAACTGCTAAAATAAATATTAATTCAAGTAACAAAGGAACCGTAATTCTAATAAACATACCAGTATAAATGAAAACAATTATTGTAGCAGATGACCATCCAATTACATTAAATGGAATAAAAAGTTATGTTGAAAATTTAGGATATCAAGTGATAAAAACCTGTCAAAACGGAAGTGATGCGTACCAAAGCATCGTCGAACTCAATCCCGATGGTGTAATTCTCGATCTAAACATGCCAATCATCAACGGTCTAGAAGTTTTAGAAAAAGTAAGAACTACAGACAAGAGCATCAAAATTATTTTGTACACAATGTACCACGAAAAATCGTTTTTAAACAAAGCAATAAATTTAGGTGTAAATGGCTATTTATTAAAAGATTTCGCACTAGAAGAATTATCCACGTGTTTGCAGAAAATAAGTTTAGATCAAAATTGGTTTAGTCCAAAATTAGAGGATACCCTAATCATAAAAAAACACGACACTGAAATTGAAAAAATACTGACCCTAACAGCATCAGAAAAGAAAATTTTGTCACTAATTGCAAAAGATAAAAACACTAAAACAATCGCAGAACTATTATTCATATCCGAAAAAACAGTCGAAAAACACAGAAGCAATATCATCAAGAAACTCGGACTTCCAAACGAAAGAAATGTGCTACAAAGATTTGCCCTTCAAAATCAAATTCCCGAATAAATAAAAGCAATCAATTAAAAAAACAATCCCAAATCCAAATTCCTAAATCATAAATCCCAATACCTCAATCTAAAATCCTCAATCCCAAATCATAGTTCCTATAACAGCAATACATCTCGCTTTAAGCCACCGTCACTTCGAGTGATTTTAGCAAAACTGCGACAGCGGTTTTACTAAAATATTATCGAGAACCCAGGAACAACTAACATTACTGCACAAAAGTTCTCGATACATTTTTTAAAAAATAGCTAATCGCAATTTTCTAAAAAACACTCGAAGTGACGACAGTAGTAAATTTATAAAATCGTAAACCAAAAATCCCAAATCCCAATTCCTCAATCCTCAATCCCAAGTATTACTACTTAGTACTCCAATCTTAATACTTAAAAAGCCCTTCCGTTTCCAAAAAAGCTTTTATATTTCAAGTCCAAAGGACGAGTTAAACTAACAACCGACAACTGAACACTAACATCCAACAATAAACAACAAACAATAAACAACAAACAACAAAACATCTAGCTTTAAGCCACCCTCACTTCGAGTGATTTTAGTAAAACTGCGACAGCAGTTTTACTAAAATTTTATCGAGAACCTAGGAGCAACTGCCATCACTGCTTCAAAGTTCTCGATACATTTTTTAAAAAATAGCTAATCGCAATTTTCTAAAAAACACTCGAAGTGACGAAAGCAGTAAATTCATAAAATCAACAACCTACAAACAAAAACTGACAACTGACAACCGAAAACCCAAAACCCAAAACCCACAACCCAAAACCCAAAACCTACAACCCACAACTTACAACCTACAACCCACAACCGAAAACTGACAACTGCACACTGAGCCTGCCGAAGTGAAAAAAAGCCCTTCCGTTTCCAAAAAAGCTTTAACATCCCGAGTCCAAAGGACGAGTTAAACTAACAACTGAAAACTGACAACTGAAAACTGAAAACTGACAACCCAAAACCCAAAACCTACAACCCACAACTTACAACCTACAACCCACAACCGAAAACTGACAACTGAAAACCGAGCC
>NZ_JAIXTJ010000021.1 GCF_027483985.1 Flavobacterium sp.
AATATCGACAAAAATCGCTTTTAATTATCAATAAAAATTTTATTTTTGCGCACACTAAATTAAATTTAAATGGCAACTTATAATAAGAGAGGTTACAAAACACCAAAAGAAAAAGAAGAAAAAGTAGACGCTAATTTTATTGAAGATACTCCAAACATTGATGCTAATGACAGCACAACTGCAAAAGCGTTTGATGCATTAGACGAAACTGCTTCTAGAACTGAAGATTTTGTTGCTAAAAACCAAAAATATATTTTAGGTTTCCTTGGAGCAGTTGCTTTAGTGACTATTGGTTATTTATCTTATCAAAGATTTATAGCTGAGCCAAAACAAGTTGATGCAACGGAAGATTTATTTGTAGCACAACAAAACTTTCAATTAGCTACTGATGCAACTGATGCTAAAAAACAAGATTCTTTGTATACATTAGTACTTAAAGGTTCTGAAGGAAAACAAGGTGCGCCAGGTATTGCTGACCAATATTCAGGAACTGATTCTGGAAATATTGCTAACTATTATGCAGGAATTGCTTCTTTGAATTTAAAGAAATATGATGATGCAATTAAATATTTAGAGAAATTTTCTTCTAAAGATGCCTTTTTAGGTGCAATTGCTACAGGAGCAATTGGTGATGCTTATGCACAAAAAAATGATGCTCAAAAGGCATTAGATTTATATGTTAAAGCGGCAGAGCAAAACATTAATGAGTTTACAACTCCAAGATATTTATACAAAGCAGGTCAAACATCTTTGGCTTTAGGAAAAAAATCTGATGCTTTGAAATATTTTACTCAAATTAAAGAACAATACGAAACAGCTCCAGAAGCGCAACAAATTGATGCGTTAATCGGAATGGCTCAATAATTAGTATTCAGTATTCAGTGTTCAAATGGCAGTTTGTTGTTGAACACTTTAAACTGAGCACTGAACACTAGTAAAATGGCTACAGCTAATAAAAATTTATCTAATTACGATAAAAACACAATCCCAAATGCGAAGAACTTTCGGTTTGGGATTGTTGTTTCAGAATGGAACGAACACGTTACCGAAGGATTGTATAATGGTGCGATTGAAGCATTGTTAGATTGTGGTGCTACAACTGAAAATATAATTCGTTGGAATGTTCCAGGTAGTTTTGAACTCGTTTATGGAGCACAAAGAATGATTGTAACTCAAGAAGTTGATGTTGTAATTACTATTGGTTGCGTTATTAAAGGTGAAACGATGCATTTTGAATTTGTATGCGAAGGCGTAACTCAAGGAATTAAAGATTTAAATGTTCAAACCGATGTTCCAGTGATTTTTTGTTTGCTTACTGATAATAACGAACAACAATCAATTGATAGAAGTGGAGGCATTCACGGAAATAAAGGAACGGAAGCTGCCATTGCAGCAATAAAAATGGCTGAATTAAGAAAGAAATCTGAAAATAAATAAATTAAATCATTTATTTTTTATAATCTAAAACCTACTTTTCTATGCAGTAGGTTTTTTCTTTTTTAATAAGTCGTTAACTATAATAAACAATAGAATTTGCTTAAATTTGCTAACTTTGGTTTGTTAGCGGATTTTGCTAATTACCAAATACCAATCTCTGAATACTCAATAAAAATGTCAAGCATAATTCAATTACTTCCTGATCATGTTGCTAACCAAATTGCCGCTGGAGAAGTTGTGCAACGTCCAGCTTCTGTAGTAAAAGAATTGTTAGAAAACGCTGTTGATGCTGGCGCTACTGATATCAAGTTAATTATAAAAGATGCCGGAAAATCATTAGTCCAAGTCATTGACAATGGCAAAGGAATGAGTATTACCGATTCTAGATTGTGTTTTGAACGTCATGCAACTTCTAAAATTCGTCAAGCGGAAGATTTATTTTCATTACATACCAAAGGTTTTCGTGGTGAAGCTTTAGCATCAATTGCTGCGATTGCTCACGTCGAAATGAAAACCAAGCAAGATCAAGACGAATTAGGAACACATATAATAATAGAAGGAAGTAAATTCATCTCACAAGAACCTTCTGTTTTGCCAAATGGAACATCGTTTGCTATTAAAAATTTGTTTTTTAATATTCCGGCGCGACGTAATTTTTTAAAGTCCGAAACAGTTGAATTTAGACATATTGTTGATGAGTTTCAACGTGTAGCATTGGCGCATCCTACAATTTATTTTACAATGTATCACAACGGAAGTGAAATGTTTAATCTTCCTAATTCTAATATTCGCCAACGAATTGTCAATGTTTTTTCTGGTAAAACCAACGAAAAATTAGTTCCTGTTCAAGAAGAAACCGAAATCGTGACAATTCAAGGATTTGTCGGAAAACCAGAATTTGCTAAGAAAAATCGTGGTGAGCAATTCTTTTTTGTAAATGATCGATTTATTAAAAGTGGTTATTTGCATCACGCCGTTATGGCTGCTTATGAAGGTTTGTTACCTAATGGCTCGCAACCTACTTATTTTATTTATTTAAATGTGCCGCCCAATACTATTGACATCAACATTCATCCTACCAAAACTGAGATAAAATTTGACGATGAACACGCCTTGTATGCTATTTTGCGTTCAACTATAAAACACAGTTTAGGTCAGTTTAATGTGGTACCAACTCTTGATTTTGATAGAGATCCAAATTTAGACACACCTTATCAATATCAAAATAAAAAGGCTGATTATCCAACTATTCAAGTCGATAGCACTTATAATCCATTTGCAGAAGAAAAGCCTTCAAAACAGTTTTCAGGTGGTACTTCTTATAGAAAACAAGAAGTTATTGGATCAAGTTGGGAAAGTTTGTATGTTGGTTTAAAAAATGATATTGCCGAAGTGGAACCTTTTGCCTTTGAAAATGAAGAAGTAACTGCATCATTATTTGACGAGAAAGAAGAGGAGCAATCGGTAAAACGAACGTATCAAATCCACAAAAAATACATTGTAAGTCCGATAAAATCTGGAATGGTTATTATTGACCAAGGTCGAGCGCATCAACGTGTTTTATATGAACAGTTTTTGACTAATATGACTGTAAATCAAGCGTCAAGCCAGCAATTGTTGTTTCCTTTACAATTATTTTTTTCAAATAATGAAATGAAGTTGCTAGCCGAATTACAGCCTTCTTTAATCAATACTGGTTTTATATTTGAATCTTTTGGTGTGGATTCAATTAACGTATCAGGTATTCCTGTGAATACTACTGAAAGTGAAGTTTCTATAGTTTTAGAACAATTATTATCTGATTTACAAGACGGAATTCCGGATAGTAGTTTTAGTCAAAATGATACTATAGCTAAATCTATGGCCAAAAGTTTAGCCGTAAAAACCGGAACTTATTTAACCGAAAAAGAACAAGAAAGTTTGGTAAATAATCTTTTTGCCTGCAAAGAACCTAATGTTTCTCCCTTTCATAAACCTACTTTCATCACGATGCGTGTGGAAGATATTGATAAACGATTTGCCTTATGATGAATATAACTCCTGTTGTTAAACAACTATTGATTCTTAATATTATCTTTTTTATTGGAAGTCAAATAGTGCCCATTGCAGATACTTATTTTGCTTTATACTATTTTGAAAACCCAATGTTTAAATTTTGGCAACTTTTAACTCATATGTTTATGCACGGCGGAGTTTCTCATATTTTCTTTAATATGTTGGCTCTGTTTTCTTTTGGTAGTGCTTTAGAACATTATTGGGGCGGAACGAAATTTTTATTTTTTTATATTTCTTGCGGATTAGGTGCGGCTTTGTTGCACACAGGTGTGAATTATATAGAAATACATTCGCTATTAAATTCCGTATCTGAATTAAATCTAACAGAGGCTGATTTAAAAGTGTTATTGAATTCTGACTTTCGAAATGTTTTTGACGATAATGGAAAAATGTTACCATCAAATTATCAAGTTATTTTAGATAGAGTTAAATGTACGCAGGAACAATTTGACATAATTGCAAACGCTAATATAATTTCAAGAACGCCTGCGGTTGGTGCATCAGGTGCTATTTATGGATTGTTAGTAGCATTTGCATTTATGTTTCCTATGGCTGAATTGGGTATAATGTTTATTCCAATTCCTATAAAAGCTAAATATTTTGTTCCTGGTGTGCTTTGTGTTGATTTATTTTTAGGATTAAAAGGACAATCAATTTTTGGTGGCGGAAGTACAGGAATAGCCCATTTTGCTCACCTTGGTGGCGCACTAACAGGATTTATTATGATGTGGATTTGGAGAAATAATAAGTTTAAACATAATCGTTGGAACTAATGAGTAAGATATTTGATGATATAAAATTGCAGTATAAACTTGGTGACATCACCAATAAAATCATCTATTGGAATGTAGGTGTTTTTGTCTTGTCACTAGTGTTATTTTTTAGATTTACAGAATATAGATTTGTTTACCCAAATTGGTTGGCATTATCTTCCAATCCAGAGAATTTTTTGATATTTCCTTGGACCTTTTTTACATATGCTTTTCTGCATTCTGGATTTTGGCATTTGTTTTTTAATATGCTAATGCTTAATTTTTCAGGAAGATTGTTTTTAACCTATTTTACTCAGAAACAATTTGTTGGATTGTATGTACTTAGTGCCATTTTTGCTGGTTTAACATTTGCTATTTCTTATTTTTTAATGGGAATCAGTGCTCCAATTGTTGGCGCATCGGCTGCGGTTTTATCAATTTTGGTAGCTACAACAGCCTACCAACCCTTAATGGAAGTGCGATTATTACTAATTGGAAATGTGAAACTGTGGCACTTAACTGCAGTTATATTACTTTTAGACATAATGCAAATTTTGGTAGAAAATACTGGCGGCCATATTTCACATATTGCTGGTGCTGTTTTCGGAGTAATGTATATGAAATTACTTCAAAACGGAACTGATTTAAGTAACATAGTAACCAAAGTAATCAATTTTTTTGTTAATTTGTTTCAACCTAAAAAATCGGTTCCTTTTAAAAAAGTACACGTAAATAATACTAAATCTTCTACTTCAACCAAAAGTAAGATTGTAATAAAAGATAAAACACAACAACAAATTGATGAAATTTTAGATAAAATTGGTCAATCGGGATATGATAGTTTGACTGCCGAAGAGAAAGAATTTTTATTTAAAGCCGGGAAGTAAGTGTTCAGTATTTAGTATTCAGTAATCAGTGTTCAGTAATCAGTGTTCGGTTTTGCAGATTAAAAAAAATTAAATTAGTGTCTTTGCTGTAATGTAGTATGAAGAAACTTTCGTGGTTAAATAAAGTGATGTATTTTTTCAATATAGTTTTGACTGTATTGACTTTTCTTGCTTATGTTTTGCCTTTTTTAGCACCAAAGTTTTTTCCTTTTTTGTCTGTTTTGACTTTAATTTTACCATTGTTTTTGATCGTCAATGGCTTGTTTTTTTTGTTTTGGTTGGTTCAAATGAAGCGACAAATGATGCTTTCAGGAATTGTTTTAATACTTGGAATCACGTTTGTAAACAAGTTTTATAAATTCTCCTCGGAAGAAAAACAACCTGAAGAAAAGGATTTTGTAGTAATGAGCTATAATGTTCGTTTATTCAATCTTTTTCAATGGATACCAAAGGAAGATGTAGCTGATGAAATAAAGGAGTTCATAAACGATCAAAATCCTGATATACTATGCATTCAAGAATATTCCGAAACTGCTAATGTCGATTTACGTGTTTACAAGCATAAGTTTGTTTTTATGCAAGGCAATAAGATTAAAACCGGACAAGCTATTTTTTCAAAATATCCTATCGTTGATAAAGGTAATATCGAATTTCCGGAGTCGAATAATTTAATTGTATATGCTGATATTCGAAAAGGCAAAGACACCATTCGTGTTTATAATATGCATTTACAATCTATAAAAATATCGCCCGATGTTAATGAGATGCAAGATAATGTAGATGCAATAAATCAACAAAAGTCGCAATTAGTTGTAAAAAGAATTAGTGAGGCGTTTACTAAACAGCAGATGCAAGCCGAAATATTGATGAATCACAAAAAAAGCTGTCCACATCCGATGATTATCTGTGGTGATATGAATAATAGTGCGTTTTCTTACGTATACAGAAGTATAAAAGGAGACTTGAACGACTGTTTTGAAGAAACAGGAAAAGGTTTTGGTCAAACCTATAACTTCAAATATTATCCTGCGAGAATCGACTATATTTTTGCAGATAAATCAATGCAAGTCAAGACTTTTCAGACGTACCCAAATTTTAAAAATTCAGATCATTATCCGATAGTTGCTCGATTGATGATTGAATAATTAAAGCGGTTGTTTTTTTAAATAATCAAGTGCATAGCGACCTTCGTTAAAAAGTAAATCAACAATACTTAAGTTATTAATAAAACCATATTTGTCATCAAAAACTTGAGTATAAGGTTCGAGTATTGTTGGATCTTTTTTTCCGTTGGCCAAATTTCTAAAATCTTTATAATCTGTAACTTCGTGAAAATACTCTGTAGTTTCTTTATAGTCGAATGGCATTCTAAGACATTTAGAAATTAGATGCAAAGTATCATAATTTAAATCTTTAAGAAATTCATATTTTTTTTCAAATATCGGACTGATTTCGTCTTCAAAATATTCGAAAAACGGAGAACTACGATAGGCAGCATCAAGCGATTTAAAATGTTGTTTCTGCCAATTAAAATCATTTTCTATTCTTACATCTTTAGTTTTTTGATGCAATTCTTTGCTGTGCTTTACAGGTACATTTAGTAATTGAAGTCCATTAGGACTATAGATGTACATTCTGTTACGATTGGTTTGCTTCTGAAAATTGTCTTCCATTTCAAAAGTTATAGAATCGGCCTGAGCCATCGCAGCAAATTGACTTATTGATGGGAAATAAGTTGGATATAAAATTATATGATTCATTGTTTATGCTTTGTTGTTTATGGTTCACAAACTATGAACCATAAACTATAAACTATTCGGTTTTTTTAGCTTTTCTTTTTTTCCAAAAATATTCACCAACAAAGTAAATGGCTAAAAAGAATAAGAAATATTTAAAATAAGATTGTGGTTGTCCTTCGCCGCTAACCGTGGTAAAAACGCGATCCCAACGAATTTTATTCATAATTCCTTTTCCGTTAGAATCCCAACTCATCCAAATAAAAATTGGTTTTCCAACGATATGATTTTCTGGTGTGAAACCAAAATAACGTGCATCAAGTGAATTATGACGGTTGTCTCCCATCATCCAATAGTAATCTTGTTTGAACGTATAACTTGTCGCTTTTTTGTCATTGATATAAATATCGTTTCCAACTACTTTTAATTTATTTCCTTCATATTCAGAAATTAGAATTTTATAAAGTGGTAAATTTTCCTTGTTTAAAGCAACTGTTTTACCTGCTTGCGGAATATAAATTGGACCATAGTTATCACCGCTCCAAGGAAATTTACTTTCGTCAGCGCCATCGTGAAGTTTGTCTGGAAAAATATTGTCTTCACGACCTTTCTTAACATATCGGTTGATTGATGTTATTCCAGAAACACTTTTTAGTTTTTCTGCACCGTCAAATGTGATTGCGTGAATTATTAATGTATCTCTAAGTTCAGGATTATTGAAATGAAATCCGTCTGTAATTCCTAAATCTTTAAACACTGCATCAAAATCAGTACTTGATTTTGGGTCAAGAGTTACTTTATAGGAATATTGAGGTCTAGCTCGTTCTGGCATTATCAATTCTTTACCATTGATAAATACGATTCCATTTTTTATTTCAAGATTATCGCCAGGTATTCCTACACAACGTTTTACATAGTTCGTTTTTTTGTCGATAGGCTTGTCATAGCGCTTGTCTGCCGGACGATACATATGAAATAAGGTATCTCTTGGCCAATTAAAAACCACGATATCATTATTTTTTATTTTCTCAAATCCGGGAAATCTAAAATAAGGAAGTTGCGGAAAAGTGGTATATGATTTTGTTCCAATTAATGGTAATGTATCGTGTACCATTGGTGCTGCAACAGTTGTCATTGGTACTCGTGCTCCGTAATTTTGTTTGCTAACAAAAAGAAAATCTCCAATTAAAAGCGATTTTTCTAATGAAGACGACGGAATCACAAAAGGTTGAATAAAATAAGTGTGTACAAAAGTAGCAACTATTATAGCAAAAAGTAAAGAACTAATGGTATCAGCAGTTTGGTTTGTAGGATGTAAACTTCTATCTGCAATGTGTTGAACGTCTTGTGTATAGTTAATGTAATAAATGTAAAATCCTAAAGTTAAGATTCCTAAAAAGGTATCAGTTGTTGATCTTTTGCCAAAACTTCTTAAGGTTTCTACCCAAACAATTGGGAACATTATCAAATTAATAACAGGAAGAAATAACAAAAACGTCCACCAAGTTGGTCTGTTGATGATTTTCATCAAAACGATGGAATTGTAGATTGGAATAAAAGCTTCCCAAGATTTTCTACCTGCTTTTTCATACAATTTCCAAGTTCCTAATCCGTGAATTAATTGAACCACTAGGAAAAAAACAAACCATTGGTATAGTGTCATAACTTTTAGTTTAATTATTTGTAAGCGTAAAAACTTGTCAATTGTTCTTAACGCTCTTTTTTTTTTATTTTAAATTTAGTACATCGCGCATTGTAAAAACGCCTTGTTTTCCAACTAGCCATTCTGCGGCTATTATCGAACCTAAGGCAAATCCATCGCGATTGTGCGCTGTGTGTTTTATTTCAATTGTATCCACTTCTGATGCATAAAATATGCTGTGTGTGCCAGGAACATTTTCGATTCTCTTTGCATCAATTACTATTTCATCAGCATTCGGATTTTCAAGTGTCCAATTAGTATAATTTGAATTTTCAATTATTCCATTAGCCAAAGAGATTGCTGTTCCACTTGGCGCATCTAGTTTTTGTGTGTGATGAATTTCTTCCATCGAAACATTATATTGGCTAAACTTCGACATCATTTTAGCTAAATAATCATTTAATTCAAAGAATAAGTTTACGCCTAAACTAAAATTAGAACCATATATAAAAGCGCCATTTTGTTGTTCACAAAGCGCAACCATTTCGTCATAATGTTCTAACCAACCTGTGGTTCCACAAATTACAGGAATTCCGTTATGTAAACATTCAGAAATATTAGTAACAGCCGAATTGGGAACACTGAAATCAATTGCGACATCAGCATTTTGTAATCCTTCAAATGATGAAGAGCTCGATTTCTTTAATACAATTTCGTGTCCTCGTTCTAAAGCAATTCGTTCAATTACTTTACCCATTTTTCCGTATCCGAGAAGTGCTATTTTCATAAAGAGTTAGTTAGCTTGCGATGGTATTTGTTACAATTTTAAGAAAACTTTAAAGTTTTAACGTAACGCTAAGTCCTAAATTTTGTCGTGTAGTAAGTTCATTTCGGTATAAATCAGGCTTAACCGTTAGTTTGTCATTAACATTGAATTGCATTAAATGCGCATCAACATTAGCGTCAACAATATTAAGGATATAAAACAAGCCTGTAATCAGCATCGATAAATCACGATTTCTTTGATAGAATTTTTGAGCTGCAATTAATCGCGAATCGTCAAGAAATGAAAATTCATCTCCAGTATAACCTTCTAATCTTCTTTTGTAGGCATCGCGATATTGGTTGTATTTTTTATTATTATTGATATAAAAATAAATACTTGTTCCCATTGCACCATAAACCAAAGGAATTTTCCAATATTTTTTGTTGTAAGCTTGTCCAAGTCCAGGTACGATTGCAGAATAAAATGCTGCTTTAGCTGGCGCTAGCGGATTGATTTTAGATTCTTTGATAGAGTCTAAAGCTACCAATTCTTTACCTAGTTGGGTTTGACCATAAGCAGCCATACTTCCAAAAAGAAGTACAAAAAGTGTTATGTATAGTGACTTAACCACTAGCCGTTTATTAATTTTAAAATTCTATTAAAATCTTCTTCGGAATGAAAAGGAATTGCAATTTTACCTTTACCTTTTCCGTCAACTTTCACATCAACTTTAGCGCCAAAGAAATTTGTAAATGCCTTCTTTTGCTCTTCTCCAAGCGTAAAAGAACTACCTTTTGCCGCCTTTGCTACTGCTGGTTTTAGTCCATCTTGGTGTTTTTTTACAAGAGCTTCCGTATCACGCACAGATAGATTTTGACTTACGATTTTTTGATAAATATCGGTTTGAACATCTTGATCTTCGATATTAATCATCGCTCGTCCGTGACCCATACTGATAAAACCATCACGAATTCCGGTTTGAATTATCGGATCAAGTTTTAATAGACGCAAATAATTAGTAATAGTAGAACGTTTTTTTCCAACACGTTCACTCATTTGTTCTTGAGTCAACTGAATTTCTTCAATTAATCGTTGATAAGATAAGGCAATTTCTATCGGATCTAAGTCGTGGCGTTGAATATTTTCAACTAATGCCATTACCAGAGATTCGTTGTCGTTTGCAATTCTAATATAAGCAGGAATAGAGGTCATTCCAACTAATTTAGAAGCACGTAAACGTCGTTCACCCGATATTAATTGGTATTTATTAAAGTCTAATTTTCTAACAGTAATAGGTTGAATTACACCAAGTTCTTTAATAGATGATGCTAATTCTTGTAAAGCTTCTTCATTGAAATTGGTTCGTGGTTGAAACGGATTGATTTCAATGGCATCAATTTCAACTTCTAATATATTTCCAACAACCTTATCGGCATTTTTATCATCCACTGATTTAATATCGTTCTCTGGATCTTTTAAAAGTGCTGATAAACCTCTTCCTAAAGCTTGTTTTTTAATTGCTTTTGTCATAAATTAATTACTGTTTTTTTTGATAATTTCTTCTGCTAAACTCAAGTAATTGGTAGCTCCTTTACTTGTTGCATCAAATGCTATAATGCTTTCACCAAAACTTGGTGCTTCACTTAGCTTGACATTTCTTTGAATTATAGTTTTGAAAACCATATCATTAAAATGTTTTTGTACTTCTTCAACCACTTGATTTGATAGACGCAAACGTGAATCAAACATAGTTAAAAGTAATCCTTCTATATCTAAATTAGGATTGTGAATTTTTTGAACACTTTTTATGGTATTCAATAACTTTCCTAAACCTTCAAGTGCAAAATATTCACATTGGATTGGTATTACTACAGAATCGGCAGCTGTTAACGCATTCAATGTTAGTAATCCCAATGATGGTGCGCAATCAATTAGAATGTAATCGTATTCTTCTTTAACGCTTTCTAAGGCTTGTTTAAGCATGTACTCACGATTTTCTTTATCGACTAGTTCAATTTCAATTGCCACAAGGTCAATATGAGCAGGAATGACATCAACATTTGGTGAAGATGATTTTATAATTGCTTCAAGTGGTGTGTTACTATGTTCTAATATTTGGTAAGTTCCAATTTCTACACTTTCCACATCAATGCCCAATCCTGAACTCGCATTAGCTTGCGGATCAGCATCAATTAATAACACTTTTTTTTCTAAAACACCTAGAGATGCAGCTAAGTTAACTGAAGTTGTTGTTTTTCCTACACCACCTTTTTGGTTGGCTATTGCAATGATTTTACCCATTTATTTGATTCAAATTTTGAGTGGTAAAAATACAATTTTTTATGGTTTATAAAAGTGTTATTTGTTAACAATGTTGTAAATTTAAGTTTTCAGTATTCAGTTTTCAGTGTTCAGTACCTGACAGTCAGCAAATATTTTTTTAAAAAAAAGAAAAGTCAGAAAGAAAATTTCTAACTGACTTTTATGATAAAGTATTCAACTGAATACTGAACGCTACTTACTGAATACTATTTATTTCCTTTGTTTTTTATCAATGCTTCAAGCATATCCCACATTTCTTGCGGAATTTTTTCAAGAATATTGAATTGTCCTGCGCCTTGTAGCCATTCGCCACCATCAATAGTAACCACTTCACCATTAATATAGGCTGAAAAATCAGAAACTAAATAAGCCGCTAAATTGGCTAATTCTTGGTGATCACCAACTCTTCTTAAAGGAACTTTCTTGGCCATATCAAATTTTTCTGCCAAGTCACCAGGAAGCAATCGATCCCAAGCACCTTTTGTTGGAAATGGTCCAGGTGCAATCGCATTCATTCGAATTCCGTATTTTGCCCATTCTACAGCCAAACTTCTTGTCATAGCAAGAACTCCAGCTTTAGCAGTCGCGCTTGGTACAACATATCCTGAACCTGTCCAGGCATAAGTTGTTACAATATTTAAAACATTACAATTGGTTTGTTTTGCATCAATCCAATGTTTACCAAAAGCAAGAGTACAATTTTTTGAACCTTTCAAAACAATATCAATGATGGTATCAAAGGCATTTGCAGATAACCTTTCGGTTGGAGAAATAAAATTTCCTGCAGCGTTGTTAAGTAAAACATCAACACTACCAAATGTTTTTAAAACTTCGGCAAGCATAGCTTCTACTTGATCATAATGACGAACATCGCACTGAATTGGCAAACATTTACCGCCCGTTTCTTGTTCTAATTGAGCAGCCGTGGTTTTTAATTTTTCTAAATCTCGTGATGAAATAGCAACGTTAGCGCCTAATTCTAGAAAATATTTTGTCATTGCTTTACCGAGGCCACTTCCGCCACCGGTTACAACAATTGTTTTACCTTTTAACGCATCATCGCGTAACATTTTTGCTGAAAAATCCATTTTAGTTTGTTTTATGAATTGTAAATATAGAAAATAATTTATTATGCGCGCATAATATTATAATTTTAACAATCGATCGGTTGCTTCAATCAACATAGTTTCTTCTTTAGCAAAGCAAAATCTTATGCATTGTGTTTGATTAGCATCTGCATAGAAAGGTGAAAGTGGGATAGTGGCCACACCAAATTCAGTAAGTAATCGTTTAGTGAATTCTAAATCATTTTCATCTGAAATGGCTTTATAAGAGGCAATTTGAAAATAAGAACCTTCACACGGAAGCAAATCGAATTTAGTATCTTGCATCAAATTTCTGAAAAAATCTCTTTTTTGCTGGTAAAAACCTCCAAGTTCTGCGATGTCAACCACATCCATATAATCGTTGATGGCATATTGTGCTAAACTATTGACACTGAAGACCAAAAATTGATGCACTTTTTTGATTTCTATCATTAATTGTTCGGGTGCAATTAAATAACCAATTTTCCATCCGGTAATGTGAAACGATTTACCAACAGAGGAAACAATTATACTTTTGTCTTTTAATTTTTCTCGCTGATTTACCGATTTGTGTTTGTTTTCAAATGTAATAAATTCATATACTTCATCAGAAAGTACTAGAAGGTTCGGATATAAATCCAATAGTTTTTCTAATTGTAAAAAATCATTTTCTGTCCATATTTTTCCACTAGGATTATGCGGATTATTGATTATAATCATTCTGGTTTTGGCATTCATTGTTGCTGAGATGACTTCCCAATTGGGCGTAAAATCAGCGTTTAAATTAATGCGTTTTGGAATGGCATTGCACAACAGTATTGGCGTTTCGTAGCAATCATAACTTGGATCTAAAATGATTACTTCTTCATTAGGTTTTACAAGTGCTTGTATACTTGCAAATATACCTTCGGTTGCTCCAGCGGTTATTAAAATCTCAGTTAGCGGATTTACTTTTCTACCATAAGATTTATTTGTTAGCGTTGCAATTTTTTCTAATAAAGGAAGAAATCCAGCCATCGGAAGATATTGATGAATTTCTTCTTTTGACCATTTAGCTGCTAAGTTTTTAAGACGTTCGTCTACCGGAAAATTAGGGAAACCTTGAGATAAATTTATCGCATTGTGCTCTTTTGCCATTTGTGACATGACACTAAAAATACTTGTGGTTACATTAGGTAGTTTAGACATAGTTGTATTTAAATTAGTATAAAAGTAAAAAAAATCTTCAAGCTTTTCCAACCTTTTTATAAAATACACACTCTATTAATTTATAAACTTCCTGTGTCAGGAAATAAATGTTAGTAGTATGAAAAAATTAATTGTGCTTTCTTTTTTGTTTGTCGGATTTTTGGTTCAAGCCCAAAGTCCGATAGTTAATAGTAAAGGAAAAGATTCCGCTTTAGTTCGATTAAGTCAATTGAAAGTGTCTGTAAAAGTGGTTGGTAATATTGCCTATACTACCACAGAAATGCATTTTTTTAATGGCACAAACCGTCAAATGGAAGCTGAATTACTATTTCCGTTGCCCGAAGGCGTTTCGGTTTCGAGATATGCAATTGATATCAATGGTAAAATGCGTGAGGCTGTACCGGTAAATAAAAATAAAGGAAAACAAGTTTTTGAAGCCATCGAGCACCGTCGCGTTGATCCCGGATTATTAGAAAAAGTAGCAGGAAATACTTTTCGAACCCGAATTTATCCTTTGCTTCCCAATGGTGAACGTATTGTAATTATTGGCTATGAGCAAGAATTGAGTAGTTTGGACGCAACGCATTTAGGTTATCAAATGTTGAGTAGTTATCCAACCACTTTAGATGTTTTTGAATTGTCAATTGCTGTTCTTGGCGCATCGGCAATGCCAACAGTTACTAATGATGAAGGAGTTATTGCACTTGAAAATTTGAATCAAATGTATCAAACAACAATTACTAAAAACAAGTATAAACCTAAAGATAAACTTTTGATTTCTATTCCTATTCGTCAAGATATTCCTTCTGTTGTGGTTCAATCTGTTGCAGGTCAGCATTATTTTTATACGAATACTGTAGTTGATGCTGTTAGCAAAAAAAAGAAGCATCCCAATTCGATAGGGTTAATTTGGGATGTTTCTTTAAGTTGCCGTAAACGTGATTTAAAGAAAGAGTTATCGTTACTTGACGCTTATTTCAAATCTTTATCTAATGTTGAAGTAACGCTTTATTTTTCTGGATACGATTTTAATAAAAAAGCTACTTATCAAATAAAAAATGGTAATTCAGATGAGTTGCAATCGGTTTTAAAACAAGTAAAATATGATGGTGGTTCGCGTTTTTCAAAAATAAAATTTCCAATTCATGATGAATTTTTGTTTTTTACTGATGGGTTATCTTCATTAAGTTCAAACCTTTTGCCAACTACAAAAAAATCCGTTTATACTGTTACTTCTTCTGCAAGTTCAGATTATGCTTTTTTGAACTACAGTGCAATGAAAACCGGCGGAAGTTTCATCAATTTAAATCAACTTTCGGCAGAGGATGCTTTAAATAAACTGGTTTTTCAAAATCTAAAATTTCTTGGCATAAAAGAAAATTTTATGGTTACGGATTTGTATCCAATGGTTGGAACTCCAGTTTCTGGAAGTTTTAGTTTGACAGGTATTTCCTTAAAAGAGCAAAATCAAGTGGTTTTATTATTTGGATACGACAATACTCCAATTCTAGAAAAAATAATTACTATCAGTCCTCTTTCTAAATCAAATGCCGAAGTAAGTATTGAAAAACTTTGGGCTCAGAAAAAGATTGCTAATCTTGCTATTCAATACCAGCAAAATGCCGAAGAAATTGAGTCTTTGGGCAAAAAATATGGAATTGTAACTGATAATACATCACTAATAGTTTTAGAAAATTTATCTGATTATATTCAGTATGATATTGTTCCGCCATCTGAATTGAGACCCGAATTTGATCGTTTGATGAAACAGCAAATCGCAAATGCCGAAGCCAAAAAATATAGTAATTGGGAAAACGTAGCAAGTTATTATGAAGCTCTCAAATTATGGTGGGATAACGATAAAAAATATGCTAAACCAAAACCTATAAAGATTCAGAAACCAAAACCAGTCGTTGCGACTCCACCAAGAAATGTAAATTTTAATGGGATAAATCCGAGTTTTATTCGAGGTTTGGTTTACGATAATCAAGGTCCATTGCCTGGCGCAATTGTTATGGTTAGAGGTACAACAAGAGGCGTAAGTACTGATATTGATGGTAAATATGCTATCGATGCAAGAGAAGGCGATGTGCTTGTTTTTCAGTTCATTGGAATGGAAAGTACAACTATTGCTGTCGGAACCAGCAAACGTATTGACATTACTTTAAGAGAATCTGCTCGAGTTTTAGAAGAAGTTGTTGTTCAATCTATGGGAATCAATCGAAATACTGTAGCAAAAGATGAAGATGAAGACGATGTCGAGCAAAAAAATATGGTTCGTAGTTCTCAGCGCACGATTGTTTCTAAAGAGCTAACACAAGCGGCAAATCCTAATGCCACAACTACTTTATCTGATAAGGTTTCTGGATTAAATGTTACCTCTACAAATTCATGGGCCGCAGATTCATTGTCAAATGGAAGTTATCAAAATGGTTTTGTAAATAACGATCGAACAAAAGTTAACAAATGGAATCCTGATAGAATTTATCTTAAAGCTTTAGCCAATGCGCCAGCAGATAAAAAGTATGGTTTGTATTTAGAACTTCGCGAGGATAATGAAAATAATCCTAGTTTTTATTTTGATGTTGCCAATCATTTTTATGATTCAGGTGATAAAGTAACTGCGCTTGTAATTCTGAGTACGATAGCCGATTTAGGTCTAGAAAACCATCAATTGTATAAATCATTAGTCTATGTTTTACGTCAATGGAATGCTTATGAAGATGCTTTGCATGCTGCGAAACAAGTAGCAATATGGAGAATTCAAGAACCTCAAGCGCATAGAGATTTAGCTTTGACATTAGAGGATAATCAACAATATCAGGCTGCGTTTGACGAATTGATTAAAGGCTTAGAAGTCAATTATTATGCTGAAATGCGCGGACAATATGAAGGTGTTGAAGATATTATCTTGATGGATATTAATCGAATGATGGCCGAACATAAGAGTATAAAAACAGATAAATTAGACAAAAAGTATTACTCTAAAATGCCAGTAGATGTTAGAATTATATTAAATTGGAATCAAATGGATACGGATATTGATTTACATATAATCGAACCTACCAACGAGGAATGCTACTATGGACATCGTGATACTCAAATTGGTGCTCGATTTTCTAAGGATTTCACTCAAGGATATGGACCTGAACAATATTTATTGCGCAATGCTGTTAAAGGAAAATACATCATTAAAACCAATTATTTTGGTGAAAGTGCTTTAACCGAAAATGGACCAGCGACCGTAATGGTTGAAATTTATACGCGAAAAGGTAATGGTACAATCGAAAGAAAATTACAAACAATTCAGCTAGGAAAGGTACGAGAAAACCAAAATTTGGCGGAAATTTTGATCGAATAGTTAATTAGTTAGGTTAATTTTGAAAGCAGTCTTGAAGTAATTTTGAGGCTGTTTTTTTATTTTTTTATTGTTTCTAACTTTTAAAAAAATCAAAATCTTAATTTTTTTTCAAATTCTTTTGTCTTTTTTTTAAGCTAATAATTTATTTTTAAAATATAGCCTTAAGTGTTTATTTTACTGGTTTTTGTAGCAAAAAATTAATTTTAAAATACAATATTTTAATTGCTGATTTACAATGATACAAATGTTAAAGTTTAAAATATCATTTGGTGAATCCAAAAATAGTTCAGAAGTTTGCTTCATCAAAAAATAGAAAAAAATGAATTTAATTATTTGCAATATGTGTTGTATGATGTGGAAACTTCCGCAGAGGACTTCTATTGCATAATTTTAAATTTTAAAATATATACAATTAAACCTCTGCCAGTCGCAGAGGTTTTTTTTTGGTCTGAACTTTTTTTCAGATTTTTTGAAAAGATAAAGAAAAAAAATAAAAGATGCTGAAACGTGGTCAGCATAAAAAAATAAAATAAATGAACGTAATAGCTAAAAATATGATGATGTCTTGTATGATGATGTGCACAATGTGTTGCATCAGTAGTAGCTATTACCAAAAGCGGAAGACTTAATTGTAGTGTATATTTATATTCTAAAGTCCTTTTGGTAAGCCATCCAAAAGGACTTTTTTTATTAAATCGAAATTCATTTCAAATTACCATCAAAAGTTATCATCAAAATCTTAATACTTAATTCTTAAATCTTAATACTTAAAAATCATGAGCACACAAAAATTTGCAACCAACGCATTACACGCAGGACACGACGTAACAAAAAACGCAGGAACTAGAGCGGTTCCAATTTATCAAACGACGTCATACGTATTTAATGATTCACAACACGCAGCTAATTTATTTGGTTTGGCCGAAGCAGGATTCATTTACACCCGATTAAATAATCCAACTAATGACATTTTGGAGCAACGATTAGCAAAACTAGAAGGCGGAATTGGTGCTGTTGTAACCGCTTCAGGAACAGCCGCTATTGCAACTACTTTTCTAACATTACTAAAAGCTGGTGACCACATTGTAGCTTCCAATAGTTTGTATGGCGGAACTTATAATTTATTGAATGTGACCTTGCCAAGATTGGGAATCACAACGACCTTTGTAGATCCATCAAATCCTGAAAACTTTACAAAAGCTACACAAGAAAATACTAGGGTATTTTTTGCAGAAAGTCTAGGAAATCCAAAACTTGATGTCTTAGATTTAGAAGCCATAGCACAAGAAGCTAAATCTTTTAAAGTTCCATTTATCGTAGATAATACTGTGGCAACACCTTACTTACTAAATCCTATTAAATATGGTGCTGATATTGTTATTCACTCACTTACAAAATACATCACAGGAAACGGAACATCGCTTGGTGGCGTAATCATCGATGCAGGAAATTTTGATTGGAGTAACGGAAAATTCCCTGAATTTACTGAACCATCAGCAGGTTATCACGGATTAAAATATTATGAAGCACTTGGCGCAGCTTCCTTTATTGCTAAAGTAAGAATTGAAGGATTGCGTGATTTTGGCGCGTCTTTAAGTCCGTTTAATGCGTTTCAAACCATTCAAGGACTAGAAACTTTAGAAATTCGAATTAAAAAACATAGTGAAAATGCCTTGGCTTTAGCACAATGGTTACAAGCTCAAGATGAGGTAGCTTGGGTAAATTATCCAGGTTTGGAAACCTCAAAATACAAAGTTTTAGCTGATAAATATTTGCCAGAAGGTAAAAGTGGTATAGTTACTTTCGGTTTAAAAGGTGGATTTGAAGCGGCCAAAAAAGTAGCAGATGAAACCAAGTTGTTTTCATTATTAGCCAATATTGGTGATACCAAATCATTGATTATTCATCCGGCGAGTACTACACACCAGCAATTGTCAGAAGAGCAACAAGTTACTACTGGCGTAACTAAAGATTTGATTCGTTTGTCAGTTGGTTTAGAAGATATTGAAGATTTGAAAGCCGATTTAAAAGAGGTTTTCGTTAAGCTTCCGGTAGAAAAATTAGTTTAGGTTTTTGTTTGTTTTTAACTGTCTCTGATTTCGCGGTCAGAGGCAGTTTTAAAAAAAATGCTATGAAATCGCCACTTACTTGACGTTTGCGAAAGCAAACACCTATTATAAAAAAGGCGATACCATATGTAACCGCTCAAAAATAAAATCTGAACATATGAAAAAAAATTTAGAGAAAATAGATCTATTTAATTTTAAACTCGAAAACGGACTTCTTAAAAGCCACATTCCGTTGACGTATCAAATATTTGGTCAACCCATTGGAAAAGCACCTGTTATTATAGTGAATCACGCTTTAACTGGGAATTCTAATGTTGCTGGAAATTTGGGTTGGTGGAACGATTTAATCGGTGAAGAGAAAACCATTGACACCAATTACTACACCATTATTTCATTCAATATTCCAGGTAACGGATATGATGCTGTGTTAGAACATTTAATTTTAGATTACAAACAATTTACAATCCGTGATATTGCTAAAATATTTTGGGAAGGCTTATTTTCTTTAGAAATATCAAAGGTTTTTGCAATAATCGGTGGAAGCCTTGGTGGAGCTATAGCTTGGGAAATGGCTGTTTTGCAACCTAATAAATTACAGCATTTAATTCCGATTGCTACCGATTGGAAAGCTACCGACTGGGTTATTGCAAACGTATTGATTCAAGATCAAATATTAAGTAATTCAGATGATGCTGTTGCAGATGCTCGTTTACACGCAATGCTTCTTTATCGAACGCCACAATCAATAAATCAACGATTTAATAGAGTTCAAGATGATGCAACGAATATTTTTCAAATTGAAAATTGGTTATTGAATCACGGTAATAAATTAAAAAATCGATTTCATTTATGGGCTTATAAATTGATGAATCATCTTTTAAGAACTAATGATATAACTAGAAATCGCACTAATTTTTTAGAGGTTGCAAGCTCAATTCAAGCTAGTATTCATTTTGTAACTGTAGATACAGATTATTTTTTTATTGCTGATGAAAATAGAAAAGATTATCAAGTACTAAAAGCAGTCAAATCTAATGTCTATTTACACGAAATTATTTCCATTCACGGTCACGATGCTTTTTTAATAGAATACAATCAATTAGCTCAATTTTTAGCACCTATTTTTAACAAACAAAAACAACACTATTATGTCAACGCTTAGAATCAATATAGTCCTTTTCGGAATCGGAAATGTAGGAAGTACTTTAATAAATCAAGTTTTAGAAAGTCAGAAATTCTTTTTAGAAAAGAGAAATATCGAACTTCGATTTCCGATAATTACCAATTCAACTTTAGCTTTTTTCGAAAAAGATGGAATTAAAAACCAGTGGGAAGCTAATTTTGCACAATCGGCAATTCCTTTCAAAGTTGAAGATATTATTGATTATGTGAAAGAATTAGAATTAGAAAACATAATAGCTGTTGATGCAACGGCAAGTGCTGATATTTTAAAAAGTTATATTCCGTTGCTTCAAAACGGATTTAATATTGTTGCTGCCAATAAAAAAGCCAATACACAGCATTTAGACTTTTATAATGATTTAAGAAGAATAGCTAAGAAATTTGACAAATCATTTTTGTATGAAACCAATGTTGGAGCAGGGTTACCAGTGATTCAAACCATTAGCGATTTGTATTATTCAGGTGAAAAAATAACTAAAATTAGAGGTGTTTTTTCAGGTTCGTTGAGTTATATTTTTAATAGATTTTCAAATGAAAAAGAACCATTTTCAAAGATTTTGGTCGACGCCGAAAAACTTGGATTAACTGAACCCGATTCGAGAGAAGATTTATCAGGAACCGATGTAGCAAGAAAACTATTAATTCTTGCACGAGAGTTAGGACAAAAAGTGGAATTATCAGATATTAATGTAGCTTCATTATTACTTCCAGAATTAAATGAAAAACATTCGAAAGCGCAGTATGCTGTTAACAAATCATTATTTGATAAACCTTTCAATATTGCCAAAATTACACAAGCTGACAATCACACCTTGCGCTATGTTGGTGATTTAGATTTAGAGAAAAACCAATTAGAAGTAAAACTAATTTCGGTACCAAAAACAACTGCCTTAGGACAACTAAAAGGAGCAGATAACTTAATCGAAATTTATACTAAATCCTATGGTGAAATACCCATCGTAATTCAAGGTGCTGGAGCAGGAAAAGCGGTAACTGCAAGAGGAGTTTTATCTGATATCCTTAAAGTAGCAGAGAAAATTAAGATAAAAAATGAGGTTTGGGTTTAACAATATACATCAAAAAGCTACATTATCTGTGGCTTTTTTTGTGTAAAATATTTTTTTTCCTAAAAAATTAGGAAATTCAAAAAATAAAATTAAATATTTGCACTCGAAAATTAACAATAACCATTTAAACGAAGAAAAATGTTTGTATTCAATTCATTCTCACAAAGCTTCACACCGGTAGGAACTGGTGCAGCACTTCTTCGTGGCTTATTTCAATCATAGAAATTTACTTTTAAAAATATGAAAAAGCCCGAAGATATTTAGTTTCGGGCTTTTTTGTATTTATTCTAGACACTTCACAAAATTTTCCCGAACAAAGTTCATTTACTCTTTCCGTAATCGGAACGAGATGCCTTGCCGTTATTTTATGCTTTCGCAGAAATAATTGCACTCAAAAATAACAATGTTAAAAATTTATGGGAAATAAATTAACCGGAAGAGACCTAATAAAATTAGGCTTTCCAAAGAATAACAGTATCAATATTGCTTTAGGACAAATAAGCAGGTACCGTAAAAGAGAAAAAAAAGACAGTATCATTAACGAAGCCAAAGATGTGCTTTTACATCCCGAGAACTATAAAAACAACGGAACTTGGGGCAAAGTAGCCGAAGGATTGGTCAACCCAGTTCAAGTGCGAATGCATCAATTGCAAACCACACGTGCACCATTTTCAATATTTGGTGAAAACGAAATCGACGAACAAGCCAAGTTTCAATTGTATGATGCTTTAAAGTTGCCAATATCCGTTGCTGGAGCATTGATGCCCGATGCACATTCGGGTTACGGATTGCCAATTGGCGGAGTTTTAGCTACAGACAATGCGGTTATTCCGTATGGAGTTGGAGTCGATATTGGTTGCCGAATGAGTTTATCGATTTTCGATTTACCAGCGTCGTTCATCAAAGGAAAAGACCATCAGTTGCAAGCCATTTTGAAAGAGCACACCAAGTTCGGAATGAACGAAACGCACGCCATAAAAGCCGATCACGAGATTTTCTCAAGGTCAGAATTTCAAGACATTCCGTTGCTAAAAAGTTTGCAGACCAAAGCCTACAAACAGCTAGGAACATCTGGTGGCGGAAACCATTTCGTTGAATTCGGAATCGTTCAATTAGACACACCATTACCCGAGTGGAAGTTAGAAGCAGGAAGTTATTTCTGCGTTTTATCACACAGTGGTTCACGCGGAATGGGCGCCAATATTGCAAAACATTACACGTATCTGGCAACAAAACAATGTCCGTTACCCAAAAATGTACAGCATTTGGCGTGGCTCGATTTGAACACACACGATGGTCAGGAATATTGGTTGGCAATGAATTTAGCTGGCGATTATGCCAAAGCCTGTCACGATAACATTCACAAACGAATCGCCAAAGCCATCGGAAAGCGCATCGTGGTAACCATAGAAAACCACCACAATTTTGCGTGGAAAGAAATGGTAAACGGCAAAGAATGCATCGTTCATAGAAAAGGCGCAACACCTGCACACCAAGGAACACTCGGAATCATTCCAGGTTCGATGACTGCGCCAGGTTATATCGTTATGGGAAAAGGATATCCTGAAGCACTAAATTCTGCATCACACGGCGCAGGAAGATTATTTTCGAGAGCCAAATGCAAGGCAAATTTCACGCCAAGTCAGATCAAAAAAGTCTTAGCAAATCACGAGGTACAACTAATCGGAGGCAATGTAGACGAAGCGCCAATGGCCTACAAAGACATCAATAAAGTTATGGCTTTGCAAACTGAGTTGGTTACTGTTTTAGGAACATTCACACCAAAAATCGTGCGAATGGATAAATAAAAGTAGAATGTTTTTTTCTAGAAGCGAATGGCTTGGGCATTATCAGCCATCCATTTTCCTGCTTTTCGTTGCAATCTCGCCAAGAAAAATGGCGAGGATTTCCACTACAATCAGGGCTATTAGAAAAACCGTTTTAACTTTTGAAAACTTTTAAAAAAAATGGACAAAATAATTCAAATAACAGCAGGTCGCGGACCAGCAGAATGCACTTGGGTTGCCGCTCAAGTGCTCAAAAAAGTGTTGGAAGAAGCACACGAAAATCAATTGGAAGCCACAGTGCTACAACGAGAATCGGGACAAGAAAACGGAACAGTAACTTCTTCTTTATTAATGGTAAAAGGAAAATCAGTAGATCAGTTTATTGCATCTTGGTCAGGAACCATTCAGTGGATTGGTCAAAGCAATTTCAGAAAAATGCACAAACGCAAAAATTGGTTTATCGGTGTTTTTGAAATTGAGAGTTTACAAATAAAAACAATCTCAGAAAAAGACATTCAATACCAAGCGATGCGTAGTTCTGGCGCTGGCGGACAACACGTCAACAAAGTGAGTTCGGCAATTAGAGCAACACATCTTCCAACAGGAATAAGTGTGGTATCAATGGATTCGCGTTCGCAACACCAAAACAAGAAATTGGCAACCGAACGATTAATAGAAAAATTCAAAATTTCCGAATTGCAACAAATAAAGCAACAAGCCAGCAACCAATGGGAAAACCAATTGAATGTGCAACGTGGCAATCCAACACGAACTTTCAAAGGTTCTGATTTTAAAAAAGAAAAAGTAGTGAAAAGCTACAAATCAGAACGGCAAACCGCAAAAGCGGAATTAACAAAAAATATCAAACAGATTAGCGACTAATTACCAATCACTAATCACTAATTATTAATAAAAATGAAAACAGTTGATAAATACCTTTTTCAAGCCTTGGATAACTATCCGTATTGGTTGGAAGGAACCATCGAATCCTTAGATTACGCTTTGTCCTACAACGACAAAAACGTAATGGCTTTGTGTTTGTATGGTAGAATCCAAACTGAGCAATTGCACGATTATGAAGAAGCGAAACGTTATTTTCAAGAAGCATTAGCGATCGATATTCATGCGGTTGCAGTATATCCGTATTATTTGGATGCTTTACTTTTAAACGAAGATTACGACGAAGCATCCAAGCTAATTGATTTTGCTTTGACCATAAAAGGCATTAACAAAGTAGTAATTATGCTTAGAAAAGTATTCTTATTGGAACAACAAAGAGAATTCAAGAAAGCAGTTAAATTGCTAAAAGAGATTAAGCTTTTACTAACGGCAAACGACAATTCCTACGAAGTAGAAGAAACCGAAAAGCGACTAAAAGCTAAATTGGAATTGCTAAAACCAAAGAAAAAAGCAAAATCTAAAAAAGATGGTGACAAGAAAAAGAAGAAGAATTGATTTATACCTAACAGGTTTTCAAAACTTGTTAGGTTTTTTCTTTATATTTATTCTTCCATCAAAACTTCCAAAATACTAATCGCAGCTTCACTAATTTTAGTACCAGGACCAAAAACAGCAACAGCACCAGCATCAAAAAGGAATTGATAATCTTGCGCAGGAATTACGCCTCCAACAATTACCATAATATCTTCACGTCCGTATTTTTTTAGTTCTGCAATAACTTGTGGTACTAAAGTTTTATGTCCAGCCGCAAGAGAGGAAACTCCAAGAATGTGAACATCGTTTTCAACTGCCTGTTTTGCAGCTTCTTGTGGCGTTTGAAATAATGGACCAATGTCCACGTCAAAACCTACGTCGGCATAACCTGTGGCTACAACTTTTGCGCCACGATCGTGTCCGTCTTGTCCCATTTTAGCAATCATAATTCTAGGACGACGACCTTCTTTTTGGGCGAAGGCATCGGCTAGTTGTTTTGCTTTTTCAAAACTTTCGTCGTTTTTTATTTCTTTACTATACACGCCGCTAAAACTTCTAATTTGTGCTTTATATCTTCCGAAAACTGCTTCCAAAGCATCACTAATTTCACCTAATGTGGCTCTGTTTCTTGCTGCTTCTACTGCCAAATCTAATAAATTTCCATTAGAGTTTTTAGCACAATCGGTTAATTTTGCTAAACATTCGGCAACTTTAGTGTTGTCACGAGTGGCTTTTATTTGTGTCAAACGCTCAATTTGTTGCTTGCGCACCATATCGTTATCGACATCCAAAATCTGTAATGGATCTTCTTTTTCTAATCTAAATTTGTTAACGCCAACAATAATATCTTGACTGCTGTCAATTCTGGCTTGTTTTCTAGCCGCAGCTTCTTCGATTCTTAATTTAGGAATTCCTGATTCAATAGCTTTAGTCATTCCGCCAAGGGCTTCTACTTCTTCAATTAATGCCCAAGCTTTTTCAGCAATTTCAGCTGTCAAAGTTTCTACATAATAACTTCCAGCCCAAGGATCGACCGTTTTGGTGATTTTGGTTTCTTCTTGCAAAAAGATTTGGGTGTTTCTGGCAATTCTTGCTGAGAAATCGGTTGGTAAAGCAATCGCTTCGTCCAATGCGTTGGTATGTAAGGATTGTGTTCCTCCAAAGGCCGCAGCAGCTGCTTCAATAGCTGTTCGAGCCACATTATTAAACGGATCTTGCTCGGTTAAACTCCAACCCGATGTTTGACAATGCGTTCGCAATGCCAATGATTTTTCATCTTTCGGATGGAATTGTTTTAGCAATTTTGCCCATAACATTCTACCGGCGCGCATTTTGGCGATTTCCATAAAATGATTCATTCCAATTGCCCAGAAAAAGGAAAGGCGAGGAGCGAATTCATCGATTTTCATTCCGGTTGCTAAACCTGTTCGAATGTATTCTAAGCCATCGGCTAGAGTGTACGCTAATTCAATGTCTGCAGTTGCTCCAGCTTCTTGCATATGATAACCCGAAATTGAAATCGAGTTGAATTTTGGCATATATTTACTAGTATATTCAAAAATGTCAGCAATGATTTTCATCGATGGCGTTGGCGGATAAATGTAGGTGTTTCTAACCATAAATTCCTTCAAAATATCGTTTTGAATTGTTCCTGAAAGTAGGTTTGGAGCGACACCTTGTTCTTCGGCAGCAACAATATAAAATGCCATAATTGGTAAAACTGCACCATTCATAGTCATAGAAACCGACATTTCATCTAATGGAATTTGGTTGAATAATATTTTCATATCTTCAACCGAATCAATGGCAACACCAGCTTTTCCTACGTCACCAAAAACGCGTTCGTGATCAGAATCGTAGCCTCTGTGCGTTGCTAAATCGAATGCTACCGAAAGTCCTTTTTGACCTGCCGCAAGATTTCTTCTATAGAACGCATTACTTTCTTCGGCAGTTGAAAATCCTGCATATTGTCGTACGGTCCAAGGACGACGCACGTACATAGTAGCATAAGGTCCACGAAGATTGGGCGCAAAACCAGCACCAAAATCTAAATGTTCCAATTCTTGAATGTCTTCTTTGGAGTAGATTTTTTTTATATCAATGTTTTCGGCTGTGTGGAAAGTTTGTTCCTCACTATTGGTATTTGTATTTTGACTTTTGGAATTTGTCAAGGTGATGTGTTGTATGTCTTTTCTCATAGTTATGCTTCTTGAGATAATCGTTCTTGCTCTAATTTCTCAGCCAATCGTTTTTCAATAATAGGCGTAATTAGTGTTTTTCGCGGATTTTGTTTTACAAACGGATACAATTCTAAATCGTGCTTCATTCGATCATTTTTGTTAGGATACTTGTTGGTTCCTAATAAAATTTCTTTTCCGCTGTCGAATAGTTCTTGTTCTTTGTTGGCACTTTCACTGATTTTTCGCTGAATCGTTCCTTCGATTAATTGGCTGATGAGACCACCATTTTTTTCAATATCTTTGAATAATTCTAAAGCTTTATCTGCCAATTGTAGGGTTAAACTTTCGATATAATATGCACCATCAGCAGCATTATTTACTTTATCAAAATAACTTTCGTGTTTCAAAATTAATAGTTGATTTCTCGAAATTCTGTCACCAAACTCATTGTCTTTGTGATACAAAGCATCATAAGGAAGGTTAGAAATAAAATCAGCATTTCCGAGAATAGCGCTCATGCATTCGGTAGTGGTGCGAAGCATGTTTACATTATAATCGTATAATGTTTTGTTTCTTTTGGTTGGAGTGACTACAATTACGCATTCTAATTCGTGATTATACTCTTTTGCCAATGTTGAAAATAAAATTCGCAATGCACGTAGTTTCGCGATTTCAAAAAAGTAATTTGTTCCAACAGAAACTTCAATAGTTATAGAATGTTTTATTGCGGGAATTCTATTGAAATATTCATTTGCTTGGGATAAAGTGTATGCCAATTGCTGCACCATATTTGCACCCGAATTTTGATAAATTCCCGAATTAATATTTAAATAATTTATTGCCGATGAACCTGCAATTATATTTAGTTTGTCAAAATCATTTTCAAGATTTTCAAACCAATTTCCGTCTTTTGTCAGTTGAGCAATTGGGTCGATTTGTAAAATGAAGTTAGCTTTGCTTTGGGTTGCGTAATTATTTATTTTGGTTACTATATCGATTGAAAGGAAGGGCAAATAAAAAAAATAGGTAACGTTTTGCAGCGGAAGATTTTGCATCAAATCTGCAATTGAAATGTTTTCGTTTTCTATGGTAAATCGAATGCTTTCGGCACCGCGGTTTAAAGAATCTATCGCACGTTCATTAGATTTCTTTACATCGTGAACAAAGATGTTTTGTAGAATTTGAAAGGTGTTTTTAGTACTTACCTCAAATTTTTTTTCACTTGAAGATTCGTTTTCATCGCTGTGATAAAATGGTTTAACTTTGATGCCTTCTGGGCTTTCCCATACTAAGGTTTCATTGTAATCTGCGCCTTTGAGTTCGTATTGTATTTGCTGTTTCCATTGTTTGGAACTTACGCTTTCAAAATCGGTAAAAAGTGGTTTATTTGTGCTCACAAGTATAATGCTTTTTGATACTTCAAATTTAGTTAAAATTATCTTTTGCTGGAGATTTACCTTTGATTTTTTGCAAAATAGGTATATACTTTTTGGATGGTTAAATTCTACTACTGATAAATGATAAATTTGTCTTTTCGAATGAGTTTTTTTAGAACCGTGACATTTAGTTTAAAGTTCACAATCTAGCCCTGATTGCAGTGGCACGAAGTAGAACGCAAAGCAGGAATTGCCATTTCCAAAATGCCTACTGTTTCGCTTCTTCTAAACTGTCTTTGATTCTATCTTGTTCGATATCAATTATGTAAATATCCTCACTATCTTTTTTCATATAGTATTTCTCGCGAGCATATTTTTCGGTTTGACCAGGATTGTTGAGGTTTTTAATACTTTGTTGGTCTTTGGCAATTTCTTGTTGGTAGTATTCTTTGTTGTCTTCAAGTTCATCGATTTCGGCATTTAAAATGCGATGGTCTAAATAAGAATAATTGTCAAGAAAAAGCATCCAGACGATGAAAAATGCGGTAACCAAAGTGTATTTGCTTCCTAAGAATTTAAGAAACGGATAGTCACTAATTAAATTTTGAAACCAATTTTTCATTTGTATCTAGCTGTAAATTAGGTCAAGCGTTGGTTGATTACGGCACGAACTACATCAATAGCAACCGTATTGTATTTGTCATTAGGAATGATAATATCAGCAAATGCCTTGGTTGGTTCGATAAACTGTTGGTGCATTGGTTTTAATGTGGTTTGGTAACGGTTTAAAACTTCTTCCATATCGCGGCCACGCTCGGCAATATCACGTTTTAAACGACGAATTAATCGCTCGTCAGAATCGGCGTGAACATAAACTTTAATATCAAACATTTCACGAAGTTCGGGATTGGTTAAGATAAGAATTCCTTCTACAATCATTACTTTTCGCGGATGTGTTGAAATGGTATCGTCTGTTCTGTTGTGAGTTACAAATGAATAAACCGGTTGATTTATTGTTTCTCCGGCTTTTAACTCTTTTAAATGCTTTACTAAGAGTTCGAAATCAATGGCACGAGGATGATCAAAGTTGATGTTGCTGCGTTCTTCATAACTCATTCCTACATTTTGTTTGTAGTAAGAATCTTGAGAAATAATTCCGACTTCGGCCTCTGGAAGTTCGTTCATAATTTGGTGCACTACTGTTGTTTTACCTGAACCTGTTCCGCCTGCAATTCCGATGATAAGCATAATATTTTGTTGTGTTTTAATTTCGGCAAAAATAAGATAAAAATCGATTGCAACTTCAAAAATCAAATTCAATTTCAAAAAGCAATTTCAAAAAGCAATTTCAACTTCAAAAGTCAAGTTTAATTTCAAAAATTAGTTTCAAATTCAACAATTAATTTCTACCACTAAAATTAATTTATTGTAACACAGATTTGAGAAATTTGAGAAATTTTAATGATCTGTGTTTAAAAAAAACAATTTAAGACAATGCTATGTTGTTTGTTTTTAAATGATTAATGTTTTTCTTTTTGGTTTATTCCTTTTAATTTTTAATTCTATTTTCTTTATTTAACAAAAGATTATTGGATACTTATATTTTTATTTTGAATGTTTAAAATATCTTTAGTCAAATTAGTAAAAGATGAAGATAAACTACTTTTTGTTTCTATTGTTATGGGTTCAAGTTTCGAATTGTCAAACTGAAAAAATCATTTCGGGTAAAGTGGTTAATGAAAACTTTGCAATGGCGAAAGTTGACGTAATTAATATGACTCAGAAAACGGTTGTTGCTACTAATAACGATGGTGAGTTTAAAATTAAAGTTGCTGTTGGTGACAAATTAGTGTTGTTTGTAAACGAATTTAATAATTACAAAATAATTATCACTCAAAAGGATCTTGATGCCAATAATTTGCAGTTAAACTTATCAAAATTGCCCATTGAGCTTGATGAGGTTGTAATTTCAAATAAATTTACAAGAGCTCCAATTGTAACACAAGAAGATATCGATAAAATAACTTTGGACAAACAAGCCGCAGCTCCAAAAGTTATTGGCGCTTATGACGGACAAATTACAAATGGTGCCGATTTTATTAGAATGGGAAAGGGTTTAGCTAAATTTGTAAAAGGTATTTTTGGTTCCGATGAAAAAGACGTTAAAGCTGAAGTGATTCCTTTTAAGAATTATTTAGAAAATATTTTTGATAACAAATTTTATACCGATTCTTTAAAATTAAAGTATGAGGATATCACCGTTTTTAAAGAATACTGTGAACTCGATAAACAAGCAACAGTGTTAATGAAAGATGTTGATGAATTACGGATTTATGAATTTCTTATTGCTAAAAGTGATGCTTTTAAAAAAATGCGTAACTATTAATTTAAAACTTTTCGAAAACGCCCAAACCAAAGAGGGCAAAATCATATTTTACAGGATCATTTGCATCTAGTTGTCTTAAATTAGAATCTAGTTCGAAAAGTGCTTTGGCGTCGTTTTGTTTTCTTGAAAGTAATTCCAATTTTCGGGCGACATTTCCGGAGTGAACGTCTAAAGGACAAGATAATGCTGCGGTTGGAATGGTTTTCCAGATTCCGAAATCTACTCCTTTTTTATCGTTTCTTACCATCCAACGTAGGAACATATTAATTCTCTTCGCTGCCGAGTTATTTAGTGGATCAGAAATGTGTTTTTGTGTACGGTTTTGATGATCAATTTCAAAAAATACTTTCTTGAATTCAGAGATGCTTTTTTGCATTGAAGTTTCTTCGCAATTATTTGAAAAAACGGCTTCCAAACCATTGTGATTAGAATAAATATTTTGCAATCCTTTGATAAATGTAATCATATCAACACCATTGAAAGTGCGATGCACAAAATTTTCTAACTTTTCGAGTTGATATTCTTGATGATTCATTACAAAATCGAAAGGCGAATTCCCCATAAAATCCATCATTTTTTTGGAGTTGCTGATGATCATTTTTCGGTTTCCCCAAGCGATTGTGGCAGCCAAAAATCCTGCAATTTCAATATCTTCTTTCAATGAAAATTGATGCGGAATTTGTATTGGATCACTTTCGATGAAATTAGGATTGTTGTACAACTCGACCTTTTCGTCAAGAAAAGATTTTTGCTCTGATTTAGTCATTTTCTTTTATTTTTTTGGCATAAAATCCGTCTTTTATTTCGCTGGTCCTTAGCTGCGGAATGATTTTAAAATATTTTTCGAAATACTTAATTTGGTCTTTGTTTACGCAAGGAAGCATCCCATTTCCGCTTGCCCAAAAGAAATCGTTTTGAATAGGTGAGTTGTACTTTATATTTCCTAATTGAATGACTTCAAATGAAGTGTTGTTTTTGGTATTTTGATGTGGAAAAACAATATTCTCTGTTGAAAAATTACTGAGTTCCATCATAAATTTATAATTCGAAAAACGGTTCAATTTGACTGGAACAAATAGAATGAATAGTGTGGGAACGAGTGAAAGTAATAAAAGACTATTGATGATAACTTTATTTCTAACTAAAGTAACAAAGCAAAACAATCCAAAAAACAATATAAAATTCATAAAAAATCGATACTGAGGCGATGTTGCAAATAGGAGAATTAATTGCAAAATCATCAATAGATATAATATCCAAACTGCTTTTTCATTTTGGAATTTATAAATAATTAAAGGCGAAATAAGTAGTAATAATACGCTCAACTTATTAAACAAACCATTAAGTTTTGGTAGTGATAACCATCTTAAAAATAAATCAAAGGCCGACATAGAATTGTATTGTGGTAAATCGACGAAGTAACCATAATATTTTAATTGATCGTAATAAAAGTTTTCTATACTATCAGGAATGGCATAGTCTGTCGTCAAAAATGTAAATAATTTGGACGGAAATATGGGCGAACCACAAATTATCATATTTTTAGTTACAAAAAGTACTAAAACAAGTACTGAAATAAGGAACGATTTTGATAAATTCTTGTAGAGTATTCTGAAGTTTTGCACAAGTAATACAATTGGAATTAATACAAAAGTTAACGTTGTGTTTTTGATATAAAGCGTAAAAAGTATTAGAGTTACAATCAAATTAAAAACTTCAATAGTACATTTTTTATAATTTTCTAAAAAGTAAAAAAAGATAATAAACGACAAAACATAAACCGGAATATCAGGCGATGGTGCACTAATAAATTGAAATAAAAAAATACTTGTTATCGGAAATAAACCTATCAAAAGATAGTTAGCGTTTTTGTTGTCGTAAAATTCTTGAAGTTTTTGAACAGAAAAAAAAGTTCCTAAAAGAAGTACAAATCCGCTTAAATCATTAAAATTAGAATATAAAAAAGAAAAATTAAATGCGCTTTGCGTGATGTGCCAGCCACTGACTTGTCCAAGAAAAAAATGCAGATTTACCAATCCTTTTACAAAACCATATTCGTTAATCCACTTGATGGTTTGAATGTAATAAGATTCATTATCAATTACATACGGAATGGAACTGCATTGCGCAACAATCATTAAAGTGATTGTGAATAAAAAGATTTTTAGCGTTTTTGATAGTGAATATAGTTCAATCCAAAAGTTTTTATAAATTTCAATAATTTCCTTTTGGAATTTGAAAAAGAGTAAAAGATTTAGAACTAAAAGTACTCCATGAAATTCAATGTTGATTCTACCAAAAATTGCCCAAACGCTCGCAAGAATGGTAACAGAAAACAATCCTAAAATTAATGTAATCGAGAAATTTTTATTTTTCAATCCAATACATCTATCTAATCCAAAACCAAGATTGATTGTGGTGAAGAGAATATAAATCCAAGATAGAAGTATTAGAAGCATTTAAAAAGTTTAGAGGTTTAGAAGTTTAGAAGTTTAGAAGTTTAGAAGTTTAGAAGTTTAGAAGTTTAAAAGTTTAAAAGTTTAGAAGTTTAAAAGTTTAGAAGTTTTTTTGTTACTTGACATTCTACTACTTACTTATATGACCATCGACCATAACTAATTTTCTATCGGCCATATTGGCTAATTCTTCGTTGTGGGTCACAATTACGAAGGTTTGTCCAAATTCATCACGAAGTTTGAAAAACAATTGATGTAAATTTTCTGCCGATGTGGTGTCTAAATTTCCCGAAGGTTCATCGGCAAAAATTACAGCTGGTTTATTAATCAACGCTCTAGCAACTGCAACTCTTTGTTGCTCGCCACCAGAAAGTTCACTTGGTTTGTGGTCCATTCTGTGAGATAATCCAAGATATTCTAATAATTTTTTGGCTTCGATTTCAGTGGCAGTCTTTTCTTTACCACCAATGTAAGCTGGTATGCAAACGTTTTCTAAAGCTGTAAATTCTGGTAGCAGTTGGTGAAATTGAAAAATAAATCCCAAATGTTGGTTTCTGAATTTAGATAATGATTTATCATTCATTTTCAAAATTTCCTCATTATTGATAAGTAATGATGTGCCGTTTTCAAGAGATGGCTTGTCTAACGTTCCAAGTATTTGTAACAGCGTAGTCTTACCTGCACCCGATGCACCTACAATAGATACGATTTCTCCTTTTTCAATATGTAAATCAACACCTTTAAGTACTTGTAAACTATCGTAAAACTTATGAATATTTTTGGCTGTTATCATGCTTCAATTTTTCACAAAGTAACAAAGTATTTTATAAATTTTGGTTGTTATAGATTTTTTTTATCGTTGAATAAATAATAAATAAAAGTTAAAGAAAACTATTTGTTTAAATTTTTCGTAGATTTGTTAAACAAAATAATCCCATAAATAGAATTAGCCATGAACACATTAATTGAAAAAGAAATTTACGAATTGATTGGCGATAATCATCAGATGACATCGGCAGAAACTCCTTTACGACCTGATGCATTTGACAAATCAGATGCTGACAAAATGCAAACCATCGAAAAGCATTTCCATATTATTATGGAAGAAATGGGATTGGATATGACTGACGACAGTCTACAAGGAACGCCTCACAGAGTTGCAAAAATGTTTATCCAAGAAATATTTTCAGGTTTAAATCCTGCTAATAAGCCAAAAATATCTGTTTTTGATAACAGCTACCACTATGACAAAATGTTGGTAGAAGCTAACATCAGTTTCAACTCTACTTGCGAACACCACTTTTTACCAATTGTAGGAAAAGCGCACATTGGTTATGTTTCAAGCGGAAAAGTTATTGGTTTATCTAAATTGAATAGAATCGTAGATTATTATGCTCGTCGTCCGCAAGTGCAAGAACGTTTGATTATGCAAATTTACAATGAATTGAAAACGGTTTTAGAAACTGACAATGTTATTGTAGTTATGGAAGCAACGCATTTATGTGTTTCAAGTCGCGGTATTAAAGACGAATCAAGTTACACTTCAACCATTCAATATGGAGGAATTTTCAATGAAAAAGAAAATAGAAACGACTTTTTCAATATGATTAACCAACCTAAATAATTTGGCATCAGATTTGTATTATCATTTTTAAATTTAAAAATATTTAGAAATGATAGTACAAACGGATGTATGTTCCAACGAAAAAAACAAACAAAGAAATTTATTCTTAGGAATTATGCTTGATTTGTTTGGAATGTTAACCTATTTAGTTCCGTTTTTTGGAGAACTTGCCGATACGGTTTGGGCACCAATTGCAGCATTGATGTTATCAAGAATGTATAAAGGTTCGATTGGTAAAGTAGGTGGAATTATAGAATTTTTGGAAGAAATTTTACCTTTCAGTGATTTTATTCCAACATTCACATTAACTTGGATTTATACTTATGTCATAAAAAATCAAGGAAATACACAAAACTTAAAGGAACTTCAATAGTTCCTTTTTTTATTTTTCAAAAAAATCGGCGATAAAACCTAGTTTGACACTTCGAAGCATTTTCTTTTCAAAAGCCCAAAAGAATTTAAATTGACCGAATAAGAATCCGAAACTAACAAGAAGAATTTGATAAACCGGGAAAATCATCAAAATGTATAACGGATAAAACATCCAAAGCGAAGTACTACTTTTGGTAATTCCAAAAAAAGAAAGTATTGGTTTAGCAATTAGTGCTGATGTTGAACCTGTAACGGCAAATACAACAAGAATGACAAAAACTTGCCAATCTGATGTAATGTTCCAGCGCTCTTTAAAACTTCCCATTTTTGAAATAAAATACAAATTTACTCAATTTATGGACGTGGCACAAATCCGGCGAGTTGTTGTTTGTTGGTTATTTGAAAATAAATGAAATAGTTATAAATTAGATAATTGACTTCATAACCATATTTGGTATTATTATCATAGTTAATTTGCATTTCATATAATCTACTGTCATATTGTTGTGGTTGCAAAAATCTTCGGTTCCATTCAGAAACATAGATTTGATTTCGGCTTTCCAGGTAATTTTCAGTGTAATAACCTCTTGGTTTGGCAACACTATTCAACCAAGACGTAAATCCGCCATCAATAATAATTACTTCATATTCAAGTTCTTCATTAGCAATTCTAATTGTATCTGAAACTTTTGTGTTGTCGGTTGTAGGAACTGTTTTGGAAGTTGTGGAACATCCAATTATTATAAAAAGTAGCGTAAAAACGTAAAGTAGATTTTTCACGATTTAATTTTTTATAAAGTTACTAAAATTCAATTTATTGTGATTCTATTTTTAGTTGTTTTAACAATTTTTTGAATCTTTTAGTATTTTGTCTTAAATAAAAAAAGTAGCAATGTGACAAAGATGTTATGTTTAGATTTAGCCTTTGTCTTCCTCTAAATCGTTGTGATTGTCGCCACCAATGCTATAGTAGTTGTTTTCCTCATCTTCGCTACCAATGTTTTCCAAATCATCGTCTAGTTCAGCTCCAGGAACATCTAAATCTTCACCTGTTTGATCTTGATTGAAATCTTGTTCATTTAATTCAGAGGTATTATCAATTTTTATGAAGGGTTTCTTTTTAGAAATATCTTCAGGATCAATATCAAATTCTTTTTCAAATTTGTTGTAAATATCGTCATCCTTTGGATATTGCGGATAGCCAGGAAATTTATCTAGTTGTTCATTAGCTTTTTTTGGAAAATGAGCTACATCTTTTTTGGGATTCTTTTTCATTAGTTTTGTTTTTAAATCGTGGTTACATTTTGAATTCTAAACGAGTAAAATAATCTTTAACAAAATGTTGTTGCTCTTGGTCACTCATTTTATCAGCATTTTTAACTTTAATTATGATTTTGCTATACTTTGAATCAGATTTTAAAATATTGAATAATTCTACTTTTGCCTCTGTCGGACCAAAGAGCAAAACTTCATCATATTTTTCAATTTCAGAAGCAATATTTTTGTAAAAAGCAGCGTGTTTATGTTGCTCTTTGTTATGCATTTCACTTTCACTGCGTTGCAAAGTTTCTTGTTTATCCTGAGATGAAAAATCGGAAGTTATGGTTTTGGTTTCTTTAACTTCAGAAGAAAATTCGATTAAATAGGCATTGGAATGGTTCATCCAAATTCCAAGTTTTTTTGATGTTTTCATTGTTTTGTTTTTACTTTTAGTAGTAATAGTAACAACAAAATTGAGGATAAACAGCGTTGTTTTTGTTACAAAAAAGGCTTTAATGATTGCAAAAATCTCACATTAACGTAAAAAAAAACCACCACTAAAAAAGTGATGGTTGCTATTTAAAAGAAGTTCTTTTAAATTATTTTCCAAAAAGTTTTCCTAGTAAACCACCAAATCCACCCGATTTTTTTGAAACTGCTGCAATAGCATCGCTCATTCCAACTTGTCCGTCACCATCTTGGTCTAAGCCAAATTGACCGCCATATTTAGAAACGGCATCCATTAATCCGCCACCATTTCCACCAGAAATAGAGCTTATTAAATCGGTGATGTTAAATCCAGGTTGATTTGGATCTTTAGCTTTGTTGAGTAATCCACCTAATATTTGTGGAATTAAACCACCAGCAACGCTTCCAGCAGCTTCAGAAGATAAACCGAATTTTTCTCCCAAATTTCCTGTTACTTTTCCAGTTAATTCTTGAACTACTGGATTGTTCATATCGATTGGAGTTTTACCAGAAAGTAATCCTGCTAAATCACCAACATTTCCGCTAGCAACCATATCTTTTAAACCGGAAAGGATTGATCCTCCAGCTTCTTCCATAACGGCTTCATTTTGTTCGTTTGGTACTGCAGGATTATTGATTACTGCTTCACCACCATATTGTTTTACTAATTCTGTAAGTTGTTCAAACATAGTTTTTTATTTTAAGTTTTAACAAAGGTATAAAAGTTTAAAACCATTTTTTTGAAATGTACTATTTATTCTACAAAAAAAAATCCAAATCTCAATGTTACTTCAGATTTGGATTATATTTTTTTTACAAAAAAGGATTACTTTTTTAATAAGCCAATAATCTGTTCGGCTAATTCCGTCCCGATTCTGTCTTGTGCTTCAAGTGTTGCTGCGCCAATATGTGGCGTTAATGAAATTCTTGGATGCATTAAAATTTTAATTTCAGGTGTTGGTTCGTTTTCAAAAACATCTAATCCTGCAAAAAGAATTTTGTCATTGTCTAAAGCTTCAATTAAAGCAACTTCATTAATTACTCCACCACGAGCACAATTTACGATTCCAACATTTTCTTTCATTTGAGCAATTTCATTTGCATCAATTACATAACCTTCTTGCGCAGGAACGTGAAGTGTAATAAAGTCAGAATGTTTGAACAAATCCTCTAATGGTTCTGTAATAATATCAACATTAATGAATTGACCCGTGTAAAAATCAACTCTAATTTCGGCATTGCTTAAAAATTTATCTGCTGCAATAACTTTCATTCCAAGTCCAAGTGCCATTTTAGCAACCGCTTGACCAATTCTTCCAAAACCTATAATTCCCAACGTTTTGCCTCGAAGTTCGATACCACTTGCGTAAGCTTTTTTCAAACCTTCAAAATTAGTATCACCTTCAAGAGGCATATTTCTATTCGAATCGTGCAAGAAACGAACACCAGTAAATAAATGTGCAAATACCAACTCGGCAACACTTTCTGACGATGATGCAGGAGTATTGATTACGTGTATTCCTTTTGCACGAGCGTATTCAACATCAATATTGTCCATTCCAACGCCACCACGACCGATGATTTTTAAATTTGGACACGCGTCAATAATATCTTTACGAACTTTGGTTGCACTACGTACTAAAATTACATCAACATTATTGGAATTGATGAAATTCGCCACTTGTTCTTGAGCTACTTTGGTAGTAATTACTTCAAATCCACCTTTTTCTAAAGCTTTGATTCCGCTTTTTGAAATTCCGTCGTTAGCTAATACTTTCATAATTTGGTTTATGAGTTTAAAAGTTGGAAAACTCAATTAAATTTATTTTTTATTTTTTTATATTTTAGTTTCAAGCTCTTTCATTACATCAACTAAAATTTGAACACTTTCCAATGGCAAAGCATTGTACATTGAAGCACGATAACCTCCAACAGAACGATGGCCAGGCAACCCAGAAATTCCTGCTTCTTTCCACATTTTGTCAAAAATAGGAGCGTGGTTTTCATCGTTTAGTAAAAACGTTGCGTTCATAACACTTCTATCTTCAACGGCTGCAGTTCCTTTAAATAATGGATTTCTGTCGATTTCTGTATATAATAAGTTGGCTTTGGCTTCGTTGGCTTTTTCAATTGCTACAATTCCGCCAAGGTTTTTCAACCATTGCAAAGTCAAAAGCGATGCATAAATAGGAAAAACAGGTGGCGTATTGTACATACTTTCTGCTTTGATATGTTTTTCATAATCGAGCATACTTGGAATATATCTCCCAGATTTTCCTAAAATTTCTTCTTTTACTATTACTAATGTTGTTCCAGCTGGACCCATATTTTTTTGAGCTCCAGCATAAATCAAATCAAATTTTGAAAAATCTAAAGTTCTTGAAAAAATATCCGAACTCATATCACAAACTACAGGAACATTTGTATTTGGAAACGACTTCATCTGTGTTCCAAAAATAGTATTGTTGCTCGTACAGTGAAAGTAAGAAGCATCTTCAGGAATACTAAATCCTTTCGGAATATGATTGTAATTTTGCTCTTTAGACGAACCTACGACTATCGTTTCGCCAAAATGTTTCGCTTCTTTAATTGCATTATTTGCCCAAGTTCCAGTGTCTAAATAAGCTGCTTTTCCATCAGTTTTCATTAAATTATAAGGAACCATTAGGAACTCTAAACTAGCTCCACCAGCTAAAAATAGCGCTTGATATCCTTTTCCTTCTAATCCTAAAAGTTCTAAAGCTAGAGCTCTTGCTTCGTCCATAACGGCAACAAAATCTTTGCTTCTATGAGAAATTTCTAAAATAGATAAATCGGAATTGTTAAAATTTAAAATGGCTTCTGCTGATTTTTCAAATACTTCTTGTGGAAGAATACAAGGTCCGGCGCTGTAGTTGTGTTTTTTCATTTTATTCTGAATTTATTTCAGAATTTTTTTTCTTCTGAAATCGTGTAAAATTTTAAAGCGCAAATTTCGTGAATAGCTAATGAAATTGCGATTAGAATTTGACAATAATAAACCCTTGTTATTAACGAAATCGTTTTAGTTTATAACAATTTTTGAGAATAATGCAGTTAAATCTGTTGAAGAAATGCTAAAGTATCAACGTTATCAGCATAATCCCATAGATTTGGTTTTTGAGTTTGCCCAAACGCAATGGAACCTGAAATTAAATCATTAGAAACAATGCATTGAATTTGATCTGCATCATTTTCTAAACGTGATTTTATCTCATTCAGATTGTCATAATATTCATAAAAAACAGACGAAATAGGTGAAGAATAACTGGTGTCTTCTTTTATTGTAAGAAATTCATTATCTAATAATTTGAAATTGCTCATTAAAAAAACGGCTTTGTTATAATCATAATTATTAGAATATTTTTCGTAAAATATGACGTCTTTATATTCGTAAATAGCTTTAAAGAAATTTTCAAAATTGTAGTCTTTTGGAACAAATAATTTAGAAACATTACGGCAACCCAAACCAAAGTATCTAAAAATATCTTCGCCTAGATTTACCAAATCCTCGTGTGACTCATTTCCGGTTAAAATGGCAACCGAATTTCTATTTTTGCGAATAATACTGGGTTTATCTTTAAAGTAAAATTCGAAGTATCTCGCAGTATTATTACTTCCGGTTGCTATTACGGCATCAAAATTTTCTAATTTTCCTTCTGTAAATGTTATGTACTTTTCTAATTCAGAATTTAGAGAAATTAAATACTTGGCCAAAAAAGGCAATAGTTTTTGATCGTTTGAAGATGTTTTTACCAAAACTTTATGACCAGAAACGATAACCGATAAAAAATCGTGGAAACCCACTAGTGGAATGTTTCCTGCAAGAATTAATCCAACGGTTTTTGTATTGATTGTAGAGAAATCATAATTTAATAACCATTGGTTCAAATTTTCTTCTGTCAGAGCGTTTGCCCAAGAGTTTATAGCAAAATATACATGTTCAGGTGTAAACCAACCATTATGGGATTGTGAAAGATCAATCAAATTTACAAAATCATCATAAAATAGATTGTTATTTAAAACCGCTTCCTTTTTGGTGTTATTATCTAACGAAAATTGGCTTAAAAACTTTCCTAATTCTACAAAAGCGTTAATTTTTTCTTTTTGTAACATTTGTTTATTTGTATATGAATGGTTTTGATTGTAATTTTGCACAAAATTAGTAATAAGTAAATAGTAATAAGTAAATAGTTCAAAAAGTTATATGTTTTTTTTAAACTCATAAACTTTTAAACTTTTAAACTCATAAACTTTAAAGATGGCAATTATAATAACAGACGAATGTATTAATTGTGGCGCTTGTGAGCCAGAATGTCCAAATACAGCAATATATGAAGGCGCAGATGATTGGAGATGGAAAGACGGAACGAAGCTACGAGGAAAGGTAATTCTTCCTGATGGTACAGAAGTTGATTCTGATGCGGCACAAACTCCAGTTTCTGACGATGTTTATTATATTGTGCCAGGAAAATGTACAGAATGTAAAGGTTTTCACGAAGAACCGCAATGTGCTGCAGTTTGCCCAGTAGATTGTTGCATTCCAGATGATAATCACGTAGAAAGCGAAGAAACACTTTTAAACAGACAATCGTTTTTACATAACGAATAGTTTACTTTATTTTGAATAAAAAAAATCCTGAAAATTTAATTTTCAGGATTTTTTAGTTTAGGGATGTTTTAGAATCTAAATCCTAAACGAGCATAGTAGTAAGCGCCACTAAAACCCATTTGAACAGAATCCCAATATCCACCAGCTTCTGTGTTACCTTGTTCGTCTTGTTTGTCTGGATAAACATTAAACAAGTTATTACTTCCGATGCTTAGTTTTAAGTCTTTAGAAAGTTTAAATCCTAATGTTAAATCGGTTACCATTTTGGCTGTGTAAATATCTTCTTCATCTGCATAATCTATTAAAATTACTTTGCTGAAACGTGTAAAAGCTAATCCTGCATCAAACCATCTTTTATTGTAATTGAAATTTAAACCAAATTTATTGTTTGGAGCTGATGCTAACAAAAATGCTTTTTCTCTTTTTCCAAAAAAGGTACCTTGGTCTAAGTTTCCATTTTTGATATTATTAATTTCCATATCATTAATGTTTCCAACAAATGTTATTCCTAATTTTGAGTCAGAAAATGATTTTTTCCAAGCAAAAACAAAATCAACTCCTTTAGTTTTTGTATCCACTCCATTGGTAAAAAATTGAGCTTCAGAAACGCCTAGGTTAAATGCTGATGCATCAAAATATCCTGTTAAAACAATTCTATCTTTAACATTGATAAGGTATCCATCAATTGTTGCTGTGAAATTTCCAAAACTAGCGGTTAATCCAAGTGATGCGTTAACTGCTTTTTCTTCATTTAATTTTTTGATTCCAAAAGCTCTTGTTACTGTTGAATTATTAGAAGCTAATAAAACTTCTGTAGCACCAGATGAGTTAAAGTTTGTAAATTGTAAATTGTAATAAATTTGTGCCAATGATGGTGCTCTAAATCCTGAACTAACAGAACCTCTTAAATTAATTTTATCAGAAATTTTTAATCTTGAAGCTAATTTTCCATTTAAAGTGCTACCAAAATCGCTGTAGTTTTCAAAACGAGCTGCAGCACTTACCAAGAAACTATTAGTAATATCAAATTCTGAATCAGCATATAATGATAAATTAGTTCTAGATTTGTCTACCACATTTTTTGGAGAATATCCAGGAAATCCTTGTGATCCACCAGGTCTTGGATTTCCAGAATCTGGATCAACCGGAATGGTTTGTGTCGTTGGATCTGTAACTACGTTTCCATTGACATCATAAGTAGAATAAGAACCTTCTTCACCTGCAAAAATTTGAAATGCTTCGGTTCTATATTCTGTACCAAACGCAAGATTCATTCCGTTCAATACCGATTTAAAGTTTTTAGAAAAATCAAGATTTAAAGTATTTTGACTTAAACTGTGTCCACCAGCATCAAATTCAGTAGGCGAAGCATTTTCTAAAGAAGCGTTTAGTGTGCCTTTTATTAAATAATGAAAATTGTTTTTACCATAGGTATTGCTTAAGTCCATTTTCCAACCATTTCTTTCCGTTCTAAATCCTGCAGATATTGAGTTGTCAATGATGGTTGATGTAATTCTTGGTGTATAGCCACCAGGATAAATAGATTGAACTACGCGTTCGCCATCATTTCTAGTAAAAGCATAAGCATCGGTATCTCTATAATTTCTTCCTCCAAAAACATAAAAACTTGTTTTATCAGATACTGGAATCGATGCATTCGTAAAGAAATTAAAACCATCAATTGAAGCTTCACCAAAACCTTTTCTAAAATCGTAGCTTGGTCTAAGTGTTTTATTTTTTGTTAAATATTCGGTAGTGCAATTAGCATAACCGCCTTTTTCGCCAATTTTTACACCATAATTTGCATTAATCTTCATCGAACCACCATCAAATGCTTGATTTTTTCCATAAGTATTTCCGTTACCATTTTGGTCTAATCTAAAACCTTTAGTATTTGGTGTTCCTGGTAAAAAATCACCTTCGGCATTTGTATTGTAAGCACCATAAGTAATAGATCCAGTAAATTCGTTTACATTGTCATTTAATACAATATTTATCACACCAGCAATTGCATCTGAACCGTATTGAGCTGCTGCGCCATCGCGTAAGATTTCAATTCTTTTAATAGAACTTGCTGGAATAGAATTTAAATCAGTACCAGTATTTCCTCTACCACGTGTTCCAAATAAATTAACTAATGAAGATTGATGTCTTCTTTTTCCGTTGATTAAAACCAAAGTTTGGTCTGGTCCTAATCCGCGTAACGACGCTGGGTCAATGTGGTCAGCACCATCAGAACCTGATTGTTTGCTTGCATTAAATGATGGTGCTACGTATTGTAGCAATTCATTAATTTCGATTTTACCACTTTGCGTCGTAACCGCCTTAACATCGATTATATCTATAGGAACAGCCGAGTTGACTACTGTTCTTTTAGAATTTCTTGAACCAACGATTTGAACTTCATTTAGCATTTCACCTTCTTGAAGAACTACGTTGATCACGTTTAAATCTTTGGTGTTTTTTTCAGCCGTTTGATATCCAACGTAAGTAAAAATCAAAGTGGCGTCTTCTTTGACTTTAATTTTAAAAGAGCCATCAACCTCAGTTGAAATTCCATTAGAGGTTCCTTTTTCGACAACATTTACGCCGATAAGCGGTTGGCCATTGCTGTCTTTGACCGTTCCAGATACTTGTTTTTGTGCAAATAAAATGGAACTCGAAAAAATTAAAAATAAGAGTGTAATTTTTTTCATAAATATAAATTTGGTTTAGGTTAGTTTAACAAATATATATAAAAAAGCATATTTGTTTAAGTATAATTCAATTAAATGTTAAAATATGTAATTGTTTATTACATTTGTATATCAATTTATTTGAGGATGAAGTATTTATTTACAATTACTTTTTTACTTTTTTCTACTTATCTACTTGGTCAAGAGGTAGAAAAAACAATTATACTCAAAGATGAAACTTCTAATTTGCCTATTGAAGATGCATCAGTCTTAGTTTTAAAATCTAAACAACTTAATTTAAGTAATACTGAGGGTAAAGTTAGTTTTGTAATTAAAGGAATTTCCACGATTCAAATTACGCATACATCTTATATTTCTCAAACAATACGTTCGACCAGTTTAAAAGAAAAGGAAACCGTTATTTATTTGAAAAGTAATTTCAATAAATTGGATGAAATAATTTTAACGAAACAACATCCTCAAAAAATATTGGCCACATTAATTGAAAATTCATCTAAAAAACTTACTATTCCAGCCAGATTAAAAGTCTATGCTAGAGAGTTTTTTAAACTCAATGGAGCTTATTCTAATTACAATGATGGTTTGATGAATTTCCAACTTTCAGGTAAGCCAAATGATTTTAAAACTACCATTTTGGTAGAACAAAACCGATCTTTTGGATTAGTTGATGAGTCGATTAATGACGAGCTTGTTGGCTATAATCTGAATAATATTATGCAGAATTACTATAATTTTAAGTATCTAAATCCATTGTTAGAGCCGAGAGCTAAAAAGGAATTTGATTTTTTAATCAAAGCTCATCCAGTAAACGAAGATTATTATGTAATGACCGCAATTCCAACCGATAATAGCGCAGCGATGTTAGACGATTACGCCATAGTTTATGATAGAAAACGAAAGATTATTATTGAAGTAAGTGCTGCAATTTCACCCACATCAATTGCTAAAGCTAAAGATAGCAATGGAAAAAATGGCAAAACGATTTACAAGTCATTTTTTAAAACAATGTATCGGTTTGATTCTAATTACTATTATTTAATTAGTTCAAAAGAGGAGATTGGCTATGAAAAAATTTTCAAAAAAAAGACAACCGATATTGAAGTCCGAAATTACTTTGTAACTACTAATTTTAGTAATCAAAATTATAGTTTTAAAGAAAGTGAAGTTTTTAAAGATAAAACCTTATTCAATAAAAAGAATACCATTCTAAGTAATTATTGGGAACTATCTGGTTTAGTTGCTACAGAAGAAGAAGAACAAATCATAAAACAGGTTCAAGAAACCGATTAAAAAAAAATCCTGAATGTTGAAGTTCAGGATTTTTTTGTTTGGGTCAAATCTTATTTTACAATTTCAAATTTCTCTCTTTTTAAAGCATCTGTTTTAACGTCATAGGTTTCTAAAATAAAGTTACCATCAGCATCATAAAATCCAACTGCAACTTTATTATCAGTTACATAAATATAGTTGTTATTAGATGTTTTTCTTAAAATTCCTTTTGAACTGTTGTCTATCGAATTCAAAGTATATCCCGATTTGTCTGATTGCATTTGGTATTTTTTACCTTCAAACATATAATAAGCAGAACGTTCTACATTTACTTCTTGAACAACGCCATCAAGTGTTACTTTGGTAGTTTTTGTTACTTCTACTTTATTGTCTACTACTTGTGGTATGTTAATGGTATTTGCTTTTTCTTCGCCTAACTCAACCTTCTGAACTTCTTTGGTATTTACCGTTTTTACTAGTTTCTTTTCGCCTTTAGAATCTTTAATAGTTGTTACAGTTGTTTTGGTTTCTGATTTTACATTTTCAGGCGTTTGAGCAAAAAGTGTCGTCGAAAATAAAAATAAAGCGGTCATTGTTAAATTTATAGTTTTCATAATTCAATTATTTAAGTTATCATTATTATTGTACAAAGTTATCTAGCAATCAATTATTTGCTGTTACACAATTTTATTTATCATTTACACAATATTTAAGTTGATATGATTTATCAGATGACAATATTTTTAAATTAAAAACTATATTTGCACTCTTTTAAAAATAAAACTTATGATGGAACGGTTTTGCGTTTCATTTTACCTATAAAAAATAATATTTAAGAAATATGAAAGCAGGAATTGTAGGATTACCAAACGTAGGAAAATCAACTTTATTTAATTGTTTATCCAATGCTAAAGCGCAAAGTGCTAACTTTCCGTTTTGTACTATAGAACCTAACATTGGTGTGGTAAACGTTCCAGATCCAAGAATCAACCGTTTGGAGGAATTAGTAAAACCAGAACGTGTGCAAATGGCAACTGTTGATATCGTTGATATTGCAGGATTGGTAAAAGGAGCAAGTAAAGGTGAAGGTTTAGGAAATCAATTCCTTGCAAATATTAGAGAATGTAACGCAATTATTCACGTTTTGCGTTGTTTTGACAATGATAATATCGTGCATGTTGATGGAAATGTAAACCCAATTCGTGATAAAGAAACGATTGATATCGAGTTGCAATTAAAAGATTTAGAAACAGTTGAAAAACGTTTAGAAAAAGTAAATCGTGCAGCTAAAACTGGAAACAAAGAAGCGCAAACAGAAAAAGCACTTTTAGATAGAATTCGTGAAACGTTGTTGCAAGCAAAATCTGCAAGAACTGTTGAGCCACAAAATCAAGACGAAATCGAATTGATGGAAGATTTTCAATTAATTACAAACAAACCGGTATTATATGTTTGTAATGTTGACGAAAGTTCAGCAGTAAACGGAAATAAATATGTAGATCAAGTTCGCGAATTAGTAAAAGATGAAGATGCTGAAGTTATCATCCTTTCAGTTGGAGCAGAAGCTGATATTACTGAATTAGAAAGCTACGAAGAGCGTCAAGTTTTCCTGGAAGATATGGGATTGACTGAACCAGGTTCGGCAGTATTAATTCGTGCAGCGTACAAATTATTAAAACAACAAACATATTTCACAGCAGGAGTTAAAGAAGTTCGCGCTTGGACCATTAACGTTGGCGATACAGCACCAAAAGCAGCTGGAGTAATCCACACCGATTTTGAAAAAGGATTCATCCGTGCTGAGGTTATTGCATTTGAAGATTATTCAGCATTAGGTTCAGAAGCGAAATGTAAAGAAGCTGGAAAACTAAGAGTGGAAGGAAAAGAATATATTGTTAAGGATGGTGATGTGATGCATTTCCGTTTTAATGTGTAGTTTTTAGAGAATAGATAATAGAATATAGAAAATAGACTAGCCGCAAAAGAGATTTTGCGGTTTTTTTTTGGCACAACATTTGGATTGAAAAAAAAAACTCTTCCCAATGAAAAAATTAGTTTTCTTATTCGTTTTACCTGTTTTGATATTTTCTTGTAAGCAATCTACAAGTGAAGCTATTCCTGATGGAAATAATTTTTACTTTGAAAAGCCTCAACCTATTAACGATTCAGAGTTGAGTTCCTTTCCAAATAAATTTAAAGGAGTTTATATGTCTGAGGATTCACTTTTTTTGAATATTACAAATAATATGATTTTTTCAGAAAGAGAATATAAATTCAGATTTCATAAAAATCAATTAGATTCTTTAAAGGAATATTTTGATGTAGTCGATGGTAAATACATTTCAAAAGATGAAAAAGAAATTTATAATTCTAAAAAAGTTGGAGATTCAATAGAATTTTTATCTAAAAATATTGATACTATTTTTCAGCTTTCAGATACGCAAAAAGCAAAAGGAATTAATGGATTTTTAGTTCTAAATCAAAGAGATTCAATTTATTGGAAAGTTAAATTGATAAGTTTGAATAATAATGCTTTAACTATCAAACAATTATATTTTGATGATGATCTAAAAAGAATAGATTCTATTACAAAAGTTCATTCTAAAATGATTGACTCTGCTAGTTTTGTAATTTCACCAAAAAGAAGAGAATTTACGCAGTTTTTCAAATTGAAAAAATTCGGATTTGACCAAGAATACAGAAAGATTTCTAAATAATCTGCAAAATCTCTTCTCTATTTTCTTACTTAAAATTGTCAAAAACATTCTTAATAACTTTGACAGATATCATTTTAAAAACAGCTCGAAATGCACTATATTAGCTGAAAATCGATACATTTTAAAATGGCTCAAGAAACACAATATAACGAAGACAATATACGCTCACTCGATTGGAAAGAACACATCCGAATGCGTCCCGGAATGTACATCGGGAAACTCGGTGACGGTTCGTCTCCAGATGACGGAATTTATATTTTACTAAAAGAAGTAATCGACAACTGCATCGACGAATTCGTTATGGGTGCAGGAAAAGTTATCGAAGTAACCATAAAAGATAAATTAGTAACCGTTCGTGATTACGGTCGTGGAATTCCATTAGGAAAAGTCGTTGACGTAGTTTCCAAGATGAATACTGGTGGAAAGTATGATTCGAAAGCTTTTAAAAAATCGGTTGGTTTAAATGGAGTTGGTACCAAAGCTGTAAATGCTTTGTCCAATTATTTCCGTGTAGAATCGGTTCGTGACAACCAACAAAAAGCAGCCGAATTCTCGGAAGGAAATCTTAAATTAGAAGAAGAAGTTACCGAAACCACAAAAAGAAAAGGTACAAAAGTGGCTTTCATTGCTGACGAAGCTATTTTCAAAAATTATAAATACCGTAATGAGTATATTATCAAAATGCTCAAAAATTATTGTTATCTAAATCGTGGATTAACAATATATTACAACGGTGAAAAATACCTTTCAGAATTTGGATTAAAAGATTTATTAGAAGAAACAATTACGGAAGAAGATATGCAATATCCAATCATTCACTTAGAAGGTGATGATATCGAAATTGCGCTAACGCACAGTAAATCACAATATTCCGAAGAGTACCATTCGTTCGTAAACGGACAAAATACAACACAAGGTGGAACGCACTTAAACGCATTTCGTGAAGCCATTGTAAAAACCATCCGTGAATATTACAACAAAGGTTTTGAAGCTTCTGATATCCGTAAATCCATCGTTTCTGCGGTTTCTATAAAAGTAGAAGAGCCAGTTTTCGAATCTCAAACCAAAACCAAATTGGGTTCTAACGATGTTGGTCCGAATGGTCCGACGGTTCGTACTTTTATTCACGATTTTATTACAACCAAATTAGATAATTTTTTACATAAAAATCCGGAAGTTGCCGATTTGCTTTTGCGCAAGATTTTACAAGCCGAACGCGAACGTAAAGAACTTTCAGGAATTAGAAAATTAGCCAAAGACAGAGCAAAAAAAGCAAGTTTACACAATAAGAAATTGCGCGATTGTCGTGTGCATTTAACCGATGCTAAAAATCCAAGAAGTTTAGAAAGTACGCTTTTTATTACCGAAGGAGATTCGGCTTCGGGTTCGATTACCAAAAGTCGTGATGTGAATACACAAGCCGTTTTCAGTTTACGTGGTAAGCCTTTGAATTCTTATGGAATGTCGAAGAAAATTGTCTACGAAAACGAAGAGTTCAATTTGCTTCAAGCTGCATTAGATATTGAAGAAAGTATCGAAGATTTGCGTTACAACAATATCGTAATTGCCACCGATGCCGATGTCGATGGAATGCACATTCGCTTGTTATTGATTACGTTTTTCCTTCAGTTTTTTCCTGAAATGATTAAAGAAGGACATTTGTATATTTTGCAAACGCCATTATTCCGTGTGCGAAACAAAAAAGAAACCATCTATTGCTATTCAGACGAAGAACGAAGAGATGCCATAGAAAAACTGAAACCAAAACCAGAAATTACTCGATTCAAAGGATTAGGAGAAATTTCACCTGATGAGTTTAAACATTTCATTGGAGAAAGCATCCGTTTAGATCCTGTGATGTTAGATAAAGCTACATCTATTGAAACTTTGTTAGAATTCTATATGGGTAAAAACACACCAGATAGGCAAACGTTCATTATCAATAATTTGAAAGTGGAATTGGATAAGGAATTGGTAGAGAAATAAAGTTAGAATTTTGTCAAAAGAACTTCAAAATAAAGAGTTATTCCAACAAGTCGTTGTGTTATTGCAAAATGCACAACAACAAGTTTTGCGTACGGTAAATTCAACAATGACCTACACGTATTTCGAAATTGGAAGAATGATTGTCGAAGAGGAACAAAACGGAAAAGAACGCGCCGAATACGGAAAGCAAATCCTAAAAGGACTTTCTCAACAATTGACAAATGAGTTTGGAAAAGGTTTTTCTGTGATTAATTTGGAAAATATGAGGAAGTTTTTTTTGATTTATTCAAATTCGTCGTCACTGATGAGGATTTTGGATATTGTAAATGCTTCTTTTCAAATTCCCCAGTCAGTGACTGGGAATTTAGATATTAAGATTCCCCAGTCACTGACTGGGGAATTTGAAACTCAAAAAACGCAGACACTGATTTCGTTTTTCAAATTGACTTGGACACATTATACTTTTCTAATGCGAATTGATGATGAAAAAGAACGAAGTTTCTACGAAATTGAATCAGAGAAACACAATTGGAGTGTACGTGAACTAAAACGTCAATATGATTCAGCTTTATATGCACGATTGGCTTTAAGCAGAGATAAAGAAGGTGTTTTAAAATTATCAGAAGAAGGTCAGATTATTGAAAAACCAAAAGACATTATAAAAGATCCTTACATTTTAGAATTCTTAGGATTACCAGAGTTAAACAATTATTCTGAATCTGAATTAGAACAAGAAATAATCAATAAATTAGAACATTTTCTATTAGAATTAGGTGAAGGTTTTGCCTTTGTAGCACGTCAAAAACGAATCACATTTGATGATAAACATTTCTATATTGATTTAGTATTTTACAATCGAGTTTTAAAAAGTTTTGTTTTAATCGATTTAAAAATTGGCGAATTGAAACATCAAGATTTAGGACAAATGCAAATGTATGTCAATTATTATGACAGAGAAATGCGATTGGAAGGAGAAAACAAAACCATCGGAATTGTACTATGTCAAAACAAAAGTGATTTGGTTGTAGAATACACACTACCAGATAATAATGAGCAAATTTTCGCAAGTAAATACAAAACAATTTTACCAAGCAAAGAAGATTTAATAAAACTGATAAAAGGATGATAATAAGGTGTTTAATGGTTATTTTAGTTTTAAGTTTTATTTCTTGTAAAGATGTAAAGCCAAATTACAAATATTCATTCTTTAATGATGTGGATAAGATAGAACATATCACTTTTGAAGAAAATGATTTTATTCAAAAAATGACTTCAAAAGATGCTACTATACCTAAAATTATTTCTTCAAAAATTATATTAAAAGAGAATTTTGAAGTTTTATTTGAATTATTATCGAAAAAATATGATAATTGTACTTTGATGAAATGTTACAATCCAAGAGATATTTTTTATTTTTATAAAAAAGGTAAAAAAGTAGGCTTTTATGAATTTTGTATAGAATGTGGAGGAAGTAGAACTTCTAAAAATTTAGATAGTTTACCAACCTTTTGTCAAGAAAAAGGAGTTGATTTAGACGAGATATTAAAAAATAATTAAAAAATTTAAGTTTAGTAGTCTACAACTTTTAAACTTCTAAACCTTAAACTTTTAAACCTTCATATGAAAGACGAAGAAGAAGATAACATTAACGAAGAAGAAACTAACGACGAGTTAGACGATTCAACCAATGACGAAATTGCTGACGAAGGCTTTGAGGACATAGTTTCTAGAGGCGGAAATCACTTTTACGAAAACGACGAAAATCCAGAAGACACCATTACCAAAGTTACAGGAATGTATAAAGATTGGTTTTTGGATTATGCTTCCTATGTAATTCTTGAGCGTGCCGTACCTGCGATTGAAGATGGTTTCAAACCAGTGCAACGTCGTATTATGCATTCATTGAAAGAGTTGGATGACGGTCGTTACAACAAAGTTGCGAATGTCGTTGGACACACGATGCAGTATCATCCTCACGGTGATGCGAGTATTGGAGATGCTATGGTGCAAATTGGTCAGAAAGAATTGTTGATTGATTGTCAGGGAAACTGGGGAAATATTCTAACAGGAGATAGTGCTGCAGCTTCGAGATATATTGAGGCACGTTTATCTAAATTCGCTTTAGAAGTTTTGTATTCTCCAAAAATCACCGATTGGGGTGTTTCTTACGATGGTCGTCGTGCCGAGCCGAACAATCTTCCAGTAAAGTTTCCTTTGCTTTTGGCTCAAGGTGCTGAAGGAATTGCGGTTGGACTTTCGACTAAAGTTTTGCCTCACAATTTCAACGAATTGATTGATGCTTCGATTAAAATTTTAAAAGGAAAACCTTTTACATTATATCCAGATTTTCAAACTGCTGGAATTGCCGATGTTTCCAATTATAACGATGGTTTGCGTGGCGGACGTGTTCGTGTTCGTGCCAAAATTTCGCAATTGGACAAACAGACTTTGGTGATTACTCAAATTCCGTTTTCAACCAATACATCGACTTTGATTGATAGTATTTTGAAAGCTAACGAAAAAGGTAAAATCAAAATCAAGAAAATTGAAGACAATACAGCTGCCGAAGTTGAGATTTTAATTCACTTATTTCCAGGAGTTTCTCCAGATAAAACGATTGATGCTTTGTATGCGTTTACGGCTTGTGAAACCTCTGTTGCTCCTTTGGGTTGTGTGATTGAAGATAACAAACCGTTATTTATTGGTGTTTCTGATATGTTGAAAATTTCGACGGAAAGAACGGTTGATTTATTAAAGAAAGAGCTCGAAATTCAATTAGAAGAACTTAAAAACAAATGGCATTTCTCGACTTTAGAAAAGATTTTCATTCGTGAAGAAATGTATATTGATTTCAAATTGTATTCGGATAGAGAATCGCTTTATAAATATATGTACAATCGTTTTGAGCCTTTCAAAAAATCATTTGTACGTGAAATTGAAGATGACGATTTGCAGAAATTAACCCAAATTCCGATGATTCGTATTACGCGATTTGACTCGGATAAAGCGGATGATTTTATTGCCAAATTGGAAGACGAAATGAAAGAAGTGCAACATCATTTAGATAATCTAATTGATTTTGCCATTGATTATTTTGCTCGTTTGAAAGAGAAATACGGAAAAGGTCGCGAACGTCAAACGGAATTGAGAAGTTTTGAAAATATCGAAGCTACGAAAGTGGTTTTAAGAAATACAAAATTATATGTAAACAAAGAAGAAGGTTTCTTTGGAACAGGTTTGAAAAAAGACGAGTACGTTGCTGATTGTTCTGATATTGATGACGTTATCGTTTTCTTACGCGATGGGAAAATGATGATTTCTAAAGTTGACGACAAGAAATTCGTAGGAAAAGATATCATACACATTGATGTATTTGACAAAAATGACAAACGTACCATTTACAATATGATTTATCGTGATGGTAAAAATGGTTCTACTTTTATAAAACGTTTTAATGTTTCAGGTGTTACTCGTGATAAATTTTACGATTTAACACAAGAAAAACCAGGTTCACAAACTTTATATTTCTCTGCTAATCCAAATGGTGAAGCTGAGGTTGTAACGATATTATTGCGTCAAGTTGGAAGCGTGAAAAAACTAAAATGGGATGTTGATTTCACTGACATTGCCATAAAAGGTCGTGCTTCTCGTGGAAATACAGTTACCAAATATCCAATCAAGAAAATTGAATTGAAGGAGAAAGGAATTTCAACTTTACGTCCGAGAAAAGTTTGGTTTGATGATACAGTTCAGCGTTTGAATGTTGATGGAAGAGGCGAGTTGTTAGGCGAATTCCGACCAAATGATCGTTTGTTAATCATCAATCAATCTGGAAAATTGAAAACCATTATTCCAGAACTGACTACGCATTTTGATGAAGATATGATTGTGCTAGAAAAATGGAATCCGAAGAAACCTATTTCTACAATATATTATGATGGAGAAAAAGAGCGCTATTTCATTAAACGATTCTTGGTTGAAAACGAAAATAAAGAAGAAGTTTTCATTACTGAACACGAAAAATCACAATTAGAAATTGTTTCAACCGATTGGCGTCCAGTGGCGGAAATTGTATTTGCGAAAGTAAAAGGCGTTCAAAAAGACAATCAAACCATTGATTTAGAGCAATTTATAGCAGTAAAAGGAATCAAAGCTTTGGGTAATCAATTGACTACTGATAAATTGAAACAAGTAAATCTTTTAGAATCGTTACCATACGAAGAGCCAGTGGAAGAAGTTCCAGAAGAAACGCAAATTTCAGGCGATGAAAGTGCTTCCGAAGATATTCAAACTGAATTAGACGACGACGGACAAATTACGTTGTCTTTAGAATAAACTCGACCTGCAAGGTTTCATAAGCCTTGTAGGTTTTTTTATTTGATAAATCATTTTTATTTCAAAACAACTCAACTAATTTCACTTCAAATTTTACTAAAAAAAAATAATGTCAACATTTCTATCCGATATTGAGATTGCTCAAAATGCAACTTTACAACACATTAGAAAAATAGCCGAAAAAATAAATATTCAAGAAGACGATTTAGAATACTACGGAAAGTATAAAGCCAAATTGCCTTTAGAATTACAAGCTGAAAATCCAAAAGGAAAACTTATTTTGGTTTCTGCGATGTCGCCAACTAAATATGGTGAAGGAAAAACCACAATGACTATTGGGCTAACAGACGGTTTGAACTACATTGGAAAAAAAACAATTGGTGTTTTGCGCGAACCTTCACTCGGACCAGTTTTTGGTTTGAAAGGCGGCGCTGCTGGTGGCGGATATGCTCAAGTTGTTCCAATGGAAGATATTAATTTGCATTTTACAGGTGATTTTTCGGCTATTGAAAAAGCTAATAATTTACTTTCAGCAGTAATTGATAATAATCTTCAAAATCCGAAGTTTTCTTTGAATTTAGATCCAAAATCTATTGCTTGGAAACGTGTTATGGATATGAATGATCGTTCACTTCGCCAAATAATTATTGGAGTTGGAGCAAAAGCTAACGGAACGATGCGCGAAGATGGTTTCAACATTACTCCAGCATCAGAAGTGATGGCGATTCTTTGTTTGTCGAAAGATTTAGAAGATTTGAAATTTAGATTAGGAAATATTTTTGTTGGAAAAACTTTTGAAGGGAAAGCGATTTTTGCTCGTGATTTGAAAGTAGTAGGAGCAATGGCAGTTTTGCTAAAAGATGCTTTGAAACCGAATTTAGTACAAACTTTAGAAGGAAATCCAGCTATTCTTCACGGTGGACCATTTGCAAGTATTGCACAAGGTACGAATACAGTGATTGCTACTAAAATGGGACTTTCTCTAGGCGATTATGTAGTTACCGAAGCAGGATTTGGAGCCGATTTGGGTGCTGAAAAATTCTTTCATATAAAATGTGGACAAAGCGGATTGAAACCTGATGCTGTGGTTTTAGTTGTCACGATTCGAGCAATTAAACATCACGCTGGTTTGAATGCAGAAGATTTTAAAACGGAAAATGTGGCTGCAATTGAAAAAGGATTCTGCAACTTAGAAAAGCACATTGAAAATATTCAAAAGTTTGGAATAAATCCTGTGGTTTCTGTAAATGCTTTTCCTGATGATACACAAGCTGAATATGATAAATTGAAAGCATTGTGTTTAGCAAAAGGCGTTACTGCAATTGTAAGCACAGCTTTTGTTGATGGCGGAAAAGGTTCGGCTGAATTAGCTGAAAAAGTAGTTGCTGAAATCAACAAAGATGAAGCAAATTTTAGACCATTATATCAAAAAGAAGATTCAATTGAACATAAAATAAATACGATAGCGAAAGAAATTTATGGGGCAAGTTCGGTTGAGTTTTCTCCAAAATCGAAATCACAATTGAAGATGATTAATGATCTAGGTTTTAATGAATTTCAAATTTGTATGGCAAAAACACCTGCAAGTTTTTCTGACAATGAAAAGATAATTGGACGTCCGACGGATTTTACTATTACGGTTCGTGAGTTTGAAATCGCTAGTGGTGCCGGATTTATTGTTCCGTTACTTGGAGATGTTATGCGAATGCCTGGTTTGCCAGCAGTTCCAAATGCTGAAAGGATTGATATTGATAATGATGGTAAGGTAATAGGATTGTCTTAGAAATTTTGAATAAATAATCAATACAAATACTAGTTAACCCTGATGGGAATGAAAATAAAAAATGCCTTGATTGTTTCAAGGCATTTTTTTATTGTAATGGACAGCAGGAATAGGGTTTTGTGATAAACCCCAAACGATTCGTTCCTAAAATTAATTAGTAATATCGCTATCTTCTAATTTTTTGTCTATGATTTTGCTGTTGTTTAATTGAACAGGTTTTTTGCTGCTTTTCTTCATTTTTAAATTTAGGAATTCTACAAAAAGTGAGAAGAAAATCGCAAAATATAAATATCCTTTTGGAATGCTATGAACTTCAACATCATTACCAAATTTGAAATTTGCTAAATGCGAACCTTCTGCTAAAAGCATAACTCCAATAAGAATTAAGAAGGAAAGTCCAAGAATTTGAATCGTTGGATGTTCGTTTACGAATTTAGAAACTGGTCCAGCAAAAGCTAACATTACAACAATAGAAAGTACGATTGCTAAAATCATAATTTCGATTGCTCCAGCAGGTCCAAAACCTTTTGGTGGTTCGGCAGAACTTACTAAACCAATTGCTGTTAAGATACTATCAAAAGAGAAAACGATGTTTAATAATGCGATTTGTAAAATTGCAGCTGATAAGCTATTGCTTGCTTTTCCGTTGGTTGATTCTTCTTCACCTTCTAATTTGTGGTGAATTTCTGAAACCGATTTATATAACAAAAATAAACCTCCACCAAAGATGATTAAACTTTGTCCAGAAATTCCACCAGAGAAAAATCCGAAATCAAAATCATAAAAAGATTTTTTTAATCCCATAACCCAAGTGATTCCGAAAAGTAAGATAATACGAAATACCATTGCTAATAATAATCCAATTCTTCTGGCTTTTGGTTGATCTTCTTCACGAAGTTTTCCCGAAACGATAGATAAGAAAACAATGTTGTCAATACCAAGAATGATTTCTAAAAATGTTAAAGTTAAAAGTGCAATTAATGCATCTGTGGTAAATAATACTTCCATTAGTAAGTTTAAAAAGTTAAAGTTAAAGTGGTTTTACGGAATTAATTGATTTTTGTTACAGTTCCTATTTGTTTTTTTGATTCTCCAACAAAAGAATATTCAAAAGTATAGGTTTTTCCTTCGGTTGAAATGAATCGCATAGAAATTGCTTTTTGTTCAGCCATATTTCTTGGATGTAATTTTTTTAGAATAAATTCGTAGTCGCTTACCCAACGAACTGATGCAGTATCGGTTCTTCCTTTATAGGTTTCTATTTGTAATTTATCGGTTCGTTCAAAAGTTGTGATTTCTTTTTTGCCATTAACTTCTTGCACAAATTCAAATTTACCTGTTTTAAATTCTTCTGGATGGCATTCTAATTTGTTTTGGCAACTAAGAAAAAGTATAGATATTAAGAAAAGCAATAGTGTTTTCATATAAATGGAATATAATTATTTATCGTTAAAAAGTGCATCAGTCATTGTTTTTATTCCTTTGAAAGCTAAATACACCGAAGTAATACAAATGGAGCAGCCAATGACTAAAATTAAATAATGCCAATTAGTGTGTTTGTTCATAAAGGCATTATACATAATGCTTGGTCCGATAAACATTAAAGGTAATGCACCAAATAAATATTTGACACCTTTGGCTAATAAATCTTTATTAGTTGACATATTAAAAACGAATTTGTATGCCGTAACCTCGTTGGTTTCCGATTAAATTTACTTCAAAATTGGAGTTGGTATCACCTTGATTTTTTAGACCATTATTGTACAAATCAATTCCTTCTTTAATTTTTTTGTTCTTTCCAGTTAAAACTGGGATCGCTACAATTAATGCTCCAGCTCCAATGTAAGTAGCGATAGTTGGATAATTTACATCAGAAACTAGGCCTACAACTATATCGGTAATGACCAAAGCACCACCAAATCCAATTAAGAAACCTCCAGCTGATTCTTTGCCAAGTCCAGATTTGAATTTACTCAAAGCTTCAGCATTAGAAGCCAATAATTGTTTGGTTTCTCTAGTCGAAATTTGACTTCCGTTTACATAATATTTGCCTCGTTCTAAAGAGATTTCTTGAGCAAAAGAAAGTACAGACAGTAATAATGCGAATGTTAACAATAGTTTTTTCATAGTTTTTATTTTTTAAAATTTATTTATTTCCAGTGTTCAACGGCTTTTCTAACGCTTCCAAATTCCATTAGTAATTCACTTGCTTTTTCGTAATTTACAGGAATTTCGCTCATAATCATTTTTACGCCTCGATCAACTAATTTATCATTACTCAATTGCATGTCGACCATTTTGTTGCCTTTTACTTTTCCGAGTTGGATCATAGTTGCTGTTGAAATCATATTCAAAACTAGCTTTTGAGCTGTTCCTGCTTTCATTCGTGAACTTCCTGTAACGAATTCAGGTCCAACCACAACAACAATTGGAAAATTTGCAGTTAGTGCTAACGGACTTCCTTCATTACATGTAATGCAGCCAGTAACTATATCATTATCATTGCATTTTTTTAGACCTTCAATGACATAAGGTGTTGTTCCTGACGCAGCAATTCCTATTACCACATCGTTTGTTGAGATATTTTGTTCTTGTAAATCTATCCATGCTTGAGTTGTATTGTCTTCTGCATTTTCAACTGCTTTTCTAATGGCTTTATCGCCACCAGCTATAATTCCGTTTACTAAATCAAATGGAACTCCAAATGTTGGTGGACATTCACTTGCATCAACAATACCTAATCTTCCGGATGTTCCAGCGCCGATATAAAAAAGTCGTCCTCCAAGTTTCATTTTTTCCACAACTTTTGAAACTAACGCTTCAATTTGGGGCAAAGCTTTTTCAACTGCCAACGGAACGGTTTTGTCTTCCTTATTAATATTAGTCAACAATTCAGATACCGACATTTTTTCTAAATGTTCGTATTTGGAGGATTGCTCTGTGGTTTTGGTGAAGTTCATTTAGTTTCTTCTATTTTAAAACTTTTAACTTGGTTAGATTGATTAAATTCGATTTTCAAATTTTTAATATAAACTGGATCAATATCAAAACCATAATCTGTAACAATATTATAATAAATTGAATTTGGTTCAACGTTAGAATAATTTTCTGGTTCACCCAATAATTCAACTAGTTCAATTTTAGAAAGTCCAATTAATTTATGGTTTAAAGTTAAATCATTTATCATCTTATCTCTATTTAAATAAAACCCATCACTAGACTTTAACCAATCTACTTTATTAAATTTTATTTCATTTTTGCAAGAAAAACATATAATAATCAAAATAAAGACAATCTTAAATTTTGATGATAGAATGTTTTTAGACAGCTGCATAGTACTACTTTAAAACGTGATGTGCTAAAACACTTTGAACATCATACACATTTACCGATTTATTAAATTGCTTTACAATACTTGGATTAACCTCACTTGAAACCCAAATTTTTAGTTCAGCCTCAAGGTCAAAAGTGCCTGCTGTTTCAATACTGAATCGAGAAATGCTCTTGTAAATAATCGATTTGTATTCAATTTTGCTTCCGGTAATCCCTTGTTTTTCAACTAAAATAAGTCGTTTGTTGGTGAAAATAAAAGTATCTCTTATCAGTTTGAATCCCAATTCAATTATTTCACCTTCAATTAAAAGTTTTCCGTAATCATTTTGTAAAGTCTCCTGATTTACAGCACCAGCATTGCCTAATAGAGCAGAAAATAATCCCATAGTAATCTTATTTTATTTTTTGTTCTTCAAATATAAAATAAAAGTTCGGAATTACATAAAATATGCTAACACAACTCCTAAAATAATCATCGAGATTTTTGCTATATTGAATTTATGTCCTTCACTACTTTCAAAAATGATGGTTGAGGAAATGTGGAATAAAATTCCGATAACAACCGCAGTAATCTCATTATAATAGTTACCTAAGCTCGGAAAAATATCAGAAATAAGTGTTCCAAGCGGTGTCATTACTGCAAATGTTAGCATAAAAAGAAACAAAGCGGTTTTGTTTAACTCAGCATTTAAGAAAAATGTGGTTAAGATAATTGCAATCGGTAAATGATGTATCGCAATTCCGAGCGCTAATTCGTGATGATGACCAACAGGAAAACCTTCTAGTAAAGCGTGAATACATAGGCTAATAAATAAAAGCCAAGGCATTTGAGTCATTTTATCGTGTCCGTGAACGTGTCCGTGTTCAGCTCCTTTTGAAAAAAATTCTAATATTATTTGAAATAAAATACCAAGCATAATAAAAATCCCAACATTATGGTTGTGAGATTCATATACTTCTGGTAATAAATGAATTACTGTTAATGAAAGTAAAAATGAACCACTAAAAGCTAGTAGTAATTTTAAATTTTTTTTAGCTCGTGGTTTTAGTGCTATTGCGATAAAAAAACCAAGTAAAACCGATAATAATGGCAATAAGTAATTCATTATTTAAATATCATAATTAATCGTTCGCTAGTATTCTTGTGAAATTTTTTCAATTTGTAGTCGCCAAAAGTATCTAAAAGGTAAATACCAGCATCATCCATCATCTTTTGAAAATCTTCTAAAGTTAACGCTTTTACTTTTTCGGTAAAATGATATTTTTCGTTTTGATCTTCAAATGCTATTTCTTTTATAATATGATTGTCGGCAACATATCTTTTAATATGAAAATCAATGCCATCAACAGTTTTAATTTCTTCGGGAACTAAATTAGCGATGACTTGATGTACATTCATAAAATCGATTACAGCAAAACCATAATCAGTCAAACTTTCTTTAATTGCAATTAATGTTCTTAAATCATCGTTATCGTTTTCAAAATAACCAAAACTTGTAAAAAGATTGAAAATAGCATCAAATTTATCTTCAAATTTTTCACGCATATCGTGTACTTCGAAATGCAAGGTATCGTTCGCATTTTTGCTTGCTTCTGCAATACTGTTTTCAGATAAATCGGCACCTAAAACATCAAATCCGAGTTGATTTAGATAAATAGAATGACGTCCTTTGCCACAAGCTAAGTCCAAAACTTTGGCTTTTTCAGGAAGATTTAGATAGTGTGTCAAATTATCCATAAAAACCTGCGCTTCACGGTAATTTCTGTCTTTATATAAAATGTGGTAGTAAGGTGTATCAAACCATGAAACGAACCAATTATTAGTTGTAAGTTTCGAGTTTGGAGTTTCGGGTTTATCTAATATTGACATTAATTCTTGTTCATAAAATTCCTAGCGTGCAAATTTAGTGTATTTTTGCAAAAGTTATCCCAAGTTTGGGATTTAGTTAGTTATTGAAATTGCAATTGAATTTTGAAATTGCAATTGAATTTTGATATTGAAAATGGAAAATTTTAAAATGGTTGCCAAAACCTTCTTTGGTTTTGAAGAAATATTAGCTCAGGAATTACGCGTTTTAGGTGCGCAAGATGTTGAAATAGGAACAAGAATGGTAAGTTTTAAAGGAGATAAAGGTTTTATGTACAAAGCCAATTTGTCGTTAAGAACTGCTTTAAAAATCTTAAAACCCATTTATTATTTCAGAGCAAAATCCGATGTTTTATTATACAAAGGAATTCAAGGAATTGATTGGAGTACCTATCTAAATGCTAATCAGACTTTTGTTATTGACACAACCATTCATTCTGATTTTTTTAAACATTCACAATTTGTTTCTCAAAAAGCTAAAGATGCTATTGTAGATCAATTTCGTGAAAAAACTGGCGTTCGTCCAAGCATTGATAAAGAATTTCCCGATTTAAGAATTAATATTCATATCGATAAAGATCAAGTTTCGGTAGCGTTAGATACCTCAGGAAATTCGTTACACCAACGAGGTTATAGAACGGCAACTAATATTGCTCCAATTAATGAAGTTCTTGCTGCAGGAATGCTATTACTAGCTGGTTGGGAAGGCAAAACTGATTTTCTTGATCCAATGTGTGGTTCGGGAACGATTCTTATTGAAGCCGGAATGATTGCATGTAATATTCCAGCTAATATCAATAGAAAAGAATTTGCCTTCGAAAAATGGAACGATTGGGATAACGACCTTTTTGATCAAATTATTGATGCCTTGATGAAACGCACTCGCGAATTCCATTATACATTAAAAGGATATGATAAAGCGCCAAGTGCTGTAAATAAAGCCATTGACAATGTTAAAAATGCTAATCTTGACGATTATATAAAAATTGAACAACAAAATTTCTTTGATACTAAAAAGGAAACTTCTGGACCATTACAAATGGTTTTCAATCCGCCTTATGGTGAACGTTTGGATATTGATTTGGAACGTTTTTACAGAGAAATGGGTGATACAATGAAACAAAATTATCCCGGAACAAATGCTTGGTTCATTACAGCCAATTTAGAAGCATTGAAATATGTTGGACTAAAACCGTCAAGAAAAATCAAACTTTTTAACGGTAGTTTAGAAGCACGATTGGTAAAGTACGAAATGTATGAAGGTAGCAAAAGAACAAAGTTTCAAGTAGAAGAAGACAAATAGGAAACAAAAAAGTTGCAGTAAATTATCAAATTGAAATTTTAAGCACAGTATACAATATACAACAATTCATTACACAACAACATATTACAAAAGAATGAGTAAGCAAACAAAATCATTTATCTACAATTTATTAAGTTTTGCAGCTTTGTTTTTACCTTTACAAGTTGCAGTTTCGGCTTTTACAAACTTACAAGGACTGATGGTTTTAGTCGTAGCTTTTGTGATTGCAACTATTTTTGCGCCAAAATTTCAGGCTATCAAAACCAAAGATGGTGACAAATTGTTCATGAAAGTAATTTTCGTAAAAGGTGTAAAGGAAATCAACTAGTTTAGTGAAAATTGGTACAATTAACATCGATTGGTTTTTAAAAAAAGAAACCACTCAGAATCTTATTTTAGAAAAAATCAAGCAACAAGATTTCGATTTCTTAATTGTAACAGAAAATAGTGATGCATTTTATTTGCCCGACAACTATTTTGTTTATCATTCAAATGCACTTCCTTTAAATTCAGAATATGAGAATTTAGATTACGGAACTTACTTAAAAGGCAAGCAAGCTTTTAGAACGTCAATTTTCAGCAAATATCCTTCAATAAAAAAGAATGTTGTGCAAGATGCTTTCACAAGTGTCTGTCATAGTTTTCTGATAGGTGAAAAAGAAATAACTGTTTACGGTACAATTATTGGCACTTGGGGAATTTTGCATCAAAAAACAGTAGCAAAAAAAGAATTATTACATTTTTTAATTGATTCTGAGTCTTTCAGAAATTATCAAAATGTGATTGTTGCAGGTGATTTAAATACCTCTTTTATAGTTTCTGAAAATCGAGAGCTTTCTCAAGTAAACAGTCGAGCTATTTTTGAATTGCAAGCAAAGAAAATAAACCTTTCAATAGTTACGGCGCAAATTCCTCAAAATATTGATCACTTTTTACTTTCCGAATCTTTGAATTGTGTAGCTACTTCAGTTTTTATGGATGAAACAGAACTAAAAGATGCTTATCACAAAGGAATTGCAGCTATTATTGAGTAATTATTTTTTGATTTTTTCCTTTGGTTTCACAATGGTTTTGAAAATTGGTACGAAATAAGAAACTGTATAATTCATTCCAACTCCAAATTTTCCGTCATAAGTTCTATTGAAACCAGGAATGTACAGATTATCAAATCCGTCTGGTTTTTTATTGGAAACTAAGTAGTTCAATCGCGCACTCATTCCAATATAAAAGTTTTTAAACATCTCTACTTTTGCACCAGCAACGACTTCTATCCATTGCGCAGTTAATCCGCTATATTTTTGACCTGAAGTAATTTCGGGAACTTGACCAAAATAAGGATTCGGATTATAAATTGAATACGAATTTAAAGTTTGACTAAACGAGCTAAAGCCATAGCGCATACCAACATAAAGCATATTGTTCATTCCCAACCAATTTTCGTAACCATTAAAATCAAAACCAGCTTTTATATAAGTACCTTTAGTAGTAAAGTTCAATCGGTCGTCGTCAACAGTTTTGTTTTCTGTTCCAATTTCGGCTGCTACATAATGTTTTCTTGTAAGCTTAAAATCACCAACCAATTCTAATCCACGATAGTCTTTTTCATAAAACGAACGTGTTAATTTAAACAAATCAGCACCAACACGCAAACCATAACGTTCCGTTTTGGGTTTGATGCTGTCTTTTTTTACTCCGGTAGAATCGATCGTTTTTACTTCTTGAGCATTTCCCAAAAACGAAACGATTAGTAATAGTAGACTAAAAGAATATTTTAACGTGTACTTCATTTTCGTTTTCAAGGTTTGGTTTTACTATTACGATATTTTTTATCCAAGAGCTCGGACTACTAAATGGCTCTGCAGTAACAATCGGATTGGTTTGCTTTAGAGTAAACAGTGTTTTGAATCCACACGCACGAGAAACATAAACTTCTCTTGTTGTGTAATTAAATTCTAAAACATCTTCATTATCATTGGTTAAGTCAGTATCAGTCCCGTTTTGAATAAAACTAAATGTGGTAGTTTCTTCATTAGTTTTTAATGGAACTTGAATTTTATTCACAGCCGAAAAACCTAATCCTTCTGTTAAAGGAGGAGAAACGATTCCAAGATTACTCACATTCTTCAAAGTTTCAGTAGAAGCTGTGAAATCATAGAATTCTATGATTAATCTAGGCGTAGTAGGTGTGTTTGCATCACAAATATCATCTTTCTCACATCCTAAAAGTGAATACACAAATAATAATAAAAATATTTTTTTCATAGTTTTAAGTGATTAGTGATAAGTAAATAGTGACTAGTAATAGTTTTGGACTAATTACTAATCACTATTTACTAATTACTATTTTCTAAGTTCCAAAAGTACAACATTTTCAACGTGATGCGTTTGCGGAAACATATCTACAGGTCGTACACGTGTAACTTTATATAGTTCATCCATCAAAGCCAAATCTCTTGCTTGCGTAGCTGAGTTACAACTTACGTAAACAATTTTCGGAGCACCAGTTTTTAATAACATTTCTACAACGTCTTTATGCATTCCGTCTCTTGGTGGATCGGTGATTATTACATCTGGTTTGCCGTGTTGCGCAATAAAATCATCGTTAAAAACATTTTTCATATCGCCAACATAAAATTCACAGTTGCTAATTTCGTTGCGTTTAGCATTTTCTTTGGCATCGGCAATTGCTTCTGGAACAGCTTCAACACCAATTACTTTTTTCGCCTTCTTAGAAACAAATTGCGCAATAGTTCCAGTTCCTGTATATAAATCAAAAACGACTTCGTTTCCAGTCAAACCAGCGAAATCTCTTGTGATTTTATATAATTCATACGCTTGATCAGAATTAGTCTGGTAGAATGATTTAGCGTTGATGCTAAATTTCAAACCTTCCATTTCTTCCAAAATATAATCTCTTCCTTTGTATAAAATAATGTCTTGGTCGTAAAGTGTATCGTTAGCCTTGCTATTGATTACATATTGCAACGAGGTAATTTGTGGGAATTTCACGTGAATAAAATCCATCAACAACTCACGATTGGCTTTGTCATCTTCAAAAAACTGAATCAACACCATAATTTCGCCAGTCGACGCCGTTCTAATCATCAAAGTACGCAACAATCCTTCGTGATTTCTTGCATTGAAGAAAGTCATATTATTTTTGTTAGCAAATTCTTTTATTGAATTTCTAATTTCGTTAGACGGATCTTCTTGTAAATGGCATTTAGAAATATCTAAAATCTTGTCCCACATTCTCGGAACGTGAAAGCCTAATGCATTTTGCTTACTCAAATTTTCATCACTCGATTGAATCTGACTTTCGGTTAACCAACGTGTATCTGAAAATCCGAATTCCATTTTATTTCTGTAGAAAAATTGCTTTTCAGAACCTAAAATCGGTTCAAAATCTGGTAAATCTATTTTACCGATGCGTTTTAGGTTATTGAAAACTTCGTTATTTTTGTAATACAACTGTTGTTCATACTTCATATTTTGCCATTTACAACCGCCACAAGCACCAAAATGTTCGCAAACTGGTTCGACACGATTTTCTGAAAAGGAGTGAAATTTTATTGCTTTTCCTTCAAAATACGATTTACGTTTCTTGAATGTTTGCACGTCGACCACATCGCCAGGCACAACGTTAGGTATAAATATTACTTGTCCTTCTGGAGCTTTTGCTACCGAAACACCTTTAGCACCAGCATCAAGCACGGTAACGTTTTCAAATATAATTCTGTCTGTCTTCTTTTTTCCCATGAGGCAAAAATAATGTATTGGTTTGTTTTATTAGAATCTTTAAGAAAAAAATATAATTTACACGGCAATTCTTGTTAATTATAATAATGTTGGCTTTTGGAAATTTGTATATTTGGGGAAATTAGTAGTTTATGAAAGAAGAGAGAATTATTAGAATAAATAAAGTTTTAAGGGAATTAAATATCTCTTTAGAGACGGCAATCAATTATTTAAAATCTCAAGAAATTTTAATAGAAGCAAACCCTAATTCAAAAATTTCAGATAAAGAGTTTGAACTCTTACAAAATAAATTTGGATTAAACAGTAAACCAAATAATATTCAAATACTTGAAACTGAATTGAAATTAACATTAGTTAAATTAGATTCCTCCTCAAATTTTACAAATGAAAATAGAAATTGCTATCAAATTGATGAAAATAATAACGTAATTGGTATTAAAATAAGATATGCTAATTTAAAAAGATTACCTTCAATATTTATAAGTTTTTTAACTCTTAAATATTTAGACTTAAGTTGTAACAATTTAACTCATCTTTCAGATTTATCTAATTTAAAAGAATTAACTTATTTAAATATTGAAAACAATAATTTTAAAGATTTAATTTTTTTAGATAAGATGAGTTTCTTAACTTATCTTTCAGTTTCCCAAAATCAAATTTTAGATTACACAAGCATATCAAAATGTAAAGAATTGAAATTTTTGCATTTGCAAAATAATAAATTAAAAAATATTGATTTTTTGTTAGATTTAAAAAATTTGATTGAACTTGACATAAGTTTCAATGAATTAGAAGATGTTTCTGTTTTAATAAATCTTAAAAATATTGAAGTTTTATGTTTATCATTAAATAAAATAAATAACTTTAATTTTTTGCCATTTCTTGTCAAACTAAAAAAATTATATATAGGAGCATGTCAGATTAAAAACATTTCATTTTTAAAAGGCCTAAACATTGAATTGTTAAACATAGGGGAAAATCCAATTGAAGATTATTCTCCCTTGAAATTTCTAAATAATTTAAGTGAATTAAGAATAAATAATAGTCACTTAACAGATGTAACTTTTATTAAAGACTTAAAAGGTTTAATTTATTTACACTTACATGATAACAAAATTCGAAATATAAGTTTTTTTTCTAAATTAAAGAAAATAGCTTTTATAGATGTTAGTAGAAATGAAATTGAAGATATTTCTGAATTTGAATTTATTGAAGAGTTTCAGAATTTAAATATCATTGCTGATGATAATCCTTGTTTCGACAGGCATAGTATAATTTTTAATAAAAGCAATACTAATGGATTTAAAGTAATTTTGAATGAACTAAAAAAACTTAATGACAAACAAGTTAGTTTAAGATTACCCGAAAAGATATTACTATTAGGGAATCATTTCTCAGGTAAATCATCATTGCTTAATTACTTGCAAAATGGTAATTTGGATTTTCAATCAAGTTCTACACATATTTTAAAAATTGAGAATTATCCATTAAAATTCAAAAGTTTACCAAAAGCAATAGTTTATGATTTTGGAGGACAAGATTTCTACCATGGTATATATAATGCATTCTTAACAATAAATTCAACTACAATACTTTTATGGAATAATAGTACAAATTCAAATTTTATTTCTTGTGATAGTCAAGGTAGAAGAAATATAAATTATGATGTTAAGTATTGGATGGGCCAAAGGTTGAAAAATGAATTTGAGGGTGAAGTTATTATTGTTCAAACAAGAGCAGATGAAATTGATAATAATCGTTACTCATATTTAAATGAATATCAAATAAATGAAGAATTTTATGTTTCGTTGAAAAATGAAAGTGAAAATCAATATCATGAAAAATTTAAACTAAAGACTTTAGATTATTTAAAGGAAAGTATCGATTATATAATTGATAAAAAGCAGATTGAAAAAAATAAAAAAGGGAAGATTTCAATTAATAGTTTCAACTTAATTCAATATATTATAAATTCTGAAGAAACTCATATTCCAGTTTTAAAAAAAGACCTTCAAAAATATTATAATGTTAATAATGAAGAGCGATTTGAAACTGAACTAGAGCAGTTAGAATTGCAAGGAATGATTTGTACGTATAATGATAAAGTTTGGTTAAAGCCTGTTGCATTGGCAAAATATTTTCATGATAAGATATTAGAAGATAAATTAATTTGTAAAGGTATTGTTGAAAAAGAGGTGTTTGAAGAAAAAATTGAGGAAAATGTTAAGGACTTCTTACTAGCTAAAAGAGTTATTTATTTGTTAAAAAATAAGATAGGTGATTTAATAAAAGAAGATTATATAATACCAAATTATTTGCCTTTATCAAGTGATTCTGAGATGGATTATTCATTAATGACTTTTGGCTTTGATAATCCATTATTTGTGATAAAATATAAAGACTATATTCCTTTTGGTTTCATAAATCAAATAATAATCAAATTTGGAAATATTTTCGATTCTAGCCGTTTATGGAGAGATCAATTACTTTTTAAAATTTCTTATAAAAATCAAAATATTAAGGTTTTAATAAAATTAGATTACACCGAATTGAAAGTACGAGTATACACACATTTTGAGAAAAATATAAATCCAAATTATAAGAATATTATAGAAACTTATTTATTTAGAAAAATAGTTAAATCTTACAATAAATTTTCTAAAAGATTTAATTCAGATGGATTTTTGAATAATAATTTTGATGATTACGTTTCTGAAAACACTTTTTTGAGTAAAGATGATATTAATTTTATTTTTTATAAAGACTTAAAAGATTTTGATTTGTCTGAAACCAAAATTAGAACATATAGCTTTAACAGTCTTGGAGAAAAATTTAATGAAAAGGAAATAGCAGTTTCAAAATTTCAGAATTTTACAATTAAAAACCTTAAATCAATGAAGAAAGTATTTATAAGTTATTCAAATGAGGATCACTATTATAAAGATTTATTAATAAAAAATTTAAAGCCTTTGACTCAATTTCAATTATTGAAACCATGGAGTTGTGAGGATATGACTTCAGGAAATTGGCATGATCAAATACAGAATGAGCTTAAAGAGTCTGAAATTGTAATTTTTATGATGTCTTTAAATTTTATTACTTCTGATTATATCTTAAGAGAGGAAGTGTTTAAAACATTTGAAGAAATAAAAAATAATCCGAATAAAAAAGTCATTTGTGTTTTGGTCAAAAATTTTGCTTGGCAGTATTTTGATAAATTTAAAAAATTAACTAACTTGACAGATGAAGATTTTGTAGCATTACAAGATGCAAATACATTGAATGAATTAACTTCTAAACAGTTCGTTCCGTATGATATTGAGAATAAAGGAACTCAACAAGAAAGAAGGTTTTTAAAACCATTAAATAAGTGGGAATATGAAGAAGATGCATATGTAGAAATTGTTAGAAATATTGTTGAAAATTTGTCATAAAATGAAACACCTAGCATTACTTCGCGGCATCAACTTTTCATAACACAACTTGATAAAAATGGTAAAATAGAAGAATAGTTATCAATAACTTATTCCTTAATTTTATAACTAGTACTTCTACCTTTACCAACTTGCTCTAATACGTCTTTTTTAACCAAATCCTGCAAATCTCTTAAAGCCGTATCGGTTGAGGTTTTGGTTATTTTGGCATATTTAGAAACGTTGAGGTTTTCAAAAAAATCATCCAATAACATTTGTACTATTTTTTGTTGGCGTGCATTAAAAACAGTTGTTTTGTTGGCTTCCCAAAATTTAGTGCGAGCCATTGATTTGGCTATCGTTTCGTCGGTTTGTTTCATCGAACGCAGTAAGCAATTTAAAAACCAAACCATCCATTCGGTGCAATCTAAATCGCCTTTTTGGGTGCTTTCTAATAACGAGTAATACTTATTTCGTTCTATCTGTATTTGCGCCGACATCGAATAAAATCGTTGCGAACTGTCATCGGCTTGTGCCAAAAGCATATCGGTTATAGCTCTTCCTATACGACCATTTCCATCATCAAAAGGATGTATTGTTACAAACCACAAATGTGCTAATGCCGCTTTTAGTACTTTATCAAGTTTGTTTTCGTTTTCAACCCAATCTAAAAAATGGTTCATTTCGGTTGGTACTTTTTCGGCTTTTGGAGCTTCAAAATGTATGATTTCTCTTCCCATTGCTCCAGAAGTTACTTGCATTGCGCCATCGCGCCATTTACCAGTTATTATTTTGTGCATACCACTTCTTCCTGTCGGAAATAAAGCCGCATGCCAATCAAACAAGCGTTCTTCGGACAAAGGTTTGCAATAATTTTGAGTTGCGTCTAATAACATTTCTACAACGCCTGCTACATTTCTATCAGATTTTACAGTTCCAGCTATTTCTATTCCTAAACGTTTTGCTATAGAAGAGCGCACTTGTTCAGGATTTAGAAGTTCGCCTTCTATTTCGCTCGTTTTTAGTGCGTCCATTGTTAAAGCAACAAGCATATTTTCTTCCAATTGTCCAAAACCAAGTGCTTGCATTTGACCCAATATTTTTCCTTGTTGGTGACTCACAGATCCAAGTAATGAACTTATTTCGTCTGAATCCCAAGTGAAATTTGGCCAATTTTTAAGTTGATGTACGTACATAATCACCGCATATTTGCGGTAAAAATACATTTTTTTTCCTGAAATAAGAAGTTTTGCGGTGATTATTTTGTCTAATCACCGCAAAAATGCGGTAAATAAGTTTTGTAATCACCGCAATTTGTAAAATTGGTTTGATTTATCTTTTGATTATCTTTACACGATGAAACACCTAACATTACTTCGCGGCATCAACGTCTCAGGACACAACATGATAAAAATGGAAGCTTTAAAAACTACCTTAGAAGCCATTGGGTTTACTAATGTCATTACTTATATCCAAAGCGGCAATGTGTTTGTAGAAACTGAGGAAGAAAGTGGTTTTGGTGTGGGTTTTAAAATCAAACAAGAAATCTTCAAAACTTTTGGTCACGAAGTACCAGTGATTGTAATTGGTAAAAATGATTTGGAGTTGTGTTTTAAAAACAATCCTTTTCTAAAACAAAAAGACGTCGATACGAAAAAGTTGTACGTAGCTTTTATTTCAAAAGAATTACCAAGTTCCGCAATAAACGAATTAAAAATCAGTCAATTCAAACCCGACGAAGCTGTAATCGACGGCAATAGAATCTTCATAAAATACGACATCGGTGCGGGAAAAACGCGACTTGATCAAAAATACATCGAGAAAAAACTAAACGTAACTGCAACCATCAGAAATTGGAATACTGTTACAAAGTTGTTGGAGATGTATGAGGAAGTTTAAGGGTTTAAAAGTTTAAGGGTTTAAGAGTTTAAGAGTTTAAGGGTTTAAGAGTTTAAGAGTTTAAAAGTTGTTTTCGGAAACTATTGATTTGCATAGTTATGAATACTATGTTGAGCGAAGCAACTTCATTCGCTATCCAAATTCTATATTACCTTTGTGGTTAAAATAAATAACTTTATGAGATTTCTCCCAAAAGGTCTAAATGACAAAACGAAAACTTCAACTTTTTCAAAAGTAAAAACCAATCAAGATATTAGAAATAACAATAATCATATAACATTATAATAATAAGTATAGTCTAATTTTGTTGAAACTTAAAAATATAAACTTATGAAAAGAAATGCAACAGCCCAATGGCAAGGTTCGGTAAAAGAAGGAAAAGGTTCTCTTACTACACAAAGTACAACATTAAATAATACTCAATATTCATTCAATTCACGTTTTGAAGAAGGCGTTGGAACCAATCCAGAAGAATTGATTGCAGCAGCACACGCAGGTTGTTTCACAATGCAATTATCAGCTTTTTTAACTGAAGGCGGATTTACTGTTGGTAATATTAAAACCAAATGCGAAATCAACTTGGTTACGGGAACAATTATTGGTTCACACTTAACAGTTGAAGCTGAAATTTCTGGAATTTCAAATGATGAATTTCAAGCTTTAGTTACAAAAGCCGAAGAAAATTGTCCGATTTCAAAATTGTTCAACACTGAAATTACTTCTACAGCTACATTAGTTTAATCGATTTATAAACTTACAGAAAACCTCATTTCTTTTTGAAGTGAGGTTTTTTTGTATCCAAAATACCGTAAATTAGCCTGAAATTAAATAGGAATTTCTATTTGGAAACTAATTTGCATCGTATGAAAAACAAAACAACGTTTAAAAGTGCATTATCAGGATTGGAATTTTCAGAAAAAGAAAAAGTTTCTGGTAAATCTATTCGTACAGCCATTTTAAATTTGATAAAAGATGAACATCCCGATTTTGATGAAGAGCAACTTATAGCCAATTCTGAACTGAATGTTTACAGGGAAAAATATATTTCTAAGTTTCTGCAATCTGAAGTTGGAGAATTGAATGATTTGCATAAAAATGTATTGCAATCACTTTCAAATGATACCTCGTTTGTAAATAAAGTAGAGGATGAACCTGATAGTAGAACATTCGGCCAAGTTATAGCCGATAAAGTAGCGTCGTTTGGCGGAAGTTGGACGTTCATTATTTCGTTTTTTATATTTATAACATTTTGGATTAGTTCTAATGTTGTTTTATTGCTTAACAAAGGTTTTGATCCTTATCCGTTTATTTTATTAAACTTGATTTTATCTTGTATTGCAGCTTTGCAAGCGCCAGTCATTATGATGAGCCAAAACCGTCAAGAAGAAAAAGACCGCGAACGCGCCAAGAAAGATTATATGGTAAACCTAAAATCGGAGTTAGAAATTAGAATGCTCGACGAAAAATTAGATCATTTAATCATGCACCAACAACAAGAATTAATCGAAATTCAAAAAGTGCAAATCGAAATGATGAATGATATTTTGGAACGTATTAAGAAATAGTTTAAGGTTGTTTAAAATAGTTGAATTTGTTTAAAGTTGTTTGATATTAAGACTTAACAATATTAAACTCTTAAACATCTAAACTTTTAAACTAAAATTTTACCTTTGTAAAAATTATGGATGATTTCTCTCCACAAGAAGGAATCTTGCCTGTCGTTAGATAGGTTGATATTTTAAAATAACCCATAACGAGTTTGGGTAAAAAATTATTAATTATGTCAGTTTTAGAAAAAATCAGCTCTCAAGAAATTATTGCATTAGAAGATAAGTACGGAGCACACAATTATCATCCGCTACCAGTAGTTTTGAGTAGAGGAGAAGGTGTTTATGTTTGGGATGTTGAAGGAAAAAAATATTATGATTTTCTTTCGGCTTATTCTGCGGTAAATCAAGGACATTGTCATCCAAAAATTATTGGTGCAATGGTGCAACAAGCGCAAACATTAACTTTAACGTCTCGTGCTTTTTATAATGATAAACTTGGTGTTTATGAAGAATACATTACTAACTATTTTGGTTTTGATAAAGTACTTCCGATGAATACTGGTGCTGAGGCAGTGGAAACCGCTTTAAAACTTTGCAGAAAATGGGCGTATGAGAAAAAAGGAATTAATGAAAACGAAGCTCAAATAATTGTTTGTGACGGAAATTTCCACGGAAGAACTACTACAATCATTTCTTTTTCAAATGATGAAAACGCTAGAAAGAACTTCGGACCGTATACAGCTGGTTTTATCAAAATTCCATATGATGACATCGATGCTTTAGAAAATGCACTTAAATCATCTAATAATATCGCAGGATTTCTTGTAGAACCTATTCAAGGAGAAGCAGGAGTTTATACGCCAGCTGAAGATTATTTGGCAAAAGCAAAAGCACTTTGTGAAGCAAACAATGTTCTTTTCATTGCAGATGAGGTGCAAACCGGAATTGCAAGAACTGGTTCCATTTTAGCAGTTTGCGGAAATTGTACTTGTGAAAATGCGTGCGAAAAACAAGCGAGTTATGTCGCTCCAGATATTTTGATTTTAGGTAAAGCACTTTCTGGAGGTGCTTATCCAGTGTCGGCTGTTTTGGCAAATGATCACATTATGAACGTAATTAAACCAGGCCAACACGGTTCAACTTTTGGTGGAAATCCAATTGCTGGTGCGGTTGCAATTGCAGCATTAGATGTTGTTAATGAAGAAAATTTATCCCAAAACGCACGTCGATTAGGAAAAATCTTTAGAGAAAAAATTGGTGAATTCGTTGCAACATCCAACATTGCTACTTTAGTTCGTGGTAAAGGTTTGCTTAACGCAATCGTAATTAACGATACCGAAGAAAGTGACACAGCTTGGAACATTTGTATGGCATTGCGCGATAACGGATTGTTAGCAAAACCAACGCACGGAAATATCATTCGCTTTGCGCCACCATTGGTTATGAATGAAGAACAATTATTAGATTGTGTTTCTATAATTATCAATACTTTAAAGCAATTTGAAAAGTAATATTTAACCAACCAATAACCAAAACAATTATTTTATGGAAAACCAAAACAATTTAGAATTAAGCGAACAAGCTGTTGCAGGATTGAGAGAAAGTGCCAAATGGTCAACCTTCTTAGCAATTCTAGGATTCATCGGAATCGGATTTATGGTTTTAGGCGCAATTTTTGCCGGAATAGCAATGTCTGCATTACCTGCCGATCCTTATGGAAGCGGATTGAATCCATTTGGAGCGATTAAAGGTTTTATACCGTTAATTTACCTTGTCTTTGCAGCAATTTATTTCTTTCCTGTGTTGTATTTGTACAAATATGCTAAAGGAATGAAAGACGCTTTAAATTTTCAGAATTCTAATACACTTTCTGATGCATTTGTTCAATTAGGAAAGCACCACAAATTTCTTGGAATTATGACAATAGTAATGATATCACTATACTTAATTATTGTTGTTGGTGCGGTTGCCTTCTTTGCATCGATGGCAGGTAGTATGTAATTCAAATAACATAGAAATAAAAAAAAATCCGTCGAGTAAAATTACTTGACGGATTTTTTTTTCTTTAAACTTTGCTATTACATTCCTTGTAATTGTTTCATCTTTTCTTGCATTAAAGCTGGATCTTGCAATGCTTCCATTCCAAAGTAAGCTATGATCCAAATGAAATAGATTAAAGACACAGCGTTAATTACAACACCAATTATAGCTAAAATTCTACCTACATTTAGGTTAGAATAATTGCTGAATTTTTCAGGTGAAGCTTTGTATAACTGCATGTCTTTTTGTGCTAATACAAGTGCTATAATGCCAAGTATTAATCCAACAATTCCATAACAACAACAAGTTAAAATCGAAATGATTCCGAGAACGAGAACAGCTGTAGCATTAGGTAATTTTTGATTTTCCATTTTTTAGTTTTTATTGGTTAGTATATAAATTTCATTTTGTAAACATAAGAAATAATCATAACAATTGCATTTATCAAAGCTAGCGATATTACTATTTTTTGATAATTTCTTTTTTTATCAAATATAAATAGTACAATCGAAAGTCCAAGAAGCAATGTGGTGTAGATAGCAGGAAACATTTTGAAAGCTTCTATAAAGTTTCCTTCAAACAATAAATTCAATGAGCGTTGTGTACCACATCCGATGCAATCTATTCCGAAAGTTTGCTTAAACATGCAAGGTAACATTTGATCTTCGGTCACGAATTTTGATTTTAAGTTGGTACAATTTTACAAATAAAAATTTAAATATCGATTAACTAATTTTAGTTTTCTATTTTTGGATTTTAAATTTAATGATGATGAAAAAAATACTGATACCGATTTTAATCGTTGCTTTTTTTGTGGCCTTTTGGAATCAAAATAATGAGCAACCCAATCTTTATATCACCATAATTTCAGTAATAGTTTTTATGTTTGGGATGATGAAATTATCAGCTAAAGTTCCACCTAAAAATGATGACAATGACAACTAAAATTTTTGAAATAGGCGATAAGGTTTCGGTGCTTGATGATGCTATTGATGGTGTTGTGGTTTCGATTCAAAATACAAGTGTTACTATCGAAACTACTGATGGTTTCTTGATGACTTATTTTGTCAATGAATTAATTAAACAAAATAATACCAATTATTTAGGTTCAATCAATACAACTGATACTTTACATAAGAAAATAATCGATACAACTCCCAAAAAAAAGAGTACTGTTTCAGTTTTTAAGTCGGATAAGATTGAAAAAGGGATTCCGGAATTTGATTTACATATTGAAAAATTGGTCAAGAATTTTCGTGGAATGAGTAATTTTGACATCCTAAATATTCAAACGGAAACCGCTAAAAAACACATCGAATTTGCCATTAGAAATCGCATTCCGAAAATCGTTTTTATACATGGTGTTGGCGAAGGAGTTTTAAAAGCCGAATTGGATTTTATGCTAAAACGATATGACAATATTTCGTTTCAAGATGCCAATTATCAAAAATATGGATTGGGTGCAACCGAAGTTTATTTTAAGCAAAACGTAAAATAATATTCAGTATTTTTGCCCTTGTAAAATCCAAATAGTAATTTAATTTCGACAGATTAATGATGTTGAAATAAGTATAGAATTCATGAAAAAAATATATCTCGATAACGCAGCAACAACTCCAATTCGTCAAGAAGTAATCAACGAAATGATTGACGTACTTCAAAACGATTTTGGAAATCCATCATCAACTCATAGTTATGGTAGAAGCGCCAAAACAATTTTGGAAACTTCTAGAAAATCTATTGCCAAAGTAATGGGTTGTGTTGCTCAAGAAATTATTTTTACTTCAAATGCTACCGAAGCGACAAATTGGATTCTTAAAAGTGCAGTAAATGATTTAAAAGTGGAACGAATCATTACAAGTAATGTAGAACATCACGCTACCTTATACACGGTAAAACATCTTGAATTACATCATAATGTTGCCGTTGATTATGTAAATATACTTCCTTCAGGAGCAATTGATATCACTCATTTGGTAACTTTATTGGCGAAAGATCAAAAAACATTAGTTACTTTAATGCACGTTAACAACGAAATTGGAACCGTATTGGATATTGAAAAAGTAGGCAGAATTTGCCATCAGCACGATGCTTTATTTCATTGCGACACGGTGCAATCTGTAGGTAAAAAAGAGTTTAATTTACACGAACTTCCAGTCGATTTTGTAGTTGCGAGTGCGCATAAATTTCATGGTCCAAAAGGTGCTGGTTTTGCTTATGTCAAAAAAGGAATAGTTTTACAACCATTTGTTTTTGGTGGTGAACAAGAAAAAGGACTTCGTGCGGGAACAGAAGCGGTGCATCAAGTTGCAGGAATGGCTAAAGCATTAGATCTATCTTATGAACATTTGGAAGAAGAACGTAACGCAATTTCCGATTTAAAAGACTATTGTGAATCACAACTAAAATCAAATTTTCCCGAAATTAGAATCAACGGAACGGACACTTTTTATAATATTTTGAATGTTTTACTGCCTTTTTCAGAAGAAAAAACCGCAATGATTTTGTTCAATTTAGATATGAAAGGAATCGCTGTTTCTCGAGGAAGCGCTTGCCAATCTGGAAGTGTAAAACCATCACATGTATTATCAGAAATTTTAGCAGAAGAAGATTTAAAAAAACCAAGTCTTCGAATTTCATTTAGTCATTACAATACTAAAGAAGATATTGATGCTTTGATTGATGGTTTGAAAGGGATTTAAATTACTTTTTTGAGTACTTCTGTAATTCTAAATTGTACAATTTCTGTAATTAATTCTAGTGGTAATGGTTCGTTAATAGGAAATTGAACAGAACCTTTTCCTTGTCTATAATTAGATAATTTTTCATCAAATTTAGAATGTCCAGTTGGTATCGCATAAAATCCGATGTGGTTATTGTAAGCTGCGAAATATACCAAGGCCTTTCCATTTAATTTGTAAGCTGGCATTCCATAGCTAATTGTTTCTTCAGTTTCAGGTGCTACGTTTTTTATAGTTTCTCTAACTTGTTGTAAAAGCACTTTTCTCTCTTCTGAAAATGTAGCGAGGTATTCATCGGTAGATCTTGGTTTGTCCATTTGTTGTTTTTTAATTAATTAAACATAAAAAATATCCTCAGCTACTTTCGCAATTGAGGATATTTTTAGAGGCATTTTGTATTCTTTATTTTACTAAAACTAGATAGCCCCACGGATTCAAAGTTAAATTGTCATCCCCTTTAAATACATATTCTTTTCCTGTAAATAAATCTCTGTATGTTCCTTTTTCATATTTAGAATTTAAAACTACAGTGGTAACTTCATCACTAAAATTAATTATAGGAATAACTTTGTTACCATTTTTCTCACGTGAAAACGATACAATTTTATCCATTTTATCGTTATATATTCTTACCATTGCACCACCATTTTCACCATTCCAAAGGGCTTGATTTTGATGTTTTAAAGTGAATAAAGTATTGAATAGTTTGGCGTGAGGATGTTCTTTCCATTCGATAGAATCTTTATCAAAAAACTTTAAAGATTTATTTAATCCGGCTTCTTGACCGCTATAAATTAAAGGCATTCCGTTAACAACATTTGTAAATACAATGGCTGCTTCTAGCCCTTTTCCGAAGTTTTTAAATGGTGTTCCATTCCATGAATTCATATCGTGATTATCGGTAAACGTCATTCGATAGCCGTCTTTTGGAAATGCTCCTTGGTCGTGTGCCATATATTCAACTAAACCGCCAATACCTTTATTATTTGTAGTTGCGTCTTTTAATTTATCAAATAATGTCCAAGAGTAAGTCATATCAAATGCTTTTTTGTGCATGTCTCTCGATTCCCATTCGGCCAACATAAAAACAGGTTTGATTTGGTCTAGTTCACTTCTAACATTATCCCAAAAATCAACGGGAATAAAGCCTGCAACGTCGCAACGGTAGCCGTCGATATTAAAATCTTTTACCCAAAATTTCATAGCATCGGTCATGTATTTTCTCATTTCAGGGTTTTCATAATCAAAATCTACAACGTCGTCCCAATCATACCAAGGTGTTGGTTGAAAATTACCGTCCTTGTTTTTAGTGTACCAATCAGGATGCGTTTTGGTCAATTCGTTATCCCACGCAGAATGATTTGCAACCCAATCTATAATAACATGCATACCTAAACTATGAATTTTATCGACCAATCTTTTGAAATCGGCTTTATTTCCATATTCAGGATTAATATCATAATAATCTTTTACTGAATATTCACTTCCAAGTGTTCCTTTTCTTTTTTCCTTTCCAATTGGATGTATGGGCATTAACCAAATAATGTCGACACCTAATTTTTTTAATCTTGGTAAGTGACTCTCAAATGCTTTGAATGTACCTTCGTTAGTATATTGACGGACATTAACTTCATATATGGTGGCACTCTTCGTCCACTCAGGATGTTTGAATTCAACATACTTTTTGGGTTGATATTTATTTTCAGTAGAATTATTTTCAGATTTTTTACATCCGATAATAATTGATAGAAATGCAAAAACGATTATTTTTCTCATAAGGATAAAATTTATATCCAAATATAAAAAAAAATCCGTCTCGTTAGTAAAACAAGACGGATTTATATGAAATTATTACGATTCCTTACAAGTGAATTACTTCGCCATAAGCATCAGCTACAGCTTCCATAACCGCTTCACTCATTGTTGGATGTGGGTGAATTGCTTTTAAAATTTCGTGTCCGGTAGTTTCTAGTTTTCTTGCTACAACTGCTTCAGCAATCATATCAGTCACACCTGCACCAATCATATGACAACCTAACCATTCGCCATATTTTGCATCGAAAATTACTTTTACAAAACCATCTTTTGTACCAGCAGCAGATGCTTTTCCAGAAGCTGAGAATGGGAATTTACCAATTTTCAATTCGTATCCTTTTTCTTTGGCTTGTTTTTCAGTTAAACCAACCGATGCAATTTCTGGAGTGGCATAAGTACAACCTGGAACATTTCCGTAATCAATTGGTTCAACATGCAAACCTGCGATTTTTTCAACACAATTAATTCCTTCTGCGGAAGCAACGTGAGCTAAAGCTTGACCTGGAGTTACATCGCCAATAGCGTAATAACCAGGAACGTTAGTTTGGTTGTAAGCATTTACCAAAATTTTGTCTCTATCGGTAGCAATTCCAACTTCTTCAAGACCAATATTTTCGATATTTGTTTTAATTCCAACTGCCGAAAGTAGGATGTCAGCTTCAAGAACTTCTTCACCTTTTGCCGTTTTTACATAAGCTTTTACTCCATTTCCAGAAGTGTCAATACGTTCTACAGATGAATTAGTCATGATGTTTACACCAGCTTTTTTCATTGAACGTTCCATTTGTTTTGAAATGTCTTCGTCTTCAACTGGAACAATATTTGGCATAAATTCAACAATAGTTACCTCAGTTCCCATTGAATTATAAAAATGTGCAAACTCAACACCAATCGCACCCGAACCAACCACAATCATTTTTTTTGGTTGCGTTGGCAAGGTCATTGCTTGTCTGTAACCAATAACTTTTACACCATCTTGCGGAAGATTAGGTAACTCTCTCGAACGTGCACCAGTTGCAATGATGATATGGTCAGCAGAGTATTCAGTAACTTTTCCGTCTTCTGCAGTTACATCTACTTTTTTACCTAATTTAATTTTACCAAAACCATTAATAATGTCAATTTTATTTTTTTTCATTAAAAATTGAACACCTTTACTCATACCATCAGCTACATCGCGAGAACGTTTTACAACAGCAGAGAAGTCTTTGTCAAATTCTTTAACAGTTAAGCCATAGTCAGAAGCGTGTTTTAGGTAATCAAAAACTTGAGCTGATTTTAAAAGCGCTTTAGTTGGAATACAACCCCAGTTAAGGCAAATTCCGCCAAGACTTTCTTTTTCAATAATAGCTACTTTAAAGCCCAGCTGTGAAGCACGGATTGCCGTAACATATCCTCCAGGACCACTTCCTAAAACAATAATATCGTATTTCATTTTTCGAGTATTTATTTTTTATTTGTGAAAAATGCAGTCGCTTGCGCTCGTGTCATTTTGTTAGTATTTATTTTTTATTTATACAAAATGAGATGGCATACGCATAAAACATTTTGTTATTTTAATTTTTCAATAATTAGGTAAATTGCACAGCCATAGTTAGTGTGAATTTCTACCTAATTTTGAATGCAAATTTAATAAAAAACTTTAGAAGTTTAAATAGGATTGCAATAGTTTAGAACATTAAAAGTAAAAAATATTAGGTGTTTAGTGTAGGTTCTTCTAATGATGCAATTAAATCTTCGATTTCTTTTTTTTGATCAGCATATTTTGCTTGTAATTCTGATCCTTCACCCATTCTTTTGTAGTAACTAAAAGCCTTTTCGGCAAAGAATTTTTTATGAAAAGTAGATACTTCCAGAAAATTTGGAAATATTTTGTGAAAAAGCATTTCATAATAAGCTTGCCATTCGCGCTCAAGTCGATCAAGGACATAAGGTTCTCGCGATTTTTGCCTTACATGTACCATTTCGTGGGTCAATAATGTAAGTATTAACGGAATCGGAAATTCAAAAACATTTTCGGGCATTCTGATAACTTGTTTTTCACCAAAATCACCTTCGGCCGTCAAAAGAATATAGGTTCTATCGGCTTTTTCTCTTAAAGCAAATCCTTTTAAATTTTCATCCTGAATGTCAAATAGTTTTAAGAGCCAATCGGCTGCTTCTATTGTTTTTCCTTCTTTGTGAAAGATTTCAATTTGTGATTTTATGTTTTCAAATTTCATTTTATAGTTATTTTGAAATCATTTTTTTAATTATCGATACAATTGTTGTGGCCAAAATTGCTCCTAAAAAAGCTAAGAAAATATCTTTTTGGGCATCCCAAACATCACCCTGCGTTCCAAGATAAGCATTGCCTTGGGCTTTGAAAAACACATCGGCAACAGCCCATTCTATCAATTCATAAAATCCGCTGATTGATAATGTTATCTCTATTGGCAAGGTCCAAGCTACCCACGATGGAAATTTCAACCATTTCAAAAACATTTCACGCATTGGATAAGCCAATAAAAATCCGAAACTAAAATGTACTATTCGGTCATAATGATTTCTTGATAAATCTAAAGCGTCTTTCAACCAATATCCAAAAGGGTTTTCAGCATAAGTATATTTCGAACCATAAACGTGAAGACACAAATAGATGCAAATTAGTAGGTAACTTAAATCGCTAAAAATGAATTTTTTGTAAGTAAAAATCATAAAACCTAGAAATAGAAAAACCAAGGTGTTTTCTAAAATCCAATTGGCTGTATCGGTATTTCCAATGTAGGAATTGATCCAATTTACTAGAAAAAATCCTATGAAAATTTTTAACCAAGTATTGTTTTTTAAAGGAGTTCTTTCGTTAGAAATAGCAATAGTGAAGGCCATAGTTTTTATTTAATTTTCATCAAATATAATAAAAACGTAACGGTTTTTAAATCGCTTCTGAAAATTGTGAATCATACAAGTTTTTGTAATAACCATTTTGTTTGGTTACTAATTCTTGATGTGTGCCCGACTCAACAATTTGTCCTTTGTCCATTACAATGATTTTATCAGCATTGACGATAGTTGCCAATCGGTGTGCGATTACAATTGATGTTCGACCTTGCGTAATTGTTTCTGTAGCTTTTTGGATTAATTCTTCTGAATAAGTATCAATCGAAGAAGTTGCTTCATCTAAAATAAGAATACTCGGATTACTTACATAAGCTCGTAAAAAAGCAATTAACTGGCGTTGTCCTGAAGATAACATGACGCCACGTTCTTTAACATTGTAATCATAGCCATCGGGAAAACTCATAATGAATTCGTGAATCCCAATTTTTTTAGCGGCTGTAATTACTTCATCACGAGAAATATCGGAATTATTCAAGGTGATATTGTTGTAAATGGTGTCGGCAAACAAGAAAACATCTTGCAAAACAACTGCAATTTGTGCACGAAGACTTTCGAGTGTGAAATTATTAATGTTTTGATTGTCAACAGCAATTGTGCCCGAGTCAATTTCATAAAAACGATTTAATAAATTGATAATCGTTGATTTTCCTGCACCAGTTGAACCAACGATGGCAATAGTTTCGCCTGATTTTACTTCGAGTGAAATGCCTTTTAACACTTCTTCACCTTTTATATAACTAAAACGTACCTTCTCGAAGCTGATGTTTCCTTCAAAATTTTTGGCTTCAATCGTTCCTGTTTGTTGCACATCTTCTTCGGTGTCTAAAATGTCAAAAACCCTATTGGCAGCAATCATTCCCATTTGCATTTCGTTGAATTTATCTGCAATTTGACGCAACGGATTGAACAACATTCCGATGAACATTGTATAAGAAAATAAATCACCAAACGTAGTAAATTTATCGCCATCTAAAATATGAAAACCGCCATAAAGTACCACAAAACCAAGTGTTAACGACGAAATAATATCTGCTATTGGAAAAAAAATAGAGTTGTATAAAATGGTCTTTATCCAAGCCACATTATGCTTTTGATTGATGTCTTTAAATTTTTGATATTCAATAGCTTCACGATTAAAGAGTTGCACGATTTTCATTCCAGTAACACGTTCTTGAACGAAAGTATTTAAATTGGCTACTTGATTACGAACTTCCTCAAAAGCTACTTGCATTTTACGTTGGAAAATACGTGTTATGAAAACCAATACAGGCATTGCTGCTATCACAATCCAAGTTAGTTTCCAATTCATATAAAACATAATGATTAGGCAAGCAAGCATTTTTAGTAAATCACTGATAATCATAAACAATCCTTGACTAAAAATTCTTGCTATTTGCTCAATATCTGAAACGGAACGTGTAACTAATTGACCAACTGGTGCATTATCAAAATATTTCATTCTAAAACTCAACATGTGCTTAAATAGTTTTGTTCGAATGTCTTTGATGATATTTTGTCCTAAAAGATTGGCCCAAAAAACAAAGAAAAACTGAAAAATACCTTCTAATAATAATACGACTCCCATTAATGAAACATAGAGCAACAAGCCATTTTGATCTTGTGGTTTTATATAATGGTCAACAGTTTGTTTTAACAAAAATGGTCGTAAAGAAGCAAAAATGGCTAATAAAACAGCAGCAGCAATCACTCCATAAAAAAGAGTTTTATAGGGTTTGGTGTATTTTAAAATACGTTTAAATAAACTTATATCGAATGCTTTTGCTTTCATTTATGCAGAAATTGTTTCAGAATCTTTTCTATTTTTTTCTTTTCACTAATCACTAATTACTATTTACTAATCACTAAATAAGGATATTCAACCTTAGTCAAATATAATCCGTGTGCAGGAACTGAAAAGCCTGCTTTTTTTCGGTCTTTGCTTTCAATTATTTGAATAAAATCTTGTAAAGATACTTTTTCTAGTCCTATATTTACCATTGTTCCAACAATTGCTCGCACCATATTTCGCAAAAATCGATCGGCTGAAATGGTAAATACTAATCGATGGTCAACTTTTAGCCAACTTGCTTCAAAAATCTTACAGTTGAATGTATTAACATCGGTATGTACTTTAGAAAAACACTCAAAATCGATGTAATTGAAAAGTATTTTACAAGCGTCATTCATTTTATCGATATTCAAATCATTGAGATTGTACCAAGAATCATCGCATTCAAAAGCGTCTTTTTTGGTGTGAATGTGGTATTCATAGGTGCGTTTTGTTGCGTCAAACCTTGCGTGAGCATCATCGTGCACTTTATGAATATTTAAAACAGCAATGTCTTTTGGTAAAAAGGAATTGAGTTTGTGTACATAATAAGGAACATCAATTTCTAAATCGTAATCAAAATGCGCAAACATTTGTTTGGCGTGAACACCAGAATCGGTTCGACCAGCGCCAACCAATTCAATTGCTGATTTTAGAATTATCGAAATCGCTTTGGTCAAAGTTTCCTGAACAGAGGTTGCGTTTGGCTGATATTGCCATCCGTGATAGTTAGTGCCTTTGTATGCGAATTCTACGAAGTATCTCAAAATTTAGTATTCAGTATTCAGTGTTCAGTGTTCAGTGTTCAGTGTTCAGTGTTCAGTGTTCAGTTTTAAACACTTTGGCAAATTTACAAAGATTTTAATTGATAAAATGTCTAAAGTTTTGCTAAATAATTAACTTTGCTGCGTACAGAATTTTGACGAATAAATAAAACTAAGTTTTATAATTCGTGAAATTATATGGAAAATGAATTCGTGCAAATTGGTGCAATTCGAGTCAAAAAACAACTTTGTGAATTAGCATCTTTGTGGCAAATACTTACTGAAACAAGTTCAGCATAAATGAAAAAAATCCTTTTACTTTCGGATACTCATAGTCATATTGATGATACTATTTTGAAATATGTAAACTTAGCAGATGAAGTTTGGCACGCCGGCGACATTGGTGATTTGCTTGTGACGGATACTATAAAAAAGCTAAAACCACTTAGAGCGGTTTACGGAAATATTGACGACGACAAAGCGCGAATGGAATTCCCTTTGAACAATAGATTTATGTGTGAAGGTGTTGATGTTTGGATTACACATATTGGAGGTTATCCCGGAAAATACAATCAAGCGGTTCGTGAGGAATTAAAATTGAATCCACCAAAATTATTCATCTGCGGACATTCTCATATATTAAAGGTGCAATTTGACAAAAGTTTGAATTTACTTCATATGAATCCAGGTGCTTGTGGTATTTCAGGTTTTCATCAAGTGCGAACAATGTTGCGATTTGAAATCGATGGAGATAAAATTCAGAGTTTGGAGATTATAGAAATAGGGAAGAGGTAGTTTTTAGTGCTCAATGCTCAATGTTCAGTATTCAGTGTTCAGTATTCAGTTGTCGGTTATCGGTTTTTAGTTTACAGTGTTTAATGTTTAGTTTAGTGAAAATTGCTGCAATAGCCCAGATTGTAATGGAAAGCTTTTTCTAAAAATAATGTAGTTTTTCTTATTTTTAAAAAGCGACCAACGGAAGCTCTTTTAAAAATTTTAGAAAAACAGATTATTTTAGAAAAACTTGGAATGGAAAGCTGGATTGGCTTCTACCAAAAAAAGATCTATGTTTCTTTCAGGACTTTCTTCGCACAAATAAACTTAGTATCGTATCTAATAAAAAAAAAAATATATATTTGATAAATTTAAATCACAATGGAAAATATGGAAAGTAAATCAAAAAAGAATATTTCAATTTTTATGATAATTGGAGGTTTATTGGTTTTAGGGAATTACTCACTAAAATTGATTAATGAAGAAAAACATTCAAATAACAATTCAATTCTTGTTGGTTGTGCCTCAGTAATTATTGCCATTGGTGTTTTTTCTTTGATAAAAACTACTAATAAAAGCAAAATATAGTTTTTAATTTTTGTAGCACTAGCCCAGTTTATTTTGATAAAACTTGGAATGGAAAGCTAGATTGGCTTCAAAAAAAGAATCTGAAACAATTTCAGATTAAACCAAAAAAATCCCAAACTTTCGTTCGGGATTTTCTTCGCACTAATAAACTAAGTTTATAGGTTTATCTCAATCGGTCAACAGATTTTACGAGATCTTCATCCTTCTTGATAGCTTTGTTGGCCAAAACTAACATTACGATAGAAATGATAGGAAGAAACATCCCAATACCTTTCTCAGAAACTACAGGAGTTTCTCCAGATAAATTTAGTGAACGATAAACAAATAATCCTAATAAAATTAAATTTAATATCATATTCAATCTGTTGAAAACAAATTGTTGTTGTCTTTTCTTAAACGATATTATACTCAATACTGTCAAGGCAGTACTTAACCCAAACAAAACTTGATAAAGCATGTTGCTCATAAAGTAGAATTCTTTGCCACCTTCTAATGCCCATAACGGAAAAACAAAAGGTAGTATTCCAACAATAATGAATACAACAGCTAAATATACAGTTTGAATTCTTTGTAACATTTTTACTTATTTATAACGCAAAAATATATTTTCTTTTTTTAAAAAACTATTGCTTGAACGAAATTTATTCGTATTATTGCATAACTAATCCGTAAGTACTTCAAAAACACGGATGTTCTATTAAAAAAATCACTACACATTTAGTATTGTTTTCAATCCATTAAAATATTTATATAAACATTTATGTTTGATAGTTCTGCACTAAAAGGAATGAAGTTAACTGAACTTCAAGAAATTGCCAAATTGGCTAAAACCATAAAATTTGCTGGCGTTAAAAAAGACGCTTTGATTGAACAAATTCTTCAACACCAAGCGGCAACCGCAACAACTGATACAAAAGTAGAAAAAGCTCCTAAAGACGAAAAAACTAAAAGAGCCAGAATTACTACTGAGGCAAAACCTAAAATAGAGAAAGATACAACCAATTTATTTTCTGAAGCACCAGTTGAAAAGGCGCCAGTTGAAAGGGTAGAAGTTGCTGATGCAGCGGAAGAAGTAGCAAGCAAACCCCAGAAATTCCAGAAGAAACCCAAGTTTATTAAACCTGCAAAAGTAACTTCAGAAGAACAACCTTCTGCAGAGGAAACACCACAAGAAGAAGTTGTTACATCAGAAACTTCATCAGAAACTGCGGTAAAGCCTAAAAATCCGATTCAAAATCCGAATCAAAAGCATAAAAACCAAAATCCGAATCAAAACCAAAATCCGATTCAAAATCCGAATCCAAACCAAAATGGAAATGGTAACGGTAATCCAAACCAAAACCCAAATCAAAAACATAAAAATCAAAAATCTAATAATTTTCGAGATGCCGACTATGAATTTGACGGAATCATTGAAAGCGAAGGTGTTTTAGAAATGATGCCCGATGGTTACGGATTTTTGCGTTCGTCAGATTATAATTACTTGGCTTCTCCAGATGATATTTATCTTTCAACATCGCAAATTCGTTTATTCGGATTAAAAACTGGAGATACAGTAAAAGGAGTAGTGCGTCCGCCAAAAGAAGGTGAGAAGTTTTTTCCGTTAGTTAGAGTTTTAAAAATAAATGGTCACGATCCGCAAGTGGTTAGAGATAGAGTTTCTTTTGATCATTTAACACCAATATTTCCACAAGAAAAATTTAATATCGCAGGAAGACAAGCTAGTACGTCAACAAGAATTATCGATTTATTTTCACCAATAGGTAAAGGACAACGCGGAATGATTGTGGCGCAACCAAAAACTGGTAAAACAATGTTATTAAAAGACATTGCCAACGCCATTGCTGCCAATCATCCAGAAGTTTATTTAATTGTTTTACTGATAGACGAACGTCCAGAAGAGGTAACCGACATGCAACGTAGCGTTCGTGGAGAAGTTATTGCATCTACTTTCGACCGTGAACCAATGGAACACGTGAAAATCGCTAATATTGTTCTTGAAAAATCTAAACGATTGGTAGAATGTGGTCACGATGTGGTAATCCTTTTAGATTCAATTACACGTTTGGCAAGAGCTTATAACACAGTTCAACCAGCCTCAGGAAAAGTGCTTTCTGGAGGAGTTGATGCTAATGCGTTGCAAAAACCAAAACGTTTCTTTGGAGCAGCACGTAATGTAGAAAACGGTGGATCGTTAAGTATCATCGCCACAGCATTAACAGAAACCGGTTCAAAAATGGACGAAGTAATCTTCGAAGAATTCAAAGGAACAGGTAATATGGAATTACAATTAGATAGAAAAATTGCTAATCGTAGAATTTTCCCAGCTATTGATTTAACGTCTTCAAGTACACGCCGCGACGATTTATTATTAGATGAAAACACACTAAAACGTATGTGGATTCTGCGTAAATTCCTAGCCGATATGAACCCAGTAGAAGCAATGGATACCATAAACGATAAAATCAAGAAAACTAGAAATAACGAAGAGTTTTTGATTTCTATGAATGATTAGAAGCGAATGGTTTGGGCATTTATTGTCATCCATTTTCCTGCTATCCATTACAATAAAAAATGCTTTCCAACACGGAAAGCATTTTTTATTTTCATTGCTATCAGGGCTATTAGAGATACTTTAAACACTAAATTTAGTTTTCAAAAGACTTTTTTCCAAATAAAAAAGCCATTCCAGTTAAGGAATGGCATTTTAAATTCGTGAAATTTATATTCAAAGAATTCGTGAAAATTCGTGAAATTCGTGTAGAAAATTACTCCTTAGCAGCCAAATATCTTTCAGCATCCAAAGCAGCCATACAACCCGTTCCAGCAGCAGTGATAGCTTGTCTGTAAACGTGGTCAGCAGCATCACCGCCAACAAAAACTCCAGCAACATTAGTCTTAGAAGTTCCAGGAATGTTTACGATATAGCCCGTTTCGTCTAAAGTAAGATAGTCTTTAAAAATATCAGTGTTTGGTTTGTGTCCAATAGCTACAAAAAATCCAGTTGCCGGAATTTCAATTTCTTCGTTTGTAGTTTTGTTTAAAGCTTTTACGCTAGTAACAACTTGTCCATCACCAAGAACTTCAACAGTATCGTGGTTCATCAAAATTGTGATATTTTCAGTATTTCTCACACGTTGCTCCATAATTTTAGAAGCTCTAAATTTCTCACTTCTTACCAACATCGTAACTTTTTTACACAATTTCGATAAATAGTGCGCTTCTTCACACGCTGAATCTCCAGCGCCAACAATTACAACTTCTTGGTTTCTGTAGAAAAATCCGTCGCATACCGCACACGCAGAAACGCCACCACCAGTATTTAAGTAGTGTTGTTCAGATGGTAAACCTAAATATTTTGCTGTTGCACCAGTTGAAATAATTACTGTTTCGCAGTGAATTTCTTTAGTATCATTAATCCATACTTTATGAATATCACCAGAGAAATCTACTTTGGTAGCCCAACCATCACGAACATCTGTTCCGAATCTTTTGGCTTGTTCTTCGATACCAACCATCATTTGTGGTCCAGTAATTCCTTCTGGATTTCCAGGCCAATTTTCTACCTCATTTGTGGTTGTTAATTGTCCACCAGGTTGTGTTCCTTGATAAAGAACAGGGTTCATATTAGCTCTAGCTGCATAAATTGCCGCTGTATAACCAGCAGGACCAGAACCTATTATAAGGCATTTTACTTTTTCTATTGTATCAGACATAACTTGTTTGTTTTTATGAAATGCAAAGGTAGTTTTTCTTAAAATATTTTACTGCAAAGTAGATGACAAAAAAACTATTTTGATATAAATTTTAATTATTATTTAAAAAGATTTTGAGAAGTAATTTTTAATAGTATCTTTGCACTCGCTTTCGGGGTGTAGCGTAGCCCGGTTATCGCGCCTGCTTTGGGAGCAGGAGGCCGCAGGTTCGAATCCTGCCACCCCGACAAAAGTCTTTTCATTTTTTTGAAGAGACTTTTTTCTTTTTTATACAGTTGTTTACAAGTATAAAAAAACCGAGATTAAACTCGGTTATGATATTATTTTGCTGGTTTTTTCTTTAAAACTGCACTATCTACAAATCGTTTTAAATTAATTTTTTGTTCACCATAAAGTTCAATTTCTGATTTTCCAGAAGCTTCTATCTCAATCTTTCTATCTGCTACTATACTTGCTTTGGTGTAGGATTCGCAAAGGATTTCAACATTTTTTGAAGTCAGTTTCTTTCCGTCAAAAACAGCATTGTTATCTAATCTTATTTTTAAGTCGTCAACATCTCCTTCTACAATAGCATCGGTTCTTTGATACATATCAAAAGTTAGTTTCTTTGAAGATATGAGCGCTTTTAACTTCGCATTTTTACTTAATGTGATATTTGACTGATCAGCTTTTGAATTCAATTCTATCTTTGATTTATCATCCATAACTAAAGTGAAATTCGTTGCTTTTGAATTAATGAATAATTTTGATTCATCATAACTTTTTAGTGTGATGTTTTCTACTTCAATATCAGCAAGTGCTGTTACACTTGATTCATTTCTTGTTATTATTGATTTAAAAGTATCGGTGTACGTTATTCTAACGCTTAATTTTTTATAACCAAAAGCATTTTTTAACATAGATAGTTTTAGAGTCGAACCATTTAAGACAATATCAATAGCATCATGCAAATTGTCGTCTGCTTCAATTTCTATTCCACATTCTGTTCCTTTAACTATAAAAACATCAACATTATCTAATACTTCAAGCGCTTCAAAGGGTTCAATTTTTTTAATTTCAGTAGTTACAATTTTTGAACCTTTTACTTTTTCTTTCTTTTGAGCATACGAGAGTGTTGTAATTAGTAATAAGGTAAAGAAGATTATTTTTCTCATTATGTATTTAATTTGTTGTCAAATTTATAAAAAGCAATGTTAATAGAATTATAAAATCTATCCTATTTACTTCACGCGAACGCTCCATTCGAAATCCATTTCTGAAACTTGGTCGCCTTTTTCGTCAATTCCTATAGATTTTAGCCAAAGTGTTTGTCCTTCACCTGTTGCAATTGTTTTTTGGATCGCATCACCAATTAAATTACCATCATTGCACGTGAAAGTTATTCTTCCTTTAGCTTTTTTGGTAAAATTACCTTTATTGTTGGCTACAAGCATCGAAATGTTTTTCCCACTTTTCTTGATCTGATACATAACCAAAGCACCTGTGGTTAGTTCTGCAGCCATGGCTTGAACCGCAAAATACATTGAATTAAACGGATTCTGATTAAACCATCGGTGTTTGACTGTTACAACACATTTTTCAGGTGTAATTGATTTCGTTCTTACTCCAGACCAAAAAGCTGAGGGTAATTTAAAAAATAAAAAAGTATTCAATTTTGAAGGTGAAAATTCCATGAAGTATTGATTTTGTTGTAAATATACAAAAAATACTATGCACTCATACAAAAACCTTAATGTTAATAAAATGTTAAATTTAAGTACTTTGTAATGCATAATACCTTTTTTTAGTTGTATCTTTGTATAAGAAATTAATAAGCTATCTATAGTATTATCGAAATCAAGTTTTAATCATCATCAAAAATCAAAACAAAATGACACCAGCTAACGAACGTACCCTTGCCTCAGTAACACATTTGAGTTCCTTTGCTCAATATGTTTTTCCTTTAGGGAATTTTATTGCTCCTATAATTATATGGAGTGCTAAAAAAAATGACTCTGAATTTGTAGACCATAACGGAAAGCAAATATTAAATTTTCAATTAAGCATCTTTATGTATAGTTTACTTTTAGTTGCCATTGCATTACCTTTATTAATTTATGGTTTTGTTGATATCATCGGAACGAACTTGACCTTAAGTAATTTAGAAATTGAATTCAATAGTTTTAGAAATCAAAAAATTACAACCTTCATCGGTATAGCAATTGTTGCCTTTGTATTTTTTATTTTCCTTAAAGTATTTGAAATCATTCTTATTATATATGCAGCAGTAAAGGCTTCTAATGGAGAGCAATATAAATATCCGCTTACAATACCATTCTTTAAATAATAATCTAACACTGAACTTGTTTCAGTAAATCATCAAAAAAAAATCATCAAAAATCATCACAATCTGAACTAAATTCAGATTAAATCAAAAAATGAACAGTTTAATCAAAAAAATCACAATCGAATTATGAACATTGAAAACACAAAAGCCCAGATGCGAAAAGGTGTTTTAGAGTTCTGCATCTTATCTGTTTTAAAAGAGAAAGAAGCCTACACATCTGAAATACTAGACACTTTAAAAAACGCAAAATTGCTTGTAGTAGAAGGAACCGTTTATCCGCTATTGACAAGATTAAAAAATGACGGTTTGCTCAACTATCGTTGGGAAGAATCAACATCAGGTCCGCCAAGAAAATACTATGAGTTGACCGAATTAGGAAAAACATTTTTAAACGAATTAAGCGGAACCTGGACCGAACTTTCAGACGCCGTAAACATCATAACCAATCAAAAATAACAATCATGAACAAAACAGTAAATATTAATATAGGTGGTTTATTTTTTCACATAGATGAAGATGCATACCAAAAGTTATCAAGATAT
>NZ_JAIXTJ010000001.1 GCF_027483985.1 Flavobacterium sp.
AATAGCCGCAAGAAATTACAAATAATAGAGTTATGAGCGCAGCAAAAAATATAAATATTACCCTAAAAATTTGGCGTCAGAAAAACTCCAAAGCTAAAGGGAATTTAGAAACATACAAACTGAATGATGTTTCTACAGCAAGTTCGTTTCTAGAGATGCTTGATCAATTGAATGAGCAACTTATTAATGATAAAATTGAGCCAATTGCATTTGACCACGATTGTCGTGAAGGAATTTGCGGAATGTGCTCTCTTTACATCAACGGTCGTGCACACGGTCCAGATACTGGAATTACAACTTGTCAATTGCACATGAGAATGTTTAATGATGGCGATACAATTTTTGTTGAACCATGGAGAAGTAAAGCATTTCCGGTAGTTAAAGATTTAGTTGTTGATAGAAGCGCCTTTGATAGAATTCAACAAGCTGGTGGTTTCGTATCTGTAAATACCTCAGGAAATACAATTGATGCTAATGCAACTCCAATTCCTAAAGAAGATGCTGATAAAGCTTTTATGGCAGCAGCTTGTATTGGTTGTGGCGCATGTGTGGCAACTTGTAAAAATGGTTCGGCAATGCTATTTGTTGGAGCCAAAGTATCGCAATATGCCTTATTACCGCAAGGAAAAGTAGAAGCTACAAATCGTGTTCTAAATATGGTGCGCCAAATGGACGAAGAAGGTTTCGGAAATTGTACCAATACTGGAGCTTGTGAAGTGGAATGTCCAAAAGGTATTTCTCTTGAAAATATTGCTCGTATGAACAGAGAATATTTAAAAGCAAGTATAAAATAATTCAATTATGAAGAAGTTACTAGGATTGTTTTTAACATTATTCTTTCTAAGTTGTTCCTCTGATGGAAGTACTGACGGTACAGGAACTGGCGGAAATGGCGGCGGTGGTGGAAATACAGTTGTTGATCCTTTTAAAGCAACCGTTGACGGCACATCGTATGTTTTTACAACATTAAATAATTCTAATATAGCAGATGCTTCAGGTGGTCTTTATGGAAATGCTTATTTTTTGATAAAAGGAAATAAGGACACTGGTGCCGCAAAACAAGGTAGTACAATAAGTGGTAAAATTGATACAAAAAAATATGAAATCAAATTGGCCATTCCTAAAAGTAATGTTGCTGTAGGTACGCATAACTTTGCAAGTGCAATTCAACCAAACGAATATTATGCTGATTTAGACATCACAGGAGTTGCTCCAGCTCAAACAGTGGTAACAAATACTGGTAATATTAAAATTACAAGCTACAATGCAACCACTAAAAAGATAGTTGGAACTTTTACATTTACCACAACAAATGGTTCTACTGCAGCAATCACACACAATGTTAATGGTACTTTTGATTATGTTTTACCTTAATTATATACTTCTTAAAATTATTATAGAACGCATTCATTAATTTGAATGCGTTTTTTTATATTTGGGTATCAAACTAAACCGATATGAAAAAAGTACTTTTTCTTTTTATTCTCTTATATTTTACCGTTTCCTTCGGGCAAGATGCTCACAAATATGTTAATCCAATGATTGGAACCGGTGGACATGGTCACACTTATCCTGGTGCGACTGTACCTTTTGGTATGGTACAACTTTCGCCCGATACACGCATAGATGGAAGTTGGGATGGATGTTCTGGTTATCACTACGACGATTCTATAATTTATGGATTTTCACACACACATTTAAACGGAACTGGTTGTACAGATTATGGCGACATAATGTTAATGCCAACAATGGGTCAGCCAAGTTTTATACCAAATGAATACGGTTCAAAATTCTCTCATTCAAACGAAAAAGCTACTGCCGGATTTTACTCTGTAAAGTTAGATAAGCACAATATTGATGTTAGTTTAACAGCTTCAACTCGCGTTGGGTTTCATCAGTATACGTTCAACAATGCAGGTCAAGCTAATATAATTCTTGATTTAAATCATAGAGATAAATTACTATATGGCGATATAAGAATCATTGATAACAAAACAATACAAATTCTAAGAAGAAGTGAAGCTTGGGCAAAAGACCAATATGTTTATGCTCAAATTGAGTTTAATGTTCCCATGAAAGTTAGTAATTTTAAATCAGATCAAATTATTGATGATTTTGATAATAAAAATTTTATTTCAGGAACTCAAGTTGCTTTAAGTTTTTCCAAAAAAGTTAAGAAAGGCGAAAAAATATTGGTGAAAGTATCGCTTTCGCCAACTAGTTATGAAGGTGCAAAATTAAATAGTTCCGAAATTAAGGGTTGGGATTTTAATAAAGTTAAAAAAGAAGCCGAACAACTTTGGGACAAGCAATTAGCTAAAATAGAAATTACTGAAACAGATAAAGATAAATTAGCGATTTTCTATACGGCTTTATATCACACAATGGTTCAACCAAATATCGCGCAGGATTTAGATGGAAAATACCGTGGTAGAGACAACAAAGTTCACAATGGAGAAGGTTTCGATTATTACTCGGTATTCTCACTTTGGGATACTTTTCGCGGTGCACATCCATTGTATACATTAATCGAAAAGAAACGTACCGCCGATTTCATAAATACGTTTCTAAAACAGTACGAACAAGGCGGAAGATTACCAGTTTGGGAATTAGCGTCCAATGAAACTGATTGTATGATTGGTTATCATTCGGTTTCGGTTATGGCTGATGCAATGGCCAAAGGAATAGAAGGTTTTGACTACGAAAAAGCTTTTACAGCAGCTAAACACTCGGCTATGTTAGATCATTTAGGTTTGGATGCTTATAAAAAACAAGGTTTTATTTCGATGGACGACGAGCACGAAAGCGTTTCTAAAACTTTAGAATATGCTTACGATGATTGGTGTATCGCTCAAATGGCTCAAATTTTAAACAAGAAAGAAGATTATTATTATTTTATGAAGCGTTCTCAAAGTTGGAAGAATATTTTCGATTGGAATACCGGTTTTATGCGACCAAAGAAAAACGGCGGTTGGGACAAACCCTTCGACCCACGAGAAATCAATAATAATTTTACCGAAGGCAATTCTTGGCAATATTCTTTTTTTGTGCCACAAGATATTCCTGGAATGATTGCTGCTTATGGCGGAGACGAAAAATTTGAAGCCAAACTCGACGAAATGTTCAACTCCGAAAGTAAAACTACAGGAAGAGAACAAGCTGATGTAACAGGATTAATTGGGCAATATGCTCACGGAAACGAACCAAGTCATCATATGGCCTATTTGTATAACTACATTGGAAAACCAGAAAAAACTACCGAAAAAGTACATTATATTTTAAATAATTTCTACAAAAACACACCAGACGGATTAATAGGAAACGAAGACTGCGGACAAATGAGCGCTTGGTATGTGTTGAGTTCAATGGGAATTTATTCGGTAACGCCTGGAAAACCTGAATGGATTGAAACAAAACCAAATTTTCATAAAATCAAGGTAAATTTTGAAAATGGTACTTCTCAATACATTGAAACAAAAGAATGGTTAAATAAAAATAATTATTTTGGATTTTATGCTTTGAATATAGGATCTGTTTATTCTCTTGATGGTTTTTATTCCGAAAATTACATAACAGTTCCAGTAATTCAAGCAGAAAGTAAATCATTTAAAGATAAAATGAAAATTGAGATTCTGTCACAAAATCCAGAAGATAATATTTACTATATTATTTTTGAAAAAGATGTTGATTATTCAACGATTAAAATGACATATGTTCCCTATATAAAACCATTTAATATTGAAGCTTCTTCAATAATACAAGCATATATTAAAAATGACAAAGGACAAAGTCAAACCATTTCCGCAACCTTCTTCAAAAAACCAAACAATTACACCATCGACATAAAATCTACTTACAATCCACAATACCATGCTGGTGGAAAAGAAGGTTTGATTGATGGAATTAATGGTTCGACCAACTGGAGAAAAGGTGATTGGCAAGGTTATCAAAGTCAAGATTTTGAAGCCGTTGTTGATTTGCAAACTGCAAAAGAAGTATCCAATTTTAGTGCAACCTTTCTACAAGACCAACGTTCTTGGATTTTAATGCCAACCAAAGTTGAATATTATAGTTCTACCGACAATGTCAATTTTAAATTAATTACTTCAGTCGAAAATGATGTTGATCCAAAAAAAGACGAAAACACAATCAAAGATTTTAATTTTATAGCATCAAAACCTATTAATGCAAGATACATAAAAGTAAAAGCTTATAATTTCGGAAAACTTCCTGAATGGCATATTGGTTATTTTGATAAAGGAGAAGCTTATATTTTTGTAGACGAAATAACAATTAATTAGTGATTAGTGATTAGTGATTAGTGATTAGTGATTAGTGAATAGAATATGAAAATAGCCTTAATACAAACTGATTTATCTTGGGAAAATCCCAATGAAAACAAAGCTTTACTTCAAGAAAAGATAAATGCTATTTCGCAATATGTAGATTTAATTGTTTTACCCGAAATGTTCACATCAGGTTTTACAATGAATCCCGAAAATGTTGCGCAAACTATGGACGGTGATGCCGTTTCGTGGCTAAAAGAAATCGCCTCAAATAAAAATTGCGCCATTACAGGAAGTTTAGTAATCGAAGAAAATGGCCACTATTTCAATCGATTGGTTTTTGTCTTTCCATCAGGTGAAATTCAAACTTATGATAAACGACACCTTTTTACATTAGCAGGAGAAGACAAAGTCTACACATCAGGAAAAGAAAAATTAATTATCGAATATAATGGATTTAAAATTTGTCCGCTTATTTGTTACGATTTACGTTTTCCAGTTTTTGCTAGAAATGTTGAAGATTATGATGTGCTGATTTATGTTGCCAATTGGCCAAAACCACGAATCAATGCTTGGGATATTTTGCTAAAAGCGCGCGCTGTAGAAAACATGAGTTATGTAATTGGCGTAAATCGAGTAGGGATAGATGCCAATAATCACGACTATGTTGGACATTCGCAAGCGGTTGATTTTCTTGGAAATTGTATTCAAGAACCACAGGAAATTGAAGGTGTTTTTGTGGTAGAATTTGATAAAAATATATTGTTGGAAACTAGAAAAAAACTAAATTTTCTAGCAGACAAAGACAACTTTGAACTTTTGAGTTAAGTGTAAAGTAGAATTGCTACTTAGTTTTTAAATCAAACTTCTCTTCCCAATCCCAGTTGGCACGAATATCAATTTCCTTCGGAAGGTAAATTACTTCCTCACTTTGGCGTTGTTCCAAGAAATTTCCTGGTGTCCAGCGTTTGTCCTTATTGTCGTCATAAATTATACGAACTGTATATTTCGCAGGATCAATTAAATCAAAATTTAACAAAGTTTCTTTTTCAGAATATAGACTTGCTAATACTTTTCCGTCTTTGTTAGTTAATTCTACAATAATCGGAAAACGTTTTACATTTTCGAGATTTATCCGCAGATTTCCATAATCAGAAATATCGCTGGTAGAAAAATCAAAAGACAAACTATCATTTTTCCGATCAAAATAATCGGTTAATCCGCCAGGTAAAACTTTTAAACTGTATTTTTCAAGAGGTTCTTTGTTAAAAACAAATTTCAATTCTTGTTTGAATTCATCATATTCATTGGTGAATTTTACTTCGGCTGAATCTTTATTGATAAGCTTCATTTTACTTGCATCCCATTTAGTTAAAGGAACAGTTGATTTTATTGCGAAAGCATCTCTAAAATTGGTCGATCCAACTTGCTCAGAGCTAAAACCTAAAGTATCCTTTTTCTGATCTTTTACTTTTATCGAATAGGTTTTAAGATAGTTGTTTTTTCTTATATCAATTCGGATAGAATCTTCTTTTACAGCCTTGTGCCATATTTGTAAAGAGTCTTTTTCAGGTAATTGGGTTACAACAAACGGAATATTTTCGGAATTCTTTTTAATTTCGATCTTAACATCTTTTGGATTTCCTTCATAGCCAATGGTGAATTTGGAACCCGAAGCTTGCGATAGATTTACCACTTTAAAAGGTAGTTCTTCTTTAAAAAGTTCTAATTGATAAACAGTATCATTTGGAATGGTTATAAACTCTTTTTTAAAACCTATTTTTTCGGTTTTTGGATCAAATTTGTTATTTCCGTTGGCATCTTTTATTGCAATTAAACGGTATTTGCCTTCTTTTAGGTTTTCAAATTTTACTATCTGCAAACTGTCTAAGGTATTGGTTACATATCGTGGAAGTTGTTTATAAATAACAGAATCATTGTATTTATCATTAGCATCATAAAGCATCAAGGATACATAGTTGTCTACCTTATTTTCAATAGCATCTTTTACTTTTGTGCTTAAATTTAAAGAATCAATATAGCTTCCGGTTGAAAAAACATATTTGAATTGTTGATAAGGATTTCCTTCGTTGTTATCTTCAATACTTTTTCCGAAATTAAAACTGTAAGTAGTATTCGGAAGTAACGTATCTTTAATTCTTATCGTAATAAATTTACTTGCGTTGTACGGTAAAATTTCGGGTTGGCGCTTTAAAGGCGGCGAAATAATCAATTGTTTGTTGATGTTTTTTAATTTTATGTATTCATCAAAATTGATTTTGATTTCTTTTCCGGTGAAATTTGTCGAAAAGTTTTTAGGAAAACTGCCCACCATTTTTGGCGCAATGGTATCTTTTAAACCTCCAGTGATAGTGCCTCTTTTTGCACATCCAATAGCGATAAAAACTAGTAGAAGTAAACCGTATTTGATAAAACTTTTTTGCATCAATTCATTAATTTCTTACCGCAAAATAACAATTATATTTAGTGTAAATGAAATCTTTTTATTTATAATTAACTAAATTGTCTTACTGAGTCATTGCCATACAAACAATGCTAATGCGAGCACCAGGAATTTTCAGTAATTCTCTACCACAATATTCAAGTGTTGAGCCAGTTGTGATCACATCATCGATTAATAAAAAATGTTTGTTGTGATGATTTTCATTAAATGCAACTCTAAAGATGTTTTCAATAGCTTCAGATCTACCAAGAAACGTTTTCTTAGTTTGTGTTTTAGAATATACTTTTCTAAACAAGATGGTATCGTTGTATGGAATATTTAACTGGTTTGAAAGCGCTTTGCCAAAAGTAGTCACTTGATTATAACCTCGTTCTTTAAATCGTTTCTTATGTAACGGAATTGGTATGATGTAATCAACATCCTTTAGCTGTTCACATTTTTTTAAATCTTCGGCATACCAAGTTCCAATGGCTTCACCAATTTCTTGATGGCCTTTGTATTTTAATTTGTGAATCATTTCTTGAACCATTCCTTTTTTGTGAAAATAAAGTAAGCTTGAAGCAAATTCTATCGGAATTCGTCCATAAAATTTAAGGAATGCTTCGTTATTCTGATTCAAATGTTGGTTCGTAATCGGAATTTCGTGTCTACAAGTCGTACAAATTACTAGTTCGCTTTCAAGCAAAAAGGAATTGCATCCTGCGCAAGCTTTCGGAAAAAAGAGGTTTATAATACTTTTAATCATCAAATTAGCCTTATAATTTTATAAAAATATAAAAATCAACGATTCGTTGGCAATTTATATTAAATTTTAAATTCACTTTTATATTTTTGCATCATTATGGCAAAACAAGAAGATTTATTTAAAAATGTAGTTTCGCACGCAAAAGAATACGGATTTATTTTTCCGTCAAGCGAAATTTACGATGGTTTAAGTGCGGTTTATGACTATGCACAAAATGGTGTTGAATTAAAGAAAAACATCCGTGAATATTGGTGGAAAGCAATGGTGCAAATGCACGAAAATATTGTTGGTCTTGACGCCGCAATTTTAATGCATCCAACAACTTGGAAAGCATCAGGTCACGTTGACGCCTTCAACGATCCATTAATTGATAACAAAGATTCTAAAAAAAGATACCGTGCCGACGTTTTAATTGAGGATTATGCCGAAAAATTAAATCTGAAAGCCAAAAAAGAAATCGAAAAAGCCAAAGTTCGTTTTGGTGATGCTTTTAATGAGCAAGAATTCATTACAACCAACACAAGAGTTGTAGAATATTTAGCTAAAGAAAGAGAAATTCTGGAAAGAATGGGACGTTCTTTAGGAAATGGCGATTTAGAAGATGTAAAAGCACTTATCGAAGAATTAGAAATTGCTGATCCAGAAACAGGTTCAAGAAATTGGACCGATGTGAAGCAATTCAACTTAATGTTCGGTACAAAACTGGGTGCTTCTGCTGAAAATGCAATGGATTTATACCTTCGTCCAGAAACGGCACAAGGGATTTTTGTGAATTTCTTAAACGTACAAAAAACCGGTAGAATGAAGATTCCTTTTGGAATTGCTCAAACTGGTAAAGCGTTCAGAAATGAGATTGTTGCAAGACAATTTATTTTCCGTATGCGTGAATTTGAACAAATGGAAATGCAATTTTTTGTAAAACCAGGGGAAGAAATGAAATGGTACGAATACTGGAAAGAAACTAGATTAAAATGGCATTTGTCATTAGGATTGGGTGAAAAAAATTACCGTTTTCACGATCACGAAAAATTAGCGCATTATGCCAATGCTGCTGCCGATATCGAATTTAATTTCCCATTCGGATTTAAAGAATTGGAAGGAATTCACTCAAGAACTGATTTTGATTTGAAAGCACACGAACAATTTTCAGGTAAAAAATTACAATATTTTGATACGGAAGAAAATAAAAATTATGTTCCATACGTAGTAGAAACTTCTGTTGGATTAGATAGAATGTTCTTATCGGTTTTTGCAACATCTTTGAAGGAAGAAACATTAGAAGATGGTTCAACAAGAACAGTTTTAGCTTTACCAAGTGTTTTAGCGCCAACAAAAGCTGCTGTTTTGCCTTTGGTTAAAAAAGATGGCTTGCCAGAAGTAGCTCAAAGCATTATCGACGATTTAAAATGGGATTTCAATGTAGCTTATGACGAAAAAGACGCAGTAGGAAGACGATACAGACGTCAAGATGCACTTGGAACACCATTTTGTATTACAGTTGATCATCAAACCTTAGAAGACAAAACAGTAACCATTCGTCACAGAGATTCAATGAAACAAGATAGAGTTGCTATTTCTGAATTAAGAGGAATCATCAACGAAGAAGTTTCTATGAGAAATTGGTTGATGAAAACGGTTTAGAAATTTATAAACACAAAAAAATCCCATTTTGATTTCCAAAATGGGATTTTTGTTTTAAGAAAGTTTTTTAAAAACGATATCCAACAGAAATACTGCCTTTTCCAGTTATCCTTGAATAATCAGTATCGTTTAGATTTGATGAAATAGAAAGATTTCTGCCAATACCTGCGCTGATTTCAAACATTACATTTCTTTTGGTGTACCATTTTCCACCCAAACCTATTCCTAAAGCAAAAGCTTTTACTTTTTCTTCTTTTTCAGTTGTGAAATTGCCGTAGTAATAATTGTCATATCTGCTAACATTTTGATATAAACCAAACCCTTCCATAAAAAATCCTGATACAGGTTTTTTGCCAAAATAAAATCTATAATATGGGGAAATCGCAAACGCTGTGTTGATATCAGCTTCTTTATCTAATAAAATAGTTATGGAAGTTCCAAAACTAGATTCATCATTGATAGCACGTTCATAGGTTGCATCAAATACTCCTAAAACTAGATACAAAGCATTTACTTTTATTTCGTTTTTTTTGAAGTCTGAAGCTTCGCTTTCTTTTTGACCAAATCCTTTTATACAAAGAAGTGAAAAGGCAAATACAATAATTATTTTTTTCATAAGTTTAGTTTTATTTTTTAAAATCTATATCCAACAGTAATTCCACCTCGTCCTACAAAAGTATGTCCGTAGTAGTCATTTTTTTCTGAATTTAAAAGATTTCTCCCAATACCACCGTTAGCCTCAAGGACTAATCCTCTTTTTGAAAGCAGTTTAAATCCAACGCCAAATCCTAAAGCAAAATCGGTATAACTATCACCTTTATCGGTAACTGTAGTATAGGTATTGGTTTGAAAATCATAAGTCTGATAGATATCGTCATCAATATCTAAGGTGTTTAACATAGCAAACCCTTCTACAAAGAATCCAGCGGCTGGTTTTTTACCAAAATAAAAACGATAGTATGGCGTAAGACTAAAGGTGGTTTCAAAGTCTTTTTCTAAAGCAAAATTTACTGACACTCCAATACCAGATTCGTTATTTAAAATTCGTTCATAACTAAATTCGGGCTGACCTAAAATTAAAAAAAGCGCATTGCTTTTCAATTCGTTTCTTTGAAATTCAAATTTTGTAGTTTCTTGGCTATTGGCAAATAAGGTGCACAGCAAAAAGGTAAATAAGAATAATTTTTTCATATTTTTTTTCTCAAAAATAATGATATCAATGAAGTAACCAATTATTTTAACATTAAATTTAATCTTCTTTAGGTAAGTTGATTTCTGTTAAGACAAACGCTTTCACTTTCTCCCAAGTTTTTAGGTTTAGCGAATAATAAATATTGTTGCCTTTATTTTTTCCTTTTATAAGTTTCACCCTTTTAAGTTCCGAAAGATGTTTTGAAACGGTCGATTGCGCTAATGGTAAAACTTCAATAATATCACCACAGGATGAAGTTGGATTATCCATTAAAAACTGTATAATCTTCAATCTAGCTGGATTTCCTAAAGCCTTCAGAATATCCGACATTTCATTGATTTTAAAGGAAAAACCGAATGTTTTTGTAATTCCCATATCGCTATATATAATATTTTAGGTTACTATTTTTAGTTTTACAATTTGAAATCGAAAATAATTCTCAGTGTTCTTTGGAAATGGTTTTGTACTTTCTAATTGGTTTCAAATTTAGAAAAGATTTTAACACTATTTGGTTAATTTAAGCAACTATTTTTTTCAATAAATAATTAATATAAATGCGTTGCTATTTTATTGTTATTCTTATGTTTAAATAATTATTAGGATGGTTTATTAAAGAATCTTTTATCTTATGCTCTTTTAGTTTTATTGTCAATTCTGTAAAATAGATGTTAATAACCTATTTTTTTCTAGATTATTTTCTCTTTTTTGCCATCATCCTCTTTTTTTGGAGATTTTACTTACAATTTACTCAATTTAAATTTTTAGCTAAATACTAATAATTTTTATTATTTTAGTAATAAATAGTAATTAATATATTAGTATACAATATTTTATAATAATATTTTAAATTATAATATAGCTATATATAGATATTATTGGTTTCTATTTTTGATGGCATAAAAACAACATAATTTGTACGAAAAAACTTTATTAATTTTGCTTTTAATCGATTATTCCTACCTTTTAACTAAAAAGGCTATAATGTTAAAAAGTCAGAGCGCGTTACCTTAGAGATGTTCATCAAAACTTATAATTTAGTGACGTTGTAAATGTGTGAATTACAACTATAAAAATAGTCCCCAAAGCTATCTTTAAACCAAACAAGAGTTGTGTGAACTCTTAAAACTAATGCTTTACCCCAAAACGTAAAGCAATTGAAGAATTTTACATTCGTAATAATTGATGACAACCCAAAAAACAGGTTGAAGACTAAAGCTGTGGCTGAAAGTTTTCAAAACATGTCTTTTTTGGCTATGGCTGACAATTATGATGATGGAATTGATGTTGTTTTAGAATTCCTTCCAGACATCGTTTTTCTTGAAATAGATCCACAAGAGCCAGATTCTAAATTATCATTAGGTTTTATTAATGAATTGCATCGCTATTTATCTGTAATGCCTAAAATCATTGTTACTACAACAAATGACACTCATTGTTTACAGTCATACAAATATGGCGTATTTGATTACCTAATCAATCCGATAGAAGCTAAGGAATTACGTAAATCTATTTTCAGACTAGATAAAGAAGGAATAAAAGGTTCTTCTTCCAGTTCAGCTGGTAATGTTCTTCCGCCATCGCTGTTCATTGCCGATGTTCCTAAAGTTGAAACTGTAATAACTGAAGCAGAAATCTCTACAATAGAACCAATTTCAGCCATAGTCCAAGAAGAAAGCGTACTTATTGCGGAATCAGAAATACTAGATGAAAATAGTTATGACCGTGAACTAGTTGAAAATAAAATTAATATCAGCGAAGAAGTAGCCACTGAACCAAAAGAAAATAACACCACATTTGAAATTAACGGAGGAAAAGACAAACCTTTAATAATTTGTGTGAAGTCTTATGGTGATTACCGATACATCGATGCAAAAGATATTTGCTACCTACAAGCAGACAACAATTCTACAGACATTCACCTGAATACTGGCGAAATGATCACCGCTTTTAAAACACTAAAGCATTTTGAAGGCGTTTTGAATTATCCTTTTGTGAGAATTCATAATAGTTATATTCTTAACATTGATTATGTTTCTAGAATTCACACCGGAAATGCAGTTTGCCACATTAAAAATACTACTACTAAACTTCCGTTTTCTAAGTCTTACAAAGAAAACATTGATACCATTATCGCTACTATAGCTTCAGGTAATTATTTGGAGATTTAATCCATTTTGCTTGCTAAGCAAGTGATGTACTTAGTCTTTTCTTATCCAATTTTATTTATCGACCAAAGACGTTTTTTTGCGTTAAAAGGAATTTTGATTCGCTAAATTTAGTTTAAATAATTGATAATCAATAATTTAATAATTATTTTTTCATTTTCAAAACCACGTAAAACTACGTGGTTTTAAAAAATGTCATTCACCCAAATTTGAGCGTCATTCACTATCAAATGATGTCATTCTACATTATACCCTTGAAAACGTATTTATCGAAACCCATAGCTGTAGTAGTTTTACGACATCAAAAGGCCCCAAAAGAGTTTTCAACGACTGGCTTTGCGAATAACAATTAAAGTCTAACAAAAACATAAAAAACTACTAAAATGAAAAAATCATTAGCAATTTTCGGATTATTCTCTTTAATGATGGTATTAACATCTTTCACAACTCCAAATGAAATTGGTGGAAGAAAAGATGTTGATACAGGAAACTTCGAAATCGGAGGAAGAAAAGATGTTGATACAGGAAACTTCGAAATCGGAGGAAGAAAAGATGTTGATACAGGAAACTTTGAAATCGGAGGAAGAAAAGATGTTGATACAGGAAACTTCGAAATCGGAGGAAGAAAAGATGTTGACACAGGAAACTAATTAAATACAAATTTGTAGACAAAAGCTATCATTATATGATAGCTTTTTTTATTTTTGTATTTAAAGCAAATAAAAATTGAACAAGAAACTAGTTATTTTAATTTTTCTATTACTACTTACAATATTAAGTTGTAGAAAAAGTACTAATCAAGAATATGAAGTTTCTCAAATAAGAGATAGTATTGCTTTTTATAAGAAAGCTATAAAATTTGAAAAAGAAGATAAAGATAAAATAGCATATAACTTCAGATTATATAATTTTTTGGAGCAGTCAGATAATTCCCTGCTTAACAGAAAAAATTTAGATTCGGTTATAAATAATTGTTATATTTTTGATGATTGGAATACCTACAATTTGGGTGCATCATTACTTTTAAAGCGTGCACGTTTGTCTAAAGATAGCTTGTTTATGGCTAGGGCATATAGATATAAAGGTAACTATTTTTACAAAAAGAAAAATTCAGATAGTTCATTCTTTTATTATTTGAAATCAGAAAAATTTTATTTGAATTTAAAGGATATCGAAAATTATGCTTTAGTATCTTTGAAAAAAGGAGTTGTTGAGTTGGAAATTAACGATTTTACTGGAGCAGATGTTTCACTTACCAAAGCATACAATATATTAAAACGTACTGATGACTATAAAAGAGTGTATGCTTGTTTAGTGACTTTGGGTTCAATTTCAACAGAGTTAAAAGAGTATAATCGTGCAATTGATTATTATAATAGAGCTTTATCATTGGTAATTTCTCAAAATTTAGTAGATGATGATGAAAAATCAAATTGCTTAAATAATATAGGTCTAGTTTATAGTGAAAAAAAAGAGTATACTAAAGCAATTTATTATTTTAATAAAGCCTTGTCAAAGGAAAATATTAATAAAGCAGAATCTTTAGATTTTTATTCTTTAATAATCGATAATCTAGCTTATACAAAATTAAAATCCAATGATTTTAACAATTTACCAAATCTTTTTTTTGAATCTTTAGAATATAGAGATCAAATTGAAAATGAATTTTCGAAAGTACCAACTTACAATCATATTTCAGAGTATTATTTTAAAATAAATGATACTGCTAATGCAAATAAATACTTTAAAAAGAGTTTAGATCTTGCTTATAAATCCAAAATACCAACTTATATCGCTACTTCTTTAAAGCAAGGTGCAGTAATTGATAAAAAGAATTCATTTGAATATTCTCAAAAATATATCAGAATAAGTGATAGTCTTCAAATTGAAGAAAGAAACTCCAAAGACCGTTTCGCTCGTTTGCAACTTGAAACTGATGAAATCATTAAGCAAAAAAATGATCTTGTTGAGCAAAACAGAGATATTTTAAATTATTTTATGGGTACAATGGCTTTCCTTGGGCTATTGTTTTTTATGAGAGCGCAAAGAGCACGTCGAAGAGAATTGGTGCTTACTCAAGCACAACAACGTGCTAATGAAGAACTATACAAACTTATTATATCGCAACAGCATAAATTAGATGAAGGCAAAATATATGAAAAAAACAGAATTGCCAAAGAACTTCACGATGGTGTTCTAGGTAGAATGTTTGGATTGCGACTCAATCTCGATGGTTTAAATAAGAGAAATGATGATCAAGCCATTGAAGAACGATTAAGATGTTTAGAAGAATTAAAAGTTATCGAACAAGATCTTCGCGAAATTTCTCACGAGTTGAGTAGAGAGAAATTCGTACTAATTAATAACTTTGTTACCATTGTAAACGGTTTGCTTGAAGAACAATCTAAAGTTAATTCAGCGAAATTAACTACAATTATTGGTGAAAATATTGATTGGGATTTGCTTTCTAATACCACTAAAATAAACCTGTATCGCATTCTTCAAGAGAGTTTACAAAACATAAATAAGTATGCCAATGCAAATTCTATAAAAATTGAGTTCAAAAAAGATAAAAAAGGAAATTTAATTCTTAATATTGTGGACGATGGCGATGGCTATGATTTAAAGAAGAAAAGTAACGGAATAGGAATAAAAAATATGGTCGATAGAACACACGAAAGTGAAGGAACTATCGAAATCAAATCAGAGTTGAAAAAAGGAACGCAAGTTTTAGTGGTAGTTCCATTAGAAAGTAAAACATTAAAAGTATAAAAATGCCCCAAAACATTAATGTATTAATAGTAGACGATCATCCTTTTATTATTCAAGGATATAAAAATGTGATCAAATTGTTTCCTGATAAGAATATAGAATTCACCTTTTATGAAGCAATTGATTGCAAATCTGGCTACGAAGCGGTAATAAATGCAAAGGTTAAATATGATATAGCTTTTCTTGATGTGAGTATGCCTACCTACGAAGAGAAAGGTATAAATACAGGAGAAGACATCGCAAAGTTATTAATGAGAGAAATTCCTGAATGTAAAATTGTGTTGCTAACAATGCATTCAGAAAGTTTAAAAGTGCAATCAATTATTGATGAAATTGATCCGCTTGGATTAATAATCAAGAATGATTTAGGGTTTGATAGTATGATTTTAGCACTACAAACAGTACTTAAAGGAGATAAATATTATAGCGATTCAGTAATCAAGTTTTTAAATAACCAACAAAAAGAGAAAGTATATGTTGACGTCATTGACAGACAAATATTACTTTACCTTAATAAAGGAATTAACTACGACGATATTCCTCTTTACATTTCTATTTCTTCAAGTTCAGTAAAAACTAGAAAAGAACATATGAAAGAGTTATTAGGAATAGAAGGTTGTGAAGATCGAGAATTAGCAGAAGTTGCCAAAGACCGAGGTATGTTATTATAAAAAAAAAGCGATACATTTACATATCGCTTTTTTTTATGTTCTATTCTTCTAAAGCATTCCAACCACGAGCTTTTAAAGGAATTTTAGTGTTGGCTCTAGTTATCAAATGCGTTCCTTCGCTTTCACCAACCATATGTCCGATTACCGTGAAATTTGGATTGGCTTTTATTTTGTCAAAATCGTTAATTGCAATGGTAAAAAGTAATTCATAATCTTCACCACCATTTATAGCAACTGTAGTGGAATCGATATTGAATTCCTCACAAACATTGATAAACTGCGGATCAACCGGAATTTTTTCTTCGTATAAATTACAACCTACTTTTGATTGCTTGCAGATATGAATAATCTCAGACGATAATCCATCCGAAATATCAATCATTGAAGTTGGTTTTACTTCCAATTTCGATAATAATTCTTTTATATCGTGTCGTGCTTCTGGGCGTAATTGTCTTTCTATTAAATAAGTATAAGCATCTAAGTCAGGTTGATTGTTTGGATTTACTTGAAACACTTGCTTTTCACGTTCCAAAACTTGTAATCCCATATAGGCCGAACCTAAATCGCCAGAAACTACTAATAAATCGCCTTCTTTTGCACCACTTCTGTATACAATTTCATCTTCGTTTGCCTCACCAATTGCTGTGATTGAAATAATTAAACCTTTTTGAGAAGAAGTTGTGTCGCCACCAATAACATCAACATTGTAAAATTTAGAAGCTAATGCAATTCCGTCAAATAATTCTTCCAAAGCTTCCAACGGAAAACGATTAGAAACTGCAACCGAAACGGTTATTTGAGTTGCTTTAGCATTCATCGCACAAATATCTGAAACATTAACCACAACAGCTTTGTAACCCAAATGGCGCAATGGCATATATGATAAATCAAAATGTACGCCTTCAATCAATAAATCAGTTGAAACGACTATTTTTTTATCTTTAAAATCTAAAACAGCAGCATCGTCACCAATACTTTTTATAGTTGAGGTATTTTTTACATCAAAATTTTTTGTCAAATGGTCTATCAATCCAAATTCGCCCAATTGCGAAAGTGAGGTTCGTTGCGGATTTTTATCTTCTATCATTTTGCAAAGGTAAGAAAGATTAACGATTGCTGATTAACGATTTTTGATTTTTGATTTTATCTAAAAAGAAAATAAAATTATTTTTTTGCTATAAAGACACAGAAGTACAAGGTATTGTGCAACTTTGTCATTTCGACCTTTTGGGAGAAATCACATAATAAAACCACATTCAAAAGTATAATCTTAATTTCTTGATGGTTTAAAAAAGAAAATTTTATCTTTATGTTCAATTATAATTTAAAATGGAAAATCTAAAAATTACAACCTTAACAATAAATCCGTCATTGGACAAATCAACTCATTTCACAGGATTGGTTGCCGAACAGAAAATTCGTTGCGAAAAGCCACGATATGATGCTGGCGGTGGCGGAATAAATGTATCGAAAGCGATTGCTAAATTAGGCGGAACTTCTACTTGTGTTTTTACGTCTGGTGGTTCATCTGGTGAAATGTTGGAAGAATTAGTCGCAAATGAAAATCTAGAAAGTTGTGTTATCAAAACAAAAAATTGGACCAGAGAAAATTTCATAGCATTCGAAAATACAAGCAAAGCACAATATAGATTCGGTTTTCCAGGAAATGAATTTTCAGAAAAGGAAAAAATTGAAATTTTGAAAACCATAAAAGAATTAAAAACCGATTATCTAGTAATCAGCGGAAGCTTAAATGAAGGTTTATCAACGAATTTCTATCAAAAAATAGCAGAAAACGCCAAAGAATCAAGCATAAAAGTTATCGTTGATACTTCAGGTGAAGCCTTGCAAAAAGCATTAGAAACTGGCGTTTATTTAATCAAGCCCAATATTGGCGAATTAGCAAAACTTATTGGTGTTGACCGACTAGAATTATCAGATGTAGAAAAAGCAGCAAAAGAACTCATCGAAAATAAAAGTGCCGAAATTGTGGTAGTTTCACTTGGAGCTGACGGTGCAATTTTGGTCACAAAAGATGAAACACATTTAGTAAAAGCACCAAAAGTAGAAAAGAAAAGCACCGTTGGCGCTGGCGACAGTATGGTTGGCGGAATGGTTTGGGCATTATCACAAAATAAATCCCTAAAAGAAGTAATTCAAATAGGTGTTTGTTGTGGAACAGCAGCCACTATGAACGAAGGAACACAACTTTTTAAAGCAGAAGATGTAATGCGATTACTAAAAGAAATCTAACAAAAAACCCAACAACTTTCGTCATCGGGTTCAGTCTTTCTTCTTATATCTTTTTTCTATTCTCTAATTAATCATTCAACTTCAAAACAGCCATAAACGCTTCTTGCGGAATTTCAACATTTCCTACTTGACGCATACGTTTTTTACCTTTTTTCTGTTTTTCAAGAAGTTTTCTTTTACGAGAAAT
>NZ_JAIXTJ010000042.1 GCF_027483985.1 Flavobacterium sp.
GCTGAAAACTTAAACGAAGGAGACAAAGTTTCTTACGAAGAAGAAGAAGGAAGAAAAGGTAAAGTAGCTGCTCAAGTAGTAGTTATCGAAGACTAATATATATTATTTTTTGATTGCCTAAATGGTTAAACGCTCTGATTTGTTCAGGGCGTTTTTTTTATTTTAAAAAAATTATTTAGAACAGGTTTAAATAAACGATTTTAACGGATAAATAACAAACGTTTATTCAATGATTTTTGAGAATTAAATAATGCAATGTATATTTGTAGCTATTTTACAAAAATTAATTTTTAAAGATATGCAATCTACCCAAATTGATTATTTACCAATCCTGATGCAAGCAGGTTTAGCTATCGGATTTGTAGTATTGACTATTATAGGTTCTAGTTTTTTAGGACCAAAAAGACACTCGGTAAACAAAGATAAAAACTTTGAGTGCGGAATCGAATCCGTAGGAAATGCTCGTATTCCGTTTTCAGTAAAATATTTTGTAGTAGCAATCTTATTTGTTCTTTTTGATGTTGAGGTTATATTTTTATATCCGTGGGCAGTAAATTTCAGAGAATTAGGTATGGACGGAATGATCAAAATGGTCATTTTTATGTTATTGCTTTTAATAGGTTTCTTCTACATTATCAAAAAGAAAGCATTAGAATGGGAATAGTTTAATTACTAATTACGAAAGATAAATGAGTGATTCTAAAACAAAAATGGTTGCTCCACCAGAAGGAGTAACAGGCGAAGGTTTCTTTGCAACAAAACTAAACGACGTTGTTGGTCTAGCACGTGCCAACTCACTATGGCCTTTACCTTTTGCAACTTCTTGTTGTGGTATTGAGTTTATGGCAACAATGGCATCGCATTACGATTTAGCGCGTTTTGGTTCTGAGCGTGTAAGTTTTTCACCACGTCAAGCGGATATGCTTATGGTAATGGGAACAATTTCTAAAAAAATGGCTCCAATCTTAAGACAAGTTTACGAACAAATGTCTGAACCTCGTTGGGTAATTTCAGTAGGCGCTTGTGCTTGTTCAGGAGGCGTTTTTGATACCTACTCTGTTCTTCAAGGAATTGACAAAGTTATTCCAGTAGACGTTTACGTACCAGGTTGTCCTCCAAGACCAGAACAAATTGTAGATGGCGTAATGCAATTACAAGAATTAGTAAGAAATGAATCGGTTCGCCGAAGAAATTCTCCAGAATATAAAGAATTATTAGCTTCTTATAACCTATAATATGGCTTTAGAAACGGCATACATACAAGAAAAACTTAATGAAAAATTTGGAAATAATGTCCTAAATTTTGAAATGAGTCGTGATATTTTTTCGTTCGAAGCTGCACCTAATTTAATTCGTGAAGTAATTCGATTCTTGAAAGAAGAAGAAACTTTAAATTTCCATTTTCTTACTGATTTAGCGGGAATCCATTTTCCAGATAATGACGAAGAACACCAATTTTCAGTGGTATATCAAATGCACAATTGGATTGAGAATGTGAGAATCAGAATCAAAACATTTCTTCCAGAAAACCCGCAAACGGATACAATAACCGATTTGTTTTTATGTGCAAATTGGATGGAACGTGAAGCTTGGGATTTTTATGGAATTGACTTTAAAGGTCATCCGCAATTGAAACGAATTTTGAACATGAACGAAATGGTTTCTCATCCAATGCGCAAAGAATTCCCAATGGAAGACAGCGGAAGAACAGATAAAGATGATAGATTCTTCGGAAGAACAACAACAAATAGCTAAAAAATAATTCAACATTATACAATGTCAGACTTATTATTACCACCAGAGCATCGATATGCTAAAGTTATAGAACAAACACGCAACGAAGACGGAAGCGAATTGTCTATATTGAATTTAGGACCAACGCATCCTGCAACGCACGGAATTTTTCAAAACATTCTATTAATGGATGGTGAAAAAATCCTTGATGCAGAGCCAACAATTGGTTACATTCATCGTGCCTTTGAAAAAATTGCCGAAAACCGACCTTTTTATCAAATCAACGTATTGACCGATAGAATGAACTACTGTTCGTCGCCTATCAATAATATGGCTTGGTGGATGACTGTTGAAAAATTATTAGAAATCGAAGTTCCAAAACGCGCACAATATTTACGTGTAATTGTTATGGAATTAGCCAGAATAGCAGACCATTTAATCTGTAATTCGATTCTTGGAGTAGATACTGGAGCATACACTGGCTTTCTTTATGTATTTCAATTTAGAGAAAAAATCTACGAAATCTACGAAGAAATTTGTGGAGCTCGTTTAACTACAAATATGGGAAGAATTGGCGGTTTCGAAAGAGATTGGTCGGAAGCAGCTTTCCAAAAATTAAATACCTTCTTAATTGATTTTCCAATCGCTTGGAAGGAATTTGAAAATCTTTTCGAAAGAAACAGGATTTTTATTGATAGAACGGTAAATGTTGGACCAATAACTGCCGAAAAAGCAATGCAATACGGAATGACAGGTCCGAATCTTCGTGCTGCAGGAATTGATTATGATGTTAGAAAAGCCGCTCCTTATTCTTCATATGATGATTTTGAGTTTAACGTTCCAGTAGGACAATCAGGTGACACTTATGACCGTTTTTGTGTTAGAAATGCTGAAGTATGGGAAAGTTTAAGCATTATCAAACAAGCTTTAGCTAAATTACCTAGCGGACCAATTCACGCAGATGTTCCTGATTATTATTTACCTCCAAAAGAAGATGTTTATAATAATATGGAATCCTTGATTTATCACTTCAAAATCGTTATGGGCGAAGTTCCTGTCCCTGTAGCAGAAATCTACCATGCCGTTGAAGGTGGAAATGGTGAATTAGGATTTTATTTAGTAACTGATGGAAGCCGAACTCCTTATAGATTAAAAATGAGAAGACCTTGTTACATCTATTACCAAGCTTATACCGAAATGATCAAAGGCGGAATGTTATCAGATGCTATTGTAATATTATCGAGTTTAAATGTTATCGCTGGAGAATTAGACGCATAAAAAATAAGATTGCAGAATGCAGATTTTAGAAATCAAAATGAAATATCTAAAATCTAAAATTTAATATCTAAAATTAAAAATGGAAAGATCACATATAAAACAAGAGATAAACATAACTGAATCATTGATGAATCGCATCAATGAGTTAATCAGTCATTATCCTGCAGATAGAAAGAAATCGGCTTTACTTCCGGTTTTGCACGAAGTTCAAGATGCGCACAACGATTGGTTGAGTATAGAATTGCAAAATAAAGTAGCCGAAATCTTAGAAATTTTACCAATTGAGGTTTATGAAGTAGTAACATTCTATACAATGTTCAACCAACGACCAATTGGTAAATACATGTTTGAATTCTGTCAAACTTCTCCATGTTGTCAAAACGGTGTAGAAGATTTAATGGATTATACTTGTTCAAAATTAGGTGTAAAAGTAGGCGAACCAACAGCCGACGGATTATTTGAGGTTCGCGGAGTGGAATGCCTTGGCGCTTGCGGATACGCACCAATGATGCAGTTGGGTGATTTCTATCAAGAACATCTTACCAAAGAAAAAATCGATCAACTAGTTGTTGATTGCAAAGAAGGAAAAATCACTTTACACGATAAATAATATCATGGGAAGAAAAATATTATTAGACAAAATTAACGTTCCGGGAATCAAAACCTATGAAGTATATCGTCGTGAAGGCGGATATGCCTCAGTAGAAAAGGCGTTGAAAAAAATGACTCCAGATGAAGTTGTAGAAGAAGTAAAAACTTCAGGACTTCGTGGTCGTGGTGGCGCAGGATTTCCAGCAGGAATGAAATGGAGCTTCATCGATAAAAAATCGGGAAATCCAAGACATCTAGTTTGTAATGCAGACGAATCAGAACCGGGAACTTTCAAGGACCGTTACTTAATGGAGTACATTCCGCACCTTTTGATTGAAGGAATGATTACATCAAGCTATGCTTTAGGAGCAAATCTATCGTACATCTACATTCGTGGCGAGTACATGTGGGTTTATAAAATTTTAGAAAAAGCCATTGCCGAAGCAAAAGCTGCTGGTTGGTTAGGAAAAAACATATTAGGTTCTGGCTACGATTTAGAGCTTTTTGTCCAAATCGGTGGCGGAGCTTATATTTGCGGTGAAGAAACTGCATTAATTGAATCACTAGAAGGAAATCGTGGAAATCCAAGATTAAAACCACCATTCCCAGCGGTAAAAGGTCTTTGGCAAAATCCCACGGTAGTTAATAACGTTGAAACAATTTCGGCTGTGCCTTGGATTGTAAACAATTCAGGCGCTGATTATGCTGGAATCGGAATTGGACGATCAACAGGAACTAAATTAATTTCGGCATCAGGAAATATAAAAAACCAAGGTGTTTATGAAATTGAATTAGGTTTATCAGTTTACGAATTTATGAATTCTGATGAATACCTTGGTGGAATGCAAACCGACCGACCATTAAAAGCATTAGTACCAGGAGGAAGTTCAGTGCCAATTCTGCCAGCCAATTTAATTTACAAAACAGCTGCAGGTGAAGATAGATTGATGAGTTATGAAAGTCTTTCAGACGGTGGTTTTGCAACTGGTTCGATGTTAGGTTCAGGCGGATTTATTGTATATGACGACAGAGCTTGCATTGTGAGAAATACTTGGAATTTTTCACGCTTTTATCACCACGAATCTTGCGGACAATGTACGCCATGTCGTGAAGGAACAGGTTGGTTAGAAAAAGTATTGTGGAGAATCGAAAACGGACAAGGTCGCGAAGAAGACATTGAATTATTATGGAGTATCCAATCTAAAATCGAAGGAAACACCATTTGTCCGTTAGGTGATGCTGCATCTTGGCCTGTTGCTGCGGCAATTCGTCATTTTAGAGATGAATTTGAATACCATATTCGTTTCCCAGAAAAAGTAAAAAATAGAGATCACTTTGTTGCTGAACCATTTGAAAAGGTAAAACATTTAGTAGCAAAACAAGAAGTATAAATTAAAAGTCAAAAGTTAAAAGTTGAAAGTTTATAGCGGAAACCCTTAAACTTTTAAACTTTTAAACTTTTAAACAATTGAAATATGAAAGTAACCATAGACGGTCAAGAAATAGAGGTAGCTCCAGGAACAACCATCCTGCAAGCTGCTCGTATGATTGGTGGAGAATCGGTTCCACCAGCGATGTGTTATTATTCTAAACTAGAAGGAACTGGCGGAAAATGCCGTTGTTGTTTAGTAGACGTTACTAAAGGTAGCGAAGCCGATCCAAGACCAATGCCAAAATTAGTTGCCTCTTGTGTAACGGGTTGTCAAGATGGAATGGAAGTAGCAAGCAAATCTTCTGAAAGAGTAACAGAAGCTCGAAAAGCTGTAACTGAATTTCTTTTGATAAATCATCCACTTGATTGTCCTGTATGTGACCAAGCAGGTGAATGTGATTTACAAAATTTATCATTCGAACACGGAAAATCGGAAACTCGTTTCATAGAACAAAAACGAACATTCGAACCAGAAAATATTGGTGATAAAATACAACTTCATATGAACCGTTGCATCGTATGCCAACGTTGCGTAGAAGTAGCAGATCAATTAACAGACAAACGTGTGCACGGTGTGTTAAATCGTGGAGATCATTCTCAAATTTCAACCTGTATTTCTGCAGCAATCGATAACGAATTTTCTGGAAATATGATTGATGTATGTCCAGTTGGTGCGTTAACAGATAAAACATTCCGATTTAAATCTAGAGTGTGGTTCAACAAACCATTTAATGCCCATAGAGAATGTACGACACCAGGATGTTGTGGTAAAACAACACTTTGGATGTTTGGAAACGAAATCCAAAGAGTTACGGCACGCAAAGATATTTATCACGAAGTTGAAGATTTTATCTGTAACACTTGTAGATTTGATAAAAAAGAAGTTTCAGATTGGACTATTGAAGGTCCAAGAAAATTTGAAAAAGACTCAGTTATCAATCAAAATAACTACACTAGAAAATTAGACAAAGTTGTTATTGAAACAGAAAAAGGAATTTTAATGGGAAGAGATATCGATAGAAAAAAAATCAGTATGTCTGCCATTGATTACAACGAGAAAATTGATGGAAACCCTTTAAAATCTAATCAATAATGGACAGTGCATTTATAATTGAAAAAAGCATTTTTATTGTAGCCATTTTTGCAGTTACAATGTTAATGGCAATGTATTCAACATGGGCAGAGCGTAAAGTAGCTGCTTATCTTCAAGACCGAGTTGGTCCAAACCGCGCTGGTTGGGGTGGATTATTACAACCACTTGCTGACGGTATGAAACTTTTTGCTAAAGAAGAATTCGAACCTAATACACCAAACAAATTTTTATTTTTTGTAGGTCCAGCAATCGCAATGAGTACGGCTTTAATGACAAGTGCGGTAATTCCTTGGGGTGACAAACTTGAAATCTTCGGAACAACCGTAATTTTACAAGCTACAGATATTGATGTATCGTTATTATATGTTTTTGGAGTAGTATCTGTAGGAGTTTATGGTATTATGATTGGTGGTTGGGCATCAAATAATAAGTATTCTTTAATGAGTGCCATTCGTGCTGGATCACAAATGGTATCTTATGAAATCGCGATGGGTTTGTCAATTATTGCTTTATTAATGATGACAGGAACATTAAGCTTGAAAGAAATAGCAGCAATGCAATCAGGATTTGGATGGAATGTAATTTACCAACCAGTTGGATTCTTAATCTTTTTAGTTTGTGCCTTTGCAGAAACTAACAGAACACCTTTCGACTTAGCAGAATGTGAATCGGAATTAATTGGTGGTTATCATACAGAATATTCTTCTATGAAAATGGGATTTTATTTATTTGCTGAATACGCTAACATGTTCATTTCATCAACGTTAATCTCTGTGCTTTATTTTGGAGGATACAATTATCCAGGAATGAGTTGGGCTGTTGAAAATTGGGGTGTTAATATTGCAAATACAATTGGTATATTTGCACTTTTTGCAAAATTATGTTTCTTCATCTTTTTCTTTATGTGGATCAGATGGACCATACCAAGATTTAGATACGATCAATTGATGAATTTGGGTTGGAAAATTTTAATTCCGCTTTCTATTGTCAATATTATAATAACAGGAATTTGCATTTTAGCTTTTAAATAAGAAAAGAAATTATGTCAACATCAATACAAAGTATATCATTATCAGGTAAGAAAAAACAAGTTTCCAATAAGGAAATGACTTTTTTTGAAAGAATGTATTTAATTGCAATTGGAAAAGGTTTGTGGATTACAATCAAACACTTTTTCAAGAAAAAAGCAACCATTCACTATCCTGAACAAGTACGAGAATTCAGTCCGGTTTACCGTGGACAACACATGTTAAAACGCGACGAACAAGGTAGAGAAAACTGTACTGCTTGTGGCTTGTGTGCTCTTTCTTGTCCTGCCGAAGCCATCACAATGAAAGCGGAAGAACGCAAAAAAGGCGAAGAACATTTGTACAGAGAGGAAAAATATGCGTCTATTTACGAAATTAATATGTTGCGTTGTATTTTCTGTGGATTATGCGAAGAAGCTTGTCCAAAAGACGCCATTTATTTAACGATTTCCAAAGAATTAGTTCCTGCACAATACGATAGAGAAAATTTTATTTTCGGTAAAGATAAGTTAGTAATGCCACTTGAAATGGCGATGGCAAATGCTAAAAATTTAAATTAATATGTCTGCAATTCTAATAATATTCTACGTTTTGTCTGCTATCACATTAGCAACAGCGTTCCTAACAATTTATAGTAAAAACCCAATTCATAGTGCCATCTATTTGGTTATTTGCTTCTTTTCTATTGCCGGACATTATTTCCTATTTAATGCACAATTTTTAGCAATCGTACATATCATTGTCTATTCTGGAGCCATTATGATTCTCTTCTTATTTACTATTATGTTAATGAATTTAAATAAAGAGGATGAAGTACATAAACCAAGGATAACAAGACTAGGAGCAATAACAGTATTTGTTTTATTAAGCTCTGCGCTAGTAGTAATCTTTATGTATTCTAAACCATTTGTTGGTGATTACCCAACAACCGGAGAAGACTTTCAATCGATTAAAAAATTAGGAACCGTTTTACTTGATGATAAAGAAGGCTTTATGGTTCCCTTCGAATTTGCTTCTGTTTTACTATTAGTAGCAATGATTGGTGCTGTTTTATTATCTAAAAAAGAAAAATCAACTAAATAATATGGACAATATTTTAAATCAAATTGGTATTGAAAATTACATTTTTCTTTCTGTACTATTATTTTGTATAGGAATATTTGGAGTTTTATACAGAAGAAATGCCATCATCGTTTTCATGTCGATTGAAATAATGTTAAACGCTGTTAACTTATTGTTCGTTGCTTTTTCAACTTATTGGCAAGATGCAAAAGGAGAAGTTTTTGTATTCTTTTCAATGGCAGTAGCAGCAGCAGAAGTTGCTGTAGGTTTGGCAATATTAGTTGCAGTTTTCCGAAATATTGGATCGGTTGACATCTCAAATTTAAAAAACTTAAAAGGATAATCCCTAATGGAGAATAGTTTAGTTTTACTTTTATTATTAACCCCATTTGTTGGGTTTTTATTCAATGTTTTCTTTGGAAAAAAAGCAGGAAAAAATATTTCAGGCGCCATTGGAACCATAGCTGTAGCAGTTTCATTTGTAATGAGCATCTACTTTTTTATGCAATTAAATACTACCAAGACACCAATTCAAATTAAGTTTTTAGATTGGATTCAACTTGGTAACTTAAAAATTGATTTAGGAATTGTCTTAGACCAGTTATCGCTGTTGTGGCTATTATTCGTAACTGGAATTGGTTCTTTAATTCACTTATACTCGATCAGCTATATGCACGATGATGAAAATATGCACAAATTTTTTGCGTATTTAAATCTGTTTATCTTTTTCATGATAACATTAGTAGTCGGAAGCAACTTGTTAGTAATGTTCATTGGTTGGGAAGGCGTTGGTCTATGCTCTTATTTACTTATCGGATTTTGGCATAAAAACCAAGATTATAATGACGCAGCAAAAAAGGCATTCATAATGAACAGAATTGGTGACTTAGGATTCTTAATCGGAATTTTTATTATAGCTTATAATTTCGGCACATTAGATTATGCTATACTAAAAGGATTGATACTTCCATCCAACGAAGCTTCTTCAAGTGTTATGCTTTCTATTGCAGCTTTATGTTTATTCATCGGAGCAACAGGAAAATCTGCTCAATTACCACTTTACACTTGGTTGCCAGACGCTATGGCAGGACCAACACCGGTTTCGGCATTAATCCACGCAGCAACTATGGTAACAGCTGGTATCTTTATGATTACAAGAATGAATTTCTTATTTGATTTAACACATGATGTACAACAAATCATTGCAATTGTTGGAGCGATAACAGCTTTAGTTGCAGCATCAATAGGATTACTTCAAAACGATATTAAAAAAGTCTTAGCTTATTCTACAGTATCTCAATTAGGACTTATGTTTTTAGCATTGGGAATGGGTGCCTATACAATAGCTGTTTTCCACGTAATAACACATGCGTTTTTTAAAGCTTGTTTATTCTTAGGTTCTGGATCTGTAATTCACGCTTTACACGGCGAACAAGATATGCGCAAAATGGGTGGTTTACGAAAAGTAATGCCAATAACTTTTGCAACGATGTTAATTTCAACCTTAGCAATTGCAGGTATTTTTCCTTTCGCAGGATTTTGGTCAAAAGACGAAATTTTAATGGTAGCATTCGAACACAATAAAGTACTATGGATTGTTGGTTCAGTAGCATCAATAATGACGGCGTTCTATATGTTCAGACTAATGTACTTAACCTTCTTCAGAGAGTTTCGAGGTACAGAAGAACAAAAACATCATTTACACGAAAGTCCGAGTTTAATCACTTTACCACTAATTATTTTAGCAGCTTTAGCAACGGTTGGTGGATTAATTAATTTACCAGGAAGCAATTGGTTAAATCATTTCTTAGAACCAATTTTGACAACAAAACAAGAACACCACGCACTTGGAACCCAAGAATATACGTTAATGGCAATTGCTTTAACTGGAGCACTTATCGGTATTATTTTGGCTTACACAAAATACATCAAACAAGGATTCGTACCAAAAGAAGATGCGGCGATTTCAGGTTTCTCTAAAACAATTTACAACAAATATTATGTTGATGAATTTTATACTTCATTAATTGTAAAACCTTTGAACGGACTTTCAAATTTCTTTAGAACTACTTTAGAACCTGCTTTAGGAAAAGTTGTTTACGGATTTGGAACAGTTGCAAATGGAATCGGAACTCAAGGTAAAAAATTGCAAACGGGAAGTATCGGACTGTACTTATTTGCCTTTGTTATCGGAATCTTAGCCATAGTTAGTTATTTATTTTTAGCTCAATAATTTAAAACAAAATGAACGTATCACTTCTATTAATACTACTCTTAATTGGTGCCATCGCTACCTTACTCTCTGGAGATAAACTTGCTTCTAAGGTGGCTTTGTTATTCAGTGTGGCTGCTTTAGTATGCTCTTCAATATTAGTAAACCAATTTTTGAGCGGAATAAACATAAGTTTGTCAAATCCTTGGATTGAACAACCTAATATTTCATTTGCACTTAAGGCCGATGGATTATCATTAGCAATGGTGCTTTTAACGACTTCATTGCTGCCATTAATTGTGCTATCTTCCTTTGGAAATAAATTTAATAATTCTAAAAACTTTTATAGTTTAGTGCTATTTATGGCTTTTGCTATGGTGGGAACATTCTTAGCAAGCGACGGATTATTATACTACATTTTTTGGGAACTTGCTTTAATTCCAATCTACTTCATTGCGCTAGTTTGGGGTAACGGCGATACGGATGAACGTAGAAAAGCTGTCGTGAAATTCTTTATTTACACTTTAGGTGGATCTTTATTTATGTTAATAGCATTTGCTTATTTATATAGCAAAGCCGGAAGTTTCTTAATAGGAGATTTAACAAAACTTGATTTGTCTACAACAGAACAAACTTGGATTTTCTTAGCCTTCTTTTTAGCATATGCTATCAAAATTCCAATCATACCTTTTCACACTTGGCAAGCTAAAGTGTATCAAAAAGCGCCTACTGTTGGTACAATGCTATTATCAGGTATTATGCTAAAAATGGGATTATATAGTGTAATTCGTTGGCAATTACCAATTGCGCCACTAGCGGCAAAAACTTATATGCCAATCTTAATTGGATTAAGTATTGCTGGTGTAATTTATGGCTCTATTGTAGCATTACGTCAAAAAGATTTGAAAAAATTATTAGCATACTCTTCACTTGCTCACGTTGGATTAATAGCAGCAGGATGTTATACTTTGACAGTTGACGGACTTAGTGGAGCGGTTTCTCAAATGATTGCACACGGATTTGTAATTGTAGGATTATTTTTTGCAGCAGAAATAATATCAAGAAGATTTGATACATACAAAATTGATGAAATGGGCGGCATTCGCTCACAAGCATCTAAGTTCACTTCTTTATTTATGATTTTGGTTTTAGCATCTGTTGCTTTGCCAGGAACATTCAACTTTATTGGAGAGTTTACCGTTTTGTATAGTCTATCTCAAGTAAACATCTGGTATGCAGTTCTTGGCGGAACGACCATCATACTTGGAGCTTATTATATGTTAAAGATGTTCCAAAATGTTATGTTAGGCGAAACAAATACTAAATTATTTAAAGACGTTACAAAAAATGAAACAATTGTTTTTGTGGTAATTATTGCCTTTTTACTATTCTACGGATTGTATCCAAAACCAATTGTAGATTTAGTAATGCCAAGCATAAAAGAAACTCTAATTCAAATTAATAGATAGTTTGATTTAGGATTTTAGAATCTAGATTTTGGATTCTTAAAGTATATGTAACATTATTGGTAATGACAAAAGAAGAATTAAAAGCCAGAACGAAAAAATTTGCTGTCGATACGTTTAATTTTTTAATGGAAATCGAAAAAAACAAAGCTGTTGACGTAATTTCATATCAACTTTTTAAATCTTCATCATCTGTTGCGGCAAATTACAGAGCGGTGTGCAGAGGAAAATCAGATGCAGATTTTTTAAACAAATTGAAAGTTGTTGATGAAGAAGCTGACGAAAGTTTGTTTTGGTTAGAGTTTATAAAAGAATTAGAAATTAAATGTAATTCAATCGAATTAGAACGACTTATAAAAGAAGCCGACGAATTGGTATCAATTTTTTCAGCTGGAATAAAAACAATTAAATCAAGAAATAATAAAAAGTAAGATTTAATGGCATTGGCTTAAATCCAAAATCATTAAATCCTAAATCCTCAATAAAAATGAATACATTAATAGCAATATCAGGTTTAGGTGTTTTTTGCCTCATAGCTGAAATCTTTAATTTTAGAAAAGCAATTGTTCCAGTAGTATTACTTGGGTTAATAGCTATTTTGGGAACTACACTTAATCTTTGGTCTTTCGGAGCATTGTTAAACGATCAGTATACTAACATGATTGTGGCAGATAAGTTTTCTAATGCATTTTCATCTTTATTTATTTTGTTAACTATATTTATAGTAGCAATGAGTCACGATGTATATAAAGACCACGAAACTAAAATTTCAGACTACATTGCCATAAAAATATTTCTTTTAGCAGGCGCTGTTGCAATGGTTTCTTTTTCAAATTTATCAATGTACTTTCTAGGAATTGAAACACTTTCTATTGCACTTTACATATTAGCAGGAAGTAGCCGTTTAGACATTAAAAGTAACGAAGCTGGTATGAAGTACTTCTTAATGGGTTCGTTCGCATCTGGATTTATTTTATTTGGTATTTGCCTTATTTATGGCGCAATGGGAAGTTTTGATGTAACTGAAATCAGTGAAATGTCAAGATCGGCTGAATTGCCAATTTGGTTTCCAATCGGAATTTCTTTAGTTACTGTTGGAATGCTTTTCAAAATTGCTGCTGTACCTTTTCATTTTTGGGCACCAGATGTATATGAAGGTTCGCCGTCTATTGTTACTGCTACGATGAGTACTTTAGCAAAAGTAGTTGCTTTTGCAACGCTTTATAAATTATTGCTTGCGATGAATGCTGATATTTCTGATGCTTATCAAAACATCATCATTATTGTTGCAATTGCCTCAATGACCGTTGGAAACATTATGGCATTACGACAAAAAAACGTGAAACGTATGTTAGCATTCTCAGGGATTTCTCACGCGGGATTCATGATGATGACTTTGCTTAGTTTATCTAATTCAAGCGGCAACTTATTATATTATACAGCAGCTTATGCACTTGCAGGAATTGCTTCTTTTGCAGTAATAATTAATGTAACTCGCAACAAAGACAACCAAGACATTAGCAACTTCAACGGTTTAGGAAAGACCAATCCAATAATGGCTGCAGTCTTAACTGCTTCACTGCTATCGATGGCAGGAATTCCAATATTCTCTGGGTTTTTTGCTAAATTTATGTTGTTTACACAAACCATTCAAGCAGGATTTTTAATCATTGTCATTGCAGGTGTTATTAACTCCATCATCAGTGTAGGTTACTATTTTAAATTAATCTTAGCAATGTACACTAAAGAGGCTTCAGAAGAAAAACAAACTACGCCATTTGTTTATTACGCAGTTGGTATAGTTGCGATCCTTCTAAATATCATTATCGGATTATATCCTAATTTGATTACAGATTTAATTAACTAAAAAATAGACTAACATAGCACAAACCATCAAAAGTAATTTTGGTGGTTTTTTTATTTACCTTAATTAGTCCTAGATTGTTTACAAACAGACTAATTAAATATTTGATATATAATAATTTAATAAGAATTTGAAATCAAAGAATACATAGTAAAAAATAACTTCTAATACTATTCCAATCAAAGTCCTAAAACAAAAAAACAACCCATAAAGACAAGGCCTAAAATGGGTTGCGATTTATGTTTTTTAGTAGTACTAACTCTTACAACTATTACCAAAAAACAGTATACAATGCCGCTGTAACTGCAACAATCACAAGCATTCCTACAGTAAAACTTGGTGACATTTTAAACATCGAACGATCAACTTCTAATCCATTAGATTTAACACCTCTCAAAGTTTCATTGATACTAATGAAATACATTCCGATAACGCATATTAAAAACACAAAACCCATTCTATCTATAAACGGAATTTCATAAACACCTTCAGCGTTCGGAACTGCAAATCCAATCGGATTCAAGAAAGATAAATCCACAAATGCCGGCATAAACTTGAAAATGATAGAAAGTATAAACCCACCAATAGTGGCAAATAACGCGGCATTGGAAGTAGTTTTTTTCCAAAAGAAACCTAATATAAACATCGCAAAAACTCCCGGACTTACAAACCCAGTATATTCTTGAATGTATTGAAATCCACCTTTTTTATCTATTCCTAAAAAAGGTGCTACTACCACAGCAATAACCATAGCGGCAATAATCGTTATTTTTCCAACTGAAACCAATTTGGCTTCGCTAGCTTCAGTATTCAGTTTTTCTTTGTATACATCAAGTGTGAAAATAGTCGCAATACTATTCGCTTTTCCTGCTAAAGAAGCAACAATGGCTGCGGTCAATGCCGCAAAAGAAAGTCCTTTTAAACCAACTGGCAATAAGTTTAATAAAATAGGATAAGCTCTATCAGGATTTACAGTACCATCTTGTAACATTTCCGTTTGAAAATGGCCGTTTTGATATAAAACAAAAGCTGCAATTCCTGGTAAAACAACAATAATAGGCATTAATAATTTCAAGAAAGCTGCAAACAAAATACCTCCACGAGCCGTCTTTAAATCCGCACCTAAAGCTCTTTGCGTGATATACTGATTGCAACCCCAATAATTCAAATTGATAATCAACATTCCTCCTATCAAAACCGAAAGCCCAGGCAAATCCATATAATTAGGATTGGATTTATCAAAAATCATATGAAAATGATCGTTAGCTTTATCCCGCATAATGCTAAATCCGTTAAGCACTCCTTCGGAGCCAAACTCTGTCGCTACTAAATTCAAAGCTAAATAAGTCGTAATTAATCCGCCAAGAATCAAGAAAAACACTTGAATAACATCGGTATAACCAATAACCTTCATTCCGCCAAGTGTAATCATTACGGCAAAAACCGCCAAAAAAATCATACACAAAGTAATATCCAAACCTGAAATACTACTTATGGCCAAAGCGCCTAAATATAAAATCGAAGTCAGATTTACCAACACATACAACAACAACCAAAAAACAGCCATAATCATAGCCACATTGCCATTGTACCGCTTTTTTAAATATTGCGGCATCGTAAATATCTTATTTTTGAGATATACTGGCATAAAGAAAACTGCAACGATTACTAAAGTGATGGCTGCCATCCATTCATAGGTTGCAATAGCCAAACCCATTTTGAATCCGCTACCACTCATTCCGATAAATTGCTCGGCACTGATGTTACTTGCAATTAAAGATGCTCCAATAGCCCACCAAGTAAGTGAACCTTCTGCTAAAAAATAATCATTACTACTGGTTTGAGCTTTCTTCTTTCGATTGTAAATCCACAAGCCATAACCTACAATAATTATGAAATAGAGGAAGAAAACTATATAGTCATTAATGGATAATGTTTGCATCTTAATTGGTTTTTGTTTTATAATGTTGGTTAGGTAAATCTCTTAATATTTTGGCACTTTGTTCTGGTGAAATATCACGTTGCGCTTCACCAAGCATTTCATAACCTACCATAAATTTTTTCACAGTTGCACTGCGTAATAATGGCGGATAAAAATGCATGTGAAAGTGCCATTCTGGATGCGCTACTCGATCAGTTGGTGCTTGATGAATTCCAGAAGAATACGGAAAGGAGGTTTCAAATAAATTATCATATTTAACAGTAATTCCTTTAATTATTTCAGCAAATGCTTTGGTTTCTTCCTTACTCATTGCGATAATGTTTCCAAAATGACGCTTACTTATAATCATAGTTTCATAAGGCCAGGTTGCCCAAAACGGAACCAAAACTACAAAATGATCATTCTCAATAACAATTCGTTCTTGCAAATTTAATTCTTGATCTAAATACTCTTTTAGCAAACTAGTTTGGTTTTTATCATAATAAGCACGAAGGTGTTTTTGCGTTTTCTCAACTTGGGATGGCAACGACGATTGTGCCCAAATTTGTCCGTGTGGATGCGGATTGCTGCAACCCATAACACTTCCTTTATTTTCAAAAATTTGAACGTAATTTATGAAATCATAGCTTCCTAATTCAATGTATTGTTCCTTCCATGTTTTAACTACCTTTTCAATTTCTGAAACTTCCATTTCTGGTAAGGTCAAATTGTGTTTTGGTGAAAAACAAATGACTTTATTAATACCTCGTTCTGGTTTTTGTTGAAACAACGATTGGAATTTATTTTCGAATAAAACTTCGTCTTTTAACAACGCTGAAAAATCATTTTCAAATACGTAACAATCGGTATAATCCTCATTTTTGACACCATTGGAACGTACGTTTCCTGAACACAAATAGCAATTTTCATCGTGTTCTGGTCGGTCATCTTCCGTCACTTTTTCGTTTTGACCTTGCCACGGACGCTTGGCGCGATGCGGCGAAACCAAAATCCATTCGTCTAATAACGGATTGTATCTTCTATGTGGGTGTTCGTTAGGATTGAAGTTTTGCATTAAGATGAATATTTAATTTTTTAAATACATAGAAACATAGATTTTTAATTTTCATAGGAGACGTTTCACTTTATTTAAGTTGAACATAGCTATGTGAACCAAGAATTGGTCTTTTCCACCTTTTTTCTATGTTCTATGTGTTTAATTTTTCTTTTTTGAAATAATTTTAATTTCGGATGTTCCTTTGGCTATTTTTACTTTATAGGCTTTTAATTCGATTCCAAATTTAGAACGATAAGCGGCTGAAATATTTTCGATTAACTCATTTTCATATCCTTTTACAACCAAATTTATCGAACAACCGCCAAAACCTCCGCCCATCATTCGCGAACCTAAAACTTTATCGTTTGTGGAAACGGAATCCACAAGAAAATCGAGTTCATCGCAACTGACGTCATATTCTTTAGACAAACCGTGATGGGTTTCGGTCATTAAGTTTCCTAATTGGACGAAATCAGCATTTGATAAAGCCGTAACTGCATCTTGAACTCGTTGGATTTCTTTGACTACAAAATGACATCGTTTAAAAATCGTTTCACCTAATCGTTCTTGTAGGTCAAAAAGCATTGTTTCGGTACAGTTTCTAAAGGTTTTCACCTCTGGAAAATGCTGTTTAATTATCGCTAAACCTTGTTCTACCTCATTTCGTCTATCGTTATAACCGGATGTCAAATGCGTATGCTTAACGGTACTATCTAATAAAAGTAAAGCATATTTTTTGAAATCAGCTTTGTGATATTCATAGTGCAAAGTATTGCAATCTAATTTAATTACGTGGTTTTTCTTTCCGAAAACGGAGGCAAATTGATCCATTATGCCACAATTTACACCAACAAAAGTATGCTCTGATTTTTGTCCGATAAGTGCAATTGTTTCTTTAGATAAATTAAAATTATGCAAAACGTTCATTGCATAAGCAAAACCACACTCAACAGCTGCAGAAGAAGAAAGTCCAGAACCTATCGGAACCGTACTGCTAAAAACAGCGTTGAATCCTTTGTTCAGTGCTTGCTCTTTTTTAAACTGTTGCAAAACACCCAAGATGTAATTAATCCACATCGTTTTACTTGGAACTAATTCATCATTTAAATCAAATTCGATAATTTCATTTAAATCTTTGGCAACGATTTTACATCGAGAATTTTGATTAGAAGAAATGGCAATGCACACATATTTGTTAATCGCAGCCGGCAAAACAAAACCATCATTATAGTCAATATGTTCTCCAATAATATTAATTCTTCCTGGCGACAGAAAGATGTGGTCGGGTTCTTTTTGAAATACTTTTGCAAAATGTCCCGAGGTATTCTTAATTAATTTTTTCTTCATTTTTAGGCTGAACTTGTTACTAATGAATAGATTTCAGTAGCACAGAATCTTTATTTATTTTGACTAATTTCTACAGTTGTTGGAACCAATCCATTGGATGTAACTTCTAATTTAAGAGCGTCAATTGTTTTACCAGCTTGAAGGATAACTTGACATTTTCCGTTAAAAGCACTTCTTTGCCACAAACCTTTTTCGCATTGGTCGGCTTCGTGCGAACTTGGATCTCCATTACCTACTCCAATTATGTTAGCATCACCTTTAAGCGAGAAATAAACCTTATTATTGGCATTGGGTACTTCTCTTCCTTGTTCATCAACTATCGAAATATTGACAACAATACCATCTTTTCCATCGGCTTTAACCGAATTTTTATCGGCTACAGCAATCACTTTTGTGGCATAGCTAGTGGTTTCAACTTTTGACGTTAATTTCCTGCCGTTTTTATATGCAACAGCTTCAATTGTGCCTGGTTCGTAATTCACCTGCCATTGCAAATGACTGTTTCTTGGCATTACTTTTTTTCCTAAACTCTTTCCGTTAAGGAACAACTCAACATCGTCAGCATTGGTATTTACCCAAACGTCGATTGGTTTTCCAACTTTATCGGGCCAATTCCAATGCGGTGAAATGTGAAGAATATCCTCATTCGTCCACCAGCTTTTATAGTAGTAAAAAATGTTTTTTGGAAAACCGCAAACATCCAAAATCCCGAAGTGCGAACTGATATTTGGCCATTTATAAGGTGTTGGTTCTCCGCGATAATCAAATCCTGTCCAAACAAATCCGCCTAACCAATAGTCGTTTTCAGCAGCCAATTTCCACCAAGTTTCCGCTTTGCTCGCCCACCAAGGATGCGTGATGTCTTGATCGGGAACGTAAGCGCGTATTTCGTCTTTTTCATAAACTCCTCTTGTGGTCACAGTACTTCCCATTTCGGTTCCAAGTAAGGGTTGATTGGGATGATCTCTATGATAATCAGCTACAGCATATTCTCTATAATTAAATCCGCGGATTGGAATCACTTCGTTGACACCTTTAAAATCATTAGCCATATCGGCAGCATAAGTCGCCGTTCTACTTGGATCTAATTCTTGTTGAATAGCTAAGAGCGATTTTGCAATTCGCTTGCCATAATCATTTCCTTGAATGTTTTGCTCTTCGTTACCAATTGACCATAAAAAAACAGATGGATGATTTCGATCACGACGCAGAATTCGTTTAAATTGATCGATATATTCTGAACTACTATTTAACAACCGTTGCTCATCAAGAACTAACATTCCTAAACTATCACAAGCAGCAAGCAACTCAGCTGTAGGTGCATTATGACTAGCGCGATAAGCATTCGAGCCCATTTTCTTAAGCAAATTAATACGATAATATTGCATAAAATCGGGCAAAGCACTTCCAATTCCGGCGTGGTCTTGGTGGTTGTTTGTACCTTGAATTTTTATATGTTTTCCGTTTAGAAAAAATCCTTTTTTAGAATCAAAAGCTATAGTTCTGATTCCGAAATTGACTTTCTTTTGTGCTACAATTTGGTTATTTTGCTTGACAACAGCTACTACTTTATATAGATAAGGATTTTCTAACGACCATAATGTAGCATTGCTCACAGCCATTTTTTGCTTAATTGTTGTAGTTCCGTTTACCGAAAGCGAAAATTTTTGTTCAGATGTTTTTGTAATTTGTTTTCCGTTACTATCGGTAATATAAGTATAGACAGTGCCACTAGAAGTAACCAAGTTTTTATTGACAACCTCTGTTTCTACCGTTACTGTTGCCTTTGTTCCGTCAACTTTTGAATGTACAAAAACACCATCAACAGGAATATGAACATTGTTATTAATGTTAAGCCAAACGTGACGATAAATTCCGGCGCCTTCATAAAACCAACCTTCATATTGCGAAGCGTCTACTCGAACTACCAAGACGTTATCGCCTTCAAAATTCATATAATCAGTAATGTCATAAGAATTGCCAACGTAACCGCTAAAATTAGTGCCAACATAAAAACCATTCACCCAAATTTCGGCGTTGCGATAGATGCCATCAAATTGAATTTCGAATCGTTTACCTTCGTCGTTTTTATCTACTGTAAAATGCTTTCGATACCAACCAATACTCGTTTCAGGATACCTACCACCAACAGGTTTGTAGCCGTGACTATCCATTTCTACTTGTTCTGATTTTACAAAAGGTAAACCAACAACCCAATCATGCGGAACATTAATTTTAGACCAAGTGGTATCTATAAATTTTGGATGGACAATAGTGGTAGCAAACACATTAGATTTGTGAAGTAAAGCCGTTTTTCCGTAATCAAAATCTTTAGTTACATCGGCAGCATTCCCAAAATGGAATTTCCAATCTTCGTCTAAATTGATTTTCTTTTGTGAATTACATTGAAATCCAACTAATATAAACAAAAGTAGAAAAGCGAATTTTGCTGAATGATGTATTGAAATTTTAGTCATAGTTTTTATTTTTTTGCCACAGATTTTCACAGAATAAACGGATGTATCGATGACTTTTTATTCTTTAAAGGCATCAAGTGCCGGTGAAGGTTGTCCGTTGGGAAGCCAAGCGCTTAAACTGTAACCACTCCAAGATTTTGCTCCTTGTGGTTCCCAATACATCACGCCCAAACCACGGTTATTTGGCACTTTTTTCACAGCATCAATAGTTGCTTTTAATAATTCGTAGGTGTTTTGAATTTTATCATCTTCGCCACCAACCTCAACAATCATAACGTCTTTATTGTAACGTTGAACCATATCCTTCAAATTGAACTCTAAATCAGCAATGGTTTCAGAATAATCTTTTTTAATCCAAAAAGGATAATAAGACAATCCGATAATGTCATACTTTACCTTTTGCGCCGTAGCGTTATCAAAGAAAGTTCTGAATTTGGCATTATTATTTCCTTCGTCTACGTGAACTATTACTTTTATTTTTTTGTCGACCGCTTTTACAGCGTCATATCCTTTGTTTAATAGTTGTCCCAGTTGGTTCCAATTGTTTGTACTTCCGTCAGGCCACAGCATTCCTCCTGGAATTTCATTGCCAATTTGCACCCATTCTGGTGTAACTCCAGCTGTTTTCAATGCGTTTACAACATCAAATGTGTGATTGTAGACATCATTCAACAATTCAGGAAATGAATGATTTTTCCAAGCTGCTGGTTTATTTTGCTTTGCTGGATCAGCCCAAGAATCGGAATAGTGAAAATCAATCATTACTCGCATTCCCATTTTTTGAGCACGCAACGCCATCACCACAGTTTCCTCTTTACTGCAATGTCCGCTTGCTTTGTCGTTATCTGGGTTTACCCAAACACGCAAACGAACCGAGTTCATTCCTCTATCTTTTAGTAATTGAAGGCATTCTTTTTCGGTGCCATCTTTGTCATAAAACTTGTAACCTGTAGCTTCCATTTGCGGTAACCAACCCACATCAGCGCCTTTTACAAAAGCAGTTGCTGACGGTTTGCAAGCGACAAAGGTCAACGTCAATAGTACCGATAATTTTAATAAAATGTTTTTCATAATTAATTAGGACTAAAAGCCTCCATTACCGGAAGTGAATTGAAATTAAAATCCCATAGCGCTTGGTTTTCCCAAGACGAACCATTGGTTGATTGTGTGCCTCTAAACGCAACCCATTCGCCACCCCAATAGCAAAAACCTTGACCATAAGAATTTTGTTTTACAAGATTTTTTATGGCTAACACAAAATCTTTTTGACCTGAATTTGATGCAGCATAAGTCGTTATCAACTGGTCGTTTTGACCTACTACATTGTTAGTCCAATCGTTCCACGTAAGAGTAAACGGATAAGAGGTTTCGGCAATAATTACTTTTTTATTGTGCGTTTGACCTAAAGAAGTTATGGTTGCATTAACATCAGTTAAATTTTTTCCGTGCCAAATCGGATAATAAGACAATCCGATGTAATCATAATTTATGGCATTCATTTTATTAAAAAACCACGCTGCGCCAGCACCTATTCCGGCATAATGTAACATAATTTTTGTTGTTGGAGCTTGGGTTCTAATTTTAGTACTAATAGCTGCAATTAATTGCAAACTTTGATTTTCATTGTTAATTAAATGACCTTGTGGCCAAAGGAAACCGCTATTGATTTCGTTACCTATTTGGATGATATCCGGATTGATTTCGGTTAAAATGGTGGAAGTATAATTTTCGACTGCTGTTTTTAAATCAGTAAAACTCAAACTTTGCCATTCCACTGGCGTGGTTTGACTGCCTGGATCAGCCCAAGTATCAGAATAATGTACGGAAAGCCAAACTTTAAATCCGGCGTTTTTAGCTCTTGTTGCCAAGGTTTTAACCTCATTAAAAGACGATTGATTGTTGGTTGGATTTTTCCATAATCGGATTCTTACCGTATTGCAACCTGCGTTTTTTAATGTAGTTAATGGATCTTGCGCCAAATTATTGTGTTTATAAACCGTACCTTCACTTTCTATCAACGGAATAAAAGAAACATCGGCAGCACGAATAAAATCAGCCGATGGTGTAGGTGTTGGAGAAGGTGTTGGTGCTGGCGCTCCATCAGCTGAATCACTTGAGGAACAAGCCACAAGCGATAAACTTAAAATTAAAAATAGTATCTTTTTCATCTATGTATAATTTATTTGTTAGAGGTCATTTAGGATATAGCCTTTTATTTATTGGTGTTGCTTACGCAAACTTATTGTTAATGGCGATTTCATAGGTCTAAATTTTCAAATTTAAAGGTTGTTCTATGTTGGTAAGTTTCACCTTTTCTCAAAATAGCATTGGGAAAATGTTTATGATTGGGTGCATCAGGAAAATTTTGGGTTTCAAAACAAATACCACTTAACGGATGATACTCAGCGTTTTCTTTTCCTTTAATTTGATGGAAACAATTACCTCCAACATAAACGTGCACCGCTGGTTGATTGGTGTAAACCGACATTTTTAAATTATTTTTAAAACTATAAAGACTTGCCGAAACCGCAGCGGTATTGTGCAACACAAAAGTAGTATCAATCAATGTTGGACAATCGTGCTCATAAGTATAATCATAAGGCGTTGAAGCTGGTTCTAAAAGTTCACCAGTTGGGATATTTTCAGTAGTAACTTTCAATAATTTTTCGGCATTAACAAATAATTTTTGACTGATGATATCTTCTGAATGACCGTCTAAGTTAAAATAACTGTGCTGTGTTAAATTTACAATAGTATCTTCAGTTGATGTTGCTTTCATTTGTACTTTCAATTCGTTTTTATCAGTAACTGTGTAAGTGATTTCCGTATGCAACTCACCAGGGAAATTTTCTTCGTTATCTCTACTGATATATTGTAAGGTAATAGAAGTGTCGGTTAGAGCAATCACCTTCCAATAAGCCTTACTAAAACCTTCGTTCCCTCCGTGCAGATTATGTTCGCCGTGGTTTTTATTAAGTGAGATTACTTTTGAATTCAATTCAAACTTGGCTTGATTGATTCTGCCTGCATACCTTCCTACTATTGCGCCTAAATATGGTGCGCTTGGCAAATCAAAAGAATTTAAATAATTATCAATGGTTTCAAAACCTAAAACTACATCTACTTTACTTCCATTTTTAAGCGGAATGCGTAACGCGCTAATCGTTGCACCAAAATTAATAACATCACATTCCATACCGGCTGCATTGCTTATGGTATAGCAAAAAACTTCTTCACTACTTGGCAAAAAACCAAAGGATTTACTATTTTTTAAGGTGTCAATTTGTGAAAAATGATTTTTTAACATCTGATTTTTATTAATCTGATATCAAAATTACTTCTTTTTCTATTTATACCATACCACTACCTACCAGTTTATTTGTATCTTGCCACCAGTTATATCGTTTTCGCTAACCATAGTTGATTACCTCCAATGAAAGTCATCACCATTAACAACAATTCATCCGTACCTAAATACAAGCAAATAGTATTAGCTATTGAAATGGCTATTTCTGAAAAGCGCTTGCAAAAAAATGACAAACTGCCTTCGGTTAATAAAGTCAGTTTAGAATTTTCAATTTCTAGAGATACCGTTTTATTAGCTTATGAAGAGCTTAAAAAACGTGGTATTATCTATGCAATATTAGGAAAAGGATATTATGTGAAAAGTGTAGAATTTAGTTTTGAACAACGTTTTTTCTTGCTTTTTGATGAATTGAATAGTTTTAAGGAAGACATCTACAATTCGTTTTTAGAAACCATAAACAATGCAGGACAAATCGAGATTTTCTTTCATCATTTTAATATCGAAATGTTTAAAAAATTGATAAATGAGGCCAACGGAAACTATTCCAAATACATCATTATGCCTACGAATTTGGCTGGTGCTTCTGCGTTGATTAAAACCTTGCCAAAAGAAGATGTTTATGTTTTGGACCAAACCAATTCGGAGTTAAAAGACTATCCATCGATTCATCAAAATTTCATTAAAGATATTTATGAAGCGTTGTTACAAGGCAAGTATTTGATTGAAAAATACCAAAAACTAATCTTAATTTTCCCAGGATTTCGGGAACCACTCGGAATGAAAATTGGTTTTGAGAATTTCTGTTCAGATTTTAATATTAGCTATGAAGTCATCAATGAATTTGAAGACCGAATCATTAACGACAAAGAATTATATATTATTCCAGACGATAGAGATTTGGTGAAGGTAATTGAACAATCTAAGATTCAAAATCTGAAATTAGGTCTTGATTTTGGCATTATTTCCTATAACGAAACACCTTTAAAAAAAGTGGTAGAAAACGGAATATCAACTATTTCAACTGATTTTAAATCAATGGGCAAGCTACTAGCTGAAATGATTCTGCACAATAAAAAAGAACAAATTGAGAATCAAAATAACTTAATCATTAGGAATTCCTTTTAAAAACTAAATCTGTGCATTGGAATGTTTTGGTTAAAGTAAGGCATTTTAACATTGATAAAGCTTCATTTATTTTAGATAAATTTTTCTATTCTAATTTAAATCAATATTTTCGGTCGATGATAGTTAAAAAGTGCCATTTCCCGATTTTTATGCTCACTGTAGTAGCGCTGCTATTGCAGTTTTCGTGTACTAAAAACCCGAATAAAAAAGTTAATCCACAATTTGATAAACTTGTGGGAACAGCATTAGAATTCCATTATAAACAACAATTTGATAGTGCATTAGTTTATTTTTACAAAGCAAAGTTGGCTTGTTCCGATGAAGAGTTAGATCGCATAAGTTATTCACTTTATTATATTGCAGAAATTCAAAAAGCGCAATGTGATTTTTCAGGAAGTGAAGCCACGGTGACCGAAGCTTTGCGTATCAATCCGAAATACAAAAACAATTATAATCTCTATAATGTGCTTGGGCTATCCTATCAAGAGCAATTTGACTTTGATAACGCTAAAAAGTACTATAATTTGTGTTTAAGTACAACAACAAAAGAACTTGAAAAATGTGTTGTCAAAAATAATATTGGTTATGTTTTATTAGAATCCAAAAAATATAAAGAAGCCGCAAAAGTATTTAATGAACTAGTAACCAACGATTCTCTTATTCAATCCAAACCAAATTACGCCAAAGTGCTTGACAATTTGGGATTTGCTTATTTTAAATTAGACAATCCTAAAGCTCTGGGGTATCTAAATCAATCGTTGCAAATTCGCGACAGCATTAAAGACAATTCCGAATTGATTGCTTCTTACATGCACTTAGCGGAATATTATTTGACATCGAATGCGACCGTAGCAAATGATTTTGCTCAAAAAGCCTACGTTGCAGCAACGGCCATTAACAGTCCTGACGACCGAATGGAAGCTATTAAATTTCTTATTGCTTCGTCTACTGCTGACAAAATCAAGTCACTTGCATTAAAACAAATCACTATATCGGACAGCATTAACAAAATAAGGCAAAACTCTAAAACCCAATTTGCTAAAATCAAATACGATTCCAATCTTGCTTTGAAAGAAAGTGATAAGCAAAAAAGTCAAAAGCAACTTTATTTGTCCCTTTTCATTTTTGTGTCCACTTTATCTGTGGTCATCATCAGTTCTATTCGAGCAAAAAATAGAAGAAAACTTCGCAAAGCAACCTATGAAACGGAAACCAGAATTTCTAAAAAACTACACGATGAATTGGCCAACGACGTATTTAATGCTTTGACTTATGCCGAAACTCAAGACCTAAACAATCCTACGAACAAAGAATTTTTACTTGAAAATTTAGATAAAATCTACACCCAATCACGAAATATTTCTAAAGAAAACAGCCCGATTGACACCGGAATCAACTTTGAAGCTATGCTTAAAGCGATGCTTTCAAGTTATAATAGCCCACAAATTAATGTTATTTTAAAAAATAATACCTCATCGAATGATTGGCTAAAACTGCAAAAAGAATCTAAAATTGTGGTCTACCGAACTTTGCAAGAATTGATGGTTAATATGCGCAAACACAGTCAATGCAGCTTGGTCGTAATTGGATTTGACCGCTATAAAAACGGCTTAGAAATTAACTATTCGGATAACGGCATTGGGTGTCCCGAAATGTTAAATTTTAAAAAAGGTTTGCAAAATGTGGAAAACCGTATTTTATCCATAAACGGAACAATTACTTTTGAAACAGAAACTAATAAAGGATTCAAAGCAAAATTGAAACTACCTAAATAAGTACAAGCTTATGTTTAAAAAAGTAATAATAGCCGAAGATTTTGACAGCATCAACTTAGCCGTAATGCAAGTGCTGGGCGAACTTGGTGTAACCGAAATTCACCACGCCAAATATTGTGATGATGCCCAATTAAAAATTAAGAAAGCCCTTCTGGACAATGATCCATTTGATTTACTGATTAGTGATTTATCTTTTAGAGCCGATCATAGAAAAGTGCAATTAGCTAGTGGCGACGATTTAATTCAATGGGTAAGACAAGTGCAACCCGACTTAAAAATAATCGTGCATTCGGTGGAAGACAAAACTTTTCATATAAATTCACTTTTTGAGAATCACAATATTGACGGATTTGTTATCAAAGGTCGCCACAGTATCCGTCAATTAAAAACAGCTATCAATAAGCTTTTTCAAACCGACGAAAAATACATTTCTCCTGAAATGGAAGTGGTGTTGCAAGATAAAACCATTAACGAAATTGACGAATACGACATTGAACTGATCAAGCAACTTTCGCTTGGTGTGCCACAAGAAAAAATGGATATCAAGTTCAAAGAATTGGGCATCTCGCCTTCTAGCAAAAGTACTATTGAAAAACGAGTGGGCAAACTCAAAGACTACTTCAAGGCTAACAACACCGTACATCTTATCTCAATTGCTAAAGATTTAGGCATCGCTTAGAAAAAAAAATACTTTTTTTTACCCAATTACGGTTTCCCGTAAAATACCTATTTTATTTGGTTTTATGTTTGAAAAATTATTTTAAAGACCTTTTCAAATATGAGAATAATATGCATTTTGTGCGGTGCCATCGCAATACTTGCTTGTTTCGATTTACCTTATGGTTATTACACCTTTTTGCGAATTGCCATAACCTTAGGCGCTTTAGCTATACTAACGAGGGAAGTTCAAAAAGACGTAAACCTACTGGGTATAACATTTATTGGGATAGTCGTTCTTTTTAATCCCATTATACCGATACATTTTTTTAAAAAATCACTTTGGATGCCAATTGATATACTAACCGGCATCTTGTTTTTGGTTTATGGTTTCAAAGAAAAAACTTTAAAGGAATAATATGACGAAATATCCAATACACAGCGCCAATATTCTCAAAGTAGGATATGACGAAGTACAACAAGTTCTAGAAATTGAATTCAAACTTACGGTAATTTATCACTATTTTGAAGTGCCGCTCGACGAATTTGTTGCCTTTATGAAAGCAGATGACCTTGAAGCATTTTATTTTGAATTTATCCAATGCAAGTATCATTTTGAGGTTTCCTAGCTTTTTAATTTTTACTTCAAATGCGGAGCAAAAAAGAGCCTAATTTTGAAAATTCAGTGGTGAAATGTAGGTCGGTAGTGAATAAATGAAACTGTACAATTTCTTCCAGTCGATGCCCTAGCAATAAACACCGAAGTCAAAAGTAAAAATGGTAATGAACATAGATTTTTGATTGCATATTTTGCTAAAGTGATGTTAGAAAATACTTAGGTTTAGGTACCACAACCATACCGTTGCTATGGAGTATCTATGAATTATCCATACAGTATCCATATAGTATGTTAATAAATGATTGGTTTGGACTTTATATAATTGGTTCTTATTTGGTTCGTAACTTGTTTGTAATTAGATTAATTTTTTGCGAATGCATTACCTTTAATTAGTAATTTAGGGTACCACAACTACGAACAAAACAAGAACAAAACTAGGATAAAGTATAACCTCTATTACTAAGGTGTGTTATGGCAAAAATTACAGTAGATGGACCATTTCCGAAACGGATTGATGATTATGTTCTTTATAAATTGGACGATCAAATAATAATGCGTGCTACTGGGATTAACTGTAGATGAATTAAAAACAATTAATTATAAACTAATTTATAATGGAAATAAAATTTAGCAAACTATTATTTTTATTTTTTATAATTTGTGTGAATTGCTTCTCGCAAAAAGAGCATAAGCTCGATACAATAACTATAAAAATTGATTATAATAAATATAAGGAAACTGCATATTATCATTATAATAAGTGTTATGATATATCAAAAGAAATTGAAAATTTGACTCTTAAAAACGATTTACTACCAACTTTTTATGCAAAAGATTCTTTAAAATTATCTGTAATTCCTATCTTTAGCATTAATTCATCTTACATACATAATGATAAAACCAATGCCTTACACTTGATTGATTTTAAGCAAAATTTTTTTCATCAAACCGTTTATATAGAAAATTATAAAAATATTATAGTTTCAAATTTTACTCTTTTTGGAGACTCTTTTAGTGCTAATGATTATACCTTGGATCAACCATTTTTTTACTTGTACTTAAATAAGAATTTTAACGAATTTCTTAAAGGAGGTGGCGGTTATGATTATAAAGTAGTAACTCGCAACGATAAAAATTTTGTTAATTTTACAGTAAAAGGTTTTAAGGGTGAATTTGTCATTGAAAAAGGCATTCTTTATTATATTGTTGCTTTTAAAAAAGAGTATGTTACTATGGATGAATTCTCTATTCCTTTGGATGGTTTATCAATTCCTGATTTTTTATATTTTAGAAAAGTTGAATTTTCTAAATACATTAAAAAATGTTTTTGTGAAACAGAGCTTACTGATTTTGTTCAAAAAAGTAGTTTTAATGAAGATGAAGACAAGATGAAGTGTTTAAAAAAAATAAGCAATAAAAATAGTAAAGTAGCGTATTTTTTGAAGGTTAATAATTAATAAAAGATGTACAAAACAATTATCCTGCTCAACAAAGAGCTGGTATGAAAAGTTTCGGAAACGTCATCTGACTTTGAAGAAATAATTATGCCACGCTAACAGGTTTCAATGGGAACTTATGCGGCGTAAAATAATAATTGAGAAATCATTTTGTTAGTTCTATTTTGATTTTTATTGTGGAGACGGATTGCAAATCCGCGCTATCGGGTCTGCCCTGAGGGTTTTGAATATTAAATATTAATTTATGAAAAAAATTATTATTTTCATTTGTTTTTTACAATTATCATGTATTAGTCAGCAAGAAAAAAGAGTAAGTAAAATAAAAGTAAATTTTGTTTCATTGAGTATCAAAACTAAAGGACATATTTATGAAATACTTGAGGCTAACAAGACAGTTGTTAAGAGTAATGAGCAAACAATTTTAATCTATCATTTTTTTAAGGGTGCGAATAAAAACGACACTTTAAAGTTGTATAAAAATGGTGTAATTGAATATAAAAATATTACCTTGAAAAAAGTAGATGAAAAAAAAATAATGAACAAAGGAAAATTAATAAAAGTTCATAAGTTGTATATTTCCAATATAGGAGATATGTCTGTTGATAATTTTTCTGGTCAAATTATTTATTTAGCAAATGATGATATAATTGCAATATTTGGAGTCGTAGGAAATTATGCATCTCTGTACAACCCAGAAATGTTTTCTGAAATCCATAATAAGATTTTATATAACAAAATTGATTTTAAAAGGGATTCAAATGAGTTAGATGGAAGACCATAATAATGAATTATTTATAATGAAAATATAAATTTATAATAACTTACTTAATAGAATGGAGTTACATTCTGAATTTATCCAGCCCAGCTCCGTAAAGAGTTCCTATGAAAAGCTCCGCAAATGTCTCCTGACTTTGCGGAAATAATTTCTTTTTAAACAAAAATTATTAAAATGTAAAAAATAAACAATGAAAAAACTAATTTTATCTATAGTATTACTAGCTGCAATGGCTGTTTGCCAAGCACAAGAAAAAAGCACCAAAAGTGAAGTTACTTTTGGTGCAAAAGCAGGTGTCAACATATCTACAGCCGTCTTTGATGAGAGTATTGAAAACTACGTGCCAAGCGTTTCTAGTGTTGTAGGAGCTAATTTAAGCTTTTTTGTTAATTTACCTATGGGTTCAAAGTTTGCTTTACAACCTGAGATAGTTTATTCTATGCAGGGCTTTGATTATGTTTATGATAATGAATACGCAAGAGCAGATATAAAAACAAGATTAAATTATGTTACCGTACCGTTTAATTTTCAATTCAAATTCATTGAAAAAGCATACATTGAAGCAGGTCCGCAATTCGATTTTTTAGTAGGTGCAAAAGGTGATTATACTTCAAAAGATAAATTTTCTAATCAAGTAACTTCGCTAAATGATAAAGATTTAAAAGATAATTATAAAGCTTTAGTTTTTGGACTTAACTTTGGAGCAGGTTATAAAATTACAGAGGCTATATCAGCAAATGTTAGGTACTGCTTAGGACTTACGCCAGCAAATCAAGGCAATACGCTTTCTTCGAAGAACAGAGTTATACAAATTGGTGCTGCTTATAGTTTTTAATTCAACATTCTAAAATTATTTGTGAAAAGAATAATTATAAATACCATAGTATTATTTTATAGTTTGTTGGCATTTCCACAAGGAGAAGCCAATAATTGGTATTTTGGTTACGGTGCTGGTATAACTTTTAATAGTGGTAGCCCAGTAGCGGTGACTGATGGGCAACTTTATACTTTTGAGGGTTGTACAACAATATCTGATGCAGCTGGTCAATTATTATTTTACACCGATGGTATTACAGTTTACAATCGTAATCATTTAATGATGCTTAATGGTGACAATTTAAATGGTGATCCATCAAGTTCACAATCTGCAACAATTGTTCCAAAACCAGGATCGAACACACTTTTTTATGTTTTTACAGTTGATGCAGAAGCAAGACCAAACGGATTACAATACTCCATTGTAGATATTTCCCTTGATGGAGGATTAGGTGGCGTTACGGCTCAAAAAAATATTTTAATTTATACACCATCATGCGAGAAAATAGGAGTAGTAAAACATGCAAACAATACCGATTTTTGGATAGTATCGCATGGCTGGAATAATAATTCTTTTTATGCCCATTTATTAACAGCTTCAGGTTTAAGCACAACACCTACAACTAGTACTATTGGAGCAATTTACGAACCTAACATTTTAGGAGAAGTATGGAGTTCAACTGGATATTTGCGAATTTCGCCTGACGGTTCAAAGTTAGTTTCTTGCTCTAGTTGGTCAAATGGGACAACACAATTATTCGATTTTAATAATGCTTCAGGAGCAGTTTCAAATCCAATAACCATTCAAATGGGTACAGACCTTTTTTATGGCGCCGAATTTTCAACCAACAACGAAGTATTGTATTTAAGTGCAAGTAATAATCTAAAAATTTACCAATTTGATTTGAATGCTTCCAACTTAGTTTCAAGTGCTACACTAATTTATTCGGGACCAAAAGCACCAGGGGCATTACAATTAGGACCAGACGGTAAAATTTATATTGTGTTTTTTGATAATGGTTATTTGGGTGTCGTTAATAATCCTAACAACTTAGCGTTAGGATGTAATTTAAATGATAATGAAATTTTCTTGCAAAATAGATTATGCGGTGTAGGCTTACCTCCTTTTATTACTTCATTCTTTTATACACCTGCAATTCAATTAGACAACTTATGTCAAAATGAAATGTCAACTTTTGAATTAAATACAAACCAAGTTATATCAAGTGCCTTATGGAATTTTGGTGATGGAGCAACTTCTACAGCTATTCAACCTAATCATGCCTATTCTAATCCAGGTAATTACACAGTATCAGTCTCAGTTGTTGGTCCAAATGGCACAGGAAACAATACAAGAAACATTACAATCTATCCACAACCAACATTACTAACCAATACAGTAAGCTTAAAACAATGCGATGATAACAATGATGGTTATAGTGCCTTTAATTTGAATGAAACCATTCCGTTATTGGTTTCCAATCCAACAGGATTAAGTATTACTTTTCACGAGACTTTAACTCAGGCTCAAGACGAGAGTAGTTCTATTTCAAATTTAAGTGCTTATCCCAACCAAATTATAAATAATGATATAGTCTACGCGAGGATTGAAAATGCAAATGGCTGTTACAAAACGGCTCTAATCAATTTACAAGTTTCAACTACTTTAATCCCGACTTCATTTCAACTCACTTACCACGAATGTGATGATGCACTTTCGGGTTCGATTACTGACGGCATTGCTACTTTCAATTTTAGTGCTGCCGAAAGTCAGGTACGAGCCCTTTATCCATCAGGACAATTGCTTGATGTTACGTTTTACAAGAATTTAGCAGATGCGCTTTCTGAAAGTAATAAAATTACCAGTACCTCCAATTACACCAATATAGGTTCTCCAAATACACAAAATATTTATGTTCGTGTCGACAGTCAAATCAATAATGAATGTTTGGGATTGGGACATCACATTACGTTAAAAGTAGATAGAATTCCTATCGTACAACCTTTGATAATAAAACAATGTGATGATAACCAAGACGGCGTTTTTGCTTTTACTACCGCAAATTTAGAAGCAACCTTATTAAATGGATTGACCAATGTTGTTGTGACTTATGCTGATAGTAGTGGAAATCCAATTGTATTAAGCAATCCTTTTGCTATAACTTCGCAAATTATTACTGTAAAAGTTAAAAACAATTATGGAAAGCAATGCGAATATAACACGACCATTCAATTTATTGTAGATGATTTGCCTGAAGCCTTTGCACTACCAATAAGTGCGACGATCCATTGTGATGATGATGAAACAAGTCCGAGTTTGCAGAACGGACAATTTGCTTTTGATACAACAGGTTTTCAAGCGGCTATTTTGGGTAGCCAAACCGGAATGATTGTAAACTATTACGATCAAAATAATAATCCTTTACCAAGTCCGCTTTCTAATCCGTTCACAACAGCAACTCAAAATGTAAAGGTAGAAGTAATAAATCCTAACAATGCAACATGTAAGGCAACAATGACTATTCCATTTATTGTTAATCCGATACCAAATGTTAGTTTGTTTGGAAACGAATTGGTATGCAGTAACAACCCAACTTTTACCAAAGTTATTGATGCAGGATTAGTAGATAGTACAACTATAAATAATTTTACTTATTCGTGGTATCTCAATAATGTTTTAATTGCTGGAGCCAATCAATATTCCTTAACAGTAAACACAGAAGGTACTTATACTGTGAAGGTCACTAATTCTCTAGGTTGTGACACCACAAGAACCCTTAACGTAACTGCATCTAACATTGCTGCTATAAATGCTATTGAAGTTACCGATTTGGCAGAGATGAATTCTATAACCGTTTATGCATCAGGTGCAGGCGATTATGTTTACAGTATAGATAATACTAACTTTCAAGAAAGCGCAACATTCTCGAATCTTCTACCCGGAATTTACACCGTTTATGTAAAGGATAAGAACGGCTGTGGAATAGCTACAGAAGAGGTAAGCGTACTAGGAATTCCAACCTATTTCACGCCCAATAATGATGGCTACAATGATTATTGGAATATAAAAGGAGTGAATTCTGATTTTTACCAAAATGCAAGCATTCATATTTTTGATAGATTTGGTAAATTACTAAAACAAATCAGTCCTTTAAGTCAAGGATGGGATGGAAAATACAATGGACAAAATGTACCCTCAGAAGATTATTGGTACGTGATTAAACTTCAAGATGATAGAGTTTTGAAAGGGCATTTTGCTTTGAAAAGGTAGTTTATTATTAAAATTATTACTCACAATCTTCAACGTACTTCTCAATAATATACTGTGTTACTTTCCTAAGCTCAGCTCCATTCTCGGGATTTTCTCCATCCATACTAAAAAATTGAATCTCATTATTTTTCTTACTGTACCAAACAATGGGTTTATCTCCATTAAAAAACTTTGTAGTATCGCAAACTGTTAACTCTTTTCGACTAAACTCCATTTCATTGTAAGGCTTTATAATTTTTGCACTTGCAAATTCAACTTGCTCACCTTTGCAATCTACCAATTCATAATGATCTTCTTTCCATTCCATGCATTCTTTTTCTTTGAAAAACATACTTTTCGCACCAAATAATCCGAAAACTACTATTGAGCCAATTCCAACTTTCTTCTTTAAATTACTTTTTGATGCAACAATTACTTCATCTTTAAAAAAAACAGGTTTTTCTTCCTTTTCGATAATACTATTCGATTTATTTTTAGCAACATTCGTTCCTTTCACATCTTCTACAAAATCGTCAGAATTTAACTTAGCAAACTTCTTAAATGGTCTTGGCTCAAAATTCAATAAAATAGCCGACATATTTATCCCTTCAATATCTGCTAAATCACTCTCTCCTTTTAAAAAATTTTCTATTGGTCGAAACCTATCTGTAGCAGCTTGCAATTTATTTTTATTGCCAGACTCAAACGGAAATCCAAAAAAAATCTCAAAGCTTTTTAAATCATCACTACTGTCATTATTCTTAAATCTTTCAATGCAAAGCTGACGAAGTTTCGCTCTAGATGGAACCAACAAAAAACTAGAATATTCCTTGATCTTTTCTTCTTCAAATTTTACTCTGATAGCTTTCTTATAAGCTTCAAGAGCATCTTGTAATGTGGTCATAATAGGAATTTTAGGAATAGCAGGAATTTCAGGAATTCCTTATAAACACTCAAACAAAAACCACATTCCTTTGCCTCAGAATTAGTTCTTGCTCTATTTCGCGATAGGAACAAATGTACAAAACTAGTTCAAAAAAGTGACGCTCTACAGAACTGATTTTTTATTCAGGGAAGTATAACTAAAAGGTTCTGTGGTAGCGCACTTCACTTCCCAAAAAAACAAATTCGAGTACTCTAATCTGAGGCAGGACTACTGCTTCAAAACGCTTTCGAGAACGTCTCGAACAGCCACCACTATTCCAAAATTTAAAACATTATGAAAAAAATATTTTTCGCATCTCTTGTTGCACTAGCAATTACCTTCACTTCTTGCACAGCGGATGTCCTAGAAGAAAACGCAGCAAACGACAATGCTTCCAACTACCACAGTGAACTATTGTTAAATCAAAAACCAGCCGACACCACAGGTGGACAAGGAGGCAACATTCCACCACCGCCACCTCCAGTTGTGCCGTAATCAAACAGAAATGATTGGCCATTAATAATTTCGGGAAACTATACTTACAAAGTGTAGTTTCCTGATTTTTTATATAAAGCTAGTATTTTTTTTCAATTAAAAATAATAATTCAGAATGGTTGCTGGTGTACTTAGTATTCCTAAATATATTGATTATAGATTGACTTGTAAATCTTTATTAAAAAAAATAAAAATATATCTATCTGATTTTAAATTATTTACATAAATTAAAATAACTTTTTTTAGCACTTTACGGTTTCCCGTAAAATACCGATTTTTTTTGGTTATAAGTTTGAACTCTAAAACAAAAAACCATATTACGTAACAAAGTAACCTCTGAATAGTATCGATGATATTTATTTGCTTGAGAAGGAGCTTTTGAAACGGTTGGGTTATATGAAAATTAGTAATTTATCATAATAAATCGCACTGCATTCTGGTTGCAGTGAGGTTTAGTATAATTGTAAATCAATTGGACATTAGAATTATAATAAAACTAGATGAGCTTTTAAAAGCGGAACGAACAGGAAACCCTAAAGAGTTATCTTACAAATTGGGTATTTCGGAACGAACCGTTTTTAATTATATAAGTTTTATGAAAACGGAATTAAATGCACCAATAATTTTTAATACACAACTTAAAAATTATTGTTATGACAGAGATTGTGAGTTGTGTTTTAAAGGGTAAAATATATTAAAATTATTATGGCAATAAATTTACAAAAAGGACAAAAAATTGATATTGGATTATCAAAAATAACGGTAGGACTTGGTTGGGATCCAAATGAGGGAACTGGACATAATTTTGATTTAGATGCTTCAGCAATAATGATAAATTCAGAAAGAAAGTTAGTAAGTGAGAATCATTTTATTTTTTACAACAATTTATGTGGCTTAGGGCATAGTAATCCTAAAGATTGTGAAAAAAATAATTGCCTATCTGGCACTTATGGTCTTATTCATACTGGTGATGATCCAGATGGTAAAAGTAGTGATGGTGATGATGATGAATCAATTGAAATAGATCTCACAAAGGTATCTCAGGATGTAAATGAAATTTTATTTGTTGTTACAATTGCTGATTTTGAAGCTAGAAAACAAAATTTTGGTCAAGTTCGAAACTCTTACATAAGGATTGTAGATAATTCTAATGGTTATGAAATTGCAAAATATGAATTAGATGAAGATTTTTCAATTGAAACAGGAGTTGAATTTGGTAGATTGTATAGACGAAATGGTGAATGGAAATTTGAAGCCTCTGGTATTGGTTACAAAGCAGATCTGGGGTTCTTTTTAGAAAAATATTATTCAGGGCAAATAATTAAATAACAAAATATGGCTATAAATCTTCAGAAAGGTCAAACAATCGACTTGCGTAAAAATGATAAAGGAGAATCCTTTGATTTGTCCCAAGTTACAATCGGTTTAGGATGGGATGTAAAACAAAAAGAAAACGGGTTTTTTGGAAAACTTTTTGGCAGTGGTAAAGATGAGGAGTATGACTTAGATGTAATCGCTTTTTTACTTGACGATAATGGTAAAGTTGCTAATCTAGGGCATAATCTAAATTTTTCAAATGGGAATAAAGTAGGTTTACATGGTGGGGATATTATTTTTTTTAATAGTATGACTTATCCATCAGGAACAGGGACTTCAAATATGCTTTTTCCGGAGGGCACTCCAAAATACAATATTCAACAAAAAATTAACCAACTTTTAGATAAAGGCGAACTTATTGTTCATACAGGAGATAATTTAACTGGTGAAGGCGATGGTGATGATGAACAAATTATTATAAAGCTAGATTCACTACCAAGTAAAATTGAAAAAATAATCTTTTTAGTATGTATCTATCAGGGGATTAGTAAAAATCAACAATTTGGAAAAGTAGAAAATGCTTTTATCCGAGCTTGTGATAAAAATAATAAAGAAATCGCTAAATATACTCTTTCAAACAGTCCAGAATTAGAAAATAAGCATTCTCTTATTTTTGGAGAAACGTATCGAAATAATGGAGGTTGGAAATTTAGAGCTATTGGAGAGCCACTTTATACTGATAATTTTGTAGAAATTCTAAAAAAATATGTAAACTAAAAAATTGAAATTGAAAATAGAATATTCACATTACAACCATCTTTCTTTTGATTTATGGTTAACATTAATAAAGTCGAATCCAGAATTTAAGAAAAAGAGAAATATATTATTTAAAGATTTTTTTGAAGTTGATTTTTCCATTGAGAAAGTTACAGAAATTATAAGGTATTATGATTTATTGTGCAATAATATAAACGAAAAATCAGGACTAAACATTGATACTTTTGAGATTTATTATCTTGTTTTAAACGACCTAAATGTTAATGTATCTGAAATTGAAATTGACAGATTAAGTGAGTTTTATAAAGAAGCAGAAATACTGTTTATGAAATTTAAACCAAATTTAATTTATCCAAAAATTCAATTGTTATTTAAGGAAATTGTTGAACAAGAAAAGACGATAAGCATATTAAGTAACACTGCATTTATAAAAGGATTTACTTTAAGAAAATTATTGTTGCATTACGAATTGGACAACTATTTTTCATTCCAAATTTATTCAGACGAAACTGGATTCTCAAAGCCAAGCAAAGAAATATTTCAGTTGGTTCATAATGAAATTACAAGTTTAAAATCAATAGAAAAAAAGGAAGTCTTACACATTGGTGATAATAAAATAGCAGATTACGATGGGGCGATAAAATATGGTTTTGATGCTTTATTAATTAAAATTTAAAAAGTGAATAATAGTTACAGTTTACATAAAATTATTGATGAAGATATTTGTCCATTTGATGCAAATGAATACAGTTGGTTTAAGTTTGGAGATAAGCAATATGCAGAAAAATTTGCTTCGGAATTATTTGAAGGATTTGTAGAAGAATTTGGCGATTTACTTTTGTCCAACAAGGACATTATTATTTTACCAAGTCCATATTTGTCAATTCCTACGGCTTCAAATTTTTTATGTTATTATTTTAAAATACAATTAAATAGTTTTTTATACAAAAACAATATTAAAGCAAGCGTTGAATCTAAAATATACAGAAATCAAACTTATGTAACCGATTATGGTAATTTAGATTTTGAGGAGAGAATAAAATTAATTTCTAATGATACGTACTATATTGACAAAGACTTCATTAATGATAAGTTGTGCATTTTTGTTGATGATATAAAAATTACAGGTAGTCATGAACATACTGTTTATAAAATACTGAATCATTACGATGTTCAAGGCGATTTTGTTTTTGTTTATTATGCAGAATTAATAAATAAAACAATTCATCCTAAAATCGAGAACCATTATAATTATTTTGCTATAAAAACTGTGCAGGATATTGTTGATTTAGTTAATAGAAGCTTTTTTCAATACAACACAAGAATTGTAAAATTTATCTTAAAATTAGATGAAGTACAATTTAGTTACTTTATAAATAACATTCCGATTGACAAACGTAACGAATTATTTCATTTAGCAATAAGCAATAATTATCATCAAATATCTGAATATCAAATCAATATTGATGTAATAAAAATAGATTAAGTAATTAAATAATTATAAAAACAAAAAAAATGGCAATCAACTTACAAAAGGGACAAAGAGAAAATATTAACGCACCTAAATTTACAATAGGTTTGGGTTGGGATACTAATAGTAGCTCAACAGGATCAAGTTTTGATTTAGATGCTTCTGTTTTTATTTTAGGGGAAAACAAAAAACTTGTTTCTGATTCTCATTTTATCTTCTTTAATAATTTAAAATCACCAGACGATTCAGTTATTCATACAGGAGATAATTTAACAGGAGATGGCGATGGTGATGACGAGCAAATTAAAATAGACTTAACAAAAATAAGCGCAGCTATAAAAGAAATTTGTATAGTTGTTACAATTCACGAAGCGGAAACAAGAAAACAAAATTTTGGTCAAGTTCGTAATTCGTTCATAAGAATTGTTGATGATAGTAATAATACTGAATTAGTGAAATATGAATTAGAAGAAGATTTTTCAATTGAAACAGCTGTCGAATTCGGAAGAATTTATAATAAAGATGGTCAATGGAAATTTGAAGCCATTGGTATGGGACAAAAAGGTGGTTTGGAAGATTTTTTAAATAAATACAACTAAATAAAGATAAAAATGGCAATAAATCTTCAAAAAGGTCAAAGAATAAACCTTGAAAAAAGCAATGGTAGTAAACTACAGAATATTTGTGTTGGTATAAACTGGGGTGCAATCGAGAAAAAAGGTTGGTTTGGCGGTACATCAAAAGAAGCAGTTGATTTAGATGCATCTTGTGCTTTATATGACGACAATAAAAATTTGTTGGAAATAGTCTATTTTGGAAAACTCCGTTCTATTGATGGTTCGATAGCACATAGTGGAGATGATTTAACTGGTGATATGGGAGGTGATGATGGTTTGGATAATGAAATTATTACCGTAGATTTTGCGAGATTGAATCCATCTTGTAGTTATGTAGCTTTTGTTTTAAATAGTTTTCAAGGTCATGATTTTGGTACTATTCCATTTGCTTCAATTCGAATTTATGAAGGAACTCCAAGTAGAGTGAACGAGGTTTTCGCAACATTTGATATTGCAAACGGTTCTAGTTTTGCAGGTCACGTTTCTATGGTGATGGGAGTGTTTTATAAAAAAAATAATGAATGGAAATTTAATGCCATTGGAGAACCTACAAAAGATAGAAAACTAGAACAAACAGTAAGTACAGTAACAAATCAATATTTATAAAATGAGAAGACTACCCGTATATTTATTACTAGACACTTCAGGCTCGATGTCAGGAGAACCAATTGAGGCGGTAAAAAATGGCGTTCAAATTATGATTAGTTCATTACGACAAAATCCACAAGCTATAGAAACAGCTTTTTTAAGTGTAATTACTTTTGATAGCACTGCTCAACAAATTATTCCGTTGACTGATTTAGCATCTTTTCAAATGGTCGATATTAAAGCAACTGGAGTAACTGCTCTTGGAGAAGCGTTAAGATTAGTTGCTCATAAAATTGATACTGAAGTTGCCAAAACTACAACTGAGCAAAAAGGTGACTGGAAACCTTTGGTTTTTATTATGACCGATGGTATACCTACCGATGATTGGCAAAGTGGTTTGAATGAATTCAAAAAATCTAAAGTTGCTTTTACGGTTGCTTGTGCAGCAGGTAGTGGTGCAGATGCTAATATTTTGAAACAAATTACAGACAATGTTGTTAGTTTAGATACTGCCGATAGTGCTAGCATTGGTAAATTCTTTCAATGGGTAACAGCTTCAATCGGTGTGAGTTCTACAAAAGTTGAAGATTCTGGAAAAGAAGTTACAGGATTAAATGAATTGCCACCACCACCATCTGAATTAAATATTGTTGTTTAAATTCTAATAATATGGGAAAGTTTGGATTTTCATTTTCATTAAATAGACTTTTAGGAATTACGTCTGCTAAGCAAAGTTTTGCTAGAAAAACTGGTGTTCCTACTACTAAAGGCGGTGTAGAACGAAAATTAGGCAATTTCATTATTAAATCATTGTTCGGGAAAAAGTAATATGAGAAGACTACCAGTATATTTTTTGTTAGATACATCAGGCTCAATGCGTGGCGAGCCCATTCAAGCATTGAATAATGCTTTGAGTGGAATGGTTAACACATTACGATCAGATGCACAAGCATTAGATTCTCTTTGGATAAGTATTGTAACTTATGATAGAGAAGTGAAAGAAATTGCACCATTAACGGAATTGGTTAGTTTCCAACTTCCAGAGATAACGTGTCCACAAAGCGGCCCTACTAACACAGGTGCGGGATTAGAATATATAATTCAACAAGTGAAAAAAGATGTAATAAAAGGTTCACCTACTCAAAAAGGAGATTGGAAACCTTTGCTTTTTGTTTTTACAGATGGTAAACCATCCGATTTACAATTATATAGAGAAAAAATCACTGAGATTAAGAATCTAAACTTTGGAGCAGTTGTGGGTTGTGCAGCAGGTTTAAAAGCAGATGATGTTATTCTTAAAGAATTAACAGATAACGTAGTTCATCTTGATTCGGCAGATAGTTCAACGCTTAAACAATTCTTCAAATGGGTTTCAGAAACTATTGAACAAGGTAATAAAAGTCAAGGAACTGGCGAAAGTATAACTTTACCGCCTCCACCAAGCGAAATAACAGTTGTAATATGATGAGATTAATCCCGATTATTATAAATATTCTAATTATTGGGTTGTTTTTATATTCAAAATTATTACCGTACAAAGACAAATTGAACCCACAATACAAAAATATTTTCGATTTTTTCAATAGTATTTTTTCTCCAATTTTTAATTTTTTGAAAAATATTGTGAAGCCTTTTCAAGTTGGAATTGGATTGTCTGTTGATATGTCGCAAATTGTGCTTTTAATTATCTTTTTAATGATTTTAAATTTCTTTTAATATGAGAAGATTACCAATATATTTCCTAATAGACATTTCAGAATCAATGGTTGGCGAACCTATTCAACAAGTTGAAGAAGGATTAGCAACCATTATCCAAGCATTAAAAACGGATCCACACGCTCTTGAAACTGTTTTTGTTTCTATAATTGTGTTTGCGGGTCAACCAAAAACATTAGTCCCATTGCAGGAAATAGTTAGTTTCTATCCTCCCAAATTTCCTATCGGAAGCGGAACTTCATTAAGCAAAGGTTTAGGACACTTAATGCACGAATTAAGAACTAATATTGTCAAAACCACTTATGAAGTAAAAGGAGATTGGAAACCAATTGTATTTCTATTTACCGATGGTGTGCCGACGGATGATAGTAAAGCAGCCATAAATGAGTGGAAACAAAATTGGCAAAGAACTGCTAATTTAATTGCAGTTTCCTTTGGAAAAAATACGGATGCACATCTACTTGGTGAATTAACAGATACTGTATTAGAATTCAAAAACACTAATGTGCAATCTTATAAAGAATTTTTCAAATGGGTCACAGATTCTATCAAAACTAGTAGTATAAGTGTTGAAAGTAACTCAACGGGTTTTGAATTAGCAAAATTAGATGGTGTTACTATAGAAAAAATTGACTTAACAAAATCTGAACCTAACCTCCAATTTGTAGATGATAATTTTGTAGTACTGAATGGTAAATGTCAAAATACTAAAAGACCTTACTTAATGAAATACCGCAAAACTATTGCTCCGTCAACTTTTGCTGGCATAGAATTAGGAACTAAAAATTACAGATTGGTTGGAGCTTATCAAGTTGACAATTCTTATTTTGAATTAGCAGACAACACCAATTTTTCTAATAAAGTAAATACTGATGAATTAATTGGTGGTCCAACTTGTCCGTGTTGTGGAAATCAAATTGCATTTGCTGTTTGTAGTTGTAGTAAAATTCATTGTATTGGTGATGAAGAATTGAGTACTTGCCCTTGGTGTGGCAATCAGGGAACTTATGGCAGTGGTGAAGGTGGTTTTGATGTCAACAGAACACAAGGATAATTTATGGAAGAAACTAAAAAATATATTCAGGCTTTTTTATCTCAAAATAAAATAGAAGTTCCACCAAGTAAATTATCACTTTTTGATGATTTTATTGCTAAGGAAGAGAATATTAATTCAGTAAAAATAATTCAAGAAAATCAAAAAATGATTATGGCAAATTGGAAATTAAAAACTCGAATTGAGGATATTCTTTTACAACCAATTTCATTACCAAACGGAACCGTAAATAAAAAGTATGAAACAAAACTTGATTTTATCAAGTTAGGTTGGAATGATGTTATTTATTCTGAAATTAAAGATTTAGACGATTCAGGTCTTGAATTTAATAATGAAGAAGAATTAATTTTTGGTAATCCAATAATAAGTGGGGATTTAAAAATAAAATTATTGTTTAGAATTGAAGGAGAATTAGAAGATTCTATATTAAATGAAAAAATAATAACAATTATTATTAATCCTGACCCTAAATCTTTGTGGAAAGACATTGAAAGTGATAAAAATGATTCGTATTGGAAAGAGGATAATGTTGCTATTTCTAGTGATTTTTTAGATAAAAATATAGTTATAGCTTCAAAACGCGGAAGAAGTCACGCTAATGTGGGGTCTTTTAGAGATGATGATTTTGCATTCAAGAATATCAACGATACAGGTTGGAGTGTTTTAGCAGTGTCAGATGGTGCTGGTTCTGCAAATTTATCAAGACAGGGTTCTAAAATGTCTTGTAATTTAGTACTATCCTATTTTGAAAAAAACTTTACGGTGGAATATTTAAAAGAATTTGATGAGAACCTTTTAAAACATCATAATAATAAAGATGAAGATTCTTCAAAGAAAATAAGTCATTTCGTTTATGACAATCTTTCAAAAGCAGCTTGGTTTGTTCATAAGGAATTAGAGAAGTTTGCGATTAAACTAGAAAGACCATTAAAAGATTTACACGCCACTTTAATTTTTGCCATAGTTAAAAAATATGATTTTGGATATGCAATACTAACTTTCGGTGTTGGGGATTGTCCGATAGGATTATTAAACAAAGATTTAACCGAAATTAAATTAATGAACTGGTTAGATGTTGGAGAATTTGGGGGAGGAACTCGTTTTATTACAATGCCAGAAATATTCCAAAGTGACAAATTTTCAACACGCTTTGGTTTTAAATTGGTAGAGGATTTCTCTTATTTAATGTTAATGACGGACGGTATTTATGACCCGAAATTTGTAGTGGAAGCAAATTTAGAAAAAATAGAAAAGTGGAACGAATTCCTTGAAGATATAAAAGGGAAAAACGAAGATAATTGTAAAGTAGATTTCAATAAGGATAATGCAAAAATAGCAAATCAACTTTCAACTTGGATGGATTTTTGGAATCCAGGCAATCACGATGACAGAACACTTGCAATAATCTATTAGACTATGAGTACAATAACAGTAAAATCAATTAACGATGCCTCAAAAACTTATCAGTTTGTAGATAATGGTGAGCCTATGCGTGGTGGTGTGAAAGATGTTTTTTTTAGTCCCGATAAAAAATATGTGGTAGCCATTTTTAGAGATAAACTAGATTTTAATCAAAAGGAAAGACTTCAAAAAATAACTAATCATTATTTACCTCAAATTCAAAATAAGGAAGCAGGTGATTATTATTTGAATGAAGTATATAGATGGCCAACAGATGTTATTGAACATAATGGGTTAACGGGAATTATTGTACCAATATATAACTCTAAATTTTTCTTTAAAAAAGGCTATGAAACTAGTGATTTGATTCAAGGTAACGAAAAAAATGGTAAATGGTTTGCTGGAGCTAAATTTAGAAATCCACAATTTCCATTAAAAGTTGCGAAATCAGAATTAGGTGATTGGTTAAGCTATTTTCAAGTATGCGTTAATTTAACTCGAGGTGTAAAAAAAATGCACGCTATGGGATTAGCTCATTCTGATTTATCGTATAATAATGTATTAATAGACCCAGTTGAAAAATCAGCCTGTATGATTGATTTGGATGGGCTAGTAGTGCCGGGAATGTTTCCTGCTGAAGTAATAGGTACAGCTGAATTTATTGCTCCAGAAGTACTTTCAACAAAACATTTAAGCAAGACAGATCCTAATAGAAAATTACCAAATAGATTAACGGATTTACATGCTCTTCCAGTGCTTATTTATATGTTTCTTTTGCATAGACACCCACTAAAAGGCGGAAAAGTACACGATTTAGATACTGAAAAAGATGATTTACTTTCAATGGGTGAAAATGCTCTATTTATTGAACATCCAAAAGACGCAACAAATAGACCTAAATTAAATCAGATTTCTAAATGGGATTTGCCTTGGGCAGATATTGCAAAACTTCCTTATTCTATTACTGGTCCGTATTTGAAAGCTTTGTTTGATAAAGTTTTTATTGATGGTTTACACAATCCGATGCAAAGACCAACAGCTGAAGAATGGGAAATAGGTTTACTGAAAACAACCGATTTAATGCAGAAATGTCATAATGTTTCTTGTGAACAAAAATGGTATGTCTTTGATAATACAAATACGCCTAAATGCCCATTTTGTGGTACTGCTCACAAAGGAACATTACCAGTTTTAGATTTATACTTTCAATTTAAAGAATCTGTTTGGAAACCCGAAAATCATAGATTAATGGTTTATGATAATCAATATTTGTTTAAATGGCACGTTAACCGAAATATTACCAGAAACGAAAAAACAACAGCAGAACAGAAAGTTCCTGTCGGATATTTCACTTTTCATAATAATAAATGGGTTTTCGTTAATCAAAAATTAACATCAATGAAAGATGTAACAGAAGATAAACAAATATCAATTGGTTCAATGGTAGAATTAACAGACGGAAAAAAACTGCTATTATCAAAAGAAGATGGTGGAAGAGTAGTAGTAATAACAATGGCAAACAAATAAATATAACTTTTAAATTAAACAATATGAATTTACCAACTTGGCTAATAGCCGTTTTTGCAATAACTGTTTTAGTAATGCTTTTTATTGATTTAGGGATTTTTAATAAAAAAAGCCATTCGGTCACCAATAAAGAAGCTGTAATTTGGTCTTGTGTTTGGATTTCTTTAGCGATGATATTTAGCGGATTAGTCTATAATTTTGCGGGTGCAGCTAAATTTTATGAATTTCAATCAGCTTATTGGATAGAGAAAGCCCTTTCTGTAGATAATTTGTTTGTATTTATTTTAGTGTTTAAATTCTTCGATGTAGCTAATGAAAACAAACATAAAGTATTATTTTGGGGTATTGTAGGAGCATTAGTTTTAAGAGCAATTTTTATCTTTTCAGGTGCTTATTTAATAGAATTGACTTATTTAAACAAACTACTAGGTCTTGCAGGAATTCAAGGTTTCGAATACGATATTAATATAATTATGACTCTCTTCGGATTATTTTTAGTTTATGCAGGATTTAAATCCTGGTCAGCTGGTGATGAAGACGATGATGAAGATTATAATAATACTAGAGGAGCAAAATTAATTAGAAGATTCTTTAGTGTAAGTGATAAATATGTAGGAGATAAATTCTTTACAATTGAAAATGGTAAAAAATTAGCAACTCCTTTGTTAGTAGTTGTGGCTGTAATTGAGTTTACAGATTTACTTTTTGCAGTAGATTCTATACCAGCAATTTTTGCAATATCTAATGATCCTTTTATACTTTACACATCAAATATATTTGCAATACTTGGGTTGAGAGCATTGTTTTTTCTTTTAGATAATTTTATCCATTTGTTCAGTAAACTAACATACGGTTTAGCATTCATACTTTCATTTATTGGAATTAAAATGATAATTTCACCCTTCTATCATATAGATTCAGTTTACTCATTAATGGTCATTGGTGGTATTCTAGTTTTATCTGTGATTGCGTCTATTATGTTTCCTAACAAAGAAGAGGAAGAATTAGCAAAATAATTTTTTCAAGATAGAAGATGCAATATTCAATTGAGCGAAATAATCAAACTTTTGGTCCTTATGAATTAAGTGCAATTAAGACTTATGTATATGAGGGTAAAATATTATTACAAGATAAGGTAGTATCGGCAAATGGTGAGAATATTTCTGTTCGTGATGTATTAAAACGCAATAATATCAAATACAAAATAAAAAGCGGTAATATTTTAAGTCAAATTCAGTCTCTTGGACTGAATTTGCTTTTACCAAAAGATTCTATTTCTTTTAAAACTTTAAAGCAGGATAGTAAACTAATAATTATATCTCTAAGTGGTTTAGCTCCAGCTTTTTTAATAAAAATAACCGGTGCAACCATAGTAACTTTTTATGTAATTGCTTTATATTTTTCACTTATTTGGGGTTTGTTTTTTTATTCAGTTTTCAAAACATTTCAAGTTTCTATAAAAAAAACAGTCTCAATTTTCTTTACAGTACAAATTCTAATATTTTTCAGTGTTTTTGTTTTAGATATTAATCAATTCAATCCTTTTTATAAATTAATTGAAGATGTCAATCCATTTATTAATAGGGTTATTGGTTTCATTTTTGGAGTTGGAATATTTGAAGAATTGATAAAATTAATTCCGGTATATTTTTTTATTAATTATTCTAAAGAACCATTACTTCCTCAAACGGTTGTATTCTATGGTTTAATTTCAGGAATTGGATTCGGTGTTTTTGAAGGTGTCGTTTACCAGATAGGCGTAAATTCAAAATTAGATTACAACACTTCTTTTTTTATGAATATTGCAAGATTAACATCACTTCCATTTCTTCACGCAGTTTGGTCAGGAATTAGCTCATACTTTATAGCTTTCTACTTCTTATATCCAACAAAAAGATATGCAATGTTTTTATTAGCAATCATAATTCCTGCAATTCTTCACGGGTTATATGATGTCTTTACTTGGTCATTAATTGGACTTTTTATTGCTTATTTTGGTGTTGCATTACTTATCATTTATCTCAAAAAAGCAAAAGATTTTCAATCAAAAATTACATTTTAAATAAGAATAAAATATGAATATCAAGCTCTTAAAACTATTCGTATCAATTATTTTACTATTATGCCTTTTTGATATGCCTTATAGTTATTATCAATTTGTCAGATTTGCAACTATAATAGGATTTGCTTATTTAGCTTTTTTAGCCAATAAACAAGCTAATAAGAATAGTGTTTTTATTTATGTCGGATTAGCCTTATTATTTCAACCGTTCTTAAAAATAGCCTTAGGCAGAACCATTTGGAATATAGTGGATTTGGTGGTTGGAGTTGCTCTTTTGTTTTCAATTTTTATAAGTAACGAGAAATTAAACAAATGAAATTTATTTATTTTCTTATATTCTATTTTACTTGGTTTCTTAGCTTTTCCCAAGTAAAACTCCTATCGTGGAATGTAGAAAACTTAGGGAGTTCAAAATCAGACAGTACTATAATTTATATTGCCAATACCATTAAAAACTACGATGTTGTTGCATTGCAAGAAGTTGTAGCTGGTGCTGGTGGTGCGAAAGCGGTAGCCATGTTAGCCGATGAACTTAATAGAAAAGGAGCAAAATGGGAGTATGTGGTTAGTGATCCAACCAGTAGTAGTGCCTACAAAACCGAGCGCTATGCTTTTCTATGGAAAACAGCTAAAGTCAAGAAAATTGGCAAAGCGTGGTTAGAAAAAAAGTACCATCTAGAAATAGATAGAGAACCGTTTTATTGCACTTTTGAATATAGCAAAAAGCAATTTACTCTAGTTAATTTTCACGCTATTACTAAAAGCAAACAACCCGAAACCGAAATAAAATACTTTAAGTTTTTACCAGCGCAATACCCTACTTTAAATTTGTTGTTTGTTGGCGATTTTAATTGTCCGCAGTCGCATACCGTATTTAATCCTTTGAAGAATATGGGTTATCAAAGTGCTTTTCGAAACCAAAAAACTTCCCTAAAAAAAGAATGTAAAGAAGATAACTGCTTGGCTTCTGAATTTGATAACATCTGGTTTAAAACTAGTAAGATTTCGTTAATCAAAGCAGAAGTAATTCATTTTTACAATAGCTTTGAAACCCTTAAAGAAGCAAGGCGCGTTTCAGACCACATTCCAATAACTTTACATTTTACACTAAATTAAGTTACTTTACGGTTTCCCGTAAAATATAAAAAGTCAAAAGTGATACGTTTGTGAAAACAACAGTCACAATGAACGTTTCAACTAAAATTATTATAAGAATAGTTTTCTATCTTTTACTATTGCTACTCATAAACTGTAAAAAAAATCCGAATATAGTAGTAAGCAAGAAAGCGGCACTAAAAGACAATGCCGCACTAAGAGAAAGCACGACTCCACTTGATGCAATCAACTATCATACAGACACAACTTACCAATACGAAAACAGAACTGGCACCTCAGGACAGTATAAGTACAACTACGACGTAAAAGGTTTTGATAGTAAAGGAAACGCGGTAACTGGCAACATTTCAATACAAGGTAAAGAAGGAATTGGTTATCTATTTGATACAAATCAAAATAAAATAAAAGTTACCGTTGAATGGACAGGTCACGGAAAACTGAAAGCTATGGATAATCATAATAATCAATACGAACTTGAAGTAGAATAATACATTATATTTGTTTTACAAAATAAACATATCCTAATATGAAAAAAACACTTTTACTATTGAGTTTGTATTGTTTTACATCGTTTAACGTATTAAAACAGGATGTTTATATTTGTGGTATAAATGGAGCTAAGAAATATCACTTAAAAGAAGATTGTAGAGGTCTAAATGCCTGTAAGCATCAAGTAGTAAAAAAAACCATAAAAGAAGTTAAAGACTTAGGATTAGAACTTTGTGGATGGGAAGATTAGTGGCAAAAGTTAGCTGTTGTACAATTGTAAAATCCAAAACCTAATAGCAGTTCCCCAAGTAACTTTAATTCAAAATAAACCAATAACGAAGAATTGTATTCCGTGCTCCGTTACTAAATGAATCCGTTTCGCGTTGTAATTGCAAAAAAAAATTCTTGAAAAATCAGAAGCTTTTTACGTACCCGGAGCCGGAATCGAATCTACCTGTCGGTAGACAGGCCGGGCGATTTCCCACAGCTGGCGCACAAATCCTTTGAAGTTGTAATAACAAAAATAAAAAAAGCTTCTGAAAAATCAGAAGCTTTTTACGTACCCGGAGCCGGAGTCGAATCTACCTGTCGGTAGACAGGCCGCACGATTTCCCACAGGTGTTTGAAACCAGCGCATCTAACCATTAATCCTATTGTCTCTAATACTTCTTAATTTTTCTCTTCCGATACCACTTTTGAAATATTTTTCTCTTTCTCTAGCTTCACTTCTAGTTTCGTGCATTTCGGAATAAATTAAAACAAAGGGTAAGTAAGGTTTTGTGGTTTTATTTTTACCCGAATTATGCTCAGACAACCTCCTATCAATATCACTTGGTAAACCTATATAAATGTAGTTTCTTGTTAAACTAGAAATAGCATAAGTGTAAAACATAAAACATTCTTAAATTAAAAAAACCTCTGATTTCTCAGAGGTTTGTACCCGGAGCCGGAGTCGAACCGGCACGGTTTCCCACAGGTGTTTGAGACCAGCGCGTCTACCAATTCCGCCATCCGGGCTTAGCAGACAGAAATAACAACAGTCATTTCATCGCATTAAAATTGACTGTAACAACCAATTTGTTTTAACACGTTGCAAATGTAAAAAAATTTAATTCAAATTTTAAAGAAAATAGTTAAAAATATCCTTTCAGACTCGGATTTTATTTATAAATTTGCACCTCGTTAAAACGACACACAACTAACTAACTACATTCGAGGTATTTATGCCAATTTTACTTTATTTAAAACTAAAGTAATTTTTTAAAAATCTACTCCGAATTAAAACAACAAATTACAATGTCACATTTAGAACCAGAAGCAAAAATATTTGCCTGTTCACAAAGTGTTCATTTAGCTGAAGAAATAGCTAAAAACTATGGAATTCCGCTGGGCAAAGTTACGTTCTCAAAATTTAGTGATGGAGAATTCCAACCCTCGTTTGAAGAATCTATAAGAGGATTACGCGTTTTTATTGTTTGCTCGACATTTCCAACAGCAGACAATTTAATGGAGCTTTTGTTAATGATTGATGCTGCTAAAAGAGCATCAGCAAGACACATAACGCCAGTAATTCCGTACTTTGGATACGCTAGACAAGACAGAAAAGACAAACCAAGAGTACCAATTGGAGCAAAACTAATAGCAAAACTACTAGAAACTGCAGGTGCTACTCGAATTATGACCATGGACTTACACGCCGATCAAATTCAAGGTTTCTTTGAAAAACCAGTAGATCATTTATTTGCATCAACTATTTTCTTGCCTTATGTTGAAAGTTTGAATTTAGAAAATTTAACCATTGCATCACCAGATATGGGTGGCTCTAAAAGAGCTTATGCCTATTCTAAATTTTTAGAATCTGATGTAGTAATTTGTTACAAGCAAAGAAAAGCAGCCAACGTCATTGGTTCGATGGAATTAATAGGCGATGTAAAAGGTAGAAACATCATCTTAGTCGATGATATGATTGACACTGGTGGTACCTTGGCAAAAGCGGCCGACCTGATGATAGAAAAAGGAGCGCTGAGTGTAAGAGCCATTTGCACACACGCTATTTTATCGGGTGACGCTTATGAGAAGATTGAAAATTCTAAATTATTAGAATTAATTGTTACCGATTCTATTCCGTTAAAGAAAGAATCTAACAAAATAAAAGTAGTGAGTTGTGCACCACTTTTTGCAGAAGTAATGCAAATGGTACAACACAACAACTCTATAAGCGGTAAGTTTTTGATGTAAAACTGAGAGCTTAAAGCAAATGAAGATTTTGAAATGCTATTTTAAAGTCAACATCAAAATGAATTTTTATAATTATTAACTATATATTTTTACAATGAAATCAATTTCGATTAAAGGATCAGAAAGAGAAAGCGTGGGCAAGGTAGCAACCAAAGCGGTACGTAATGCTGGAATGGTTCCTTGCGTAATTTACGGAGGAAGTCAACCAGTACATTTTCAAGCAGAAGCAAAAGCTTTCAAAAGTTTGGTTTACACTCCAAATGCGCACACAGTTGCCATTGATTTAGGAGGTAAAAAATTTGATGCTATTTTACAAGACATCCAATTTCACCCATTAACAGATGCTATTTTACACATCGATTTCTTCCAATTATCTGAGGATAAAGAAATCATTATGGAAGTGCCTGTTAAAATCACAGGAACATCTCCAGGTGTATTATTAGGTGGAGTTTTAAACTTAAACCAAAGAAGATTAAAAGTGAAAGCTTTACCAAAAGATCTTCCAGATTTTGTTGAAGCTAACATTTCTGAATTACAAATGGGTAACAAATTGTATGTAACTAAATTACCTACAAACAATTTCAAATTGATGCACCCAGACAACACAGTAGTTTGTCAAGTGAAGATTTCACGTGCTGCTATGAAAGCTGCTCAAGAAGCTGCCAAAGCAGAAAAAGCTGCAACAAAAGGAAAGAAAAAATAATTTTTCAATCACTTTATATAAGAAAGCATCAGTATTTTACTGGTGCTTTTTTTATGAAATCTGAATTTTTACCAATTTTAAGAACGAACCGCTTGGGCTTTCTTGCCTACCCTATTCCTGCTGTACATTCCAATAAAAAAATGGTGATTTCGAGAGCCTCAACCACCATTTTTTTATTTCCATTGCCATCAGGGTTAGATAGTAATCTATTAGTATAAAATTAGATTTTCAAAACAATTATAGTATTTTTACAACAGCAACCTGCTTAACTGGCGATAGGTTGGTTTTCAAAAACATTCCATAAAAAAGAAACAAAAGTTCCAATGAAAAAATTTTTAATTGTGGGTTTAGGCAATATTGGTGCCGAATATGTAAACACACGACACAACATCGGATTCAAAATAGTAGATCACTTTGCTAGAAAAGAAGCTATTTCTTTTCAAACCGCCAAACTCGGAGATATCGCAGAATGCAAAATTAAAGGCCGAACCATCTTGCTACTTAAACCTAATACTTATATGAATTTAAGTGGTAAAGCAGTCAAATATTGGATGGAAAAAGAAAACATCGAAAAAGAAAATGTTCTAATTATTACAGACGACCTAAATCTAGCCTTCGGAACCATTAGAATAAAAACCAAAGGCAGCGATGGTGGTCATAACGGATTAAAAAACATTCAATTGTTACTAAACACCACAGAATATCCTAGATTCCGATTCGGAATAAGTGATGAATTTAAAAAAGGACAACAAGTAGATTATGTACTAGGCGACTGGAATGACGAAGAAAAAACAAAGCTTGTGGAGCGATTAGAACTAGCAAGCGAAATCATTACCTCTTTTGCATTGGCTGGACTAAATAACACTATGAACAGCTATAATGGTAAATAATGGTATTCTTTTTGCTAATCTTTAACTATTAAACAGTATACTAATGAAAAAAATACTACTACTACCAGCAGCGGTTCTGTTATCGTTCTGTTGCTCTAATAAAGAACTAGCTAAAGCCGATGGTGCTAAAAATATAAAAATGGAGTCGCAATGCCCATCAGACGGAACTTGCTCTACAGAAGTTTTTAAAAACAAAACCTTAGTAGTAAAAACCGACGCATATGGTTCGATTTACTATCAAATGGAAGATGATGAAAACACCTCTGTAATTGTTTATCAATACAACCGTACTGTTAAAGGTGATTTGCAAGATGCTAATTACAAAGAAGAAGTAGTATTTGAAATCAATAACAACGAAACTGCGCTTTCCTTAGAAAATACTTCGTTACAAAAATCTAAAATGCTCTTCGGCAGAATCTGTTTTTGCAGAGGGCAAACTGGCTATTATAAAGTAGAAGAAGGTCAATTAAACTTAACGAAAAACAACAATTTTATTACGTTTAATTTAGATTTCACAATTACCAAAGTACCGCAGATTATTAAAAATATCAATACCACTATAAACTAAAAAAGTCCCGAGAAATCGGGACTTTTTATTTTATTATCGGAGTAATTATTCTACAACAATTTTCTTCACAATCTTTTTATCTCCGTCTTGAATATTTACAAGGTAGATTCCAGATTGCACATTATCTAATTGAAGTGTTTGTTCAAAAACACCATTGTTTTGATAAGCATTACTAAAAATTGATCTTCCTCTCATATCAAATACTGATACATTAATATCATTTCCTGTAGTAGAGTTAAACTTCACAGTAAAAGTTCCATCATTAGGATTTGGATATAAGGCAAAATTTTCAAATGAGAAACTATCATTACTCAATAGAGCAATAGTTTGACTACAAATTTCTATTGAGAAAGAGTTAATAGTTCCTGTTGTACCTGCAACTAAATCTCTTACTCCAATTTGCCAGTTTCCAGAAGGGTTAAATCCGTTCATTGAATTTAGATCACCAACTGGAACATAAGTTCCTTGTGTTGGACTTGCACACGTTAAAGCACTTCCTTGAGCATCCCAAGTTACATTAATATTTGCTCCACTAGCGCAACCTTGACTGTATAGTACAAATGGTGGTCCAGAAGGCGCACCTGGTCTTACCACAGCAAAATTTAATTGCTGAATGTTAGGATGTGTAGCATTAATATTGATGTTTACATCAGAAATTGTGCTTGTTGATGAAGGAACTGTGATTGATCTAACAGTATAATTTGTAGAACCATCAGCTGGTGAAAACGGTGTTGTAAATGGGTATGTTGTACAATTATTTGTAACTGAGTAACCGATATAAATGTTTTTGCTGTTAACGGCATAATAAATATTTTCTTTAGCTCTTACCATAATTCTTCCGGTTTGAGTAACAACATTAGGAACAGTGATAGTTGCGCTTCCTGAGTTTGGCACTCCAGATGGCGTTAACAACGTAGGGAAAGTAACTCCACCATCGGTAGATAAATAAATATCAACATTTGCTGATAATGTTTCAGCTCCGTTTCTTACCCAAGTAATGGTTTGTGTACTTCCTTGAGCCCAACCTTGAGTTGTGTTTTGAGAACTTACAGAAAATGGTCCGATAGTATTACTTGCAGTAACCACTACATTATCTCTTGTAGTTTGACCACCATTTGGTGCTCTATTATCTCTTACTGTAAGAGCAAAATTATAAGTTCTTCCTGCAGTCGAAACTACTTCCCAAGTACTTGCGATATTTCCTGCTACTACAGTTGCCAAAGCTGGCATATATCTTTCTTGTGTACTCACTGGAGGATTAGATCTAAAAGCCGGACCAGAAGTATTGTTGGCTGCTGGCGGTTGTGCTGCTACAGCATTATCAAACTGTTCCCAGCAATAAGTCAAAGCGTCTCCGTTAGCATCAGTAACCGATTGTGGAAATAAAATAAAAGGAGTTCCTTTAGGGATGGTTCTGTCAACACCTGCATTTACTGCTGGTGGTGTATTTCCATTCAATGCATTTGGCGCACAATTTCCTGTTGAAATAGTAAAAGCCATCATTTGATTTAAACTTACAGTATGAAAGTGAGCGTCAGAATTTGGCTGAACATCTGGTGCACATATTCCTGCATAACCCATAATTGTATTTCCAGAACCTGTTTCTACAGCAGTTGCTGCAGCTCTGTTACAGTCATTATTTTGTGTATGACCTGCTCCGAATTGGTGCCCCATTTCATGAGCAACATAATCAATATCGAAAGGATCTCCAACCGGTGAAGGTGATCCAGTAATACCTCTAGCTTTACTGCCTGTACAAGGAGAATTTAACTGAGCAAGACCTCCACCACCAGTACTAACAGTGTGACCGATATCATAATTTGCGGCACCAATGGCTCCATCAATCACTGTTTGACTTTCATTAATTAAGCTTGTAGCTGTATCATTAGTAAAGTTATCAGAATCTACAAAAATTACTAAATCATTATTAGCAACTAAATTCATACGTAAAGACATGTCTCTTTCGTACAATCCGTTTACACGTGTCATTGTAACATTCATAGCAGATAAAACAGCCGCTTTCTTTTGTGCTAAAGTTCCACCATTTAATCCTGCTTGACCGATATGAAAAGCAGCGTACTCGATGGTACAAGCCATTGCTAATCTATATTGTCTAAATCTACCGTCATTAGCTGCCACAGTAGCTGTTTCTAACAATCTTGGCGCATCTTCTACTTCATTATTTAAACAAGTAAAAGCACTACTTCTTGAAACATTACTTCTGCTGTAAACGATGTAATTCTCTAAATCTTTAGTATACGTATCAATATAATAAGTACCTGCAGAACCTGATAATGACATAACATGTAAACCAAAAAGAGTAGTACTAAAACGAATTGATGCTTTTCCATCGATGCTTACTCCAACGTATGATTTAATATTCGGATATCTGTTAGCTAGGCCTGCCTCCATAATTGGAGCATCATAGATTCTATAACTTGTAAAATCTCCATCTTGATTTGGAAAATCAACAATTACATTCGAACTACCAGTGTTTTCTAAAGGCGCTTGAAGCAATTGTGCCTTTAAAGCAGTAAAGTCAAGAGAAAATAATTGATATTCTCTTGGCATTGTAGCACGATCCATTTTGCTTAAATCTTTTAATCTGTTCTCTGTAGTTTTACTCCACAAGGAACCTTGACCAAAACTTGAAACAAAAATTAAAACCGCACTAAAAGTAAATAGTAAGTTTCTTTTCATAATGTTTTTATTATTAATTGTCAAAAAAAAAAAAAAAAAATGATAATTTCTTAATTTAGAATCAAAAAAAAGAAGCCTCAAATGCTAATTAACATTTGAGGCTTCTGAAATTATAATTAATTTAAAATTATTTTTTGATTATTTTATCCGATTTTAAAAAAGTAGTTCCGTTGTAAATTCTTAAATAGTAAACTCCTGATTCTAAATTTTCGACAGCTACTTTATTGTTTACCTCAGTAAGTTTTTGTGATTTTACTAACTGACCATTTACATTAAAAATTTCAACAAAATCCACTGCTGTATGTGGTGAAGTAATCATAAAGTATTGAGAAACAGGATTAGGATAAACTGCAATGGCTTGAATAGCTCCTGCTTCATCTAATCCTAAAGAAGCACAACCATTAGAAGTTAACAAACTGGCTCTAGGACCATTTAAGGTATTTCGCATAATAGTTTTTTGGCCAGCTGTGAAAAATGCCATACACGCATCGTTAACATAGTCCATATAATTCATAAACATGGAACCATTGGTTGTAGTTGTACATGCATTAGCATTATTAGGAAAAGTTGGGCATCCTGCATAAGGATCATTAGTTGCCGGTGTATCGGTTACACCATCATTATTCGCTGCTGTACCGCAAGCGCTACCATCATCACCCCAAGGATGTAGTAATCCAAAATAATGTCCAATCTCATGCGTTGCCGTTCTACCTTTATTAAATGGTGCTGTTGCTGTTCCTGTATTTCCAAAAAACTGATCGCCTATACACAATCCGTCAAAAGGTTCTCCAGCTGCAGAAGGCAAATAGGCAAATCCTAACAATTGATTATCTGTAAAACGTCCTATCCAAACATTTAAATATTTAGTTGGATCCCAAGCTGTTAAACCTGCACTTAAATAATAACTGTTTTCAAAGACAAACGATGACGGCACTGATTTTCTTTCGATCCCAGTAGTTGCAGCTCCAGCAGGTGTTCTGGTTGCTTTACAAAATAAAATCTCGGCATCAGCACCCAAACCTTGAAAAGCAGCAGGAACTACGGAAGAAAAATCAGCATTGGTTTTTCTAAAATCATTATTCAAAATAGCCAATTGTGAGTTTATCTGTGCATCACTAATATTTTGAATCGAAGTCTTGTATAAAACGTGAAAAACAACCGGGATTGTTACCACAACATTTGTATTCTTATTAGCTTGTGCCGTAGCTGGATTTTGTAAATAATCCATAGTTTCTTGATGATGAATGGCAAAAGATGGATTATTCATCTTAAGTTCATTCATTTTCTCAGTAGTTGCACATGTTCGTTGGGAAAAACCATTTAACGAAACTAAAATCAGTGCACTAAGTACTATCTTTTTCATTGTATATCTTTTATTTAGCCCCAAAAATAAATAAAAAAGGGAAGTAAACACTTCCCTTTAAAAAATATTTAATCAATTGATTATTGAATCACAATTTTTTTAGTAATTTTCTTATCTCCATCTTGAATATTAACAAGATAAACGCCAGATTCTACGTTTTCTAATTGTAATTTTTCGTTGAAGAAACCATTATTTTGGTATGATTTTGCGAAAACTTCTCTACCTCTAATATCGTGCACACCGATTACTATCTCATTGCTTGATGCCGAATTAAATTGAACCGTAAAAGTTCCATTATTCGGATTTGGAGAAAGTACAAAGTTTTCAAATACATTTTGATTCACTGCAAGAGCTTCAGCAATATTACATAGATTCAAACTCCAGCTGTTTATTGAACCACCATCTTGAGCTGCAGCATCAAGAACTCTCAAAGTCCAAGTACCATTCATTGGTTGACCATTTAAAGCTGCTAATGCTTGAGCTGGTATTACAACTCCACCAATTGCTGGATTATTAGCACAAACTAATGGGTTTCCTGAATCATCAAATGTAGTTACAATATTATTCAACGCCGCATTTGTACATGGACGAGATACTAGTTGCACTTGCGTTCCAGAAGGACTAATTAAAGTAAGTACTAAGTCATTTACCCAAGTATGCGTAATGTCTAGAGTAATATTGGCATCAGATATGGTAGTAGTTTGTCCCGTAATATTCAATGTAGAATTAACCGTTGCATTAGCGGTAGTTGGAATTACTAAAGGAACATTAGTTGAATTTCCAGTTACACAAGAAACGATTCCCGTAACAAATTTAAACTCAGAACTAAAATTACCCGTACAGTTAGCACTAACCGGTGCCACTCTCCAAAAATAGGCTACACCTTGTGTTAATCCAGTAACACTGTAAACATTTGTTGTAACATTACCTGAACTTACTATTGAGTTAAATGATGCATCTGTTGCTACTTGTACATTATAAGAACTCGCACTAGCATTCACTGCCCATGTTAAGTTTAAAGTCGTATTTTGAGCTGTTGCATTGTTAGCTGGCGTTGTTAAAACAACATCAGGCAATCCTAAGTATAAGTGAAATGGAACCGTTTTTACAGTAGCTCCAGAAGTTGCTGTTGCTAAAATTGTATAAACACCTGCTGGAGTACTTAGTAAATTATCAATAGTCATTGCCACTGATCCGTTTGAACCACTTAGCGTTGCTGGGTTAAAAATAACATTTGTTCCAGCTGGATTTCCTGTTGCGCTAAACGTTGTTGTACCGTTAAAACCCGCTAATGCTGTATAATCAAAATTATAAGTAACAGATGCCGTTGAACACACCAATCTACTTTGTGAGCTAGATTGTGTTACTGCAAATGTTGTTGGAGCTGTTGTGATAGTAAAATTATTGTTTGAGATATCAAAGAAAATATTTTCAAATCCTTTAACCATAATTCTATTATTTGTACCCACATTATTTGGTACAGTTACAATAGTACTTCCATTATTAGGTACTTTATTTGCCAATTGAATTGGATAGGTTAAACCACCATCGGTAGACAAGAAAACATCTACAAAAGGAGAATTCACTCCGTTACCAGTTGTTCCTGCAACATCCCAAGTAACTGTTTGATTTGATCCAGCAACCCAAGTTACAGCAGTATTTGGTGCATTAACTACAAAAGGTCCTGCTGCTGCATTAACATTAACAACCATATCTGTAAAAGCTGTTTGACCGACTCTCACTGGCGCAGTAGCACTATAAGGTGCGTTATCTCTAACTGTCAATCTAAAATTCAAAGTTCTTGAAACAGAACTTAAAGCCTCTGTCAAAACACCTGGATCTCCTGTAACCGTTGTTGTGGTTGGAGAATTAGCAATTATCGATTGAATATTTGGAAAATATCTTACTGGAGTTGCTGTTGGAAGGTAAGAAATGAAATTTGGTCCTATAGTTTTAGTTTCACTAGCAACACTATTAGCACCTGTTGAAGAACCACCATCATCATTTTGCTCCCAACAATAAGTTAATACATCATTAGCATTAGCATCTGTTGCTGAACTAGTTAAAACAAATGGCGTACTTCTTGGAATGATGTAATTAGCTACTGGCGCAACCACTGGAGTTGCATTAGTTCCAGCCAATGAAGTTGTAATAAGACAAGCTCTTGTTGCTAAATTGTTTTGAATTTGTTGAATGGTTGTTTGATGAAAAATATCTATCGAATGATCAGCCACGTCTTGACCGGTAATTCCTGCATATCCCATAATAGTTATTCCTGAACCTACTTCTTTATTTACACCTGCACCTTCATTTGAATTAGAAAACGTGTGGTTTCCACCCAATTGGTGCCCTATCTCGTGTGCTACATAATCGATATCAAAGTTGTCTCCTTGTGGAACACCGTCAGCAGGAGAAGTAATTCCTCTACCTTTAGTAGCTCCAGTTCCTGCAGCAATACCGTTAACACAAACGCAACCTATACAACCTGCATTTCCTCCACCGCCAGTAGAACCAAACATATGTCCAATATCATAAGCAGCATTGTTTGCTGCTAAACTTGTACCTGTACCTGTTAAAGTAGTATTAAGAGCTTGTTGCAATTGTGTATTCCAATTAGCCATTCCAGTATATGGATCGGTTGCTGGATTGTAATAAATAACATTAGTAGAACTAGCCACTAAATTTAAATGCAATGCTAAATCTTTTTCATAAATACCATTGCAACGAGTTAAGGTTGCATTGAAAGCAGCAAGCACTAATCCTACTTGACTAGCATTAGTTGCACCAAAATAATTAGAATATTCTGCATTACACGACTGTGCTAAACGCATTGTTTTTAATTCTCCTGCATTAGACAAAGCTGTTGTATTAGTAGCTACTCTATGATTTAAATCGTCTACCAATTTATGCTCTTCGGTAGCACATGTCCAAGGTAAACCACCTTTTTGTCTTTGTGATTTAAATACAGCATAAGTTACGTGGTCTTGCGAATAAGCTTCAATAAATTCTGAAGGCTTATCAGCTCTGAAAACCATTGTTTGAATTCCTTGCGGAGAAATACTTAATTTTAAAGTGGCAAATCTATCCGTAATTCCTTTTCCAGAATAAGCTCTGATTTGTGGAAATTGTGCTTGTAAATCGGCTTCAAAATTAGAAGCTTCATTTACTTCAAACTCCTCGATTCCACCATCAGCATTGGGAAGTGAAATGATAGTAGTTCTCGTACTTGCTTGTGGTCCAACTATTGAAAACAATTGTTGTCTTAATGGCGTAATGTTTAAATCAAATAATTTAAACTCTTTTGGAAAAGCTAGCCTTTCAACTGCTTTATCTTTATTAATGATTCGATCATTTGGATTGTGTGAAACCCAAAATCGATTAGATTGTGAATACCCTAAAGTAGTTATTATAAGGGTAATCAAGGTTAGTACTGTAATTTTTTTCATAAATTTAGTTAGTTAATAAGGCCGTAAATATATAAAAGCAAATCAAATAATAAAAACTAAAATTCTAGATTTCACTAATTTATGACTGTCAACCAACAAATTGTAAATTTTTACTTAATTTCTTCAAACGATTTAAATAAATTATCTTTGCGCTCAAATACAATCCTTTTGAAAACCTACACTAATATAAAAGAATATAACAAAGCAAAATCAATTGTAACTATTGGTACTTTTGATGGTGTGCATTTTGGTCACAAGAAAATCCTTGAAAAAATAATTCAAAGTTCTCGTGATTTAAATTGCGAAAGTGTGGTGTTGACCTTCTTTCCTCATCCGAGAATGGTACTTCAAGACAATTCAACCATTCAGTTATTAAACACTGTAGACGAAAAAACAAAACTTTTAGAACAAGCAGGCATTGACAATTTAATCATTCATCCGTTTGATCAAGAATTCTCGCGATTGACTGCCGAAGAATTTGTATCAAAGATTTTAGTAGACCAACTTAATATCCAAAAAATAGTAATCGGTCACGACCACCGTTTTGGCCGAAATAGAACGGCAGACATAAATGATTTGATTGTATTTGGGAATGAATATGGATTTGAAGTAGAACAAATTTCTGCACAAGAAATCAACGAAAACGCAGTTAGTTCGACCAAAATTAGAAATGCGATACTTGAAGGAAACATTATTTTAGCAAATAATTATCTTGGATATAATTATTCGTTCACTGGTACAGTAGTTCAAGGAAAACAATTGGGCCGCACTATTGGATTTCCAACAGCCAATATTTCTATAAAAGAAAACTTCAAATTAATACCAAAAAACGGTGTTTATATTGTGAAAAGCAGTTATGACTCCAAAACCATTTTTGGCGTAATGAACATTGGTACAAGACCAACCGTTGATGGTGGTAATAGAACTATCGAAGTTTATTTTTTAGATTTTGACACTGAAATCTATAATGAAACCCTAACGGTAGAAATTCTGGAGTTTATAAGAGACGAGCAAAAATTTGACTCTTTAGATGCGTTAAAAAACCAAATTCAAATAGACAAAGATAAAGCAATTGCGTTTTTCAAAAAATAAAAACAAACTTAAACAGAACCTTATTATTTGTTAATTTTCAGCAACTTAACATTTTAATTGGTAATTTTAGATGAATTAATCTATTTTACTAACATTAAAAGTTGCAATTATGAAATTATCTAAAGAATTAATAAATGGTTTTGTAATGTTCCTTGGTATTGGAATTTATTTCTTACTGATGGAAGCATTGGGTTTGTCACAATATTACATTTTGAGAATTTTCAACGTGTTAATTGTAATTTATGCCTTAAATAAAACAATCAATTCTAATCTTAAAGAAGGAATTACGGGTTATATGCAAAACATCACCTCTACAGCATTGACTGGATTCATCGGTATTAGCTTGGGAATTATAGGTTTGATTGTTTATTTAAATATTTTCAAAGAAAACACTTACTACATTAACAATTTATCAGAAGCATTTCTTTTTGGTGGTAATCCTACTATTGCCGAATATAGTTTTGGTTTGTTTATTGAAGGAATTGCCTCTGTAATGATGGTGGTTTTTATCAACATGCAATATTGGAGAACCAAAAACGTATTTTTATCAGAGTCTTAATTATTGCTTTTAATTTCTTTTTTTACTTCAAAACAATTTAACTACTTTTGAAGACCAATAAAAAGAACTATGAGTACAACAAAACATAATTGGACAAAAGAAGAAATTATTGCTATTTACAACAAACCTTTAATGGATTTGATGTATGAAGCAGCAACGATACATAGAGCTAATCACGACCCAAATGTGGTTCAAGTTTCTACACTATTATCTATAAAAACTGGAGGTTGCCCTGAAGATTGTGGTTATTGCCCACAAGCAGCAAGATACCATACTGATATTGAAGGCAACGATTTAATGTCTGTTAGCCAAGTTAAAGCACAAGCACTTAGAGCTAAATCCAATGGTTCTTCAAGAGTTTGTATGGGTGCAGCTTGGAGAAATGTAAAAGACGGACCAGAATTTGATCAAGTTTTAGAAATGGTTAGAACCATCAATAAACTTGAAATGGAAGTTTGTTGCACATTGGGAATGTTAACCGAAAATCAAGCACAACGTCTTGCTGAAGCAGGATTGTATGCCTATAATCATAATTTAGATACTTCTGAAGAATACTATAAAGAAGTAATTTCAACACGCGGATTTGAAGATCGTTTGCAAACCATAGATAACGTTAGAAAAACTAATGTTACTGTTTGTAGTGGTGGAATCATCGGAATGGGAGAAAGTATTGAAGACCGAGCTGGAATGTTAGTGGCATTGTCTACTTTAAATCCACAACCTGAATCGGTGCCGATTAATGCTTTGGTAGCTGTTGAAGGAACGCCGATGGAAAACGAAAAACCAGTTGAAATTTGGGAAATGATTCGAATGGTAGCCACAACAAGAATCATTATGCCTGAAACGCAAGTACGTCTTTCAGCAGGTAGAACAGAAATGTCACGTGAAGGTCAGGCTATGTGTTTCTTTGCTGGTGCTAACTCAATATTTGCTGGCGATAAACTTTTGACAACACCTAATCCAGATGTTAATGAAGACATGAAAATGTTTGAAACTTTGGGATTACAAGCTCAAAAACCATTCATCAAGTTAATGCAACCTACAACGGTAGAGGCGGAAGATTCCCAATTTCAATCGTTAGGTGAAAAACCAAGATGGTCAAGACCTGATCATAAAATTGAAAGAAACCTAGAAGCTTCTGGAAAAGAAAAATAATTTATATTGCAACTAAAAAAATCCCAAACTTACTAAGCTTGGGATTTTTTGTATAATCTAATTTGAAATTATAGCACTACTTTTCTGGTAATGATTGTACCATTTGCTAATTTTATCTTTACAATCAACGCTTGATTTCTCGCTGATATAGAATTTAAAACTAGGTCATTTAATTCAATTTTAGTTTTGCTAAGTAGTTGTCTTCCTAAAACATCATAAACAGTTACATCAAGCAACAATTCATTTACTGATTTGATTGCAATTTGACCTTCATTTGCAGCAACAACCACTGAACTATCTATAGTATCAAAATTTTGAGTATTCAATGCTGCTGTGGTATATCTTAAAACAAAACGGTCGTTATACGTTCCAACTGCAGACGTAAAATTATATGGTGCTTGTTTTAAATCGTGTATGATATTCAATACTTTATCTTCTAAATAAATATCTTGATTTTGCAAAAATAGTCCATCAACTGTATTAATGGCAACAGTATGATTTCCTGATTGTACCACATTAATTCCCATTGGAACACGATCTTCAGTATCAAATGGTAGCGCACGACCTTGAATAGCATAAGGCTTGTTATCAATCAAAGAATATAAACTTATCTCAGATTTTGGTCTTGTAAAACAATCATACAAATTATCAACTCCTAAAGTTGCATTGGTGGCATAGCCTAACAATGTTCTATCCATATCGCCCGACGTTGTATTGACGATATCTAACCAAATACGGTGTCTCTCCTCAGGTTGCCCAACAGTAGCATTAGATGGCCTAAAAAAATCGGTATTATCATAAACAGCATCTGATGGACCAGTTCTTAAACCATTAGTAAATGTTATTGTGCTACCGCTAGGATTTGGTACACCTGGCGATAATTCGTCACTCATGTTAATCATGAAACCTTGTCCTGATGCAATTTTACCATTAGTAAACATGGTTGGTTCAGATGACCCCATTGCATTAAATTTTATATAATCATTTGGACTATAATTCAAGGCAAAATTTTGATAAAAAGGACTGACATTAGAAGATGGGTTTATTCCGTGTTTCCAAATCCAAATGGCACCCACCATTTTTACATTGTTGGTTGCGGTATTCAAATTAATAAATTCCATTGCATCAATTGCTGATGGATACGGATTTCCGACTAAATTCCAGTTATCATCGAAAGCAGTAGTAGGCAAATTAGTTGCATTGGTTAAATCAGCATCATAGTCTGCTCCAGTATAATTTCCTCTAAAAATTTGATAATTGAACTGTCCGTTGTGGGGTTTACCCGTAAAAACAGTATTCAATGGTACAGCCGTAGCTGATCCGTTGGAAGCTCTTGCTATGTAACCTCTTCCTTTAGTCATTGTTCCTGCAGCATTCACCCAATTTCCCAATGTTCCGTTGCCATTATTGTTTAAAGTATTCCATTGGTAACGGTAATTATTTGGTAAATTAGATACAGCAAAATTCTCTGTTGGCGAACTCCAATAAACGTAGTCCAAACTTTTTGCTTGTGCGGTTCTAGTCAATTGAAATTTGGTTCCGGTGTAATCACCATCATTATTATCAGCTTCATCTACTTGAATAAGTTGACCATTATTTGCAATTAATATGTCTCCATAATTGGTGAGTTTTTTTCCTGCGATTGTATAATCATTAGAATTAATTGTTAGTATTTTATTAGTTTTTACTTCTAAATTTCCAGTAGCAATTAAATTATTTGACGACGCAGTGTTGAAATCATTGTCTAAAATAACATTATAAAATGTTTCTGTATTTGAATGAACATTAGAATTAACAACCTGAGTTGAGCTTCCTACAAAATTAATAGTTCCATTACCTTCTAAAAAAGCTGTTGTTCCAACATTGTTTGTCCAATTTCCGTATAAAGTAATCAAACCATCAGTTGTAGAAGCATTACTATCGTCCATATCTAAAACGCCTGAAGTATCGATAACTAAATTTTCATGAACTTCTAACTTGTTGAATGGATTTGCTTCTATTTGAACTTTTCTACCAGATATAGTTAAAGCTTTACACTTTGCTACATCCGAAAACCCATCTGAATATGGAGCAGTATAATCGATAACTGCATCTCTAGCCGCAGAAGCTAATATTGAAACATCCGTTAATTCGTCTGGCACAGTTAGTAAAGCCCAATTATTACAATCAAACCAATTTGTACTTATATTTCCTGTCCATCTATTAAAAGGATCAGATGCTGTAATTACAAATGGTGATGTTGCTGGACAAGAACCAAATGCATTAATCCAATTAGTTGTATAATTTAAAATAGAACCTAATAAATATGGTCGATTACCAGTTGTATAAGTTGATGATGAAACATTATAACTAACTTGATAAGTATTTGGAGTTAGATTTCCTTGAATGGATGCACATAACAATTGTGGATGTTTTCTAGATTTTCTAAGATTATTTCCTGTAGTTAATGTTAAATCATCCGTTAAATCATACCACAGTCCACCATCTTGAATTCCTGATAAAACTGTTCCTGAAAAAGTTGATCCTGTAGCTGCATATGAGAAGTTTCCTTGCATCAAAAACATAGAGTCTGGACTTGAAGAAGAAACGTTTACTGTTCCGTGACTTAAATTTGTTGAACCATCAGCACTTTTACAAATAATGGTAAAATCTGTATTTGGAAAAACTGTACCTAAAGGAGAAATTCCAGAAATAGTAGATGTAGTTCCAGCAGAAACGGTTTCGATACAAAAAGTTGACGCTGCTGGAATAACTGAACTACCTATATATGTAAATTCTAAATAGGGAATATTTCCTGTTGGCGCAGTAGTACAATCAAACCATTTGTCTGTTCTAACATTAGCTGCAGGATTACCACCAGTTTCATAAGTTCCATTAGCCCACAGAAATTTAGTTCCAGGATTAATATCTACTAAAGTCAATAATCGAATTGCATCATTAGCACCACTAAAAGTATTATTGTAAGCGATTAAAAATAAATCTCCTGTTTTTAGAACGGTTGGCACAACATTAATTGGAGTTATACTTACTTCTACACCTGAACTCCATTCAGAACCATTTCGCACAAAAATTTCTAAATAATAAGTTACTCCATTGGTTAAACCAGTTATATTAACATAGTTTCCACTTGAATAAAAAACTGGTTGATTAAATGTTGAGAAAACAGTATTTGGAGTGTAAGCTGTTGTAGTATTTCCTGATGGAACAAATGTAATGCCTGAGGTTGCTGTAACTACAACTAACACTTGATCAAAACAAGTAGCAGATGGATTAGACCAAGTAAGTGAACCACTCGTATTTCCTGCAGATGTTGTTGCACTTGAAACGTTAGGCAATCCTTGAGTTTTAGTTCTTGTTATACCTGTTGAATAGGCAGAACTAGAACCGCTATTTTTATAGGCACGTAATTCATAAGTATAAAAAACTCCTGGAGTAAGATTAGTTACCGTTACGGTAGTTGCTGTCCCGATATATAAAACTTTTGATAAAGGAGCTGTACTTCCAAAAGTTGGAGCCAATGTATAATCTAAATTGTTAATTTGTGAAGAAGCAACTAATGCCGTAACAGCATGTGGAGCTAATCCACCTTCTCTTACTACTAAAAAATAACCATCAAACGTTCCAGTCGCTGGAGCAGTCCAAGACAAAACCTGAGTTGTATTAGTTGTACACCCAAGAGTAAGTGATACTGGTGCATTTGGCGGTGAAGCTGAAAAGGTTTGTAATCCACCATTAGTTGTAGAGCCAACTTTAACTCCTGTAGAAAAAACTAAGTTAGTTGTCGCAATTTGATTTAAAGCAATGTTATTTCCTATTACTGCTGTTGCAGAAACATCAGCTGTAATAAAAACGTAACCTGTTGTTGATGCGAGAATAGTCTGAGTTGTAAAACCAGAAAACGATTTTGTACCAGCAACACCAGGATTGGTTAAGGTACTTAAGGTAGCATCGGCAACATCTAGAACATTGTCAACCGAATACCTAACTTTCAAATTAAGAACATCAGTTGAAGCATAAGTTCCAGTAGTTACAACATTCGCAATACCTATAAGATTTGTTGTAACATTAGTAGTCAATTGAAATTTATGAAGAACAACATTAGTAGTTCCTTGCGGAGCATTAGCAGCTGTAACTTGTGTGCCATTATCTGCCAAAGTAATTAATGGATTTATTACTGATAAAATAGCAGTACTTGAAGTAACATTTCCACAAGGAGCAGTTCCTGTGACAAGACATTGATATTGATAACCGTTCATAGCAAAAGTTGCGCCTGTTATCGTTAAAGATGCTGTAGTAGCGGTTGAATAAACACCGCCATTCGCAATAGGTGTAAAACCAGATCCAGTATTTACATACCACTGATAGCCAGAAGCATTTGTTGCCACTACACTTATCGAGGTATTACTACCATTAGAAACAGTGGTATTTGCAGGTTGTGTTGTAATGGATATGGGTTGGTTTATGGTAACGTTGGTTGGTCCAACTGCTGTATTCGACCAACAACCCAAAGTGCTATCGTAAGCTCTTACATAATTTGAACCACTTGTACTAACCGTTAAAGCACTTGATGCTGGATTCGCAAATGAAGTACCAGATGGACTTGTTTGCCAATAATTGACAAAAGTTGCCGAACCAGTTCCTACATAACTTAATGACGTTGAAGTACAAGCCGTTGTTGTTCCTGAAATAGTTCCGCTAGTTGCTGCTGCTGAACACAAAGAAGTAACTGAACCATACAATGTAAAATCATCTAATCTACAGGTTCCAGTACTACTTGCTCCAGAATAAGTCATTACAACTGTAATAGTACCTGTTAATCCTGATATTGGTGTAGAAACATTTGTAACCCCTAACGTAGCTCCTGTAGTTGGAATAGTTCCAGTCCCAACATTTGTCCCATTGACCGTCATAGACCAATTTTGCGCTCCAGTAGTACTTCTAATTCTCCAAAAATCAAATTGCGTAATGGATAATTGATAACCTACTGCAACGTTAAAAGTTAGCGTCATTGTAGGTGTTCCTGATGAATTTGATAAAGATAGACTCTGACTTGGCGCACCTCCATTTCCAGCAAAACCACCAAAACCTGCGGCACTTGTTGTCCAAGACGAACTATTAAGATTTGGATCGAAAACAATTGGCGTATTAACAAAAGGCTTAGTTGTAATCGCAGTTGTTCCAAAATCATTTTGATAAATTGCTTGCCCAAAAGAAAAACAACTAAACAACAACGCAACAATAATTATTTTAAATTTCATAAAAATGAATTTAGTTTTTTTTTAATTTTTTACTAACAATTTGGGACTACAAAATTACTTCTAATTCACACAATTTCAATACTTTTGCGTTATCAAATTATTAACAAATTTCAAGCCTTTTTAACGTTTTGAACTCAAAATCAATTAGTTCTGTAGAAGAAGTTGTACAAAAGATGGAATACTACTGTTCTTATCAGGAACGATGCCATATTGAGGTGTCGGAGAAGTTGCGCAGCTTTATTTTAAATTCTAATGAACGAGACCATATCATCGTGCATTTAATTGAAAGTAATTTCCTAAACGAAGAGCGTTTTGCATCGATTTTTTCCATCAGTAAATTTCATCAGAAAAAATGGGGTAAGATCCGAATCAAAAACGAATTGAAAGCACGAAAAATATCTGATTATTTGGTGACTAAAGCACTGAAAGAAATTCCGGCTGATGAATACGAAACGACATTTGACCACTTGGCCGAAAAACATTGGGAAACTATAACGGAATCAAACGCTTTGAAAAAACGCAAAAAATTCTGCGACTATTTACTTCGCAAAGGTTGGGAAAGCGAACGCGTTTATGAAAAAGTGAAGGAGTTGGAGCAATAGTTGCGGGTTGCGGGTTTCAGGTTGGTTTTTGAAGTTGATTTTTGAAGTTGAAATTGATTTTTGAAGTTTTAGAAATCTTTTGATAACAAAATACTTACGGCATTTCCGCCGAAACCTACCGCATTTATCAATACTTTTTTTATTTCTTTTCTTTGGGTTTGCTTTTCAGCAAATGGCACTTCGATGAATTGATTGTGTTGCATCATCATTAGCGCTAACTCCATATTCAACATACCTGAAGCGCCAAATGTGTGGCCGACCTTCCACTTATTTGTAGTAAGCATTGGTAGATTTTGTTGGAATATTTTTTGAATGGCTTTATATTCGGAAGTGTCGCCTTTTAAAGTTCCGGGCATGTGCATTACAATAGCATCGACTTCTTCTAGTTTGGTGTTTTGCAACGCCATTTTCATTGATTTTTGAAAACAAATAGCTTCATCAGAAATCGAAATATTATGTTCGATATCATCAGTTGCGTAGCCAATTCCTTCGATATAGGCTATCGCGTTATCTTTTTTTCCAATTTCTAAACAAGCCACTGATGCGCCTTCGCCAAGCACCATTGTGTTTTTGGTTTTATTAAAATCAAAAGCTCTACAGGGATAAAAAACGTCTTCGACAGGTTCAGACTGACCTTTGTGCTCTATATTGACAATTGATTTATTATTGTCACACTGAGTTTGTCGAGGTGCTTCTTTGCTATAAATCTTTAAAGCGTGCATTTGTGCGATAGTAAAATTGGTTAACGGTGCTTCACTGCCACCGACTAAAAATTTAGTTGCCATACCCGATTGCAACCAAGCTACGGCATTAAGAACAGAATGCAAAGCAGTCGAACAAGTTATGGAATGCGAAATTTCTGGTCCGTTGTTTTTTAAATCGTGTGCTACCCACGATGAAATATTTCCTAAAGTTGTGGTTGGTGAGGCTAAGGTTGCTGTTTTTCCTGTTTCAAGGAATTCTTTGTGGTATTTTTCAAATAATTGTGTGGCACCACGAGACGAGCCAATGTTGATTCCAAAATCATCACCTTTTTTCCAACCTGCATTTTGTATGGCTTGACGCGAAACTAAAATAGAAAGTAAGACCGTTTCGTCTAAAGCTTTGTATTTGATTTCGCTCTTTTTTAAGACTTCGATTTCGTCTTTAATTTCTTGCGGAATTGTGGCTACAAATTGTGGTTTTCCGTTAAAGTCTTTGGTTGAAATTAGTGTGGTTGATGAAAGATAATTGCGCCAAATAGCCTCAGGATTTTTTCCTAAAGGTGAAATGGACGCTAAAGCAGTAATGGCGATTTTGGTCTTCATATTTAACGGCAAAGTTCGCAAAGTTTACGGCAAAGTTCGCTATGATTTTACTTTTTTTTAAGGAAATGATTTGAAATAATTGACACGAATTTCACGAATTATCACGAATTGAAATTAGCATAAAATAGTTCGCAAAGTTTTTATGTCTTTAACAAATATTCAAATGGTTTACCGTTTAGCCCTGACACTGAAATTGTTTGAGCTCTTTTTTATTGCGTTGCTGCGGCGTTCGACGGCAACGCAATAAAAAAAGCGAGTTTCTGTGGCAGGAATAAGGATTGCTGATAAAGCCCAAGCCATTCGCTCCTAATAAAAAAACTAAACTATATCTAAAGCTTTCTCGATGGTTTGATAGACTTTTTGTAATTGATTTGGAGTAATAATATATGGCGGCAGAATGTAAACTATGTTTCCAACAGGACGTAAAATTACGCCGTTTTCGATGAAAAAATTATAGAGTTTGTTACGCATTGTTCCGTAGTAACTCTCTTGGGTTTCGGTTTTGACCTCGAGTGCAAAAATTACTCCGAGAACTCTAGTGGTTTTTACTTTAGGATGGTTTTTTATCTTCTGTTCAAATTCTATATGCGATTGATGCACTTCTTGAATATTGCTTTGCATTGCCTCGGTTTGCAAAAGTGAAATACTAGCTAAGGCTGCGGCACAACCTGTAGGATTTGCCGTGAATGTATGTCCGTGAAACAAAGCCTTATTAACGTCATCGTCGTAAAAGCCTTCAAAAATTTCTTGCGTAAAGGTAGTAATCGCCATTGGAATTGTACCACCAGTCAAAGCTTTAGAGAGACACATCATGTCAGGCTTGTTTTGCAAATAATCACTCGCAAAGGTTTTTCCTGTTTTACCAAAACCAGTCATTACTTCGTCGGCAATGGTGAATACCTTATACTGGTTGCAAATAGCAATTAATTGATCTAAAACCTCTGGTGAATACATAATCATTCCGGCAGCGCCAAGCACTAATGGTTCAAAAATGAACGCCGCAAATTCGTTGGTTTTCACAAGATTTTCTAGCGCGAATAAGGTTTGTTCTTCATTACCTTCTGTCGGAATCGGGATGCGAACTACTTCTAGAAGTGAACCTTTAAACGCTTCTGTAAAAAAGGTAATTCCGCTTGCTGCCATAGCTCCGAAAGTGTCTCCGTGAAAAGCATCTTCGAAGGCGATGACTTTGGTTCGTTTTTCACCTTTGTTGTAATTGTATTGTAGTGCACATTTTACTGCTATTTCTACAGCAGTGGAACCATTATCAGAATAGAAAATCTTTTGTTGATTGGAAGGCAGAATTTCCATTAATTTTTCGGATAATTCTACGGCTTTATTGTGAGTAAATCCACCAAACAAAACGTGTTCTAAAGTAGTTAATTGCTCATAAATGGCATCGGCAATAATCTTGTTGGAATGTCCAAAAGGATTCACCCACCATGAGGCAATAGCGTCGATGTATTCTTTATCATTTTCGTCCCACAACAAAGCGTCTTTTCCTTTAACTATCGCTGGAAAGTTGGGTGCTGTTTTGTGTTGTGTGTATGGATGCCAGTTGTGTTTTTTATCTCTTTGGGAAAAGTTCATTTTTTTGATAATAGATTATAGAAAATAGATTATAGAAAATAGAGAAAAGAAAAAAGAAAAAAGACTAAATGTATAATTGCTACAAATATGAAGTCAATTTTCTATGTTCTATTTTCTTTATTCTAAATTTAAGAGATTCTCTCTAAATTTATCAGCGTAATATTGAATTACATTTTGATCGAAATAAGGTTCGTTGTCAATTCTTCCGATGCATTTGGCTTTGGTTTTTGAAAGGATAATTTCTTCGGTAGCTTTGTTCTCGTCACCTGAAAAAATGATTCCTGCTACTTTCAAATTTCTGCTTTTTAAGGCTTCGAATGACAATAAAGTATGGTTGATGCTTCCCAAATAATGGCGTGAAACCAAAATTATTTTGTAATCAGGTTGTATTAAATCGATTATTGTATCGTTGTCGTTTAAAGGAACTAGTAATCCGCCTGCGCCTTCTATCACTAAATGATTTTCTGTAGTTGGAACTTTTATCTGCTCTAAATCTACTGTTATTCCGTCAATAGCTGCTGCTAAATGTGGACTTGCAGGTGTGTTAAGTTTGTAGCTGTTTTCGTGAATCACGGTCTTTCGACTGCGCTCAGGATGACAGTCATTTGAAATATAACGTTGGATTTTGTGACTATCAGAATTGTCTAAATCACCTGCTTGAATTGGTTTCCAATAATCGGCTTCTAGTGCTTGGGTTACAATGGCTGATGTTATGGTTTTGCCTACATCGGTGCCGATTCCTGTGATGAATAGTTTCATGTTATTTTGCAACGGATAAAACGGATTGAACCGATTATCACTGATTTTTTAAGTTAATTTTTCTATCGTTTGTATAAATTAATCTTTTAAATTCTGGTTCTTCACCAAAATTTAATAGCATTCCAACTTCTATAGGTGTTGCTTTTAAATAGTTCATAATTTGCGCTATATGAACATTCATAATTAATTCAGTTGCTTTTAATTCTACTATTACTTTATCTTCAACAAGTAAGTCAGAATAATATTCTCCAACTAGTTGTTTCTTGAAATAAACTTTAATTTGTTTTTGTGGTTCAACTTTATACCCTAGAGATTTTAATTCAAAATACATTGCATTTTGATAAACTTTTTCTAGAAAGCCATAACCAAGCTCATTATATACTTCATAATAAACTTTTAGAATTGCATCTGTAATCTATTTGTGTAATAAATTTGTCATCTCCTTATCTGTGTAAATCTGTAAAATCCGTTTTATCCGTGGCTTAAAACACAAAAGTACTCAACAATTTCAATACTTCCGAGATTTCTTTTTCAGAATTGTAGGAATGCAAACAAAAACGTAGTCGTTCTTGACCTTCTGGAACGGTTGGTGACAGGATGGCTTTAACATCAAATCCGTTTTCTTGTAATTGATTGGCGATAGCTTTTACCTTTTCATTTCCAGGAATTATAGCACATTGGATAGCGGATTTACTATAAACAAACAATGGCTTCAAACCCATTTGCAATTTTACTTGGTTGAAGAATTGAATGTTGCTTTTAAGTTTTTGAATGGCTTCTTTTTGGGATTCTAAATGTTGATAGGCTGTTAAAATTGTTGCAACCGAATGGGGAGAAAGTCCGGTTGTGTAAATAAAACTTCGTGCAAAATTTACCAAATAATTTTTCAGTTTATGACTACCTAAAATGGCTGCTCCGTGACAACCTAATCCTTTTCCGAACGTCATGATTCTTGCAAAAATTTTATTTTGCAATCCTTGATATTGAATTAATCCTTCGCCTGAATCTCCGAATACGCCTAGCGCATGTGCTTCATCAATTACCAAATAGCACTTGTGTTTTTCGCAAAGAATAGCTAATTCTTCGAGATTTGGTGCATCGCCATCCATTGAAAAGACAGATTCTGTAACAATGTAAAAAGCATCAGGTTTAGCATTTCGAGCTTCGAGTTGGTTTATAATTAATTTTTCTAAATGATTGTAATCGTTGTGATCGAATTTATACGATTTGGCATTACTCATTTGAATTCCGTCACGGATCGAGGCGTGACATAATTCGTCATAAAGAATGATATCGTTGCGTTGCGGTACTGAACTAAAAAAACCCACATTAGCATCGTAACCCGAATTGAAAATTAGCGCAGTTTCTGATTGATGGAACTTGGCAATATAGTCTTCTGTAATACCATATAAATTATGGTTTCCTGAAATTAATCGCGAACCGGTTGCGCCATTTATTTTGATGTTATTTTCTAGAAGATATTGATGGGTATGATTGAAAATTTCCTCAGAATTTGCAAAACCTAAATAATCATTGGATGCAAAATCGATTAAATTATTGGCAATTGGCAATTTTCGCAAGGCATTGTTTTGCTCACGTAGTTGCAATTTTTGCGTTAATGCTTTTGGGAAGTTTTTCATTTATACAAAGGTACTAAAGAAAACGAAATTTCTAGCCCAGATAGCAGTGGAAAGCATTTTGGTCTAAAAACTTATTTTTTCTTGGTGTAAAAAAGCGACCAACGGAAGCTCTTTTTGCGCCTTAGAAAAATTGTTTTTAGGGCAAAATCTTGGAACGTATAGCTGGAATAGCTACTAAAATTAAACTGACTTTTCCTTTTAATAGAGAATCTAAAACAAGTTCAGATTAAAAAAAAAGCCAAACAAAAATGCTTGGCTTTCCTACTTTATTATAAATTGTATTAGTCGGCTAACACAATTACTTTATTGTCTTTCATTTCGATAGTTCCTGAAGAAATGTCTAAAGTGTAGTTTTGATCGTTTACTTTGGTAAATTTATCTTCTACTTCTTTTTCAAATTTAAAGCTAGTTGCAGTAACTTTTACTGTTCCTTGTTTTAAAATAGAAACTATTGGAGCGTGATTGTTCAATATTTGAAAAGAACCATCTACACCTGGCAAAGAAACCGCAGTAACTTCTCCTTTAAATAATGTAGCTTCTGGTGATACTATTTCTAAAATCATTTTTTTTAGTGATTAGTAATTAGTAATTAGTAATTAGCACTGAATACTGCCAACTGCCAACTGCTAACTGATTATGCTTCTGCTAACATTTTTTGTCCTGCTTCGATAGCGTCTTCAATTGTTCCTTTAAGGTTGAAAGCTGCTTCTGGCAAGTGATCTAATTCACCATCAATGATCATATTAAATCCTTTGATAGTATCTTTAATATCAACTAATACTCCAGGAATACCTGTAAATTGCTCTGCCACGTGGAACGGCTGAGACAAGAAACGTTGTACTCTACGAGCTCTTGATACGGCTAATTTATCTTCTTCAGACAATTCTTCCATACCAAGGATTGCGATGATATCTTGAAGTTGTTTGTATTTTTGAAGAATTTCTTTAACTCTTTGTGCACAGTTGTAGTGCTCATCACCTAAAATAAGTGGTGTTAAGATACGAGAAGTTGAATCTAGTGGATCTACCGCTGGATAAATACCTAACTCAGCAATTTTACGAGATAATACTGTTGTTGCATCTAAGTGAGCAAACGTTGTTGCTGGAGCTGGATCTGTTAAGTCATCCGCAGGAACGTAAACCGCTTGTACTGATGTAATAGATCCTTTTTTAGTAGATGTAATTCTTTCTTGCATCGCACCCATTTCTGTTGCTAATGTTGGTTGGTAACCTACCGCCGATGGCATACGTCCTAAAAGTGCTGACACCTCTGAACCTGCTTGTGTAAAACGGAAGATGTTATCAACGAAGAAAAGTACGTCTTTACCTTGATCTGAACCTGCTCCATCACGGAAGTATTCTGCGATAGACAAACCAGATAAAGCAACACGAGCTCTTGCTCCTGGTGGCTCATTCATTTGTCCGAAAACGAAAGTAGCTTTCGAATCTCTCATTCCCAATTTATCAACTTTAGTTAAATCCCATCCTCCATTTTCCATAGAGTGCATGAATTCTTCACCATACTTGATAATTCCTGACTCTAACATCTCACGAAGTAAGTCATTACCTTCACGTGTTCTTTCTCCTACTCCTGCAAATACAGAAAGACCACCGTGACCTTTTGCAATATTGTTAATCAACTCCTGAATTAATACTGTTTTACCAACTCCAGCACCACCAAACAATCCAATTTTACCACCTTTAGCATAAGGCTCAATTAAATCGATTACTTTGATACCTGTAAATAAAACTTCAGAAGAAGTAGATAAATCTTCAAATCTTGGTGCTTGACGGTGAATAGACAATCCGTTTTCACCTGTTTTTGGTAAGTCTCCTAATCCATCAATTGCATCACCGATTACGTTAAACAAACGTCCGTAAACATCGGCACCGATTGGCATTTGAATTGGATTTCCAGTAGATACTACATCTGTACCTCTACTTAAACCATCGGTAGAATCCATAGAGATTGTACGAACGGTATCTTCTCCGATATGAGATTGTACTTCAAGTACAAGTAAAGTACCATCTTTTTTAGTGATTTCTAATGAATCATAAATTTTTGGTAATTCAGCATCTTTAGTGTTGAATACTACGTCAACTACTGGCCCGATGATTTGAGAAACTTTTCCTATTGCTTTTGACATTGCTTATGTATTTATTTAATAGCGTTTTAGAAATGAAAAAATGATGTCTTTTTTCAGAGTGCAAAGATAAATTTTCTAAATAGAAAATCAATAGCAAAAAGCTATTTTTTTATGCATTTTTTGATTTTTTTTCTAAAGTTTGATTCCGTGACAAAGAAATCCTTACAAAAACAAAAAAACCACCAACCGAAGTTGATGGTTTTTTGATTTACTATTTTAAACTGTTTTAAAAGTTTGCTGGGTTTGCTGGAAATAAGATTCGGTAGTTTCCAAAGTTTACATCTTTGAAATTTGAACCAAACTTACTATTGATTGCTTGTAAAAATTTATTAGCAATTAAAGCATATCCTCTTGGACTTGGGTGAACACCATCAAGAGAAAAACCACCACCTGTAACAAATGCTGATGTAACAGTGAATCCACCATTGCTAATTCCTGCACCAGCCACTTGAACTAAAGCTGCATTTGCGTCAACAAAAGCTAATCCTTTTGCAGTAGCAATCGAAGAAATAGTGGCATTGTAAGCATCAGTTGCTGTTTTTACTTCAGCCGTCTCGCCTTTAGATAATACCCATTTATCTGCTAATGGAAATTGTGTTCCGTTACCCGCTTGTAAATGCGCTTGTGCACTAACTCCACCTGAAGATAACAAAACATAATCTGCTGCAGTAGCTTGTCTATAAGACGGTAAACTTAATCCTGATAAATTTGTTAAGTACTCATCTACAATCACTAAAGCATTTGGACCTGCTGCAAATGTAATGGTTCTTTCTACTCTTTCTTGCTCCGTAATTAAACCTGCATTTTTAGCTAATTGCAAACCACCATTATAAGGTGCATATCCAGAATTAAGTGCTGCGGCTTGAGCTGCTGATAATGTAGCAGCATTAAACTTAACAGTGGTGAAAAAAGGCACAGAAGTAACATAAGGTATATTTGCAACTACACCTTTTGCACCGTTAGCAGTTAAATTAGTAACTAAAGTATTATAAACTCCTGCGAAAGCAGTTGGATCTGTAATATCATTAGCACCATAAGCAGCTACATTAGGATTTCCAGTACGATTCACACCTGTACCGCCTGATGTTGCATACCCTAGAACATCGTTGTTTCCAATCCATAGAGAAAAGAAAGTTGGATTTTGTGCCGTGGCGTCATCAACAACTTTAGCAGTTGCAGAAGAGGCAAATCTAGCATAATAAGGATTAGCTTGTCCAAGTGGAACTCCTGCTGGATTTCCATAACCTGCTGCAAGCAAATGATAACTTTTTGCACCTGGAACACCTAAATTATTGAATGCACCTGTTAATTTTGTTGTTACTTCTGTTGTAGGAGTTCCTGTAACTGGCACTGGAGCTGTTCCGTTAAAATACAATCTTGCGCCTTGAATTTGCATTCCTCCAAAAAGTAATCCGCCAACATTATCATTCATAAATGGGATTTTGAATTCTCCACCTCCAACTTGAGCAAATTGCTGCGCAAGAATGTTAGTGTAAGATCCTTTTTGACCTTCAATAAACAAGGCATTATCACTAAAACCAGCCGTTAATGAATTACCAAGAGCAACATATTTAGTAAAATCAGCAGTACCCGCTGTTAATGGTAATCCGTCAGACGAATTTGGAACCGTAGTCACCTCGTCATCGTTATTACAAGCTACAAAGGTTAATGAAACCAAGAATAGCCATTTGATATTTTTTATCATAATCTTAAAGTATTATAAATTTTTATTAATAAATTATGGTGTAATTGTCCAAGAAGCAAAATATTGTTGACCAATTAAACCTGCTCCAAGAACTTGTTGGTATTCTTGACCACCAATATTTGAAGCACCAAGTTTGATAATAGATTTTAATTTTGGAATACTGTAATTGATTTGTGCATCAATAACGGTTGCAGCATCAATCATCCCATCAGCAAATGTAGATTCCCATTTGTACTCATCATTCCATCTTGCACTTACATTGAAACCAAAGTTTTTGAACAATTTATCATTACTGAAAGAACCTTTTACTCTGTGTTTAGGAGTATTGAAACCTGCTTCAAAACTTGGGTCTAAATTTTGATCAAAGTCAAACTGAGCATAGTTATAGTTTGCACTAACTTCAAAATTTCTTGGTAATTTATAAGATACTCCAGCACCAAAACCAATAGATTTAATTTCGATATTAGTGTTAGTATATAATTGGAATGCTCTAGTATTACCTGTTCTAATTGCATCTACTGACTGAACTCCTGCGTTTGTTGGACCTGCAGCTAAATTAGGTGCATCTTGTGCTGTTCCGTAAGTTGGAGCAACAACAGTAATGTTTCCGATAAAGTCATTATAAATGTTATAGTAACCGTTTAAGTCGAAAGATAATTTTTCAACTTGACCTCTGTATCCTAATTCAAATGCTTTTACTGTTTCTGGTTTAACTAAACCTACATTTGTTCTTTTCAACAAACCTGCAGCTGCTACTGGGTTAGTTCCTGCTAGAGCAGCAAATTGTTGTACAGATGCAGCTGTATAAGAATTATAATAAGCGTTATTACCGTTTATTGTAGTAGTTGTACCTCCAACCACTAACTGCCCTAATGGAGAAGTTACTGGTAAAGTTTCAGAATATCTAATTAAGTTGTCTGGCGCTGAACCAAGTAAAACTGCGTTTCCAACGTTAAAACCGATGTACTGATCTTGTGTAGATGGATTACGGAAACCTGTTTGGAAAGAACCTCTGAAAGTATGAGCTTTTCTCTCACCTGCAGAATAAACCGCTGAAATTCTCGGAGAGAAGTTTCCATCAAAGTTTTTAGCTTTATCGTAACGAACAGAACCTGTTAATTTCAATCTGTCATCCATTAATTTCTTTTGAATTTGAGTGTATGCACCATATTCATTATAATTAATTTGACTTGTATAATCCGTGTAGATTCTTCCGAAAGAGTTTAATTCATATAATCTGAATGAACCTCCAACTTGGATTTCAGCAAACTTCACTACATCTTTAAAGTTATAATTTGCATCAGAATGATACATATATGAGTTGTCTACTAATTTAGAACCTGTTAATACATTAGGATCAGCGATTACTTTATTGAAAGCCGATTTAAAAGCATCAGAACCAGGAACTAATCTACCAGTATCAGCAACACCTCTAGCAAAAGCGTGTGCTTGAGTTGGTGTAGCTCCATTAATAAGTGTAGATTGAATATAAGCACCAGCATATTCTCCAAACCATTGGTTGTCTGATTTCCATTGTCTGTTGATGTTTAAACCTGTAAACAACATATCGTATGAATTTCCACCATCTTCTGTTGTGAAATAACCTCTTACGAAAAAGTTTTTACCTTTTAATTCTAATTTATGCTGTTGCATGAAGAAACCATTCAAATAATATCTGTTAGCACCTTGGTATACGGTGTTTCCAAAACCAAATTTACTTTGAAAGATAATTTCAGTATCATTAGCCCAAGGCTTGAAATGTAAAGAGAAGTCAATTTTAGCGTTTTGAACTTTGTTATCCGTCAAATCTACTTCATTGTATCCTGTTCTACTTACGTTATAGTTCGGCAAAACTGCTGCTTGAGCAGGAGAAATAGCACCTAAAGCAACTAAAGCATTTCCAACACTTCTAATGTTAGTAGTAGCCTCGTCACCATAAACGTTGATACCATTATAGTTGTGGAACGTTCTGTCTAGACCAACATTATTTACTAAATCTTTATCTCTATAATCAGTAGCATACCAATCGGTACCATTCATAAAAGTAAAGTTAGCTTTAGCAGCAAAATGCTTTGTAAAAGCGTGCGCTACTCTAACACCATAATCATAATACAAGTTACTTCCAGCTGCATTTTGGTTAGTCATACCATATTTTGCATAAGCTGTTACTCCTTGTTTGTCAAAAGGACTTTGACTAGTCATGAATAAAATACCGTTAAAAGCATTCGCACCATATAATGCAGAAGATGCTCCAGGTAATAATTCAACACTTTGAACATCGATTTCAGATATACCAATAAGGTTACCCAAAACGAAGTTTAATAATGGAGAAGAGTTGTCCATTCCGTCAACTAATTGCATAAATCTTGTGTTCGCAACCGTTGCAAAACCTCTTGTGTTGATGGATTTAAATGACATACTACTTGTATTCATTTGAACCTCTTTAAGGTTTTCAAGACCATCGTAAAACGTTGGAGATGCTGTTTTTTTAATGTCTCTAATGGTCATCCTTTCAATCGTAACCGGAGATTCTTTAATACGCTCTGGTGCTCTTGAAGCCGCCACAACGATTTCATCCAATTGCGTGTCTTGGTTTTCTAATACCACATCAACTTTTTGGGAAGCTGAAGCAACCTCAACTTTTTGAGTTGCGAAACCGATACTTGAAATTTCAATTGAAAAAGGTGGTTTTTTGGTAACTTTGATAGTAAATTTACCATCACCATCTGTTACTGTTCCTGTTGACTCACCAACAACTTTGATGTTGGCTCCAGGAATTGGTCCGTTTTTACTGTCTTTTACCGAACCTGAAATTGTAGTTTGCGCAAACGAAATGCTACAAAAAAACAACGTCAAAATAAAATAATAAATCTTCATTAGGTTTGATTTTTGTTGGTTTAAGTAGCCAAAATACAAATATTTTTTAGATTATTAAAAAAAGTACCTATTATTTTAAGAATTGTTATTTTTTTTGACTCATTTCGAATATTTCACAATTAAAAATCTTTAAGATTTTATTAACTATTTATGAATATTTCGAAAAAAATAGTATGCATACATAATAATTTTGCAACTATTTTATAAATATAACAAAAATGTAACAAAAAAAAGCGAGAAAAAATTTCTCGCTTCATTTATAAGAATATCGTTCAATTATTCCACTGTAACCGATTTTGCAAGGTTTCGTGGTTGATCAACATTACAACCTCTTAATACCGCAATGTGATAAGATAAAAGTTGTAACGGAATTGTAGTTAATAATGGTGAAAGGGCATCAGACGTTTCAGGAATTTCAATAACGTGATCCGCAAGACCTTTTACTTGAACATCTCCTTTGGTTACTACGGCAATAATTTTACCACTTCTTGACTTAATTTCCTGTATATTACTTACCACTTTGTCATAATGACCTTGCTTAGGTGCAATAACAACTACAGGCATTTTTTCATCAATCAAGGCAATTGGACCATGCTTCATTTCTGCTGCAGGATAACCTTCAGCGTGGATATATGAAATTTCTTTTAATTTCAAAGCTCCTTCTAATGCTACTGGGAAATTATAGCCTCTTCCAAGGTATAAGCAATTAGGCGCGTCTTTATATATAGTTGCAATTTCTTTAGCAATATCATTTGTTGAATTTAATGCTTCTGCCACTTTTTCTGGAATCAGCTCAAGTTCTTGTAAATATCTATGGAAATCAGAATTAGACATCGTTCCTTTGGCTTTAGCAAGACGCAAAGCAATCATTGTTAAAACCGTGATTTGTGTAGTAAACGCTTTAGTAGATGCTACTCCGATTTCTGGTCCTGCATGGGTATAAGCACCCGCATGCGTTTCTCTAGAAATAGATGATCCAACGACATTACATACACCAAATACAAAAGCACCTTTTTCCTTAGCCAACTTTATAGCAGCAAGTGTATCGGCAGTTTCTCCTGATTGGGAAATCGCAATTACAACATCTTTACTTGTAATAATCGGATTTCTATATCTAAATTCTGAAGCATATTCTACTTCAACTGGAATTCTTGCAAACTCTTCAATTACATATTCTGCTACTAAACCTGCGTGCCATGAAGTACCACAAGCAATGATCAAAATTCTATCCGCTTGAAGAAATTTTTCAATATTATCTTCAACACCTGCCATTTGGATGATTCCACTATTAGCGTGTAATCTTCCTCTGTAAGTGTCTTTAATTACATTAGGCTGCTCATAAATTTCTTTTAGCATAAAGTGATCGTAACCACCTTTTTCTATTTGCTCCAGATTCATTTGCAATTCTTGTACATAAGGATCAACTAATGAATCGTCTTTAATTTTTCTAATTTTTAAAGGTTTGTGCAAACGTACGATTGCCATTTCTTCGTCTTCCAAATAGATAGCATTTGAAGTATATTCGATAAATGGTGAAGCATCAGATGCAATAAAAAACTCATCTTCTCCAACACCAATAGCCAAAGGACTTCCTAAACGCGCCACCACAATTTCATCGGGTTTGTTCTTATCAAAAACACAAATCGCATAAGCACCTACCACTTGATTTAAAGCAATTTGAACAGCTTTACCAAGTTTTAAATTATCTTTCTTTTGAACATCTTCAATCAAATTTACCAAAACTTCAGTATCCGTATCCGATTGAAAAGTATAGCCTCTTTTTATTAATTCCTTTTTTAATGGCTCATAATTTTCGATGATTCCATTGTGGATGATGGCTAAATTTCCAGAATTTGACAAATGTGGATGCGAGTTTACATCATTAGGAACTCCATGCGTTGCCCAACGTGTGTGACCCATACCAATCGATCCGTTTGTGGTTATATCTTTAGATGATTTTTCTTCTAAATCAGAAACTTTTCCTTTGGTTTTTGAAACTTTTAAATCTGTTCCGTCAAAAAGCATTACACCAGCACTATCATAGCCACGGTATTCTAAACGCTTTAATCCTTTTATAACAATAGGATATGCCTCACGATATCCGATATATCCAACAATTCCACACATATTATTATAGTTTATTTAGTTAGTCAGGTTTGGTGTAAAAAACTTCTAATTTTAATCTTTGTGCAGCAGGCACACTCGGATTAGATCCAAATAATTTAGTACCTAATGGATTTACAATCGACATAGCAGGCACAAATTTAGTAGTAACATCAGCATTTGTAAATGGTGAAAGCAAATTCACATTTAAAGGATTGGTTATCGCCTCAGTAACTACTAATCCAAGCTTTACATTGGTTGAATCTCTTAAAATTAGATTTCTTACGTGGTTAGTAATTTTAATTTTATAAGTTGTACCTCGCTTACTTGCATCTTTTTTAATTATTCCGCCGTGGATAAACTTGTTGTATTTAGGCGAAGTACTAGAGGTTAAATCCGCAAAATAATCAATTAAAGGTCGCTTGTTATTTAAATCATATAAATAAATACGATTCGGCTCTGGTGAACTGCCCATCGCGTTTTTGTCAATTGTGAATGTTAAATTAGCTTCATTTACAAGCCAATTATTATTTTTAATCTGCTGTAATTTATTGGCACCTGCTGCACCAGGAAACAAATCAATTACTGCCATTGAACCGCCCATTCCGTTTAAATAAAGTGTATTGTCTCCAACGATTGTATTCGGAGATGTTACTGGATTTGTCCAATCGCTTTCAATTAAATTCACACTGTGTCCGCCTAATTTAATGTCTAATGTTCTTCTGATTAAAGTCGTGCTTGTCTCAGAAGAATTATCTCTGTAAGCGATTCTTATATAACCGTTTGCAAAGTTTAATTTGGCTAAAGTTCCTTCATTGGGTGAGGTAGATGCATTATCAACCTTAAAATACAAACCTCTGAAATAATCTTCAAAAATATTGTTATTAAACAAAACATTGGCAGGCGCATTGAATATTTTTTGTCTAAAATAGGCCTTATTCAAACTTAGTAACATTCCTGGAGCCAAACGTTCTTTAACGGCAACATTAGGTGTTCCTATGTTTTTATATATTTTTATTTGTTTATTGCTAAATACAAATTTACTGTTTTGAGAATTATCGGTAACGGTACTGTCTTGTGCATTTCTATTATCAGTGTTTAACAATGTTAACGCTGAAGGATTTGGAAAAAATTCATTTTCTTGGTTGTTATAATAATATTGCGGTTGTTGAAAACCTGTAGCAGGATCGTTATCTCTCAAGAAATAGTTTGACTCATATACCTTTAAATCAATTTCTTTATCTCCAAAAATAGAATCTTTACTCAATTCATAAGTCGAATCGCCAGAAGTTGCATCGGTACTTTTAATAGAGCTAAAGTAAGGCACATAAAGATATACTGAGTCGATAATAATGTTAGAAGCTGGTCTGTAAAATTTAGGACTTGAAGTAACCAATTGCACTTGCGTTACAAAACTTGCTTTGGTTTTACCAAAAGCATCATTTTTATAAAACCCTAACGAATTGATAGGTAAATCACTGGTTCTATAAACACCAATATTTTGGTTGTAAGCCACAACATCAACATCTTCTTTGTTTAAATTGTAGTTATCTTCACCTACTATTTCTGAACCAAGTTCGTTAAAATCTTTATCACATGATGCGAAAAAAACAAGGGTTACAAGGATAGCGAATGATTTGAGAAAAAAATTAAATTTCATGTTTTGTAAATTATATTATAACATCTTTTTGTAAAAAGAAGTGTATGCGTCAGCAAAGGCTTCTTTGGGAGCGAAAGGTAAAAAAGGTTTGCCTGAAGATTCTATAAATTTTGTTAAACTTGGCGAAAGATTTTCAGAAGCAATAATCACTGCATCAGAGTGCAAGATGGATGCTTTTATTAAATTTTCATAATTAGGAAGTTCCAAATCGGCAATAGCGTCATCAGGAACACCATCAAATTTAATTTTGTTAATCATTTCAACATCCAAACTACCGTCGAAAGATTGGCTGTACACCGAACTTACAATTTTAGTTTCAGAAAACAACGCCTCATCTTTATAAAAATGTTTCATATAAACTGGAAGCATTGACGCCATCCAACCGTGCACATGAATAATATCAGGAACCCAATTTAATTTCTTAACCGTTTCTACAACACCTTTGGCAAAGAAAATTGCACGCTCATCATTATCTGGATACAACACACCATCTTCATCGGAAAAGGTTGCTTTTCTTTTGAAATATTCATCGTTGTCGATAAAATAAACTTGAATTCTTTCTTTAGGTATTGAAGCTACTTTAATAATTAAAGGCATATCAACATCGTTTACGACAAGATTCATCCCAGAAAGACGAATTACTTCATGCAATTGATGTCTTCTTTCATTAATATTTCCATATCGAGGCATGAAAATTCTGATTTGTCCGCCTTGATCATTAATCATTTTTGGCACGTCATATGACATTAGAGAAACTTCATTCTCTGCTAAATAAGGCACCACTTCAGATGATACATATAATATCCTCTTATCTTCCATTATGTTATGTATGTATTTATTGGCAATAAAAAACATGCAAAATTACAAAAATTTATGCAGATAATTACTAAAGTAGTAAGTTTGTACCCTATTTAATAAAAAAGCCCATGCCTATTTTCTCTAAAAAGATAGAATTATCTAATTACATTACTGATAATAACCTTGATAAAACAACTATCGGTTTTGTTCCAACAATGGGCGCATTGCACGCTGGACATCTTTCTTTGTTAAAACAATCTATTGAAAATAATGCAATAACTGTTATTAGTATTTTTGTAAATCCGACCCAATTTAACAACCCCGAAGATTTAAAAAAATATCCAAGAACGCTAGATAATGACGTCGAAAAAATTAAAAGTGTTTCTAATGAAATACTAATTTACGCGCCATCGGTAGAAGATATTTATGAAGGGAATACTATTTCACAACAGTATAACTTTGACGGCATAGAACATCAAATGGAAGGCAAATTTAGACCAGGCCATTTTGATGGAGTAGGTACTGTGGTTAAACGTCTTTTTGAAATTGTAAAACCAACCAATGCTTATTTTGGTGAAAAAGATTTTCAACAACTACAAATTGTAAAAAAACTGGTTGAAAAAGAAAAACTAGCTGTAAACATCATAGGTTGTCCGATTTTTAGAGAAGATAATGGACTCGCTATGAGTTCAAGAAACGAACGTCTCACCGAAAACGAGAAAAAGGAAGCCGCTATCATCTACAAAACACTAACCGAAGCTAAAAAACTTTTTGGCACGAAATCTGCTAAAGAGGTAACGGATTATGTTTCAAAAATATTTTTAAATCATCCAATATTTGAATTAGAATATTTTGAAATTGCGGATGAAACCAAGCTGTTGCCTTGTAAAAGAAAAGATAAAAGTAAACAATACAGGGCATTTATTGCAGTTTTTGTCAACAAAATCAGATTGATTGATACTATTTCACTAAATTAATTTAACTTTGCACCATGCAAATTCAAGTTGTAAAATCAAAAATTCATCGCGTTAAAGTAACTGGCGCAGATTTAAATTACATTGGCAGCATCACCATTGATGAGGCCTTAATGGATGCCTCAAACTTAATTGAAGGCGAAAAAGTTGCTATTGTAAACATCAATAATGGTGAGCGTTTTGAAACGTATGCCATAAAAGGTGCAAGAAATTCGGGCGAAATTACGCTTAATGGTCCTGCGGCAAGAAAAGTACATGCTGGTGATATCATCATCATTATTTCTTATGCTACGCTAGATTTTGAAGAAGCAAAGTCGTTCAAACCTTGGCTTGTTTTCCCTAACGAAAACGACAACTCTCTCAAATAATATTGGTGAAAAAAATAATCAGTAAATGGTTGTCAATCATTGTTCCGTTCCTTCTTGGAATTGGAATCATTGTATACCAATACAATTCTTTTACTGACCAACAAATTACAGAAATAAAAAGCTACTTTAAGAATGCCGACTATTTCTATATCTTTTTGTCGCTAGTTATTGCACTGTTCGGCTTTTGGTCAAGAGCGTACCGATGGAAATTTTCTCTAGAACATTTGGGTTATCAAACGCATATTCATAACAATGTAATGGCTGTTTGTATTGCTTATTTAATGAATTTAACCGTTCCAAGATCAGGTGAAGTCTCTAGAGCATTAGTACTAAAAAAATACGAAAATATACCGTTTGACAAAGCTTTTGGAACCATCGTGGCCGAACGTGTAGTTGATTTATTAATCTTTTTCTTGTTCGTGATTATCGGATTTATTTTTCAATTTAATGTATTGAAAGATTACGTTTTAGAGAAAATACCAATCGAAAAACTCCTATTACTTTTTGCCATCGGTACTATCGGTTTTGTAGTAATACTTATAATCTGGTTCTACTCCAATTGGAAAATTGTAAACAAACTAAAAGAAAAATTTTCAGGACTTATTGAAGGCATGACAAGCATCCTAAAAATGAAAAACAAATGGGCTTTCTTGTTCCATTCATTTTTCATTTGGTTCACTTATATTTTAATGTTTTATGTAACCATTTTTGCCTTAAAAGAAACGAGTGACATTAGTTTTGGAGCCGTTGTCATTGCTTTTATCTTTTTAAGTCTCGCTATCGGATTTACTAATAACGGATTTGGTGTTTATCCTTTAATTGTAGCCGAAATTTTTCTTCTTTATGGCGTTTCTAAAACCGCTGGAACAGCCTTCGGATGGTTGGCTTGGACTTCACAAACATTGTTAATGATTGTCCTTGGTGGTTTATCATTTTTATTCCTTCCGATTCTAAATAGAAAATAATTTAGTATCTTGCTTGTTTTTACACTTTCTATTAAGTCAACAAACAACCACTAGATCATGAGAAAAATTATTTTACTTTTAGCACTTTCGTTAAGCTTTAGCGGATTCAGTCAAAAAATAAAAGACAGTATACTTTCTAAAAAATTAGATGCTTACCGTTACTTATCTGTAGGACTTCCGCCATCTTATGATAAAGAAAGTAAAAAAACTTATCCGCTGCTGTTTTTATTAGATGGTGATTATCTTTTTAATCCTTTTCAAGGTGCATTAAGTTATGGAAATTACTGGGATGATTTACCTGAAGTGATTATTGTTGGTCTTACTCAAAATAAAGAAAACGAACGCTATAGCGATTGTACTTTTGATGAAAGCACAGGATTACCAGAAGGAAAAGGTGAGCAGTTCTTCGAATTTATTGGTGGTGAACTAATGCCTTTTCTTCAAAACAAATACAGAATTTCTCCCTTTAAAATCATTGCAGGACACGATGTAACTGCAGGATACATGAACTTATTTTTATATAAAGACAACCCATTATTTAACGCTTATATTTCACTAAGCCCAGAACTAGCCACCGAAATGGAAGTTAGAGTTGCTGATAGATTGGCTTCTTTTAAACAAAACATGTTTTACTACCAATCTTCTGCCGATGGCGATATTAAAAAAATGCGAACTAAAATTGCAACGTTAGACGAAAACATAAAAGCCAAAAGCAATCCAAATCTGAATTATAAATTTGATGATTTTAAAGGCGCTTCACACTATTCCTTAGTACTTTATTCTATTCCAAGCGCATTGTACCAATTCTTTGCTTCTTATCAACCGATTTCAACATCTGAATTTCAAGAAAAAATTGTTAAGCTAGAATCAGGCTATGTGGAGTATTTAAAAAACAAATATGAAACGCTCGAAAAAGCACTCGGAATCAAAATGCCCATTCGTTTAAACGATTTTAAAGCAATCGAAGCTGCTATTATAAAAAACAAAGCCTACGCCGAATTTGAGCAATTAGCACAACTTTCTAGAAAAATGTATCCAAAATCGATGCTTGGTGATTATCATATGGCCGTTTATTATGAGAATACCGGTGATATCAAAAATGCAGTAAAACATTATCAAAATGGTTTTCAAATGCAAGAAATTGGCGATTTAACCAAAGACATGATGCTTGGAAAAGCAGATGAATTAAGAGTGCAAATCAAAAAGAAATAATACAAATTCAGATTCAGAAATTAACTAATGGCTAAGCTTAAAACTTCGTTCTTTTGTCAAAATTGTGGCACGCAATATGCCAAATGGCAAGGACAATGCAATGCGTGTAAAGAATGGAATACTATTGTTGAAGAAGTAATTCAGAAAGAAGAAAAAACCAGCTGGAAACCAACATCAGAAGTAAAAAAAGCGCCGAAACCTTTAAAAATAGCCGAAATTGATTCTTCTGAAGAAATTAGAATGAACACGCTTGATGGCGAATTAAACCGTGTTCTTGGTGGTGGCATAGTTCCTGGTTCACTAACACTTCTTGGTGGCGAACCCGGAATCGGAAAAAGTACGCTGTTGCTTCAAATATCTTTAAAATTACCCTACAAAACTTTGTATGTTTCGGGCGAAGAAAGCCAGAAACAAATAAAAATGCGTGCCGAAAGAATTACACCCAACGGTGATAATTGCTATATCTTAACCGAAACTAAAACCCAAAATATCTTTAGACAAATTCAAGAAATTGAACCCGAAATTGTCATTATTGATTCTATTCAAACGCTTCACACGGATTACATTGAATCGACTGCAGGAAGTATTTCGCAGATTAGAGAATGCACTGCCGAATTGATAAAATTTGCTAAAGAAACCAATGTTCCTGTTATTTTAATCGGACATATCACTAAAGACGGAACCATTGCTGGACCAAAAATATTAGAGCATATGGTAGACACTGTTTTACAATTTGAAGGCGACAGAAATCACGTTTACAGAATATTACGCAGTTTAAAAAACCGTTTTGGCTCGACTGCCGAACTCGGAATTTATGAAATGCAAGGTTCGGGTTTAAGAGAAGTATCAAACCCATCTGAAATTTTACTTTCGCACCGTGAAGAAGAACTTTCTGGAACCGCAATTGCGTCCACACTCGAAGGAATGCGTCCGCTAATGATTGAAATTCAAGCACTAGTTTCAACCGCAGTTTATGGAACACCACAACGAAGCGCAACCGGTTACAACGCTAAACGATTAAACATGTTGTTAGCTGTTTTAGAAAAACGTGCTGGTTTCCGACTCGGAACAAAAGATGTGTTTTTAAATGTTACCGGAGGAATTTCGGTTGATGATCCTGCCATTGATTTAGCAGTTGTGGCGTCAATCTTATCGTCTAATGAGGATATTTCTGTGGGAAAAGATGTTTGTTTTGCTGGCGAAGTAGGTCTTTCGGGAGAAATTCGTCCTGTAAATCGTGTAGAACAACGAATTCAAGAAGCCGAAAAACTTGGCTTTGCAACGATATTTGTTTCCAAATACAACAAACTTGCCACTAAATTTCCAGGCATAAAAGTGGTCTTAGTATCTAAAATAGAAGAAGTTGTAGAACATCTGTTTGGATAATAAATGGATAATTATTCACGTTATCTTACAAACCTATCCTTTATGAAACTAAAAAACATACTTCCTCTTTTTGCTGTTTTACTATTGATTTCTTGTTCCGAAAAAACAACTTATGAAAAATTCATCAAATTACCAGAAGACCACAGATGGCAAAAATCAGAACCTAAAATATTTGAATTTACCATAGATGATGACACAAAAGTATATGATGTTACCTTTGAATTCAGCCATATTGCAGACTATCAATTTGCAAGCGTTCCCATAAAAATTGATGTGAAAAATCCTGCTGACGAAGAAGAATTTCACCTCATTGATTTCAATATTAAAGACAGCAATGGCAAACCATTAGCCGATTGCGGTGGCGATATTTGCGACATGTCAATGAAGGTAATTGAAAAAACAAAACTTATTAAAGGAACGTATAAAATAAAAGTAGGTCACAATTTTAAAGGCAACTACTTGCCCAATGTTATTGGAGTTGGAATCAAAGTCACCGAAGCAAAATAATTTTCCTTGCATCCCAACCTTTTCATAAAAAAAGTACTCTTAAATAGTAACAAGCTTTTGCTTCCTTAAAACTTCCATTATGAAAAAGAAATTTTCGTTAGAAATAAAATCGCCTTGCCAAGAAAATTTTGATAAAATGATACCAAACGCCAATGGATCTTTTTGTAGCTCTTGCGCTAAGAATGTTATCGATTTAAGCAAAAAAACAAAGACAGAAGTAGCGCGTTTTATTGCAGAAAATAAAGATAAATCAATTTGTGCGCGCTTGAAAACTTCACAACTAGAAGAAGAATTTGAAATTAACGAAATTTCTAAAAGCAATAATTTTAAATATGCTATAGCAGTAGCGGCTTCTGTTTTAGTAACTTCTTCGGTAGTCAGTCAAGAAAAACAACCGGTAAAAACGGAGCTAGGATGTTCTGAACCAACAGGTTTTAAATTAGGAAAAATCGCTTATCAAGAAGGTAAAATGGTTTCCTTTGTTTTGAGTGGTAAAATTTTAGAAAAAGCAACCAAAAAGCCCTTATCCAGTAAAAAATATCCTGAGCTACAAATTTTTGTTTCGGGTTCGAATGTTTCTGTAAAAGTTGATCCTAAAACTGGAGCCTATTCCATTCCTGTTGTACTAGACAAAAAAACTACAGAATTACACATCACAATAAACTCGAGTGATTACAGTTCTTCTAAAACTATGAAAATTGATTTATCACAAATCAGAAATAATAGCCTAATTCTAAACCTATCGATTGATTCAGAAAAAGAAATGCAAAACCATCAGATTATGGGCGGTTTAGGCGTAAATTATATCGATACTAAAAAAACAAAAAACTCTTAATATGAAGAAAGCTCTTTTACTTACTTTATTGATTTCGGCACTTTCTTTTGCACAAAAACCTATTTTTACTTCGGCCAAAGTTAAAGCGGCAACGGTTTATTTCAATGCAGCCGAATTACAACAAACTACAACCGTAAATCTTCCGGTTGGCACAAGCGAAATTGTCATTAAAAACGTAGCTGATTATTTGAATGAAAACACTATTCAAATTGGTGCGCCAAGTTCAGTAACAGTTTTGTCAGTACAATTTACGCAAAATTATATTTCAGAATATGAAATTGACGAAAGCAATCCTGCGATAAAAAAAGTACGTGATAGTATTACTTTAGTTCAAAAAGAAATTAAGAAAATTCAAATTGAAACCTATGCACACCAACAAACTATTGGCTTATTAGACAACAACCAAACGGTTGCTGGAGCCAACTCTGGATTGAGTGTAACCGAATTAATAAAATTGGTTGATTATTATAAAGCTAAACGAACCACATTAGACAACGCTGTAGTTTCGTTGCAAGAAAAAGAAGCAAAGTGGAATGTAAAACTAAAAGCTTTAAACGATAAATTAGTCATCAACACCCAAAAAGAAGACAAAACTTCAAAAGGGAAATTAGTGCTTCAGGTGATGAACGAAATTGCTGGAAATGTAACTCTTGACATCAACTACTTAACAAATGCTGCGACATGGAATCCGTTTTATGATTTGCGTGTAGACAACGTAAAAGATCCAATAAACATGATGTACAAAGCACAAGTTTCTCAGAACACAGGCATCGATTGGAAAAAAGTAAAACTAACCTTATCAAGCGGAAATCCAAATCAAAATAATCAACAACCAATTTTAAATTCTTGGTTTTTGAGGTATCAAGATTTAAATCATTTTAAAGGAAATGTTTACAACAAAGAACTTACACAAGCTTCAAATCCAAATGCAATACAATCTATTCAAGAAAGTGACTTTTCCGACACGGTTGTTGCCGCTATGGGAATAAAAAGATATAAATCCTCTGTTACAAATTACACCTCCATCAACGAAAACCAACTAAACGTTTCTTTCGACATTGATATTCCTTATGATATTTTATCTAATGGGAAAGCACATTCTGTGGCGTTGAAAGAAATTAAATTACCTGCAACTTACAAATATTATGCTGCGCCAAGAGTCGATAAAGAAGCGTTTTTATTGGCAGAAATTAATGATTATTCTAAATACAATTTATTGCCAGGCGAAGCTAACATCATCTTTGAAGGTTTGTATGTGGGCAAAACAACTATCAATCCGAATCAAACGACCGATACTTTGAATTTAAGTATGGGAAGAGACAAAAAAATCAATATCAAACGCGAAAAAGTAGTTGACAAAAGCGGTACGAAGTTTTTATCATCCTACAAAGAACAAACGTTTACTTATGATTTAACCGTTAGAAACAATAAAAAAGAAGAGGTTTTTATGTTACTAAAAGATCAATATCCATTGAGTTCCGATAAAGAAGTTACCATAGAATTATTAGAAGACGGAAAAGCAAAAGTAAACTCCGAAACCGGAATTCTAACATGGGAACTGAAGCTCGCACCCAACGAAACCAAGAAAATCAGAATCAGTTATAAAGTAAAATATCCAAAAGATAAAGTGATCGATAATTTATAAATTAAAAATAAAACTAACTCAAGCAGAGAAAAAGCGTAAAGAATGTAAAACTCTTTGCGCTTTTTTGTTTATGTAAAACACTATAAATGAACAACCTTAATTTTTTTTAATTAAATTTACAGAAATAAATCATAGTACTGTGAAAAAGTTTGTTTTACTCTTAGTTTGTTTTAGTTTTAATTTTGGAGTCAGTCAAATAATAAACATTCCAGATCCTACCTTTAAATCCTTACTTGTTAACTCATCAACTAGTATTAATACAGCTTTTGATTGTGTAAATTATAACAATTACAAAATAGATATTAATAATAATGGAGAAATTGAAGAAAGTGAAGCATTATTGGTTTGTACATTATTTATTAATACACCAGGGATTTATGATTTAACTGGTATTGAATTTTTTTCTAATTTAACGTATTTAGGCTGTTTTAATAATAATGTGACTAACCTTGATTTGTCTCAACTTATAAATTTAGAGCAGTTATGGTGTGGTCAAAATAATTTAACAAATCTTGATGTATCACAAAATATTAATTTGCATTTATTAGTTTGTACTAATAATAATTTAACAAATATCAATGTATCACAACTCACTCAACTGACAGGTTTGAATATAAATCAAAACCAACTTACATCATTAGATGTAAGCAATTTACCTAATTTAACTAATTTAAGTTGCCGAAACAATCAAATATCCTCCTTAAATTTTGCAAACAATCCTTTATTAGAAAAAGTTTTTTGTAGTAATAACCTAGTTAGCGACTTGAATTTTAGCAATAATCCTTTGTTTAATGAGCTAGATTGCCAAAACAATCCCAACTTGAGAACCATTAAAATAAATAATGGTACCACACAGCTTTTTGGTCCTCAAACGTTATATAGTCAATGCTGGACAGGTTGCCCCAATCTAAACTACATTTGTGCAGATAGTAATGAGATGAGTGCTTTACAAAATTTTCTAGATAATTGTGGTGTCGATACTTTTGAAATAACATTCGATAGTAATTGTTCGCTTGGTAATGAAGAGTTTGTAAAAAATGAGTTAGTGGTTTATCCTAATCCTTTTAAAAACAGTTTTAAAATAAGTTTAAAAAACTTCACATCTGACAATGTTATTTTTAAAGTATATGATATGTTGGGTAAAACTATAGAGGTTCTAGATTTGTCTTCACAACAATTAGAAAATTTAGAACTCGGTAAAAATTATAAAAGTGGTGTTTATTCTATTTTGGTACAACAAGGTGATACTATACAAACCTTGCGAATTATTAAAGAATAAGAACTAACTCAAGCAGAGAAAAAGCGTAAAGAATTTAAAACTCTTTGCGCTTTTTTGTTATTTTTGATAAACTCTTATTTATGAATCAACCCTTTATCATAACAACAATTACAACAAACGAAAACGGAATTTCTATTTTTTCTGAAACTGATTTTGAAGTACATCAACGTGGCGGAATGTTCTTAACCGAACAAATTGCCTCCAAGAATTTCAGAATTAGAAAAAGCGATGTAGGTTATGAAACCGATTTTCATTTATCTGGCGACCCAACTTTACTAATTATCTTAAAAGGAACTTTAAAAATTGAATTGCAAAACGGAAATTTCAAAACCTTTTCTGCAGGAAACTATTTTATTGCAAAAGACAATTTACCCGAAAATGTACTTTTTGACAACAAAATCCACGGACACAAAGCAAGCGTAATTGGCAACGAAAAGCTTGAAGCAATTCATATTAAGTTGTAATTAATTTTGAGATTCCTTTGGAATGTGACAAACTGAATATGAATTGTTATACTTATTACACAGATTAAAATTATCTAATTTTCTAAAGTTGAAATTTATCTTTTAAACGAAAATCAATTGATTAAGTAGTGTCAAACTGAGCCTGTCGAAGTGGTTTTAGTTACTTTGAAGGTCTTCGACAAGCTCAGACTGACATTGTATATTAAAATTAGCTCTTTTGCAAAATAGAAAATTTATCTTTTAAACGAAAATCAATTGATTAAGTAGTGTCACACTGAGCTTGTCGAAGTGGTTTTAGTTACTTTGAAGGTCTTCGACAAGCTCAGACTGACAACTAGTTTATAATTGGCTCTTTTGCTTAATAGAACTTTATTTTTTCAACAATAATCAATTGACTATGTTTTGTCACACTGAGCCTGTCGAAGTGGTTTTAGTTATTTTGAAGGTCTTCGACAAGCTCAGACTGACATTGTATATTAAAATTAGCTCTTTTGCAAAATAGAAAATTTATCTTTTAAACGAAAATCAATTGATTACGTAGTGTCACACTGAACACTGCAAACTGAACACTGAACACTAAACACTGATAACTGAACACTGCAAACTTAACCTAAGGCGCTGGATTAGGATGAATCTCCTGAATTCTTTCAATTTCAGATAAAATTTCATTAGATAAAACCACATCAAAAGCATCGATATTGTCTTTTAGTTGCTCAATTGATGTTGCTCCAATAATAGTTGACATCACTAATCGTTGTTGGTTAACAAACGCTAAAGCCATTTGCGTAAGCGTTAATCCGTTAGCTTCGGCTAAATCTTTGTATAATTTGGTAGCTTTGTAACAGTTTTCATTAACATATCTAGTGAAATTCGGAAATAATTTCATTCTAGAATTCTCTGGGAAACCATCAAGATATTTACCCGATAAAAACCCAAAAGCTAAAGGTGAATACGCCATCAATCCAACATCAGAACGCATACAAACTTCAGAAAGTCCCACTTCATAAAGTCGATTTAATAACGAATACGGATTTTGAATCGTAGCAATTCTTGGCAAATTGTGCTTCTCACTTTCTTGCAGAAAACGCATCACGCCATAAGGATTCTCGTTAGAAACACCAATATGTTTTATCTTTCCTTGTTTAATCAATCCGTCATAAACCGATAAAACTTCGAAGAAATTATCTTGCCATTGGGTATCTAATTCAGTTATGCCACGTTTTCCAAACATGTTCATTACGCGCTCTGGCCAATGCATTTGATATAAATCAATATAATCCGTTTGAAGATTTTTCAAACTCAACTCTACCGCTTCGTGAATACTTTTCTTCGAAAAATCTAAAGGTTGACGAATGTAATCTAAACCTCGATTTGGACCAGCAATTTTGGTAGCAACAACCAATTTCTCTCTTTCGGAAGTGCCAATTTTGTTAATCCAACTTCCAATATGACGTTCGGTACTTCCAAAAATTTGGGCATTGCCACCAATAGGATACATCTCAGCAGTATCAATAAAATTTATGCCACGTTCCACAGCATAATCTAATTGGGAATGCGCCTCAGCCTCAGAATTTTGATTGCCAAAAGTCATTGTGCCTAAGCAAATTTTACTAATTTTTACATCAGTATTTGGAAGTGTAGTGTAGTTCATTACAGAATATTGTGTTTTGAAATGCAAAAATACGTTTTCAAAATGATTTTGAATACTAACGTTTGTTAAACAATATAAAAAAAGAGCCGATCATTACAACCGACTCTCAAGAATAACTAACTTCTTATTTCCAACCGCCACCAAGATTTCGGTAAATGTGAACTGTGGCGTTTAGTTGTTCTTTCTTGGTCTCAATCAATTCTAGTTTAGATTCCAGCGCATCGCGTTGCGTCATTAATACTTCAAAATAGTCCACACGAGCCGATTTAAACAAATCATTAGAAACATCAATTGATTTATTCAAAGCGTCAACTTGTTTAGATTTTAAATCATAACTGTTTTCCAAATTGCTAATTTTTGACAACTGCGTAGCAACCTCCAAATAAGCGTTTAATACCGTTCGTTCATAATTGTACAACGCTTGAAGCTGACGTGCATTGGCGTTTTTATATTCTGCTTTTATGGCATTTCTGTTAATTAAAGGTGCCGCCAAATCGCCTACCAAAGAATATAATAAAGATTCAGGAAGCTTAAAAAGATAGGATGGTTTAAAAGCTTGCAATCCATAAGAAGCCGAAATGTCTAGCGATGGATAAAACTCAGCGCGAGCCGCTTTTACATCTAACTTAGCCGCTGCAAGTTCCAATTCAGCTTGTTTAATATCAGGACGATTAGCCAATAATTGAGAAGGAATTCCTGAAGTTGCAGCATTAGGCATTAAACTTAAAAAACTAGTTTTATCTCTAGGTATTTCCTGCGGATAACGACCTAGTAAAAAGTTAATTGTGTTTTCGGTTTCTTTAATTCTTTGCAAAATTTCAAACTCCTTACTTTTGGACGAATATACTTCTGCTTGAAATTTCTGTACGGCCAATTCGGTTGCTCTAGCCGCTTCTTTTTGAACTTTTACAATCTCCAAAGCATTAGTCTGCAAATTGATGTTTTGTCTAACAATTTCCAACTGACTGTCTAAAGATAATAACTCATAATACGAATCGGCAACCTCAGCCACAAGATTAGTAATTACAAAGTTTTTACCTTCAACGGTTGCCAGATATCGGCTAATTGTGGCTTTTTTAGAATTGCGCAATTTTTTCCAAATATCAACTTCCCAATGCGCATAAGCAGCCAAAGTGTAATCTTGCAAAGGTTCTGGAAATTCTTTTCCGGGCATAATTTCGGTTGAAGCATCACCAGCACCTTGACTTGTGTATCGTCCTACTTTTTCTACTCCAGCTCCAGCTTTTACTCCAACCATTGGTAATAAAGCGCCTTTTTTTACTCGAATATCATTTCTTGCAATTTCAATTTCTTGCAACGTAATCAGCAACTCTTGATTGTTTTTTAAAGCAACATCGATCAAATCTGCAAGATTTCTATCCTTGTAGAAATTTTTCCAAGGCGTACTTGCAATGGTATTGGTGTCTTTGCTGCTTGCAAAAGTTTCTGGTAGTGCCAGACTAGCTTTTGTAGGTTCAATGGCTGGTGCTTTGCAGCTTATTACTGCCAAACCTGTGGCTAACAATAGTATATATTTATAATTTTTGAACTTCATTGTTATCAATTTCTTCTGTTAATGGATTTTCTTCTTCTTTTTTAACAAGCTTAATTCGCTCCGCAATTCTTGCAAATATGTAGTACAAACCAGGAATTAATAGTACTCCGCAAACTGTTCCTATAAGCATTCCTCCTGCCGCTGCTGTACCAATGGTTCGGTTTCCAATTTTTCCTGGACCAGTAGCAAATGCAAGCGGAAGCAATCCAGCAATAAAGGCGAAAGAGGTCATTAAAATAGGACGTAACCTTGCTTTAGAGCCTTCCATCGCGGCTTCAAGAACCGATTTTCCTGCTGCATGTCGTTGAACTGCAAATTCAACAATAAGTACGGCGTTTTTACCCAGCAAACCAATTAACATTACCATCGCAACCTGAGCATAAATGTTGTTTTCTAAACCTGTCAATTTTAATAATAGAAAAGCTCCAAAAATTCCAGCTGGTAAGGAGAGAATTACCGATAATGGTAATATAAAGCTTTCATATTGAGCAGCTAAAACCAAGTAAACAAATCCCAAACAAATCAAAAACACCCATATTGCTTGATTACCTTGTGCTACTTCATCGGCAGAAATACCAGCCCAATCAATGTCATAACCTCTTGGTAATTTTTTTGCAGCAACTTCTTGAATTACTTTAATTGCAGTACCAGAGCTATAACCAGCAGCTGCTCCACCAGAAATTTCAGTAGAAGTATACATATTATGTCTGGTAATTTCTGAAAGTCCATATACTTTTTCTAATCGCATAAAGGCAGAAAAGGGTACCATTTCATCTCGATTATTTTTTACATAAAGCTTCAAAATATCATCAGGCTGTGCTCTATATTCTGGCGCGGCTTGAACAATTACTTTATAATTAATTCCGTATTTAATAAAACTAATCTCATAATTACTTCCAACAAGTGTAGATAATGTAGTCATAGCGTTTTCAATGGAAACTCCTTTTTGCTGTGCAATATCATTATCTATTTTCATCATATATTGTGGAAAACTTGCACTAAAAAAGCTGAAGACATTGGATAATTCTGGACGCTTACTTAATTCTTCGACAAATTCTTTGTTAACCGTTTCTAATTTTTTGAAATCACTTGTACCCGTTTTATCTAATAACCGAAGTTCAAATCCTCCTGCTGCTCCATATCCTGGTACAGCTGGCGGTTGAAAAAATTCAATATTCGCACCAGGAATTTCTTTTGATTTTTCCTCAAGTTCTTTCATAATCTCTTGAACAGATTCTTTTCGATCATTCCAATCCTCAAGATTTATTAAACAAGTACCCGCATTTGCACCTGTTCCTTCGGTCAAAATTTCATAACCAGCAAGTGATGAAACCGATTTAACGCCTTCAATCTCCTCTGCTTGTTGTTGCAATTTTTCAGCAATATTATTAGTTCTCTCTAATGATGAACCTGGAGGCGTTTGGATAATAGCATAAAACATTCCTTGATCTTCATTTGGAATAAATCCAGAAGGAACTGTACTATTTACAAACCAAGTACCAGCACAAAATACTACAAGTGCAATAATGGTGATTGCTCTACGGTTTATAATTTTACTTAATACATTTTCATATTTTCCTTGTACTAAGTTAAACTTGTTATTAAAGCCGTCAATAAATCTACTTACAGGTGTTCTCTTTTTGGCTTTGCCATGATTGTTTTTCAACATTATTGCACATAATGCTGGTGTTAATGTCAAAGCCACAACTCCAGAAAGTATAATAGCCGTTGCCATAGTAATTGAAAATTGTCTGTAAAAAACGCCCACCGGACCAGACATAAAGGCAACCGGAATGAATACCGCAGCCATCAAGAAGGTAATAGCAATAATTGCTCCTGCAATTTCATGCATAGCTTTTTTAGTAGCTTTCAATGGTGATAAATGCTCTTCCTCCATCTTGGCATGAACGGCTTCAATAACCACGATAGCATCATCGACGACGACTCCAATGGCCAAAACTAACGCAAAAAGAGTAATTAAGTTCAATGAAATATCAAAGAATGTCATGAATGCAAACGTTCCAACCAAGGAAACAGGTACTGCTATTGCTGGAATAAGAGTTGATCGCCAATCTCCAAGAAAAAGAAATACCACTAATCCTACCAAAATAAATGCTTCAATCAAAGTATGAATTACTTTCTCGATAGAAGCATCTAAAAATTTTGAAACATCATAGGAAATTTCATAGTCCATTCCTTTCGGAAATTTTTGCTTCACTTTTTCAAGCTTAGCTTTTACATCTTTGATAACATCATTAGCATTACTTCCAAAAGATTGTTTTAGTACGATTGCCGCTGATGGTTTTCCGTTTAAGTTAGAATAGATGTCATACATTGAACTACCAAATTCGACTTTGGCTATATCTTTCAAGCGCAAAAGTTCACCGTTACTATTGGAACGCACTACAATATTTTCATATTGTTCTTTATTAGTAAAACGTCCAGAATATTTTAAAACATATTCAAATGCTTGGGAACGTTTACCAGAAGCTTCTCCTGTTTTACCAGGTGATGCCTCTAAACTTTGACTTGACAAAGCTTCCATTACTTCTTCGGAAGAAATTTTGTAAGCCAACATACGATCAGGTTTTAACCAAATACGCATAGCATATTCACGTGTTCCTAAAATATCGCCAGAACCAACACCATTTACTCTTTTTAATTCAGACAAGACATTGATATCGGCATAATTGTATAAAAACTTCATGTCGGTATTTTTATCCGTGCTAAAAAGATTTACATACATCAACATACTTGGTACTTCACGAGTGATTTTTACACCTTCTCGAACAACCAATGGTGGCAATTTGTTGGTGACCGACGCAACACGATTTTGGACATTAATTGCGGCTTGATTAGGATCAGTTCCTAAATTAAATACAAGTTGAATACTTGCTTCACCATCATTTCCAGCATCGGAAGTCATGTATTTCATTCCGGGAACACCATTTAAGGCTCTTTCTAAAGGAATAATTACTGACTTTATCATTAATTCTCCGTTAGATCCTGGATAATCTACTTTTACATTTACCATTGGCGGAGAAATGGTCGGGAATTGTGTAATTGGTAAATTTAATACCGATAGAACTCCTAAAAAGACAATTATCAATGATATCACTATTGACAATACTGGTCTTTGTATAAATTTATTAAACATTTGCTTATTTTTTAATGATTAAACCCCACTTGAATAAGAATTCTATTCCGCTTTTAATCTTAATTTATTGATGACTTCTTTAGGTGAAACGTAGTCATACTTAATCTTTTCAGCATCTTTTACTTTCTGCACACCTTCTAATAGAATTTTATCATTCGCACCAACGCCGCTGGTTACAACATATAAATCTGGTATTTCACCTGCCGTCGTAATTTCTTTTGATTCTACAACATTATCTTTATTTACTAAAAAAACATACTTTTTATCTTGAATTTCAAAAGTGGCTTTTTGAGGAATTACAATGGCATTTTTAAGAGGAACTACCATTTGAATGGATCCTGTTTCTCCGTGTTTTAATAACTTACTTGGATTGGGGAAGCGCGCTCTAAAAGCAATATTACCAGTTTCGCTATCAAATTCACTTTCTATAACCTCTACATAACCAGTAGAATTAAATACTTCGTTGTTGGCAAGACGCAAATTCACTTTAGTCTTTGAATGGTTCGGATTGTGGGTTTGATAATCTAAATATTCTGGTTCGGAAACGTTAAAATAAGCGAACATCTCACTGTTATCTGAAAGACTTGTCAGTAACTCTCCTTCTTCTATCAGGCTTCCTAATTTTAGTGGAATTCTATCTATTGTCCCTGAAAATGGTGCTCTTATCTCGGTAAATGATAAATGAAGTTTTGCCAAAGCTACCTCAGCTTTTGCTTGTTCAAGTTTTGCTTGTGCAATATATTGTTCACTCTTGGAAACTACATTCTTATCGGCTAACGTTTTAGCATTTTGTAGTTCAATCTCGGCAGCTTTAGCTTCGGCTTGAGCCTTAAGTAATTCTGCTTCATAAATTTTAGGCATTATTCTAAAAAGAAGTTGACCTTCTTTTACAAACTGACCTTCGTCGACATAAATATTTTGAAGAAATCCCTTCTCTTGGGCTCTAATTTCAATATTTCTAACAGAGCGTATTTGTGAGACATATTCTTTAACAAATGAAGTGTCAATTTTAACTGGATTAGTAACCAGTAACTTGCCAACTTCTTCTTTTTCTTCTTTTTTAGTAGTGCAACTAGATAAGCACAATAAGGCAGTTAAGCCCATGAACATGAGTTTGTTCTTCATAATAAATGAATTTTAAGCGATTGAATTAAGGATAAAAGAGACTATGGCTCTGATAGTTAAATTTAATCAGCGCTAAAAAGCATGAAATATAAAATCAATGAAGTAAACAAAATACATTCACAAACAAAACAAACCATACTTAATGGGCTGATGTGAAGTAAAGCATCATATTATTAAAACACGATGAGCAAGATAAATAGGGCACGATCCAAAATGAGTTTTGGTAAAAAAATTGTGACCTTTACTGTAGTAGTTTGAAATAGTTACAGTTGGATGTAACGAATATAAGTTTTTAAGTAAAAAATATTTACCTAAATAGAAGTCACTTTTATGAACTGTTTTGACACTTTTTTCAGAATGAATTTCTTCCTCAAAATCAACTCCAATATCTTCTATCAATACAAGTGCATGCGTATCATCAGCAAGTTTAACCTGATGCTTTTGTGCAAATTGTTCTATTATACTATTGGTAGTTTCAGCCACAGAGGCATTTCCTTTACCGCCTAGTAAAAGAAAACTTAAATATAGTATAAACGAAACTACTCTCATAAGCCGCCAAATTTAACAAATTTCCAAAAGCAAAAAACAGAGCAAAAGTTAAGAAAACTATAAACTGACGAAAACGTTATTTTTATGTCTATTGAGATCGAACAGCAAAGTGCTCAAAAGAAAAAAGTTCAAAGAAATCTCTGAACTTTTACTTTTTGTTTTTAAAACAATAATACACTTTTATACCATTTTAAAGATCATTCAACATTTTAGAAATTTCATCTAATTTTGGTGTCAAAATAATTTCGATTCTACGGTTTTTTGCTTTTCCTTCTGGTGTGTCGTTGCTCATTAAGGGTGCAAATTCTCCTCTACCAGCTGCAGTCAAATTGTCTTTTTTAACTCCTTTATTTTCTGAAAGAATATTTACGATGGCAGTAGCTCTTTTGGTAGACAAATCCCAGTTGTTTTCAATTCCGCCACCAATATTTCCTAAAATTTTATCATCATCGGTGTGGCCTTCAATCAATACTGATATTTCAGGATTATCTGCAAGCACTTTTCCAACAGCAACAACTGCAGTTTTCCCTTCAGCACCAACAGCCCAACTACCCGTTCCAAAAAGCAATTTATTTTCCATAGAAACATATACTTTTCCGTTGCGTTGCTCAACGGTTAATCCTTTGCCTTCAAAAGCTTTCAAAGATTTAGAAAGTGTTTCTTTCAACTTCTTCATACTAGCATCTTTGGCAGCAATGTAAGCTTCTAATTCGCTCAATCGTTTTGAACTAGCTTCTAATTCGGCTTTTAATTTATTTAATCGTTCTTGCTCAGCAGCCATCGATTTTTCTTTAGCTTCTAACTTTGCCAATAATTCTCTGTTTTTATTGATATTGGCTGTTAGCGCTTCATTACTGTCTTTCTCTAAAGCATTGTAAGACGCTTGAAGTGTTTTCAGATTTTTATCAGTTGCCGTAAAATCAGCTAGAAGTTTGTCGCGTTCTGCTTTTAACTTATCATAATCTGCTTGCAATTTAGACTTATCCAATTCCAATTGATTTTTAGATTTGGTTAAATCTTCGTTAGTATCAGCTAAGGTTCTGTTTTCTTTTTTCAATTCGGCAAACTTGTTTTCCAAGTCATTATAAATCTTTTTAGAAACACAAGAGGTTGAAAGCGCTGCAATCAACAATGCTAGGGAAATTCTTTTAATCATTTTTTTATTATTTATTTTAACAAAAGCATTTTTTTAAACCAATACGAAAGTAAGTTTCATTAAGTCTTAATTTTCTTAAGTAACTCAAAGGTTTAATCATTTGAATCGAATCAAAATTAGAGCATCAAATTGGTTTTTAATCTATAGCTTTTTTTTGTTATTGACATTGTTATTGACAATTTAATTAAGGTATTCGCACATCGACAAGCTCAGTGTAAAGGTTGCGCGTTGAGGAAAATTTTAATTTTTTTTTAACTCGAAACTATTTTAATCAATCTCTACCACAATCGGACAATGGTCAGAATGTTTGGCTTCGGGTAAAATTACAGCTCTTGTCATTCTCTCTTTTAGAGTTTCGGAAACTAAATTGTAATCAATTCTCCATCCTTTGTTATTGCCTCTTGCTCCTGCTCTGTAACTCCACCACGAATAATTGTGTGGCTCTTTGTTGAAATGACGAAAACTATCCACAAATCCTGATTTCATGAAACCATCTAACCATTTTCTTTCTGATGGTAAAAATCCTGAAACGGTTGCATTTCTTATCGGATCGTGAATATCAATAGCTTCGTGACAGATGTTATAATCACCGCAAATAATCAAATTAGGAACTTCTTTTTTCAAATGATTAATGTAATTTTGAAACTCATCCATATACTGAAATTTGAAATCCAATCGTTCAATATTGGTTCCCGATGGCAAATACAAACTCATTATAGATACTTCTTCAAAATCTACTCGAAGATTTCTTCCTTCAAAATCCATGTGCTGAATTCCAGTTCCAAAAACAACATTTTTAGGTTCTGTTTTACACAAAACAGCAACACCCGAATATCCTTTTTTCTCCGCAGGAAAATAATATTGATACGGATAACCTGCCTTTGTAATTTCTTCTGTGGGAATTTGATCTTCGGTTGCTTTTATCTCTTGCAAACAAATAACATCAGGATTAGCTTGTTGCAACCAATCTAAAAAACCTTTGGTTATTGCCGCTCTGATACCATTTACATTATAGGATATGATTCTCATATTTTAATTTTATAGTTTTTCAAAAATAACTAAAAACCACAAATCATTCTATTCAAAATTTGAAATTATAAGTTTTGTTTAACCTTTTTCTGATTTCTACGTTTTTTCAAAAATCCATTCAAATAGAATTACTATCTTTGTTTCTTGCTCAATAAACAAAAAATTGAATGGGTTTAGTTACAGCTAAAGAGGTTGCAAAAGCAATTAATACTGATAAGTACGGTGTTTTCGGTACTTTTTCGGGTTGGTTGTTGATGAAAATATTGAAAATTTCGACATTAAATAAAATTTACGACAGGAATAAGCACATCAAAGAAGTTGATTTTTTAAATGCAATTCTGAGTGATTTAGAAATTAAATTCGAAATTCCCGAAGAAGATTTCAAACGACTTCCAAAAGATGGCGCTTATATTACTATTTCTAATCATCCGCTAGGAGGAATTGATGGTATTTTGTTACTAAAATTGATGTTGGAAAAAGAACCCAATTTCAAAATCATAGCCAATTTTTTATTGCACAGAATTGAGCCAATGAAGCAGTACATAATGCCGGTAAATCCGTTTGAAAACCACAAAGATGCCAAATCAAGCGTTATCGGAATCAAAGAAACATTACGTCATTTAAGCGATGGTAAACCATTAGGAATGTTTCCTGCTGGTGAGGTTTCAACCTATAAAGACGGTAAACTTGTGGTAGATAAAGCTTGGGAAGAAGGCGCTATAAAAGTAATTAGAAAAGCGCAAGTTCCTGTTGTTCCTATCTATTTTCATGCAAAAAACAGCCGATTATTTTATTTTTTATCTAAAATTGGTGGTACACTTCGAACCGCAAAATTACCATCAGAACTTTTTACTCAGAAGCACCGTGTGATTAAAGTGCGTATCGGAAAACCAATTTCGGTTGCAGAGCAAAACGAATATAAATCCATTGAAGAATATTCAGAATTCTTGAGAAAGAAGACTTATATGTTGGCCAATTCGTTCAATGAAGAAAGTAAATTATTGTCGGTTCCGAATTTAAAAAGTCCTAAAAGTCCAAAGAAAATCGTTACACCAGCAAATCAAGAGAAAATGATTGCTGAAATAGAAGAATTGCGTAAAACCGATTCAAGATTTTTTCAAAGTAAGAACTATGAGGTGTTTTTTACCGAGGCTAATAAAATTCCAAATATCCTACACGAAATTGGTCGTTTAAGAGAAATTACGTTCCGAGAAGTGGGTGAAGGAACCAACGAATCTATTGATTTAGACAAATACGACCAATATTATCACCACATGTTTTTGTGGGATGAGGATGCAAAAAAAGTAGCTGGAGCTTATCGAATGGGATTAGGTTCAGAAATTTTTCCTAAATATGGAATGGATGGTTTTTATTTGAATGATTTGTTTCGCTTTGAAACAGAATTGCATGACATGATGAAAAGTTCTATCGAAATGGGACGTGCTTTTATCGTGAAAGAATACCAACAAAAACCAATGCCTTTGTTTTTACTATGGCGAGGCATTATTCATACAACCTTACGTTATCCTGAACATAAATTTTTATTAGGTGGTGTGAGCATCAGCAATCAATTTACCGATTTTTCAAAGTCGTTGATGATTGAATTTATGAAATCCAATTATTACGATCCTTATATTGCGCAATATGTGCATCCTAAAAAGGAATTTAAAGTAAAATTAAAAGATGCCGACAAAGATTTTATCTTCGATGAAGCGGAAGCCGATTTGAATAAATTTGACAAAATCATTGACGAATTAGAACCAGGAAACCTGCGTCTTCCGGTATTAATAAAAAAATACATCAAACAAAATGCGCGTTTGGTAGCCTTCAATGTTGATCCTCTTTTCAACAATGCCATCGACGGATTAATGTACATAAGAATTGCCGATATTCCAGAAAGCACAATGAAGCCAGTAATGGAAGAATTTCAAGCTGAACTAGAACGAAAGCTGAGTGAAAAACAGGAATAGTTTTAGTGTTCAGTGTTCAGTGTTCAGTGTTCAGTGTTCAAAATTATAAAAAAAGCTAAACTTTTATTTTATAGAAGTACTGTCGTTATTGTTTTAAACAAAAATCAATTTACTACGTATTGTCACACTGAGCCTGTTGAAGTGGTTTGTGTTAAATAAAAAATCTTCGACAAGCTCAGACTGACACTGTATATTTATATTGGCTCTTTTACTAAGTAGGAATTTGTATTTTCAACAAAAATCAATTGATTATGTATTGTCACACTGAGCTTGTCGAAGTGATACTATTAAATATAAAATAAATGAAAACATATTTTGTTTATATCCTAAAGTGCAGTGATAATTCATATTATACAGGATTCACCAATAATTTAGAAAGAAGATTTGGCGAACACCAAGCTGGCAAAAACAAAGAAAGTTATACATTTAGTAGAAGACCACTAAAATTAATGTGGTTTGAAACTTTTAATGATGTATTAAATGCCATTGCAATTGAAAAACAAATAAAAGGTTGGAGTAGAATAAAAAAGGAAGCTCTAATAGCCCAAGATTGGGATAGACTGGTCTTGTTTTCTAAAAATTATACCCAATTTGGTAATCCTAACGAATTGGAATAAATAAAATCTTCGACAAGCTCAGACTGACACTGCATACTTTTATTGGCTCTTCTACTAAGTAGGAATTTGTATTATCAACAAAAATCAATTTACTACATATTGTCACACTGAGCCTGTCGAAGTGGTTTGTGTTAAATAAAAAATCTTCGACAAGCTCAGACTGACACTGTATATTTAAATTGGCTCTTTTACTAAATAGAAATTTGTATTTTCAACAAAAACCAATTGACTACGTATTGTCACACTGAGCCTGTCGAAGTGGTTTGAGTTAAGTAAAAGATCTTCGACAAGCTCAGACTGACACTGTATATTTAAATTGGCTCTTTTACTAAGTAAAAATGTGTGTTTTCAACAAAAATCAATTGATTATGTATTGTAACACTGAGCCTGTCGAAGTGCTAATAATTCTTTACCAAAACCTTATAATCATCCCATTCTTTTTGGGTTAAGGTTTGTGTTTTTTTGTATTTCTTTCCTTTTAAATACTCTATAATATACTTGGCTCTTGCTTCAGAATCAGGATGCGTTGAAATCCATTCTAGAGAATTGGGCATATCATTTTCTTGGGCTAACTCATACATAAAATCGGCCATTGGTTCGGGATTGATGTTGGCTTCTAGTAAATAGTTTACACTTTCCATATCAGCTTCTTTTTCTAATGTTCTGTCGTAGGCTGTTGAAGACAACGTATTCAAAATTTCTTTCAAAATTTCACCTCCTTTTCCACCTGTCGCAGCAGAAAGAATTACGGATAATCCTATTTCTTTAGATAATTTTTTCATCACGTGATTGTTTTGAATGTGCGCAATTTCGTGACCTAATACACCTTGCAATGCTTCTTGCTTTTTGCAATCTTCAATCAATCCGGTATAAACTACTAAATGATTATTGGGCAAGGCAAACGCATTTACCTCGTCTTTATCGATAACGTGAACCTTCAACGAATCGCGTTCAATAGCATTAGCTTTGCAAATCGGTAAAATCAATTTATCTAAAGTTTTTACTATCGAATCATTTAAAATTACATCTTCGGTATCTTGAATTTGATTCCATATTAAATCACCAATATTCGTTTCGGCAGAAGCGGTTCTTTTTTCAATCTCAAATAAGGTAACAAAATCAATTCTCGACAACCCAAAAAAGATTCCGAAAAATAAGATTAGAATAACTAAACCTTGAATTAAAACTTTATTTATCATTTGGCTTGCAAATTAAATTAGTTAGACTTCCAAAAAACCATTGTTGCACATGAATGCCTTTTCGTGTTTGAACCGCACTATAAATGGTAGAAACAAACTCCAATAAATTAAAAAGAATTACGGTAAACAAGTAAGCAAAATAATAATTGGTTGGCTTTTTTCCATCAAAGATTACCGAAATGGTCCACCAAAAGCCGAAGCTGTTCATACACAAAAGTGCCATTTGAGAAAATAACGCTTGAAGACAATGCCATCTTACAAAATAAGTGCCTTTTCTGTTGGCCAAATAAAAGAAAAAAGTTGCAAACAAATTGATTATTGGCAACGGCAAACCAGCAACTAAGGCTACTAAAGACATCAAATAACTATTGGATGCTTTTTCGGCTTCGTGCTCTGACGGTTTGTAGGGAAAAGTAGTGTCTTGAATCATAATCCTTTATATATATTCCAAATCCAATTGATAATTACTAAAATAATTAAGGGAATTGCTATCCACTTAGTTCGGATGATTTCTTCTATCTTTTTATACCAAAAATAGAAGGTTTCTTTATTGGTTATAACATCGAATAAAATCCAAACTGGTGCAACCACCATAAGTATAACAACAATTATTCCGAAAGGATTCATTTGAAGTGACGCAGCAAAATCTCCTTGAAGAAAAAGCTGTACCGCACGAGTCGTACCACAAGAAGGACAAGCATAACCTGTCACATTTTTAATAATACAAACTGATAAATGAGAACTTTCGGAATACTTTATTTTATAAAAAAGATAGGCCAAGCCCAAAAAACAAGCTATAAATACAATAGCATATAACTTGTTTTTTTTCATTAATTAGTATAATGAATTTTGGAACGTCTCCATGTTTTTCTCACGAGTTGCACCCATGATTAAGAACCAATCGATAATTGCCCAAATTCCTAATCCACCACAAGTTAATAACTTCCCGATTCCCATTCCTGTATCGCCAATCATAAATCTATCGATTCCTAATTGACCACCAAGTAATGAAACAATGATACTTGTTGTTGGATCTTTAAATTGCATTGTTTGAACCATACCCCATTTTGAATCATCAAGAGTTAATAATTTTTCTCTAACTGCCATTAAATGATGTGCTTCGAAAAATTTTGAATTGGTCATCATGAACATGTCTACTTTACTTGATTCCATAATTTTGTTTTATTGGTTATTGTTATTAGGTTACTAAAATATAATTATTAGACGAATTGTTCTAAAAAATGTTACTTTTTTTATAAAAATTAATGATTTTATCGACGATTACTTGGGCTAACTTTTCGTGACTTTCAAAAGTCCAGCCGGCAATGTGTGGCGTTAATAGCACATTTTCTGCTTGCAATAAATACTCAAAAGCTGCTGGTTTAGCGCTTTCAATAAATAAATTCTCGAACGATAGTTTTTCATATTCCAACACATCTAAACCAGCACCAAGAACTTTTCCGGATTCTAAAGCTGCAACCAAATCGGCTGTAACTACATTGTTTCCTCTTGAAGTATTGAGGAACCAAAACGGTTTAGAAAACGAATTGATGAATTCAGCATTTACCATTTTATCAGTTTCTGGTGTCCACGGAAGGTGTAAACTTAAAACATCGGCTTGCTGTTGAAGTTCTTGCAAAGAAACTTGTGTAGCATTTTCATCGGATACATTCTCGAGAATATCATAACAAAGTACCTTTACATCAAAGCCACGCAGTTTCTTAGCAAACGATTTTCCCATATTTCCGTAGCCAATTATTCCAATGGTTTTACCTTCTAATTCATAACCACGATTGCCTTCGCGAATCCATTTTCCGTCGCGCACTAATTTGTCAGCTCGGTTTAATTTGTTCATTAATGACAAAAGCATTCCAAGTGCGTGTTCGCCAACAGCATTACGATTTCCTTCAGGAGCTGCGATTAAGTGAACGCCTTTCTCAATAGCATAGGCACAATCAATACTTTCTAATCCAGCGCCAACTCGGGCAATAAATTGCAAATTGGTAGCTTTATCAAGAAAAGTTTTATCGATCTTAAATCGCGAGCGAATGACGATGCCGTGATAGTTTTGAATTTTGGCTTCGACTTCTTCTTTGGTGGAAACGAAATCTTCTTCGTTAGTGAAACCTGCTTCTTGAAGTTGGTTCCATAATAACGGATGATTGTTGTCGATGTGGAGGATTTTAATGGTTTCGGGTTTCAAGGTTTCGGGTTTCGAGTTACTATTTTTTGAAGGTTAAATATAAAACTATTTTTTGAAACCATTTAGATATTAAGTTTCATTAAGACGAAATGTCTTTTGAATTATAATTTCACAAAAGACATATACTAACTAGCCCTGATGCAAAGGAAAAACCTTGCCTTTTTTGGCAAGTTTTGGAAAGGCAGCAGGAAAATGGAAACCAAATAAATCCTGAGCCATTCGCTTTAAAACCCTAAAATCAGTTTGGCTATTGAAAAGTAAATTAGGATTCCACAGATGTCGTTACTTGTGGTGATAAACGGACCAGTGGCTAATGCAGGATCAATGCCAAATTTATCAAGAATCAACGGAATGGAAGTACCAATTAATGAGGCAATAATAATTACGGAAACTAAGGCAATGGTCACTATGATTCCGATTTTAGATTCGACTCCTAATAAAAAATGACTTCCTAAAAACAATAAGGTTGCTAAAATCACTCCGTTTAATAAACTTAGCGAAATTTCTTTAAGTAATCGATTAAAAATGGTTCCGCTAATGCTGTGATTGGCCAAACCTTGTACGATAATAGCCGAAGATTGTACGCCAACATTTCCTGCCATAGCGGCAATTAATGGTGTAAAAAAGAATAATTCTTTGTGAAACTGCATCGCACCTTGAAAACCTTCAAGTAAAGTCACACTTATAAATCCGCCGAAAAGGGCTAAAACCAACCAAGGCAAACGTGCTTTGGTCAATTGGATAATGCTATCATCAGCTTCAACGTCTTGTGAGATACCTGCTGCTAATTGGTAATCTTTGTCGGCTTCATCTTTAATTACGTCAACAATATCATCGATGGTAATGCGTCCTACTAATCGTCCCATTTCGTCAATTACCGGAATGGCTTCGAGGTCGTATTTTTGCATAATTCGTGCTACCTCAACATTAGAATCGTTGACACGAACAGAATCGACTTTTTTAATATAAACATCGCTAATCATTGTTTTGGTTGATGTAACCAATAAATCTTTTAACGATAAACGTCCTTTGAGTCGGTTTTCATCATCAACTACATAAATGGAGTGCACTCTAGTTACGTTCTCGGCTTGAATTCGCATTTCTTTTACGCAAGTTAGTACGTTCCAATTTTCATTGACTTTTACTAACTCTTTACCCATTAAACCACCGGCAGTATCTTCGTCATAACGCAATAAATCAACAATATCTTTAGCGTGTTCAACGTCTTCAAGCTCAGAGATTACTTGCTCTTTTTTTCTTTGCGGAAGTTCACTAATGATATCGGCAGCGTCATCAGTATCAAGTTCGTCAATTTCTTCGGCAATTTCTTTGGCAGAAAGTCCGCGGAGGATTTTTTCACGAACATCGTCTTCTAACTCGGTAAGAATTTCGGCAGTGATTTCGCTATCTAATAATTTAAAAATATAAATTGCCTCATCTGACTCTAATTCGTCAAAAATTTCGGCAATATCAGCATGGTGCATATCGTTCAGCAAAATACTTAACTCTTGGTCGTTCTTTTGATGAATTAATTGCTCTATTTGAACTAAAAGTTCCTTGCTGATTTTAAACTGCATTGGCTTCTATTTTTTGGGTAAGTTCAATAAATTGCTCTACTGACAATTGCTCTGGTCGGAGGTCAAAGATAGTGTCTTCTCGTAAATTATCGGACAAATTTAGTGATTTTAAGCTATTGCGCATAGTTTTTCGTCGTTGTTGAAAAGCCATTTTTACAACCGTAAATAATAATTTTTCACTACAAGGCAACGAATAATTTTCTTTTCTACGCATGCGCATCACACCCGATTTTACTTTTGGTGGCGGAATAAAAACATTCTCATCAACCGTAAAAAGATATTCTACATCGTAAAATGCTTGGGCTAAAACCGACAGAATTCCATAAACTTTACTTCCTTTTTTAGAGCAAATTCGCTCGGCAACTTCTTTTTGAAACATTCCGGCAAACTCCGGAATTTGATCTCGGAATTCTAAAGTTCTAAAAACAATTTGTGTTGAAATATTGTAAGGAAAGTTTCCGATGATAGCAAATTGTTTTCCGTCGAAAATTTCATTGATATTGTATTTCAAAAAGTCTTTAGAAATGATTTTATCCTTTAATTTTGGATAATTCTCATCTAAATAAGTAACCGATTCGGTGTCGATTTCGATTACATAAGTATTAATGGGTTTTTCTAATAAATATTTAGTTAAAACACCCATTCCTGGTCCGATTTCTAAAACATCGGTATATCCTTCAAGATTTAAAGTATCGGCAATGGCTTTAGCGATAGATTCGTCTTTTAAGAAATGTTGTCCGAGGTGTTTTTTGGCTTTTACTTTTTCCATATTGTTTGCCACGAAGGCTCTAAGTCGCTAAGGTTATTTATCGCAAGGGCACGTAGGCGCAAAGCAAATTATTTGTTTTTTAAATCTCTTAGTTGCTGGATGTCTAATAAATCTTTGGGCCTATTAGCCTTTATTTTGCTAGTAATTAAATCTTCAAAAGACAACACATTCCATCTCAGAAAAATTTTTTCATTAATAGTCACTTGTTCGCTATCATTAAAAGCTTCTTCAAAAGATTTGTTTACAGAAAAATTAGTGATTAATTCTAAATTTAAATCTAATGGTGAAAATTTTATGGATATATTTTGTTCTCTATTTTTAACTTTTTCAGGGAAATCATTTATTTCGTAACCCATTTCATTGAAAGTTGCGATAAGATTTTTAAAATTTGCTTCTGTAGTTTCAATCCAAAAATCTACATCTGCAGAATGTCTTTGATAACCATGAAAGTTCACCGCACCTCCACCAACCATTAACATTCTTACATTATGTTTGTTAGCTGTAGCAATAAATTCATCAATATTCTTTTCCCAAAGTTTCATTATCTAATTTTGCTTTAAGTTCAATAATAAAATTATCCTTGGTTCGGTCGATTTTATTTTTTATTGGAAATTGACTCATACGCTCCATCAAACGAAAAAAAGCATAAATACGTTCCGCTTTTGATAATTTTAAAAAATCATCATGCTGTTGTTTAGTACTTTCTTTTTTAGTTTGAAATTTTATTTCCATCTGAAAAAACATTAATTCGTCTGAAAAAACTCTGAAACCAATTCTAACTCGGTTCTAAATGCTAACATTTTATCGCCAAAAAGTCTTGCTCCTTCTTCTCTTAATCTTGGCGCATCTTCATTGTAATAGCGTTGTAAGGTTTCCATTGAATCAGTTGTATATTGAACTGCATAAGTTGTTCCACCCATTTCTTCTTCAACCAAAACTTTAACCATTCGTGCTGAAGAAAATTTTCCTGTAGCAAGAACTTCATTTATATGTTTCGTCTGCATCCAATTCAACCATTGGTTGTGCACACTTTCGTGAATATTTACTGTTACGTTATATAATATCATTTAATAATTAATTGCTGTTAATTTATTTTATTAGTTTCTTATACTTACCTTCAAAAAACTCAGTATAAACAAGCTTAGTTAAATAATGATTCCTCAAATTTCTCGAATTTCTTAAATCTGTGTTCCAAAAATTGACTAAATAGAATCACCTCTAAGTTTCCTATATTTCTTTTGCGAGGTCACATAGAAAATACTGTCTTCGTGTTTAGTTATTACTTCTTCATATAAGGGTTTAGCTTTTTCGGAATCGTTCAACTGATTGTAAATTTCAGCTGAATAAAATAAGGCTTCATCAATATAAATACACTCCTTAAAGTTATCTAATATAAGCTGATAATTGGCTAAAGCTGCCGTTAAATCACCTGATTCTTCATAAATTTTACCTATTCTTAAAAGTGTAACAGGTTCAATAGCATCGCCTTTATTTTCTTTCAAAATAGCTTGAAAAGCGGCTAAGGCATCTTGTTTTTTTTCTTGATAAACTAGAAAATCAGCACGAGCAAATTTCTTTAAAGCTACTTGAGTCGAATCTTCAACAGTATTGTCTGAAATTAATAAGAATAAATCCAGTGCATCATTAGCTATAAGCTGTGATGAAGCTGATTTTAAAATCTTAAGTTGATGTTCTGCCCACTTAAAATCGGCTTTGTAATAGCTTGTTTTAGCAGTTTTCAAACTAGCTTCTTGACCAATCGGACTGTTGTTAGCGTCGTTTTCGATTTGAGAATAATAAATTAAGGCCTGATTAAATTTCTCTTCAAACAATAAAATATCTGCTAATTCCATCTTAACCTCAGCCGTTTGATCTCTATTCAAAGGCATTTCTAAAATATTCTTCAAAATGGTTTTGGCCGTTTCAACCTCTTTTAAATTGAAAGCCGAGAAATGAGCTTTGATTTTTAATAACGATAAGGAAAACGGACTAACACCAAATTCTTTAATCAAGTTATCTAACTCTAAATTTATGACGGGATAATCTTTAGCTTGTGCTTTCGCAATTTTCATTTCCATCAAATAAGAATGCGATTGAATTTGCAAATCTAAATCTTTGGTGTTTTCAAGCACAAATCCTAGGATTTCTTGCGCAGCTTCACTATCATTTTCCTCAATAGCCAATTGGCCTAAATTTACGATATTAGAAAAAGACTCTGGATTTCTTTTGTAGATTGCTTTTTCTTGAATAAAGGCTTTACCATATTCTTTCTGCTGCACATAAAACCAACTCAAAAATTCATTCCAAAAAATATCTTGTGTTTTTTGAATTCTTACTAATAAAGCTTTTTTTAAGATTTCATTAAAGGTAACATCAGTTTCTTCAGTTGTAAATCGAGTCAATTGATTTTGAACTACAATCAAATTTTGTGGATTAGTATAAGATTCAGTCAAAAACATATCAATCATTTTCTCTGTTTCACCTTTTTGTCCATAAAGCAAAGCCATTTGAAAATTAAAATTGAATTTTGGCTCTAAGGAAACTGCCGTTTGATAGGCCAATAAAGCATAATCTGTTAAAGATTTTCTATCAAAAACATAGGCTATTTGATAAACCTCACTTGGATTTTTCTTAATCCTGTCGATAGCTTGATCATAATATTTAGTTGCCTTGTCTTGATTTTTTTGCAGTTGATAATTATAACCCAACTCTACCAGAAAATTACCTTGCTTAAACTTATCCAACCGTTCTTGAATAGCTTTCTCTGCTTTTTCAAATTGTTGTAATTGCTGGTAACACTCCACAACTTTTTGAAAATAATTAAAATTATTGGGTTGTGCTTTCAACAACTCTTCATAGCTAATTAATGCTTTTTCAAACTCGCCTCTATCAAAGTAGTTTAGTGCCAATTGTTCGTTTTGAGCTTGAACAAGTAGTGAAACCACAAAGAATACTATAGTTAAAAATTTTTTCATCAAATGCATTTAAAAAACAATGTACTAAAGTAACACATTTTGTGCCAATTTAGTACATTATTGATATAAGATTAACTTTTAGTTGATAATGTCAAATCCTGTGTATTTGCGTAATACTTCAGGAACTACAATACCTTCTGGTGTTTGATAATTTTCTAAAATTCCCGCAAGAACTCTTGGTAAAGCTAGCGAACTTCCGTTTAAAGTGTGTGCTAATTGATTTTTTCCGTCTTTATCTTTAAACCTTAATTTCAAACGATTGGCTTGAAAAGTTTCAAAATTAGATACCGATGAAATTTCTAACCAACGATCTTGAGCGGTTGAAAATACTTCAAAATCATAAGTTAATGCTGAAGCAAAACTCATATCACCACCACACAAACGTAAAATTCTGTAAGGCAATTTCAACTCACGCATAATATCTTTTACGTGTTCTACCATTTCATCTAACGCTTCGTAAGATTTATCAGGATGTTCAACGCGAACGATTTCAACTTTATCAAATTGATGCAAGCGATTTAATCCACGAACGTGAGCGCCATAAGAACCTGCTTCTCTTCGGAAACAAGGTGTGTAACCTGTGCATTTAACTGGTAACTCATTTTCAGATAAAATAACATCCCTAAAAATATTAGTTACTGGAACTTCAGCTGTTGGAATTAAATACAAATTATCCGCAGCATCGTGATACATTTGGCCATCTTTGTCTGGCAACTGTCCGGTTCCATAAGCAGAAGCTTCATTTACTAAATGTGGAACTTGATACTCTAAATAACCTGCATCGGTATTTTTATCAAGAAAATAGGTGATTAAGGCACGTTGCAATTTAGCCCCTTTTCCTTTATAAACAGGAAATCCAGCACCCGTGATTTTGTTTCCTAATTCGAAATCAATAATGTCATATTTTTTTACCAATTCCCAATGAGGCAAAGCACCTTCATGCAATTTTGGAACTTCGCCTTCTTCAAAAACGTTTAGGTTTTCTTCAGGAGTTTTTCCTTCTGGTACAAGATCTGCAGGAAGATTGGGTAATAAATATAATTTATGTGTAATTTCGTTAGCCAAAGTATCTACTTTTTCAGATAATTCTTTACCAAGTTCACGCAATTGAACGGTTTTTTGCTTTAAAATATCCGATTTAGACTTTTCACCATTCTTCATCATCTCACCAATATCTTTAGACAATTTATTGGATTCTGCAAGAGTGTTTTCTAAGTCGGCTTGAGTACTTCTTCTCAATTCGTCTGTTTGAATAATTTCCTCTACAATAGACTTAGCGTCCATGTGTTTTTTGGCTAAAGCTGTAATAACTTTCTCTTGATTTTCTCTAATAAAGGCTATCTGTAACATGACTAAAATTTTATAAGATGGCAAATTTAAGCAATTGCTTTCTATTAATAGAATATTATAAAAAGTTTCTATAAGACATCAAAGCATTCATTATTAATAATTTATCTACTATTTGACAAAACTTTAGGAATTGTAAAACCAAAAAAATAGTATATTCGCAAAAATTAATTGTTTGAGATGAGAAAATCCTACTTATTACTAGCACTTCTTTCCGTTTTCTTTTCATTTGCGCAAAAAGAACAAGAAGAATTAAACGAAATTGTAAATGCTGAAATGAAATCGGCATCCAATTTAATGGCTGTTGCCATAAACCCAAATACCCTAAACTATGATGTTACCTATCATAAATTAGAATTTACTATTGACCCAGCGGAATATTTCATTACGGGCAAAGTGACAACTACTTATACAGCACTTGCTAATATGAATGCTGTAACTTTCGATTTAGCTACTGAGATGACGGTAACTTCAGTAAAAATTGGTACCACAAACTTAACTTTCACTCAAAACACGGCTGACGAATTAGTATTTACGCTTCCTAATACGCAAGCTGTTGGAACTTCAGCAACGATTGAAATTCAATATTCTGGAGCACCACCAAGTGGCGGATTCGGATCATTTGCAGCCACAACTCACAATGGTACTCCGGTACTTTGGACCTTATCTGAACCATTTGGAGCTAGAGATTGGTGGCCATGCAAACAAGATTTAAATGATAAAATAAACTCGATTGATGTTTTTATAACCGCACCTTCGCAATATATTGCAGTAGCGAACGGCGTAGAACAATCTCAAACAGTTAATGGAACTAATAAAACCACCCATTTTCAACACAACTATCCTATTCCTGCTTATTTAATTTGTATTGCAGCAACTAACTATACGGTTTACACCCAAACCTCAGGAACAGGGCCAAACACGTTTCCAATTGTGAACTATATTTATCCCGAAAACTTTACTCCAGCAGTTCAAACGCAATTGAATCAAACACCTTTGATTATGGATTTTTTCAATACTACTTTTGAATTATATCCTTTTCACAATGAAAAATACGGACACGCGCAGTTTGGTTGGGGTGGCGGAATGGAACATACTACTGTTTCCTTTATGAATAACTTTAGCAGAGGTTTAATTGCTCACGAACTAGCACACCAATGGTTTGGAGATAAAATAACCTGCGGAACATGGAAAGATATTTGGCTTAATGAAGGTTTTGCCACTTATCTAGCTTCTTTAGTAATTGAAAACTTTGACGGCAATAATGCATTTATCGCCGATAAAACTGCTATGATTAACAATATCACATCGCAACTTGGAGGCGCCGTTTACTTGACCGATACTGAGGCATCAAATGTCGGGCGTATTTTTAGTTCCAGACTATCTTACAATAAAGGTGCAATGGTGCTGAATATGTTAAGACTAAAAATGGGTGATACCATGTTCTTCCAAGCTTTAAGAAATTATCTAGCCGATACGAATTTAGCCTTTAAATATGCCGTTACAAGTGATTTAAAATCCCATTTGGAAGCAGTTTACGGAAGCAGCTTAACAGAATTCTTCAATGATTGGGTTTTCGGCCAAGGTTATCCAACGTATACTATTACGGCGCAAAATTGGGGTTCTGGTCAAGCCAAAATCAATGTATCTCAAACACAATCACACAGTTCGGTTTCATTTTTCGAAATGCCAATTCCAGTTAGATTGGTAGGCACAAACGGGCAAACATTTGATACGGTTTTAGAAAACACTAATAACAATCAAGAGTTTATAATTTCAGTTCCATTTGCTATTACCAATGTGATTTTTGACCCTGAAAAAGATATTATCTCTAAAAACAATTCAGTAACACTAGGCAATGAAAACTTTAGTTTAGAAAAAGCTATTGTCATCTATCCGAATCCAGTTACTGATAAAATAAACATTCAACTACCAGATACAATCACTTTACAAAAAGTAACTATTCTGAATAGTCTTGGTCAAGTAACCTCCGAAAATAATACAACTGAATTCCCTGTAAACCAATTATCTGAAGGAATATATTTTATCCAAATCCAAACCTCAGAAGGTACATTTCATAAAAAAATTATAAAAAATTAGACTAAAAGAACATAATTAGTAAAAAGTAAGGCGAAAACCTTACTTTTGCTTTTTTTAGAAACATAGATTCACAAGAATAATGATACAAGTTGCACAAATTATTTTTATTTTATCAGTATTAGTAATACTTCACGAATTCGGACACTACATTGCGGCAAAGATTTTTAAAGTTAGAGTGGAAAAATTCTATCTTTTTATGGACGCCGGCTTTTCAATAATAAAGAAAAAAATTGGAGAAACAGAATGGGGAATCGGTTGGTTGCCTATAGGCGGATATGTAAAACTTTCTGGAATGATTGATGAAAGTATGGATACCGAACAAATGAAACAAGAACCTCAGCCTTGGGAATTTCGTTCAAAACCAGCTTGGCAACGTTTAATCATAATGTTAGGCGGAATTATCGTAAATATAATTTTAGCCATTACAATTTACACTATAATGTTTTCAACGGTAGGACAAAAATACATTGCTACCGAAACCATCCAAAAAAACGGATTAAGCTTCACTCCTATCGGAAAAGAAGTTGGATTTCAAAACGGTGATAAAATAATCTCTGTAGATGGTGAACCGGTTCAAAATAAATTCAACAGATTAATTATTGATGTGCTATTAAGTGATAAACTTATCGTGGAAAGAAATGGCCAACAAAAAGAGATAGCATTAACCGACGAAAGTAAAGCAAAGATTCTTGGTACGGAAGGCAAAAACTTTATGATGCCAAGAATTGAAGGATTCAAAATAGATTCTATCCTACCAAAATCTGGAGCTTTTTATGCCGGACTAAAAATAAACGATCAAATTACAGCAGTTAATGGTACTACAATTAAATACTATGACGAATTCACTAACTTGATTGCAAACAAAGCAAATGACTCAATTTCACTGGTTGTTTTAAGAAATAATACACCTGTTAATTTAAAAGCAAAATTAGACAAAGACGGTAAATTAGGTTTTAGACCATCACTAAGCTTAGCTAATGATAAAGAAAAGTTTGAAGTAGTTAACAAATTATCATTCGCACAGGCTTTACCTCAAGCTGTGAAAGAATCATGGCAATTATTAGTGTACAACGTAAAACAATTCAAACTAATTTTAAAACCAAAAACACAAGCTTACAAGCAAGTGAAAAGTCCAATCGGAATTGCAAGAATGCTACCTGATGAATGGAACTGGGAATTTATTTGGAGCTTTACGGCGCTTTTTTCAATCGGATTAGCCTTCATGAATTTGCTACCTATTCCTGGTTTAGATGGTGGTCATGCGCTTTTTACTATCGCAGAAATGATAACTGGAAAAAAATTAAGCGAAAAAAACATGGGGTACGTTCAAACAGCCGGAATGATTATCTTGCTGACTTTAATGGCTTTAACTTTCGGAAAAGATATCTACCAATTAGTAATGGATAAATTTTTCACAAATCATTAAAAAAAAAACGCAAAATAATTTGCAAAAAATAAAAAACACCCTATATTTGCAACCGCTTAACAGATAAACAATCTGTTTTAGAAACGAAAAAGTTCTTACAATATTAAAACATACAGTTTCCTCCTTAGCTCAGTTGGTTAGAGCATCTGACTGTTAATCAGAGGGTCCTTGGTTCGAGCCCAAGAGGGGGAGCAAATGAAAAAGAGGTCTTAATAGACCTCTTTTTTTATGGAATAAATCAAAGCTTAATTTCTTATAGTCTTTTAAATCTTTTGAAAAAAGACCAAATTACTTCACAAGCATTCATATCCTGACTCGTCTTGCCAATAATTAATTCATTTAGATACTGATAACCTTGTGGCCAAGTATGTCCACCATTTGTTATAACATAACTTACTACCTCGCTTCCGTTAGTAGAATTTGAATATACTCTTTGTTTTATTGTTGTGCCATCGTTTGCAATATCAGGTAAATCTATTATTACAGGAGTGCTGGTACAACCATTAATAGTTATCCATTTATCAACTGCTTGAAAATGCGATAAAACCGTTCCTCCTGCAGTTCCACCAGCCGTCATTTGTCCGCCTGTAAAAGGAACAAGAGGGTCGGTAGTTCCGTGAATATAAATTGCAGGGACTGGTCTGCCGGGATTACAACTTGAAGCAATTGTTGTAGCTTCTATTGTCGCAGCATCTACAGCAATTGCCGCAATTCTATTACTTAATTCACAACCCAATCGCGAAGACATAAATCCACCATTTGAGATTCCAGTTGCATATATTTTTGTGCCATCAACAGATAAATTTGCAATTGCATAATCACACATTTGATTGAAAAAACTAACATCATTAATTCCCAGTTGATTTGGAGTAGTTGGTCGCCCATCATTCCAATTATTCTGTATTCCGGCAGGATAAATTAACACTACTTTTTCTCTATCTGAAATAGGTTTGAAATTGGCAATGTTAATCATTCCTTCAGGTGTTCCGCTTCCGCCGTGAATTGCGAAAATTAAAGGCATTTTTCCTGCGTTGTTGTAACCTGTTGGAAGATATACTATAAAACTTCTTGCATTTCCATCAACTGTCAAATTGATTGTTTTTTGTTCACTTGGTTTGTCGGCAGTTGTTGTTGGATTGTCATCTTTGTTACACGAAATAAGTGTAATCAGAATTGACATAAGTAAAACTATTTGTCTCATTTTTATTTTAATTTATTTCGTTTAGCCATTTTATGTGTCGTTTGGTTTAATTGCCACTATTGAAGTCCTTTAAAAAAGTTCCAAACTTCTTCTGCATATTCTATATCTCTATTTTGAACTCCACTTGCAGGTGAAGAATTGGTATAAACTGTCTTACTTGGCACAGCGTGTCCAGCGTTATTTAGAACAAAATAAATCAATGGTTTTGCACCAGCATAAATTCTTTTTTCTACGTTTCCTGCATCTGTTGTGTTCACATTAAAAGTTGATATGGTTGGATTAATATTTTGTAAACCGTTTCTTTGTAACCAATAATTTAAGGTTGCAGTTTGAGATATTACTTTTCCACGATTACAATTGCCACCAATATCTGCAACACAACCACCATTTGCCGGCATTGCAGGGTCGCTTGTTCCATGAGTTATCAAGATTGGCAAAGGTAGATTAGAGCCATTTGTACAAAGTCCGCTTTCAGGAAACTGTGGTAAATTTCCACTTGAAACTGCTATCGCTTTAATAGTTTCAGGAAATTGAAAAGCATAAGAATAGGTCATTAATGCGCCATTACTTGTCCCTGTTAAAAACATTTTGTTTGAATTAATATTTAACTCTGAAATTAATTTTGAATTTAACTGTTTCAAAAAGAAAATGTCGTCACCTTGACTTCCTGATATATCATCACTTCTACAATCATTCCATCCCGGATTTCCTTGAATGTCGAGTGAACCTTCTGGATAGATTACTAAAAACTTTTCATTGTCTGCAATTGTCCGAAAAACGGATAATGGATGAGCACCTAATTCTGAAACTCCAATACCAAGTCCACCGCCACCGTGCAAAACTGTTACAACTGCATTTACAGTTGTCATTCCTGTTGGTCTATAAACTAAATATTTTCTGGTAATGTTGTTAATTGTTATATAATTTGTTGTCAAACCTTCTTGGTATGGAATAACATTAGGATTTGAAGGATTTGGATTGTCGTCATCTTTGTTACAACCAAGGGTAAAAATCACGACAAATAACAAAAATATTCTAATCATATTTTATTTAATTATTATAGTTATACCTTGTTAGATATTATTTTCATTGAAAGGTTTAATCTTGACACGCTTTTTTAAAAAAGTACAGGACTCGTTTATATGTATGACAAAGTCGTACAAAACAAACTCGTTTTGGGTAGATAGGTATTGCTGTCGTCATATATTATTTCAAATATAGCTATTTTAATTAATAATGTTTAAAATACAAAAATTGTATTATTATACTATTTTAAGTTCAATCTCCATAACTTAAATATAAAATCCTGTATCTATACATAATTATACCTTATTGATATTATACAATAAAAACTCTTTAATTAGTAGTAGTTCATTCATATGAATAGGTTTTTAAGATTTTAAAGTGATTTTCTCCGAAGAAGTATGAAGATGATAACTGCGACAAAGAATTATTTGTTAACTCTTTGTTTTTCTGATTATTAAATAAATTACCATCGCATCAAAATTGTAACTTTCTCCAATAGGAGGAGCTTTTTTAAAAATCCAGTTTATTTAGTTAGACTGGATTTTTTTTTGCTAATTTTAGGTCGTGAAATAATCAAATAAAATTCTAACTATGTAAAAAGCTATAACATTGTTTGCGTTTTTAATCACTTCCTTTATTTACGGGCAGGAAAATGTTAGTATTAATTTTTCAAACGATAGTAAAGAGGTTTATCATCTCTCACTTATTATCTACACACCAGACGGAAAAACACAAACTAGAGTGAGCGACCTAACTTCGGGTCAAGTTAAATCTTATTCGCTACCCGTTACTACAGAAATTTATATTGTAAATTTAAAACAAGAGACCTTCGCAATGAAAGGAAACGACATTAAAGCAACAGGTGTGAAACCTTATATCGTACTTAAAGATTCAGATAACGAAATAGTCATTAAGTTAAGTTCAATAAAACAAAACTAAAAAGCAAACCATTAATTTTCTGATAAAACAAGTGCAATCAGAAGATCAAATAGGGAACTTTCACCAATAAAAGAAGATTTTTAAAAATCCAGTTGATTTAATCAAACTGGATTTTTGTTTTTAGGAAGTTCAAATTAAAATACCTTTCATAAAAACTATTGTAGTAAACAAAAAAAGGCACACCTTAAGTATGCCTTTTTTCCGTTTTAAATGATATTTATCCTCTTATTCCGTCTATAAATGTTTGAATAGAATCTTTTGTTGTTCCTTTCGCTTCTAAATGCTTTATAAAGGCACTTCCAATTATAGCGCCTGAACTGTACTTGCATACTTCATCAAAAGAACTTTTATCGTGAATCCCAAAACCTATTAGTTGTGGATTGTTTAATTTCATACTCTTGATGCGTTCAAAATAATTGGTTTGAAAAGTGTTCGCATCAGTACTTCCAGTAATACTATTAGAAGAAACTAAATAAATAAATCCGTTGCTGTTTTCATCTATTTCTTTAATTCTTTGCTGCGAAGTTTCTGGAGTAATCAACAATAGATTGGAAACGTTGTTTTCTTCGCAAATAGCCTTCAAATGGGTTTGATAGTAATTCAAAGGCATATCAGGAATAATAATTCCGTCAACACCCAGTTCATTACACTTTTGAATAAAAGCTTTTTCTCCAAACTGCAATACAGGATTCAAATAACCCATTAATATTATCGGAATTTGCGTTATTGAACGCAACGATTGTAACTGTTCAAACAAAAGATGCAAGGTCATTCCGTTTTCTATAGCTTTTGCACTGCTTTCCTGAATAACAGGTCCATCTGCCAAAGGATCAGAATATGGAAAACCAATCTCAATCATGTCAACATCACTTTCCGCTAAATTTTTTATTATGGTTAGTGTATCATTCAAACTAGGATATCCAGCCGTAAAATAAATAGATAAAATAGTTTCTTTCTTGCTTTCAAATAATTGGTGAATTCTATTGCTCATCTTGCATAAATTTTTTCAATGTTTCTAAATCTTTATCGCCTCTTCCCGATAAATTAATAACCACTACATCATCCGATTTGAACTTCATCTTTGGTAAATAAGCTAAGGCGTGAGCCGATTCTAAGGCCGGAATGATACCTTCCTTTACAGACAAATCAAACGCTGCCTTGATAGCTTCTTCATCGGTAATACTAACAACTTCTGCTTTTTTAGTGTCGTGCAAATAAGAATGAATCGGTCCGATTCCAGGATAATCCAATCCTGCCGAAACCGAATGTGGCTCAACGATTTGTCCATCATCCGTTTGAATTAAATAAGTTTTACTTCCGTGAATGATTCCTTTTTTACCCAAAGCAATCGTTGCCGCAGTTTTACCTGAATTTACTCCTTCACCGCCAGCTTCAATAGCAATTAATTGAGTTATACCATTGTCAATAAAATGATAAAACGCACCAATCGCATTACTGCCACCACCAAGACATGCCAAAACATAATCGGGATTTTCATTACCTGTTTTTTCCTTCAACTGAATTTTGATTTCTTCACTGATAACCGATTGAAATTGTGCCACTAAATCAGGATAAGGATGCGGACCAACAACCGAACCAATGATATAATGCGTACCAACCGGATCGTTAATCCAAGCTCTGATAGCTTCGTTTGTAGCGTCTTTCAAAGTTTTACTTCCGCTGGTTGCTGGTTGTATTTTAGCTCCTAACAATCGCATACGGTCTACATTGGGTTTTTGACGTTCAATATCCACTTCTCCCATATAAATCGTGCAATCCATATTCAATAAAGCGCAAGCAGTAGCGGTAGCAACACCGTGTTGACCTGCACCAGTCTCAGCAATAATTCGCTTTTTATTAAGACGTTTGGCTAACAAAACCTGTCCAATAGCGTTGTTGATTTTGTGCGCACCTGTATGATTCAAATCTTCTCGTTTCAAATAAATTTGAGCACCAAATTCCTCAGATAAGTTTTTTGAAAAATACAAAGGTGTTGGTCGACCCACATAATCTTTGAGCAATAATTTAAATGCTGCTTGAAAATCTTCTTCTTGTATGATTTTTAAATAATTTTCTTGAAGCTCTAACACATTTGGATACAACATTTCGGGCACAAAAGCTCCGCCAAATTCACCATAAAATCCGTTAGCATCGGGTTGTAATTTCGTTTTCATTGTGTTCTTATTTTGTAAATTAATTCGTCTACTTCTTCTGTAATTTTCTTGTAATTGGTATCCTCTAGTTTGCTATTAAAATCCAATCCTTGTAACATTGGGAAATTTAATTTTTGAATAGCTCCTAAACTTTCAAAACTCAATCCTCCACTTAAAAAAAACGGTTTTGAAAGGGTGTACTGTTCTAAAATCTGCCAGTCAAATGCTCTGCCACTTCCGCCATAAGTATCAGTTTTTGTATCAAATAAAAAGTAATCACAAACCGATTCAAAGGCAGTCGTGTCTTCAAAGTTGAAAAAATTATCTACTGAAAATGCTTTGATAATTTTAATTCCTTTTTCCTTAATAACAGCACACGTTTCAACCGATTCTGTTCCGTGTAATTGCACAAAATCAAAAGCATATTGTTTCGCAACTTCTACAACAGTTTCGGGACTTTCATTAACAAAAACAGCTACTTTTTGCACCTTCTCTGGAAGTTTCGCTAATGACTTAAGAGGAAAATTTTCTCCTACAAAACGTTTGGATTTTGGATAAAAAATAAATCCCATAAAATCAGGCTGCAAAGCGCCAACGTCACTGATGTTTTTTGGAAATTTCATTCCACAAATCTTTATCTTCATCCTTTTAACTTTTGAATTAGTTCATAACATTTCAAAGCGGGTTGCGCTTCTTTCATAAAGTACTCTCCTATCAAAAAACCATCAAATCCGTTATTTTTCAAAAGTTGCACTACTTCAAGGGAATGAATACCGCTTTCAGCAATTTTCACACGAGATTCCGGAAGTAATTGCGCCAATTTAATACTGTTCTCAACCGAAACTTCAAACGAATTTAAATTGCGGTTGTTGATTCCAATCAAATCAAAATTCAAATCAAGATTGTCTAAAATTTCAGTCTCATTTTGAGTTTCTAGAAATACTTCTAATCCGAGTTCGTGTGCTAATTGCGTATAAGATTGCAACTGTTTTTTAGTCAATATTTTAGCAATCAACAAAATAACATCAGCACCCATTGCTTTAGATTGAAACAACTGGTATTCATCGACAATAAAATCTTTTCGCAACATCGGAATAGTATTGTTTTGTCGGGCCAATTCAAAATCATTTGGTCTTGCTCCAAAGAACTCGACATCGCTTAAAACCGACAAACCCGATACTAAAGCTTCCGCATATCCTTGGGTAACTTGAACCACATCGGCATCTAAATTAATATTCCCTTTGGCAGGTGATTTTCTTTTGAATTCTGATATAATACCGCCTGTAACCGAACTGGTAATGGCTTTTTTTAAAGAATGTGTTGCTGATTGGAACAAGGGAAACTTTTCTAATTCAGCTACAGAAATTGCCGATTTTAAAACCGCAACTTCCTTTAATTTTTGTGCTTTTATAGTATCTAAAATGGTCATCGAATAGAAGTTAAAATAGTTAATGATTGTTTGGCTTTTTGTTCAAATAAAGATGCTTTGGCCAGTTCAAACGCTTCTTGAAAATTTAAATTTTGACGGTAAGTTTGAATAGCTAAAGCGGCATTAGACAACACCACATTGTTTTGCGAAGCCGTACCTTTTCCGTTGATAATGGTTGTAAAAATTTCGGTAGCTTCGGCAACGGTGTTTCCACCAAATAATTCATTGTAAGTTACTTTTGGCAAGTCTAAATCTGAAGCATCTAAAATTTGCTCGCCATTGTTTTGAATAATTTTGACACTATCCGTCAAAGTGATTTCATCAAAACCATCCAAACCATAAATAATACTGTAATTAGAATTATTATTTTGTAAAATGTAATGATACATTCGAGCCAATTCTAAACTAAAAACACCACTCATTTGCACTTTCGGTTCAGCAGGATTTACTAATGGACCCAACATATTAAAAAAGGTTTTAACGCCGAGTTCCTTTCGGATTGGTCCAACCGTTTTCATTGCTGGATGAAATAATGGCGCGTGTAAAAAAGTGATGTTGGCTTCTTTAATTTGCGTTTCAATAACCGTATTATCAGTGGGAAATACAACACCCAAACTTTCTAAAACATTAGACGAACCTGAAACCGATGACACACCATAATTTCCGTGTTTAGCAACCGGAATTCCAGCTCCAGCAACAACAAAAGAAGTTAAGGTTGAAATGTTAAACGTATTTTTTCCATCGCCACCAGTGCCACAAACATCCATCGGATTGTAAGCTGATAAATCTACCTTGTGACATAATGAAAGTAAAGCTTCTCTAAAACCAATTAATTCGTCAAGAGTGATATTTCGCATTATAAAAACGGTCAAAAAAGAAGCAATTTGTGCCGAATTATATTTTCCTAAAGCTATATTTTCTAAAACCTCTTTGGCTTCTTCTTTAGAAAAGGTCTTGTGTGCGTATAAATAATCTAATATATTTTTCATAGTTAATTTTTTAACCAATTATTTAAAATTTGTGCTCCGTGTTCGGTTAAAACAGATTCTGGATGAAATTGCACACCACGCCAATCAAATTGTTTGTGTTTGATTGCCATAATATTTTGATTGGCATCTTTGGCTAATACTTCAAAATCGGCTGTGCTTGAAGGTTCAACAACCCACGAATGATAATGACCAACCTTGAAGTTTCTTGGAAGATCTTCAAACAAATAATCTTCTTTTTCGATTGAAATGGTTGAAGCAATGCCGTGTAAAGGTTCTGGCAAATTGTGTAAAATTCCACCCGAAAATTCGCCAATGGCTTGATGACCTAAACAAACACCAAGTATTGAAACGGATTGGTTTTGTTCTAAAACTTTCAGCATCTTCCCAGCATTCATCGGAATTCCTGGTCCAGGAGAAAGCAAAATTTTATCATACAAATGCACAGTTTCTAAATTGACTTTGTCGTTTTTAACTACATCAATAGTGGCGTCAACCAAATTATGCATCATACAAACCAAATTGTACACAAACGAATCGTAATTATCTATAACTAATATTTTCATAATTTATAAGGTTTGTGCCAAATCAATGGCTTTTCGCAAAGCCGTTAGCTTGTTATTTACTTCATTAAGTTCTGACTGTGCATCCGATTTTGTTACAATGCCGCATCCTGCTTGATAAGTCAATTCGTTTTTATAACTCAAAAAAGAACGGATAAAAATGGCGTGGTTAAAGGTTTTATCCAATCCAATAATACCAATGGCGCCACCATAAAATCCGCGACTGTCTGGTTCGTTTTCATCAATAATTTGCATCGCTCTGTGTTTTGGTGCACCCGATAAAGTTCCTGCCGGATAAGTATCACCAAGAATTTTAATTGGGTTGAAATCATCATTCAATTGCGCGCTAACTTTTGAAACCATATGAATTACGTGAGAATACAATTCGATTTCTTTAAAACGCTCCACAGTTACCGCAGTACTATTTTTACTTAAATCGTTTCGTGCTAAATCAACCAACATAATGTGTTCTGCATTTTCCTTCGGATCCATTTGCAAGGCTTCCGACAAAACTTTATCATCATCAGAATTTCCTGTTCTTTTAAACGTTCCTGCAATAGGATTAATTACCGCTTTTTGATTACTTATAGTCAATTGTGCCTCGGGCGAGGAACCAAAAATTTTGAAATTACCATAATCAAAATAGAACAAATATGGCGACGGATTAATCGAACGCAAAGCTCTATAAACATTGAATTCATCGCCTTGAAATTGTTGCTTAAATTTTCGTGAAAGTACCACTTGAAAAACATCGCCTTGAAAACAATGTTCTTGACCAATAGCAATTTTTTCAAGAAATGCCTCATCATTAAAATTAGAAGTTTCGTCATTTACTTTCTTAAAATGAAAAGTGGTTACCGCTCGATTGGCAACCAAATCAACTAGTTCTGACAAGTTCGAATCTTGATTAGGCAAAAGATTTTCTAGGATAAATAATTCATTATTAAAATGATTAAAAACAATAGTAAATCGGAACAAATGGTATTGCATCAAGGGCAAATCAAACGACTGATTTTTAAATTCAATGTCTTCAAACAGCGGAATAGCATCATAAGAAGTGTATCCAAATAAGCCGTTAGTTACAAATCCTAAATTCAAATCTTCTGATTGGAACGAAGTTGTGAATTGATTCAATTCAGAAGCAATTTCAATAGCATCAGTGGGTTTCACTTGACTAGTTCCGTCAGGAAAATCAAGTTTAGTAGTATCTTTTTTTACAACAAACGAAGCTATCGGCTGAAAACATAAATAAGAAAAACTATTTTCTTTGCTTTTATAATCAGAACTTTCTAATAAAAAGCTGGTTGGGAATTTATCGCGTAACTTCAAGTACAACTCCACTGGTGTGTGGGTATCACTTAGAGTTTTTTTGAATTTGGTTTGAAAGGAATACATATATAAAATGTTGTTTTTGGAAAATTTAGACATAAAAAAAACCCACTTGGAAAAGCGGGTTTACAAATATTGTAGAAAAATACAAATAGCAATTACCAACCAATTCCAAAAACGGAGTTAGACGTGTGCCACCAATTTGTATTTTGCGTTGTAGTAATCATATTGGTGCAAACGTATAAATTTTTTTAACACCAAATACAGTATTTATTAAATTTTAACATTTGTTTGAATTTATTTAGTTTTCATTCTGCGTTGCAACTCTTGTTCTATGTCGTTTAATTTCAAATTTTTGGCTTGCAATAAAAGCAGGTAATGAAACAACAAATCGGCAGCTTCGCCAATAAATAAATCTTGGTTATCATCTTTAGCCTCAATTACTAATTCGACAGCTTCTTCTCCAACTTTTTGAGCAATTTTGTTGATACCTTTCTTGAAAAGTGACGCTACATAAGACTCTGAAGTAGGATTTGAAATGCGATCTTCAATAGTGCTTTCCAATTGATTTAAAAAAGAAACAGATGGTTCAGTAGCAAAACAAGAAGTCGTTCCGTTGTGACACGTTGGTCCGTTGGGATTGACTTGAATTAGCAAGGCATCGCTATCACAATCTTCTTTTATCGAAACAACGTCCAAAAAATTACCCGAAGTTTCACCTTTAGTCCACAAGCGGTTTTTGCTGCGACTAAAAAAAGTAACTCGATTTTCTGCTTTGGTTTTTTCAAAAGCGGCTTCATCCATATAACCCAACATCAACACTTGCTGCGTTTGATTATCCTGAATAATTACAGGTAGTAATCCATTTGATTTATCGAAATTTAGTATCATCTGATAGGTATATTTTTAGTTTTTAAATAGTTTTTTAAATCGGGTATCGCTACTTCATTATAGTGAAAAATACTTGCTGCTAAGCCAGCACTAGCTTGTGTTTTTTGGAACAATTCGGCAAAATCATCCGCACTTCCAGCACCGCCAGAAGCAATGACCGGAATAGAAATCGCTTCACTAATTTGATTGGTAATTTCCAGAGCAAAACCTTTTTTTTCACCATCGTTATTCATAGAAGTAAGCAAAATTTCGCCTGCGCCAAGTTCGGTTACTTTTTTTGCCCAATCCAAAGCCTTCCAATCGGTTTGTTCGGTGCCACCTTTTACAAATACAAACCAGTCATTGTCAACCAATTTAATATCTATAGCAACCACCACAAATTGACTACCAAACTCTTTAGCCAAATCTGAAATTAAAGCTGGATTTTTAATGGCTGCTGAGTTAATACTTACTTTATCGGCGCCATTTTGCACCATAATCTTAGCATCAGCAACCGAATTGATGCCACCACCAACTGTAAAGGGAATCGAAAGTTTTTTGGCAATTTGGTCCACTAAATCGGCTAAAGTTTTTCGGTTTTCTAAAGTGGCCGAAATATCTAAAAAAACCAATTCATCTGCGCCATTTTCAGAATAAAATTGGGCTAATTCTAAAGGATTTCCAGCATCTTTTAAACCTTCAAATTGAATACCTTTCACAACACGTCCGTTTTTGATATCCAAACACGGTATAATTCTTTTCTTTAACATAACTGCATCAATTCTTTTAAATTTATGGTGTTTTCATAAATGGCTTTACCAATAATAGCACCTTCACATCCCAATTCTCTTAACTTTTGCACATCATCAAGAGTAGTAATACCGCCACTCGCAATCAATTTTACATTTGATTTTTTTAGAATATCAGCATATAATTCTAAGGATGGTCCGTTAAGCATTCCGTCTTTTTCAATATCAGTCGAAATAACATACTGAATACCATTCTTTTCATAGGCTGCAATAAAATCAATCACATCCGTTTCAGAAGTTTCTAACCAACCTTGTGTCGCGATTTTGCGGTTCAAAGCATCGGCACCAAGTATAATTTTATCAGCACCATATTTGGCAATCCATTCTTTAAACAATGTCGGATTCTTTATGGCAATGCTTCCACCTGTTATTTGACTCGCACCATTTTCAAAAGCAATTTCGATATCTTTATCTTGCTTAATGCCGCCACCAAAATCGATTTTCAAACTGGTTTTTGTGGCAATTTCATACAGTACTTTGTAATTGATAATGGTACTTGATTTCGCACCATCCAAATCAACTAAATGCAAAAACTGCACACCTTGATCTTCAAAAAATTTGGCCACTTCCAAAGGGTTTTCATTGTAAGTTTTTTGCGTAGCATAATCGCCTTTGGTCAATCGGACACAAGCTCCGTTGATGATATCTATAGCTGGAATAATTCTCATAATTGTAAAAAATTTAATAAAACTTGTGCGCCAACACTAGACGATTTTTCAGGATGAAATTGGGTGGCATAAAAATTATCCTTTTGCATGGAAGCACTAAACGGCTCAATATAATCACAAACTGAGGTAGTATCTTCACTAATTTCAGCATAATAACTGTGCACAAAATAAAAATCAGAATCTGCTGGAATATCCTTGAAAATTTCAGATTTCACTGCTGAAATAGTATTCCAACCCATATGAGGTACTTTTTCTTTGGCTTCAAATTTTTTCACTTTCGCCTTAAAAATTCCCAAACATTCTGTAGTTCCTTCTTCTGAAAAATCACAAAGCAATTGCTGTCCTAAACAAATTCCTAAAACAGGTTGCTGCAGTTGTTTGATAACCACATCCAACTTTCGTTCTTTTAAATACTTCATTGCCGAACTCGCTTCGCCTACACCAGGAAAAATAACTTTTTCTGCTAGTTTAAGAACCGTTTCATCATCGGTTACTATGCACGGAAATCCCAAACGCTCTACTGCATTTTTCACCGATTGGATGTTGCCTGCATTATATTTTACTATTGCTATCATAATATTCCTTTGGTACTTGGAATGGTAGTTGAACCATCTTTTTTTACTGCAATTTTTAAAGTTCGAGCAAAGGCTTTAAAAATCGATTCTATTTTGTGGTGCTCATTGTCGCCTTCACATTTTATATTCAAATTGGATTTCGAACCATCGCAAAACGATTTGAAAAAGTGTGAAAACATTTCGGTTGGCATTTCACCAATTTTTTCGCGTTTAAATTCGGCATCCCAAACCAACCACGAACGTCCACCAAAATCTAAAGCAACCTGCGCCAAACAATCATCCATCGGAAGTAAAAAGCCGTAACGTTCAATCCCTTTTTTTGAACCTAATGCTTTCGCAAAAACCTCACCCAAAGCAATCCCGACGTCTTCAATAGTGTGGTGCTCATCAACATACAAATCACCTTTTACTTCAACATATAAATCCATCGTTCCGTGCTTGGCAATTTGTTCTAACATATGATCAAAGAAACCTAAACCAGTTTTAATACTGCTTTTTCCGCTTCCGTCAAGGTTTAAATCAATTGTGATTTTGGTTTCATTAGTGTTTCTAACAACAGTAGCAGTTCTAGGTTGTTGTTTCAAAAACTGATAAATATCGCTCCAAGAGGTCGTGCTTAAAGCAGCTTTTTCATTAGCTTCAGCTCCAATAAAAATTGCCTGACTTCCTAAGTTTTCTGCCAATTGTACATCGGTTTGGCGATCACCAATTACAAAAGAATTTTTTAAATCATAAGAGCCTTTTACATAGTGTTGCAACAATCCAATGCCTGGTTTTCTGGTTGGCAAATTTTGCTCAGGAAACGAAACATCAATAAGAATTTCACTAAAGGTAATGCCTTCGTTTTCGAACGCTTGAATGATTTTATTCTGAGCTGGCCAAAAGGTGTTTTCTGGAAACGAATCAGTTCCCATACCATCTTGATTGGTGACCATAACCAACTCATAATCCAATTCGGTAGCAATTCTAGATAAATATTGAAAAACCTTCGGGTAATATTCTAATTTTTCTAAAGAATCCAATTGATAGTCAATGGGCGGTTCAATGACTAATGTGCCATCGCGATCTATAAATAATACTTTTTTCATTTTTAGTGAATTTATTTTAATGTTTCAACTTCTAAAAGTTGCAATACATATAGTAATTGTTGGTTCTCTCGTGGTGTTCCAACGGTGATTCGAATCGTATTTTCGACTACCGAACTTCGGTTGCGTGTAATGATTTGTTGTTCAATCAAACTGTTGTAAATTGCTGTAGCGTTTTCCATTTCAACCAATAAGAAATTGGCATCTGATGGATAAATTTTAGTCACAAAATCTAGTTCTAAAAGTGCTATTTTAAGCAATTCGCGTTCTGATTTAATCAATTGCACATTAGATTTAAAAACAGAATCATCGGCAAGCGATTGAACAGCAGCTTCTTGATTTAACTGACTAACATTATACGGTGGTTTTACTTTATTCATTACTGAAATGATAGTTTCATTGGCATAAGCAATTCCAACGCGAACCGCAGCCAAACCTCGAGCTTTGCTGAACGTTTGAGAAACAATTAGGTTAGGATATTGTTTGATTTTAGCAACCAACGATGGTTGTTCACTAAAGTCAATATAAGCTTCGTCTAGAAAAACAATTCCGTTGAAGTTCGAAATAATATATTCTAAATTTTCTAATGAATTTCCGGTTGGATTATTAGGCGAACACAAATACAATATTTTTGCTTGCTCTGCTAAAATGGCCTCAGTATTCAACTGAAAATCTGCTGTTAACGGAATAGAAACGATTTCAACATTATTAATATTAGCGTATACTTCATACATACCGTAGGTTGGCGGACAAATAATGATTTTATCTTGGTTGGGTTCACAAAAAACACGTTGCACCAAATCAATGATTTCATCACTTCCGTTGCCTACCAAAATATTTTCAATTGCTACTTTCTTTTGACCACTCAAAATTTGTTTCAAGCGCCACTGGTACGGATCAGGATAACGATTTAATTTGCCATACGGATTTTCATTCGCATCCAAAAAGATGCCTTCTGTACTTTTATATTCATCTCTTGCACTAGAATAAGGTTTGAGATTTAAAATGTTTTGTCTGATTAAACTAGTGATATTATCCATTTTGTAGTTTTTTTAATCGAATAGAAACAGCATTTTTGTGAGCTACTAATTGTTCTGCTTCAGCCATTATTTCAATTGTTTTTCCTAAATTTTGTATGCCGAGTTTGGTGATTTTTTGAAACGTAATTTTCTTTACAAAACTATCTAAGGAAACACCGCTGTAATTCCTTGCATAACCATTAGTTGGCAAAGTATGATTGGTTCCACTAGCATAATCACCAGCACTTTCACAACTGTAATTTCCTATAAAAACCGAACCTGCATTTTCAATCTTCATCAACTTATCTTCCGCATCTTCGATAGCTAAAATCAAGTGTTCTGGAGCATAAAAGTTACTGAAAGCAAGAGCCGTTGAAATACTTTCAAAAACTAATGCACGACTGTTTTCTAAAGCTTTTTCTACTACTGAAACTCTAGGTAACTGTGCTTTTTGAACAGCAATGGCTAGCGAAACTTGTTGAACAAGTGCTTCAGATGTAGCTACTAATATTACCTGACTATCGCCACCGTGTTCAGCTTGTGAAAGTAAATCAGAAGCTACAAAATCAGGATCAGAAGTAGCATCGGCAAGAACCAACAATTCACTTGGTCCTGCAGGCATATCAATTGCAATACCAAGTTGTTGTGCATATTGTTTGGCTGCCGTTACATATTGATTTCCAGGTCCGAATAATTTTGAAACTTGCGGCACTGATGCTGTTCCAAAAGTCATTGCTGCAATTGCTTGAATACCACCAATTTTATAAATTTCAGTTACACCAGTCAATTGTGCAGCATACAAAATAGCTGGATTGATAGCCCCATTTTTATCAGGTGGCGAACACAAAATAACATTTTTGCAACCTGCAATTTGAGCCGGAATAGCCAACATCAAAACCGTTGAAAAAAGTGGTGCTGTTCCACCAGGAATATAGATACCAATGGTTTCTATAGCGCGACTTTCTCTCCAACAAAAAACACCAGCCGTAGTTTCAATTTTGGTAGCAATTTCTCTTTGTGATTTGTGAAAGCGTTTAATATTTGCCGCAGCTTCTTGTATAGCAGTTTTCAACTCGTCCGAAACAAGTGCGCTAGCCAATTGTACTTCCTCTTCGGTAACTTTAAAATTAGTTACAGCAACACCGTCAAAAATGGAGGTATATTTTGTGACAGCAGCATCACCATTTTTTTGAACATCCGAGAAAATTCCCTTCACCGTTTCGTTCAAATCGGCAACGGCAAATGTTTTTCTTTGGGCTAAATTTTCCCAATCAGAAAGTGGTGGATTTATGTAGGTTTTCATCTGTAAAAGGATTTATTTATTGTATCATTTTTTCAATCGGAATTATCAAAATTCCTTCGGCACCAAGCGATTTTAGTTGTTCAACAACATCCCAATAATCGTTTTCTTTGACTACAGAGTGCAAACTACTCCAACCTTCTTCTACAAGTGGTAAAATGGTAGGCGATTTCATTCCTGGCAAAATTTTGCAAATCGATGCAATCGCAGTATTGGGCGCATTAAGAAGGATGTATTTATTCTCTTTTCCGTTGCGATAAGATTCAATTCTAAACAACAATTTGTTTAAAATTTGCTGCTTTTCAGCAGATAAATCAGTATTAGAAATCAAAACGGCTTGACTTTTAGAAATCACTTCTACTTCTTTCAAACCATTCATAATTAAAGTGCTACCCGAACTTACAATATCAAAAATAGCATCGGCAAGTCCAATTCCAGTAGCAATCTCAACACTACCACTGAGTTCTTCAATGATTACAGGAATGTTTTTAGATGTAAAAAAATCAGTTAGTATTTTTGGATAACTAGTAGCAATTTTTTTGTTTTCAAAATAACTCAAATCGGTATAAACTTCGTCTTTTGGAATGGCTAAAGAAAGTTTGCACGATGCAAATCCAAGTTGAGAAATAGTAGTTACGTTTTTGTTTTTTTCCCAAACTTCGTTTTCTCCAAGAATACCAATATCGGCAACTCCTTGTTCTACGTATTGCGGAATATCATCATCGCGCAAATACAAAATTTCGATAGGAAAATTACTGGCAACGGCTTTCAGTTTTCGCTCTCCGTTAGAGATTTGAATGCCACAAGATTCTAATAATTGAAGTGATTTTTCACTCAGTCGGCCACTTTTTTGGATGGCAATTTTTAAAGTACTCATTTTTGTTTTGGGATAAAATCTGAGTATAAACGACTGTAATAAAAACAAAAAAAACCGTCAGATATACTCAGACGGTTTTTAAATATGTTTAGCTACAATACATCATTAACTCGCCTGTGTGGTGAGATGATGATGATGCAATTGAGCGTTTGAAAATTTCATTTTTGTTTTTTTGATGCTGCAAATATATAAAGTTTATTTCGGTACAGACTACTATTTTATAATTTTTAACATTTGTCTATTGTTTAATAATGGAACATTGGAGCACCAAAGTGTAACAAAAAACAGCATAAACCTACTAATCTAGAAGTACTTATTTTTACAGAACAAATTATAATAGAATATGAAAAACATCAAAATCTCACTTCTTGCTGCAACAGTACTTTTAGCTTCTTGTAGTAAAAAAGAAGAATTGGCATCAGGTATCACAAAAAAAAATATGGATACCTTAGTAAAACCTGGTGATAATTTCGATCGTTTCGTAAACGGAACTTGGGCAAAAAACAATAAAATACCTGCTGACAAATCCTCTTATGGCGCTTTTGATATGTTATATGACAAATCACAAAAAGACGTCAAAGCAATTATTGAAGAAGCTTCTAAAGGGAGTTTCGCTGAAGGTTCAGACGAACAAAAAATCGGCGACTACTACGGCTCGTTCATGAACCGTAAAGACAGAGATGCTAAAGGTGTTACTCCAATTCAATCGGAATTAAAAGCGATTGATGCTATTGCAAACTATACCGACTTGGCAACCTATTTCGGAAAAGCCAACAGAATCGGAGTTTCCATTCCGTTCTCTGTTTCGGTAACCGAAGATTTTAAAAACCCTAAACAATACACGCTAATGACTTGGCAAGGTGGTTTAGGACTTCCTGAAAGAGAATACTACCTACAAAACGACGCTAAAATGGTAGCGATTCGCAAACAATATGTTGCGCATATTGAAAAAATGTGGCAGTTAGTCGGACTTCAAAATGGTGCTGAAAGTGCTGCTAAAGTAATGGCTTTAGAAACTACTTTGGCTACAAATCACATGAAAAAAGAAGACACTCGTAACACAGCTAAACTCTACAATAAATATGCTTTAACCAATCTTAAGTCGTTAATGCCTGATTTCGATTGGACGGCAATGCTTAAAAATGCTGGTGTAGCTTCTGAAAAAAACATTGTAGTGGCTCAAGTAGAGTACACCAAAAGTTTAAATAACGTGATTAAAAATACGCCAATTGATACTTGGAAAACGTATTTAAAATGGGGATTGATTAATAATGCGGCTAGTTATTTAAATACAGCATTAGACAAACAAAACTTTGAATTTTACGGCAAAACGTTATACGGAACGGAACAACAAGAAGAAGATTGGAAAAGAGCTGTTAGTGCTGTAAATGGCGGTTTGGGAGAAATTGTTGGAAAAGTATATGTAAAAAAACACTTTACTCCTGAGGCTAAAGAACGCATGACAGCTATGGTTAAAAACCTACTTAAAGCTTACGCAGAAAGCATCAAAGGATTAGATTGGATGAGTGCTAATACCAAAAAAGAAGCTTTAGCTAAAGTGGATAAATTCATGATTAAAATTGGATATCCTGATAAATGGAAGGACTACTCTTCGCTAAAAGTAGCTAAAAATGATTTATTCGGAAATGCTACAAGAGCTACCGAATTTGAATACAACAGAATGCTAAACAAACTAGGAAAACCTGTAGATAGAACAGAATGGGGAATGACACCTCAAACAGTCAATGCATATTACAATCCAACCTTAAACGAAATTGTTTTTCCAGCAGCCATCTTGCAACCTCCTTTCTTTAATTTAGCTGCAGATGATGCTGTTAATTATGGTGGAATTGGTGCCGTAATCGGACACGAAATCGGACACGGATTTGACGATCAAGGAAGTACTTTTGATGGTGAAGGTGTGATGAGAAATTGGTGGACACCACAAGATTTAGCAGCCTTCCAATCAAGAACTAAAGCATTAGTTGACCAATATAATAGCTTCAAAGCTTTTCCAGATTTAAACCTTAACGGAAGTTTTACGCTAGGTGAAAACATCGGTGATTTAGGTGGATTAAGCATCGCTCTTAAAGCCTACAAAATGTCACTTAACGGAAAAGAAGCTCCTAAAATGGACGGCTACACCGGAATTCAAAGAGTATTTCTTGGTTGGGGACAAGTATGGTTAGACAAAACTCGTGAAGAAGCCTTGAGAAATCAAATTGCTTCCGACCCACATTCGCCTGCTAAATTTAGAATTAATGGTGTGGTTAGAAACATTCCTGAATTTTATGAGGCGTTTAATGTTAAACCAACTGATTCACTTTACTTAGCTCCAGAAAAAAGAGTTAAAATTTGGTAATACACAGCAAATACATAAACAAACCCAGCAATACTGTTGGGTTTTTTTATTGCTATTACATTTAAAAAATATAAATAACAGAATCAATAATTTCACTATTTTTGTGTAACAAACACTTCAACACCATCAAAAAATGAAAAAATCAATTCTAATAATGGCTTTGGCACTACCAATCACACTTATGAGTCAAAACAAATTGCAATATCCTACTACAAAAAAAGGTCAAGTAACCGATACTTATTTCGATACCAAAGTAGCCGATCCTTATCGCTGGCTTGAAGACGACAGATCTGACGAAACGGGTTCTTGGGTAAAAGAACAAAACCGTTTAACCTACGACTATCTTGGTAAAATTCCTTACCGTGAAGCTTTAAAAGCAAGACTTGAAAAACTTTGGAACTACGAAAAAATAAGTGCGCCTTTCAAAGAAGGTAACTTTACGTATTACTATAAAAACAACGGACTACAAAACCAATCCGTGCTGTATAGAAAAGACGCTAAAGGTGTAGAAAGTGTATTTCTTGATCCTAATACTTTTTCAAAAGATGGAACCTCATCACTTGGTGGCGTAAATTTCTCGGAAGATGGCTCTAAAGTTGCCTACTCGATTTCAGAAGGTGGAAGCGACTGGAGAAAAGTGATCGTTATGGATGCTGTTACCAAAAAAATACTGGAACCAACGCTAGAAGATATCAAATTCAGTGGCGTATCTTGGAAAGGAAACGAAGGCTTTTACTATTCAAGTTACGACAAACCTGAAGGAAGCGAACTATCAGCCAAAACCGACCAACACAAGTTGTATTTTCACAAACTAGGAACACGTCAAAAAGACGATAAAGTGATCTTTGGTCTTGATCAAAAAAGAAGATATGTAGGCGGTTATGTTACAGAAGACAATCATTATTTGGTAATTTCTGCTTCTACATCAACTTATGGAAATGAACTTTACATCCAAGATTTAACCAAACCAAACAGTCCAATTGTAACTATTGTTGATAATTTCAACAGTGATAATTCAATCATCGACAGCCAAGGTTCTAAATTATTTATTGCTACCGATTTAAATGCACCCAATACACGTGTAGTAACCGTAGATGTTAGCAATCCGAAACCTGAAAATTGGAAAGACCTAATTCCTGAAACCGAAAATGTACTTAATGTATCAACAGGAAGTGGCTACATTTTTGCCAATTATATGATTGATGCAGTCAGTGCCATCAAACAATATGATTATACGGGAAAATTAGTACGAAATATCAAACTTCCAGGCATCGGAACTTCAGGTGGTTTTGGTGGTAAAAAAACAGAAAAAATACTTTATTATTCGTTTACTAATTACATAACGCCAGGTTCAACTTATTCGTTTGATCCAAAATCGGGTGATTCTAAAATTTATGAAACACCAAAAATTGATTTCAAGTCAGAAGATTATGAATCAAAACAAGTGTTTTATACTTCTAAAGATGGAACAAAAATCCCAATGATTATTACCCACAAAAAAGGATTGAAATTAGATGGTAAAAACCCAACTATTCTTTATGGATATGGTGGTTTTAATGTGAGTTTAACGCCAAGTTTTAGTATTTCAAATGCCGTTTGGATGGAAAATGGTGGCATTTATGCGGTAGCCAACCTTCGTGGTGGTGGAGAATACGGAAAAAAATGGCACGTTGCCGGAACTAAAATGCAAAAGCAAAATGTATTCAATGATTTTATCGCTGCAGCAGAATACTTAATCGCTGAAAAATATACTTCTTCTGATTTCCTTGCTATTCGTGGTGGATCTAATGGCGGATTATTAGTAGGTGCGACAATGACACAAAGACCCGACTTAATGAAAGTGGCTTTACCAGCAGTTGGAGTAATGGATATGTTGCGCTACCACACTTTCACGGCTGGTGCAGGTTGGGCTTACGATTATGGAACAGCGGAAGACAGTAAAGAAATGTTCGAATACATCAAAGGATATTCTCCGGTGCACAACGTAAAACCAAATACCAAATATCCTGCAACAATGGTAACAACTGGTGACCACGACGATAGAGTAGTTCCAGCACACAGCTTTAAATTTGCTGCCGAATTACAAGAAAAACAAGCAGGAGAAAATCCAACACTAATAAGAATAGACATAAACGCCGGACACGGAGCAGGAAAATCAGTAGCCGCATCCATCCAAGAAAGCGTAGACATCATGGCATTCACATTATACAATATGGGAATAACTAAACTTCCGTAGTCAGTAGGCAGTGCTCAGTCTCAGTATTCAGTATTTTACACATCGAAAACTGAGACTGAAAACTGATCACTGAACACTGAACACTGAACACTAAAACCTACTTCGGCAAAGGCGCACCAACAGCTACAGAACAAACATGACCTTCTTGTCCGTGTGGTGGATTCATTCCCGGAGCCGTTTCTACTGGAGCAGCGATAGTTGCAGGAATGTTATTATTTGTAGTCGTAATCGTAGCACCATTTTTAGTTACCGTTCCAGGAGTTGATCCTGCAGAAGTAATGGTAGCTGATTGTGTTGAAGCTGTTGTAGTTTTAGCTGGAGCCGAATTCAATGGTGCACCAACTGCAACATCACAACGATGTCCTGGTTGTCCGTGTGCCGGATTCATTCCTTTTCCAACCGCTACAGGTTGCGCCGTTGTTGGTGCTACCATACCATTTGGTGTAGTCATCATTGGTGTTCCTGCTTGCGGAGCTGTCGTTGATGGTGTCGTTGGTGCGGCAGTTGGACCTTTAAAATCATCTGAAAACACCGAGGTTTCTGGATTATTTGAAACTACAGTAGCTTCTTCTTCTTTCTTGCAAGAAACAAATCCCAAAGCCAAAAAAACTATACTTAATACTATCTTTTTCATAAAAATTCTTTTTTTTGATAACATCAAATATACAAGTTTTATAAAACAAAACAATAAGACACCGTTCATTTTGAAAAACACCACCCAATTCTCCCACAAAAATCACTATATTTATACCACTAAATAAATCAAAATGTCGATCACCAAACCTATAGTGCTACTTTTATCATTACTTGCCATTACTTCAAGTTGCAACCAATCGCAATCTAAAGAAAACAACCAACCAAAAGTTATAAAAAAGGCGGTCAAAGTAGCCAAAGTCATCACCTTAGATACCGTCGATTTTAAAAAAAGAATGGTAGCATTAAGCAATGGCGATACTACCGGAAAATGGCCCGTAAAAACTGTGCATCCTTTACCTGGAGCACTGCTACCCTACAAACGCATCATTGCTTTTTATGGAAATTTATATTCTAAGCGAATGGGAATACTAGGCGAACTTCCTAAAACCGATATGCTCAACAAACTAAAAGAAGAAGTAGCACTCTGGAAAGCTGCCGATTCAACAGTAGAAACTGTACCGGCTTTGCATTACATTGCAATTACCGCTCAAGGCAAAAATGGTAGCGGTAGCAACTACCGACTCCGCATGCCATTCAAACAAATTGACACCATAATGGCTTGGGCAAAAGAAATTGACGCCTTGGTTTTTCTAGATGTACAAATAGGACACAGCACCGTAAAAGAAGAAATTGCAACACTTACCGATTACTTAAAACTACCCAACGTTCACCTAGGCATTGACCCAGAATTTTCTATGAAAGGTGGCGAAATACCCGGTGCCAAAATCGGAACAATGTCAGCAACCGATATTAATGATGCCATTGATTTTTTAACCACTTTAGTTACAGAAAACAACCTACCACCAAAAGTATTAGTAGTACACCGTTTCACTAAAAAAATGATTACCGATTACAACCAAATAAAACCAACCGCACAAGTACAAGTAGTAATTGACATGGACGGCTTTGGCAGCAAAGAACTAAAAAAAGCCACTTGGATGCGAACCATCTACCCAGAACCAGTGCAATTCACAGGCTTCAAACTCTTCTACAAAAACGACAATGAAGGCAAAGCTGAAATGTACACACCACAAGAATTACTAAAGTTCACACCAAAACCGATTTATATTCAATATCAGTAAACTACAAGTCCCATAAAAAGCTAATGCACTCTACCGTCACTTCGAGTGATTTAATATTTTAAAAACGCCAGTTTTTAGAATGTAAAATTGTATCGAGAACCTATGAAAACCCAACCCCAAATAAACAAATTGTAAACACCACCAACACAACCATAACCTTTCCTAAAGATTCCACTACCATATAGTGACAATTTTTTATTTTTAGATTAATACTACTTTAACACATCCGATGGAGTTTTGTAGCAACATAAAAACTACACAACATGTCAAAAAATTACATTACTAAAACCCTATCTGTTCTAGTACTTTTTGCTGCTTCCTTCTCTTGGGGACAAACAATCGTGCACTACTGGAACTTCAACAACAACGCTTCGGTTGCTGCAATTACTGCGCCAACTCAAACACTTGGTGGCGCTACTTTAAACGCCATTCCTGGCGGAAGTAGTACTATTAACTTTGCTAGCGGAACAGGTCAGAATTTTAATATTCTTAACCTGAATGCGCAAAACGGCGATGCCTCTGGAACCCATTTACGTTTTGATAATCCCATTGGTGGAGCTTTAGAATTTGCACTTCCAACTTCAGGCTTTGAAAACATTATCGTCAAATTTGCCACCCGCCGATCCAACAATGGTGCTGGTTCTCAAACTTGGTCCTATTCTATCGACGGATCAACTTACACTACATTTACAACTGTACTTCCTAATAACGGCGATCCAGCTTTAGTAACTTTAGATTTTTCAACAACTGCTGGAGTGAACAACAATCCAAATTTTAAATTAAAAGTAGAATTCACGCAAGGTTCAGGTGGCATTGAAGGCAACAACCGATTTGATAATTTTACTGCGCAAGGAACAGCATTTGGCGGTGGTGATACTGTTGCTCCAGTGGCTACATTTACCCCAGCAAATGCCGCTACCAATGTTTCGGTTGCAATAAATCCAACCATCGCTTTCAATGAAGCAATCCGATTAATCGATAACTCAGCTATTACAAATACTAATGTTGATGCCGTGGTAGAATTACGTTTGAACAACGCTTCTGGAACCATTGTACCATTTGACGCAACCATTTCTGGAAATACCATTACAATAATTCCAAACGCAACTTTAGCTATTAATCAAACATATTATGTGGCTTTATTACCAAATGTTATAGAAGATGCAAGCAACAATGCGATTGCTACCACAACAACAGCAAGTTTTACAACTGGAAATCCAACGGCGAGTTTGGCATCTAATTTTGTTACCGTTAATGAAGGTGCTGGAACACTTTCATTCACAATCAATTTAACCAATCCTACAACTAGTTCAGTAAATTTAGTGGTGAAAAATGCTCCTTTCAGTACGGCAAATGCAAGCGATTTTACATTGGCTACGCAAACACTAAACTTCACTGCTGCAAGTGCTTTAACACAAACCATCACCATTCCTATTATTGATGATGCAACGGCCGAACAACAAGCAGAATATTTCGTACTAAGCCTTGAAAATCCTGTTGGTTTATCAATTACAGGAACGACAACGGCTACGATTTATATTATCGATAACGATAATGTAGCGCCAACTCCGAACAATCAAATCGAACTAAATTATATCGGAAGTTTTGACCCTTCAGGAACCAACACCAGTACTTGCGAAATTGTAGTACACGATCCAGCGTCGCAACGTTTATTTACTACAAGCGCAGTGGCAGGATTTTTAGACATCATTAATTTCGCTAATCCAACTACTCCAATCGTTATCAATTCTGTTGATATGAATCCTTATGGTGGTGTAACTTCTGTAGCAGTTAAAAACGGAATCGTAGCAGTTGCTTCCCCAAATACCGACGAAACCTTAAACGGATCAGTAGTGTTTTTCGACACTAACGGAACGTTTCTAAATCAAGTTACTGTGGGTGCATTACCTGATATGATTACGTTTTCTCCAGACGGAACAAAAGTGATGACCGCCAACGAAGGACAACCAAATGCCAATTATTCTATCGATCCAGAAGGTTCAGTAAGTGTGATTAATATTGCCGGCGGCATTGCTTCGCTGACACAAGCTAATGTAACTACGTTATTATTCACTGACTACAACACACAAGAAGCAACTTTAATCGCTTCTGGAGTTCGTAAATTGAAAGCTACAAGCACGATGTCACAAGATTTTGAACCAGAATACATCACCATAAGTGCCGATTCTCAAAAAGCGTGGGTAACCTTGCAAGAAAACAATGCTATTGCCGAAATCAATTTGGCAACCACAACCATTGCAGACATTTGGGCATTAGGAACCAAAGACGTGAGCCTACCAGGAAACGGAATGGATATTTCAGACAATAACGGACAAGTATTGATTGCCAACTGGCCAATTCAAGCCTTTTACATTCCTGATGCTATAGCAAATTATAACGTTGCCGGAACCAATTATATCGTAACAGCCAATGAAGGTGACGAAAAAGAATACACAGGTTTTACCGAAAGAACTACAGTTGGAGCAACTACTTACAACCTAGATGCTACCAATTTCCCAAATGCTAGCGTTTTAAAACAGTCTTACAATATGGGACGTTTTAGAGTAACCAACTTAAACGGAAACACCGATGCCGATGCCGAATTTGAAACCATCAATGCAGTAGGAACGCGTTCGTTTTCTATCTTCAATACTACCACAAAACAAATTGTTTTTGATAGTGGCGATGCTTTCGAAAGATTTACAGCGGCCAATTATCCAACCATTTTCAATGCCGATCACGAAAGCAACACGCCCAAAGGAAGAAGTCGTGCCAAAGGTCCTGAGCCAGAAGGCGTAACCGTAGCACAAATCGGAACCGAAACTTTTGCTTTCATTTCCTTAGAACGTGTGGGCGGCGTTATGGTGTACAACATTACCAACCCAAACAATGCCGTATTTGTAGATTACAAAAACAGTCGAAGCACCTCAGCATTCGCAGGCGATCACGGACCAGAAGGCATCACTTATGTTACTGCTGCCAACAGCCCAACAGGAACTCCTTACGTTTTAGTAGCCAACGAAATTAGTGGAACAATAACCATCTTTGAAGTAGACACTAACAGCTTAGCCAACAACGAGTTTACCAACAACACCAAAACATTTAACTTGTTCCCAAACCCAGCCAACGCTGACGGAATAGTTTACTTTAACCGCACAGCCGACATCGAACTATATGACCTTTCAGGAAAACTATTGTTCGCTCAAAAAGACGCACAAACCCTAAACACCAAAACCTTGTCAACCGGAATTTACCTAGTAAAAACCAGCGAAGGCATCGTTAAAAAAGTAGTAGTAAAATAAGTAGTAGTTTTTTTTAGTTGATAAGACCTCTGACGAAAGTTGGAGGTTTTTTTGTTGATTTTATTAAAAATATTCCATTATGGAATACCGAATGTTAATTACGAATATTGCATATTGGAATATTCAAGCCTTTTTTGTATGCAAGATAAAAAAATCAATCAATACATATCTCATCAATTGGTGAAGGCTCGTGAAGAGCTCAATTTAACTCAAAAGAATGTTCAGGAAAAAGGAATAATTAAACAAAGTAATCTTTCCAAAATAGAGAATGGAGTGCAGAATATTAGTGCATCAAAACTTTTTATTCTAGCAAATTTTTATAAAAAACCAATATCATTTTTCTTTCATAATGAAAACCAATAAGAAATATAAAGCAATTGACATTTTCAGTGGAGCTGGCGGAATGAGTATTGGCGCTGCTATGGCAGGAATAAAAGTTGTTGCTGCTGTTGAATATGATAAACACGCTGCTGCAACTTTCAAAGTTAATCATCCTAATGTAGAAATTTTTCCGACAGATATTAGAGAAGTAACCTTATCAGATAAATATAAAAACCCATTTGTTTTATTTGGCGGCCCACCTTGTCAAGGTTTTTCAACTTCTAATACCAAAACAAGAAATTCTGAAAACTCAAATAATTCACTTTTCTGGGAATATATTAGACAAGTTAAAGAACTTTCTCCTGATTGGTTTGTTTTTGAAAATGTTGAAGGTATTAAGTCATTTGATGGAGGAACAGTAATTGATCGACTTGAAGAAGAGTTTAAAAAATTAGGTTATAAGACTAGTTGGAAAGTACTAACTGCTTCTGATTATGGTGTTCCACAAAATAGGAACAGATTTTTTATGATTGGAAATAAGCTAAATATTGATTTTGTATTTCCTGACAAAAAAAAACAAATTGTAACTGTTAAAGATGCACTTGAAGATTTACCTAATCTAAAAAATGGAGATTTGTTTGATGAATTAGAGTATAAACAAGCCTCAGTTAGTCCTTATGCAAAGTTAATGCGTGGAAAAGTAGAAAAAGCATCTCAAAATTATGTCTCAAAAAATAAAGAATATGTAGTTGAAAGATACAAACACATTAAGCCCGGTCAAAATTGGAAAGCAATTCCAGAGGAGTTAATGAAAAACTACACTGACACAAAAAATTGTCACAGTGGAATTTACAAAAGACTTGATCCCAATAGTCCATCAGTTGTTATTGCCAATTACAGAAAAAACATGTTGATTCATCCGTTTGAAAACAGAGGTCTTTCAGTAAGAGAGGCGGCTAGAATACAAAGTTTTCCTGATAATTTTATATTTAGAGGAAATCTATCTTTTCAACAACAACAAATTGGAAATGCTGTTCCGCCTTTATTAGCAAAAGCTATTTTTAAGCAAATAATTAAATTAACCCCTAATGGCAAAAACAAAAAATGAGGAAAACTTTTTAAAGTTTAACTTTGACGTAAGTGCTTTTAGACTTTTAGGAAGAGAATTAATAACTGATAGAATAACTGCATTATTTGAGTTAGTAAAAAATTCTTATGACTCTAATGCTAATGATGTAACGATAGAATTTATAAAAATAAATCCTATTAATGATGAAACTAAAATTATAATCCGTGATGATGGTTTTGGGATGGATTATAGTGACATCAAAAATAGATGGATGGTAATTGGAACAAGCAGTAAACGTAGAGAAAGGAAAACACCTGAGCCCTATAACAGAATTGTATCTGGGAAAAAAGGGATTGGAAGGTTTGCTGTTGATAAACTTGGTGCTAAATTAATTTTAAAAACTAAGAAAAAAGGATCTAATCAATTGTTTTGTTTAGAAACAGATTGGATTAATTATTCAAAAATTGAAAACAACCAAATGTCTCTAAATTTTGGAGATTCTAAAGATTTTTTTACTGATATTAAAAACAGATACTGGCTAGAAAATGCCGATACTGAATTACATGGAACTACTCTTGAAATATCAGGAATTGAAGAAGAATGGTCTGAAAAAGATATTGACCGTGCATACAAAGAACTATCAAAACTTGTTTCTCCTAATAATGATAGTAAACTATACCCATTTCATATAAATATTAAATCAGAATATGAAAAGTATAAGAATGTTTCTATAAAGCCTCAAATAATTGATTTTGCAACTTTAAAATTTGAATTAGCATATAATTTAGAAGAACAAACGCAAGAAATTTTACAGTTTAAAAGCAATCAATTAAATATAATTAATGTACCTATTAGAGATTGTGGACCTTTAAAAAGCACAATTTATTATTTTGACCAAGCTGCAAAGAATAAATATAAAAAACATTTTAACACTGAAATTGATGGTATAAAAATATATAGAGATGGTCTTATAACAACTCCATTTGCTGAGTATGTCGAAACACAAAATGAACAAAAAGACATTTTAGGTCTTGACAAAAGAAGATGGTCTGCTTTTTTTGATAAAATAGGAACTAGAGACCTTCTTGGATACATTGAGATAACAGACAAATTAAATCCTTTTATTATTGAGTCTACAAATAGACAAGGTTTTGTTGATAATAAAGAATTTTATCAGGTCAAGAAATTTGTAATAGAACAAATTCAACAAATTGAAAATTATTTAAAAAACCAAAAGACTTCATCAAGAGAAACTACTAAATCTGGGTTAAGCGGAGCTAGTGACAACATTAAAGATTTAAAAAGCGATATTTCAAGAATTAAAGACACTTCAAGTCCTGAGGTTAAAGAAGTTTTAACAAATATTGAGAAAAACCTTTCTAAATTACAAGGAACTGTAAATAAAAGCATAAATGATTTTAATAAATCAGAAGAAGAGAAAAAACAAATTGAAAATCTTTTATTTAGTTTGGTTTCATTACAGACATTCGCCGCGATGTTTTCCCATATGACAAAACATACAATTGGGCATATAATAACCAGTGCTGAATATTTCAGTAATAATTTTCCAAACCCAAAGCTAGAAGATAGATTTTTAAAAATTTCTAGAAAGATTTATTCTGAAATGATAAAATTAAGAACTGGAGTTGATTTTATGCTTAAATACGCAAAAACAGATAGTAATTTTGAAGAAATAAGTATAAAAGAATTAATAACCAATCTTTTCAATAACATTTATGAAGAAATTTTATTAAAAGAAAAAATACAGACTGAAATAATTTTAGATAAAGATTTAATTTTGAATTATAACAGAAAAGCAATTGAAGATATTTTAGATAATTTAATTTCAAACTCTATTAAAGCGCTTAAAAAACAATCTATTAAAAAAATCAAGTGTAGTGGAATTGTAAACAAGACTGATTTTACTTTAATTTTCTCTGACAATGGTTCAGGTATAGATGAGCAAGATAAATTTAGAATTTTCGACATCTTTTTTACTACAACTGCAGAAGATGGAGGAGCTGGAATGGGGCTTTATATGGCAAAAACTAGAATTGAAGCAATGGGTGGAGAAATTGAAGTTATAGAAAATGAGTTTAAACCAACCGGTGCAACTTTTAAAATTACATTACCTTTTAAAAAATAGGAATTATGGAAGTAACATTTGTCGTTATTGATGATAACATTTCAATTAAAGAACATTCTTTACTCTATACCTTAGAAGACAAAGGTTTTAATGTTTTGTTTTTTTTGAAACCTGAAGAAGGTTTGGACTTTATAACAAATCATTTAGATCTCAATATGGTAGTTCTTTTAGACATTCAATTTTCTGCAACAGATAAAGAAGATGGTCATTCAATATTAAAAAAAATAAATGAAAAATCGGAATTAATTCCAGTAATCCTATGGAGTGGTATAAACGAAGCAGAGGAAACATTTAGCGATTTTATTAATAATAAAGCTTTTGGATTTATTAGTAAAGACGCTAATATTCAAGAATCTTTAATTCCTATCGATAAGGCATTACATTTTCTAAAAACCAATCTAGACAATACAATTGAAGACTGGATAATCCAAAAAAATGAAGATAAAGATATACCAATTTTTATATCTTCTGATGGCAATTCTTTCTCACTAAATGAAATTTTACACGAAATAAGAACCCAAAGCGAAATAGGAAAATCATTTTCAAGAAGATTAAATGAACTTACAATTGATTTATTATTAAGAAAAAAAGAGAATTTAAATGGCTAATACAATAATTGTAGTTGACGAAGCTGATTCAAAACTTGGTCATTTTTTTCAAATATGTATTGAAGATTTGAACATGTTTTTTAATGATATAAATATACATCCAACACTATTAAATAGTGTAAAGCTTAACGACCTATCTGTTCAATTAACTACAGAACCATTTGAATCGTTTGTTTTTGGAGCTTACTCTCATGGAAATAAAAATTGTTTAATTAAATCTAACACATCCTATGTGTCTACAACAATAAATAATACATGCTTCAATAATTCTTTTTTTTATACATTTTCTTGTAGTTCAGGATATGAATTAGGAAATAACTTAATTGAAAATGGTTGTCTATGTTTTATAGGATATAATAAAATAATTTCCATATGGAATACTCATATTAAGCCTTTTGTTATTTGTGCTAATCATGGGCTAAAACTATTTTATCATGGTTTAAGTACTTTTCAAATAGTAACCGAAATGAAAAAGCAATATAATCAAGAGATTGATGATCTTTACACTAAAGATTTTATGATTGCTTCAATTTTAAGAGAAAATAGAGATGCATTAGTAAAACATGGTAATGATATCAACATAATAAATTTGACAAATGCGTAAAAACCTTTGGACGCGCGAAGAACTTATTCTTGCTTTCAATCTCTATTTGAAACTTCCATTTGGAAAAATGCATAAACGCACACCAGAGATTATTGGATTAGCAAATTTGCTTGGTAGAACTCCAAGTTCAATTGGAATGCGTTTGGGTAATTTTGCAAGTGTTGACCCTTTTCATCAAAACCGAGGAATTGGCGGTTTAAAAGGCGGTATGAATCAAGTAAAACCTATTTGGGATGAGTTTTTCAATAATCAAGAAGAATTAGTTTTTTTAAGTGAACAAATTTTAGCACAAAAAGAAAACACATCTATAGAAAACAAATACCAAGAGTTACTTTTTGACATCAAAGATTTAAAAGGAGAAATGGTTACTCGTGAAGTAAAAACAAGGGTAAATCAATCAGTATTTAGAGAAATGGTTCTAGCAAATTACAATACAAAATGCGCCATAACTGGTATTGATATCCCTAAACTATTATTAGCAAGTCATATTGTTCCTTGGTCAAAAAACGAAAAAGAAAGATTAAACCCAGAAAACGGCATTTGCCTGTCAGCATTATACGACAAAGCTTTTGATAAAGGTTTAATCGGAATTGATTTAGATTATAAAATCCTTTTATCTAAAGATTTGAAAACTAAAAAAGATACTCCTTTTTACCAACAACATTTTGCTCCAATAGAAAATAAAAAAATAACAGAGGCTATTAGTTATTTTCCAAGAAAAGATTTTCTACAATATCATTTAGATGTCGTTTTTGAAAAATAACCTAACCCCTCTTCAACCAACCAGTCACACTAAACCTTCTTTCGTTGGTAACTAAAACTTCGTGTTGCAGTTCGTCGCTTTTAAAGAAAACGGTTTTGCCTTGCATTGGTGCAATGGCTTGGTTTTTTGGTTTTTGGTGTATAAAAAGTTCGCCGCCATCTTGGGTTTGCCAATGTGGGTTCAGGTAACTCACCATCGAGAATTGCCGTTTGTTATCGTCTTCAAATTGGTCTAAATGCGGTCGGTAAAAACTCCCAACTTCATAAAGCGAGTAGTGAAACTCATAACTTTTTATATTCGTAAAACAAGTTTCGTTAAGGTACACAATAAACAATTCAATCTTTTCTAAAAATTCCGTTTCGTGGCGGTTGTTGTGGGCTTTGTCCAGCCAATAAATCTTATCGTTTCTTATCAAATCGTCAAAAACCATAATGCCGTCATTACCTACACCAGCCGTAATTAATTGTTGGTCGTTATTCAAAGCCAGCATATTGGCTTTTAAATGATAACACAAATCGTCACTCAAAAAATGGTCAGCAATGCCCACTTTATGTTCCATATAACTAGCAATCAAGGTTTCAAAATTCGCATCCATACCACATTCCCCACACTTGATTAGACAAGATGGTGTAAGGTAAGACTTTAAAATCCAGTAAAGCAGTTATTTAACGTTTAATACAGCAAGTAAAGTTTCACTATTTTAAAAATCCGCGCCAATCCGCGTTGCAAAGCATCCGTCAAATCCGCGTTCCATAAAAGTAACACGAATCCAAAAACCATAAAAAAGTATACTTGTATAACTATAATAGGATTTATTAATTAATCTATATAGTTATTTTAGGACGGGTCACATACTTTTTAGGTCTAATTTTGGTGTATGGATAAGGCATAGATAAAGCATAGATAAAGCATAGATAGTGTATGAAAAATGCAAAAAATGAACTAGTTCCATTAAGTAAAAACAAGTACCACTATCGGACCATTCCAATCCACAAAAAACAATACAATTACATAGCATAAAACATTGATAAAATGAAGCGTAATTATTTCACTAAACATAAAATAATTGCGTTTTATCTAATAATTTAATAAAAATAAAATCTAAACCCTACTTTTTTATTTAAATCAAACCATAAAACTAACTATTTTTATAATTTTACCCTATAATTTTTAGGGTATTGTTTAAAAATATATAAAATGAACTTAGAAAAACGTTGGATATCGGCATTTATAATTATTGCTACAGCAGCAATTACAGGTTTGTTTTGGCAACACCAACCGCCAACAAACAATTTCAACGATGCCAACGCTATCAACTTTGCCGATGTAGCTTGGTTGTTAACCGCTTCGTGTTTAGTCTTATTAATGACACCCGGACTTTCCTTCTTTTATGGCGGAATGGTAGGCAAGAAAAATGTGATTTCAACAATGCTTAAAAGTTTTATTTGCCTTGGCGTAGTAAGCTTGCTTTGGGTAACCATCGGTTTTAGTTTGTCCTTCGGCTCACCCATTGGCATCACAATCAACGAAACCTATTATGGCATCATTGGCAATCCGCTAGAGTTTGCCTTCTTCGATCAAGTCGCACTTTTACCACACAAATCTTTAGGCACTACATTACCTTTTATTCTTTTTGCTCTTTTTCAAATGAAATTTGCTGTAATTACACCAGCAATCATTACAGGCGCTTTGGCCGAGCGCATTCGCTTTATCTCGTTCCTATTGTTTATTTGCTTGTTTACCATTTGCATCTATGCACCGTTATGTCATATGATATGGCATCCACAAGGTCTACTCGGTAGTTATTTTGGCGTAAAAGATTTCGCCGGAGGAACTGTCGTACACATGAGTGCAGGTTTCGCAGCATTAGCCGGAGTAATCGTTTTAGGTAAAAGAAAAAACAGCGAACACATTCCAACCAACATTCCATTCGTACTATTAGGAACAGGATTGCTTTGGTTTGGCTGGTTTGGTTTCAATGCAGGTTCGGCACTTGCCGCCAACGCAACAGCAGCAATGGCATTTGCAACAACAACAATTGCCTCAGCATCGGCAATGATGACTTGGGTATTCTTTGACAGACTTAACGGAAGAAAAGTGTCAGCACTCGGAGCTTGCATTGGAGCAGTTGTTGGTTTAGTGGTCATCACGCCATCGGCTGGTTTTGTATCCATTCCGCAAAGTATTTTCTTCGGATTTATAGGCGCTATAGTTTCCAACAAAATGGTTTATTGGAAAAAGCTAAAGCAAATAGACGACACCTTAGATGTTTTTGCATGTCACGGCGTTGGCGGCATTATGGGAATGATTCTAACAGCCATCTTCGCTCAAGGAGAAAACGCCAGCTTACTTCACGGTGGTTGGAACGTTTTTGGTCACCACATGACGGCGTTAGTTTTAGTTTCCACTTTCACCTTTGGTGGCGCCTATTTGTTGTTCAAACTAACCAACCTAATCATCCCAATCCGAGTAACAGAAGAGTCAGAAGACGTAGGCCTAGACCTATCCCAACACGGTGAAAAGTTTTAGTTTATAAATAAAAAAACAACAACGCAGATTAAAGAAATTTCTCTAATTTCTCCAATCTGTGTTCCAAAAATCTATGCTTTATAATACAAAGCGAAGCGACTTTACCCCAAAAAACAAATCTATGTTTCTATGTGTTTAAAAAACTTTTATTCCTTTTGAAGTAAAACTTTACAGATTCTAAAAATCATTAACAAAAATCTATGCTTTATAATACAAAGCGAAGCGCCTTTACCCCAAAAAACAAATTTATGTTTCTATGTGTTTAAAAAACTTTTGTTCCTTTGAAGTAAAACTTTACAGATTCTAAAAATCATTAGCAAAAATCTATGCTTTATAATACAAAGCAAAGCGCCTTTACCCCAAAAAACAAATCTATGTTTCTATGTGTTTAAAAAACTTTTGTTCCTTTTGAAGTAAAACTTTACAGATTCTAAAAATCATTAACAAAAATCTATGCTTTATAATGCAAAGCGAAGCGCCTTTACCCAGAAAACAAATCTATGTTTCTATGTGTTTAAAAAACTTTTATTCCTTTTGTCTTTAAAAATTCCTATTTTTATCAAAACAAAACTTATGAAAAAACTTCTTCTCACACTATTATTAACAACACAATTGTCTTTAGCCCAAGACAAACAAACTATAAATAATTTACTAGACAATTGGCACAAAGCAGCATCAGAAGCGAACTTCAATGCTTATTTTGATGTGCTACACGATGACTCCATCTACATTGGAACCGATCCAACAGAAAATTGGACCAAACCACAATTCATAGCTTTTGCAAAACCTTATTTCGATAAAGGACGCGCTTGGAGCTTTACCGCTTTAGAAAGAAATATCTATTTTTCCAAAGACGGAAAAACAGCTTGGTTCGACGAACTCCTAAACACTCAAATGAAACTATGTCGTGGCTCAGGAATACTAGTAAAAGAAAAAAACCAATGGAAAATTAAACACTACGTACTTTCAATGACCATTCCTAACGACAATACCACTGAAGTTACTAAAATTAAAGCACCAATAGAAGACGCTTTAATAAAACAACTAGAAAAATAACACTACCTAAGTTCCTTAATTGGAACTTTTTTTTTGCCTAAAAAAAACCAAACCTTTTTTATTCTCGTAAATGATGCTATAACAAATCAAGAACATCATGAAAATTAACAAAAAAGTAAAAATCGTACTATTCAGTATTCTGGGTATTGGGCTATTATTTTTTGCAATATTAGTCTATCACATTGCTAACGCAAGACCAATAGAAAATGCAACCATTCAAATCAGTCGAATTGATTTTGACAAACCATTCGATTCTCTTGGAACAGTTGATATAAAAGAAAAATTACATTCCATCAAAGGTGTTAAAAGCGACATCATTGTTAAAAATAACGTGGTTGTTTATTTTCACGACAACACTATAGCCGACTCTAAAAAAGTGTATAACGAATTAATGAGTAAAGGCGATTATAAAGCAGAACGTTTTGTGTTACCAGCAAGTATGGCCAACCAGCAAGCTTGTCCGGTAATTAAGAAAGACGGTTTGAGTTATAAGTTTACCAAATTAGTACAATCAATTTTTTAATTAATCTTTAAATATAAATTCTATGACTAAATTTTCAAAACTAGCACTATGTGCTTTAGTACTTGGAGGTTCGATGTTCTTCACATCTTGTAATGATGATGATGAAACTCCAGCAGCTCCAGCAAAACCATCAATCTACGCTAGATTAGGTGGAACAACAATGGTAGCTGATCCAGACAACGCAGGACAAATGATTGAACAAGGTCGTTTAAGCTACAGAAAAGTAGTGAATTCAACTGTAGGTTTAATTGTTGCTGACGTACAAAATAATGCTCCTGGTAACTTAGGTGCTCATTTTGCTCCAGTATTAGGAGAAGTAGGTGCTGGAAACACTACTAACTTAGCAATCCTTGTAGATAATTTAACTGATTTCTTTTCTTTCAATACAGGAGGAACAAATCCAGTAAATACTTACTCAGGATTGGATATGGTTAGAGCTCATAATCCTGCACAAAACCCAAGAATGGGTGTAAAATCTACTAATGCAAACTACGACAAATTTGTAGGTTATGTAGGTGCTGCCGCTGTTTCTAACGGTGTACCAGCAAACTCAGAACTATTTACAGATGTAGTAGCTGTATTAGAATCGTTGAGAGCTCCGATTGTTCAACAATAGAGTTTTTTGTTTAGAGTTGAGCGCTACCTTGTTCTTGGGGTAGCGCTTTTTTTATGCTGTTATTTTTGCTTTTTAAGATTGTCTATCATTTCAACCGTCATGTTCTCGATGGTATAATCATTCTTCCAACCCCAATCTTCTCTTGCCGAAGAATCATCTATAGAAGCGGGCCAACTGTCAGCAATCTTCTGACGAAAATCAGGATTATAATCGATAGTAAATTCTGGATAATGCTTTCTAATTTCAGCTGCAATTTCTTTAGGAGTAAAACTCATCGCAGATAAATTATAAGAAGAACGAATTTTTATCTGTTCGCTATCGGCTTGCATAATACTTACGGTTGCCTTAATAGCATCATCCATATACATCATAGGCAAAGCAGTATCTTCAGAAAGAAAAGAGGTAAACGAACCTTTTTCAATGGCTTTATGATAGATATCTACAGCATAATCTGTCGTTCCGCCACCAGGTTCGGTAGTCCAACTAATCAACCCTGGATAACGAATACTTCTTACATCAACACCATACTGATTGTGATAATACTCACACCAGCGCTCACCAGTTTGTTTAGAAATTCCATAAACAGTCGTTGGTTCCATTATAGTATATTGTGGCGTGTTGTCTCTTGGTGTTGTTGGTCCGAAAACGGCAATACTTGAAGGCCAAAATATCTTTTTTATTTTTCCAGCTTTCGCCAAATTCAATACGTGAAAAAGCGAATTCATATTTAAATCCCAAGCAAAAGCAGGATTTTTCTCCGCAGTGGCCGAAAGTAAAGCTGCCATTAAATAAACATCGGTGATTTGATATTGTTCAATTAAATGCTCAATTTGATTATAATCAAGTGCATTTACAACTTCAAAAATTCCGTTGTTTACAATATCATTATTGAGTTTTCTAATATCCGAAGCAATTACGTTGTCATTTCCGTAAATACTTCTAAGTTTGACGGTTAACTCAGTACCTATTTGTCCACAAGCACCGATTATTAAAATTTTAGTAGCCATAGTTTGTTTAGTTTGTGCTACAAAGATAACGTTTTCGCCAGAATGATACCGTACTTACATTTGAAAAACAAATACTCAACATTTATAAAACCTTTCACAAAATCTCTAAAACAAAACTGCTACTTTTGTACTTTTGTAATTAAATCTTATTTCTTCTAATGAAGTTATCCTATATCTATTTAATACTGTTGATTTTATCGCTATCGGCTTGTCAAAACGACAATACCACACTGCTAGTCGAACAACAAAAAGAAGCTAAGAAAAAAGAGGTTGTTTTTAACACCATCAACCGTGGTTGGGTTTTTGACATTATACCAGTTGAACCACTAACACAAAGCCGAATCAATAGTTGGATAGAATGGCGCAATTTTCTAACAGAAATAAACCAAAAACCTAAAAGCACAATTGGTGCCTTTCAGAAAAAAGCAGCCGCACTTTCGCTAAAAGTAATGGACTTAAATAATAATATTCCGGCTGAATTTAATAAACCACAGGTAAAAGCTCGTATCGCGGTAATTACAACCAAAATTAAATCCTTAGATTTATTTATTCATTTAAATCAAATTCCAGCTAATAAAGTAGTAAAACTTGTGGGCGAAGTAAATCTAGAAGTAGAATACCTTCAACTACAAATGGAAGAAATTGTAAAAAGAAGTTTGATTCCAAGAGAAGAAGGCGAACCCGATTTTATTAAAATGCAAGATACCACAAGAGCTATCCCAAATACAGCGATTTAACACTAAGTTTTGAGTAAAAATAACATCCTTTCGGTTTATCAAAAGTCGGCAAAGACCCAACTTTTAACCACTAGTTTAGAACAACGAGATGCCAAAATAAATGCCAAAGGTTTATTAGGATCGGCGTTATCATTTGTGCTTCAAGCAGCTTTTGAAAAAACAGAATTACCTTTTTTGTTACTATTCAATGACAAAGAAGAAGCCGCTTATTACCTCAACGATTTAGAACAACTAATTAATGAAAAAGACGTGTTGTTCTATCCTGGTTCGTACCGTCGTCCTTACCAAATTGATGAAACTGACAACGCTAACATTCTTTTAAGAGCCGAAGTTCTAAACCGCATTAATTCACGAAAAAAACCAGCAATAATTGTTTCTTACGCCGAAGCCATTTTTGAAAAAGTTGTAACCAAAAAAGACCTTGACAAAAACACACTAAAAATTGCTGTCAACGACAAAATTGCCATCGATTTTATTAACGAAGTGTTATTTGAATACAATTTTAAAAGAGTCGATTTTGTAACCGAACCAGGAGAATTCTCTGTGCGAGGCGGAATTATAGATGTGTTTTCGTTTTCTAATGACAATCCGTATAGAATTGAATTTTTTGGTAACGAGGTGGACTCAATCAGGAGTTTTGATGTAGAAACACAATTATCAATCGAAAAACTGAAGAAAATTTCGATCATCCCTAATGTTGAAAATAAATTTTTCGAAGAAAATCGCGAAAGTTTTTTAGAATATATCGATCCAAAAACAGTGCTTTTTATTCAAAATACAGAATTATTGTGCCAACAACTTGACAAACTTTTTGCAAAAGCAACAGAAGTATTTGACAAACTCGATGCAACGATAAAACATCTTGAACCCAAAGATTTATTTTTAAACCAAGAGCAATTTCTTAAAAAAGCCTTGAATTTTTCGGTAGTTGAATTGGGTAATTCACCGGTTTATAAAATTGATAAAACTATAGAATTTCATATCCAACCGCAACCTTCATTTAACAAGCAATTTGATTTGTTACTGAACAATTTGGGAGAAAATCATTTCAACGGAATTAAGAATTACCTGTTTTGTGCCAATGAAAATCAAGCCAATCGTTTTCACGATATTTTTGAAGAAATTGATGAAGAACAAGTGGAAAGCATTCGCAAACAATATAAAACGGTTGTATTTCCATTATTTCAAGGTTTTATTGACCAAGAAAATCAAATTGCTTGCTACACCGATCATCAAATATTTGAACGATATCACAAATTCAATATCAAAAATGGCTATTCTAAAAAGCAAACCATCACATTAAAAGAATTAACTTCTTTAACTGTTGGCGATTATGTTACCCACATCGATCACGGAATAGGAAAATTTGGCGGATTGCAAAAAATTCAGGTTGAAGGAAAAACGCAAGAAGCCATAAAATTGGTGTATGCTGATAACGATATTGTGTATGTTAGCATTCATTCGTTACACAAAATCTCAAAATACAACGGCAAAGAAGGTGCGCCACCAAAGATTTACAAATTAGGAAGCGGCGCTTGGAAAACGTTGAAACAAAAAACCAAAGCACGTGTTAAACACATCGCATTTAACCTAATTCAATTGTATGCAAAGCGAAGATTAGAAAAAGGTTTCGCTTGCGCGCCTGATAGTTATTTGCAAAAAGAGCTCGAGAGTTCCTTCATTTATGAAGATACGCCCGACCAAATTACAGCAACGCAAGACGTAAAAGCCGATATGGAAACCGATAGACCAATGGACCGATTGGTTTGTGGTGATGTTGGTTTTGGAAAGACGGAAGTCGCAATTAGAGCGGCATTCAAAGCCGTTGACAACGGAAAACAGGTTGCTGTTTTAGTTCCAACAACAATCTTAGCTTACCAACATTATAGAACTTTTTCGGAACGATTAAAAGATATGCCAGTATCGGTAAACTATTTAAACCGATTTAGAACCGCTAAAGAACGTACCGAGACCATAAAAAATTTAGGAGAAGGAAGAGTTGATATCATTATTGGAACCCATCAATTGGTTAATAAAGACGTTAAATTTAAAGATTTAGGATTGCTAATTATTGACGAGGAACAAAAATTTGGGGTAAACGTAAAAGACAAATTAAAAACCATCTCAGCTAATATTGATACCTTGACTTTGACTGCAACGCCAATACCAAGAACACTTCAGTTTTCGTTAATGGCTGCGCGAGATTTATCGGTTATTACAACTCCTCCACCCAATAGATATCCTATTGAAACTAATGTGGTTCGTTTTCACGAAGAGTTAATTCGTGATGCTATTTCTTATGAAATTCAGCGAAATGGTCAAGTGTTTTTCATCAATAATCGAATAGAAAATATTAAAGAAGTAGCTGGAATGATCCAACGATTAGTTCCAGATGCAAGAGTTGGCGTTGGACACGGACAAATGGACGGTAAAAAGCTCGAAGAATTAATGTTAGGCTTTATGAATGGCGAGTTTGATGTTTTAGTAGCTACGACGATTATTGAAAGTGGTTTGGATGTACCAAATGCTAATACCATTTTCATCAATAATGCTAATAATTTTGGATTGTCTGATCTGCATCAAATGAGAGGACGCGTTGGCCGAAGTAACAAAAAAGCCTTTTGTTATTTTATAACGCCACCTTATTCTGCGATGACCGACGATGCTAGAAAACGTATTCACGCTCTAGAACAATTTTCAGAATTAGGAAGCGGATTTAATATTGCAATGAAAGATTTAGAAATTCGTGGCGCTGGAGATTTATTGGGTGGCGAACAAAGTGGTTTCATCAACGACATCGGATTTGATACTTATCAAAAGATAATGAATGAAGCTATTGAAGAGTTGAAAGAAAACGAATTCAAAGATTTATATCCAACAGAAAACGATATTGAGACTAAAGAATATGTAAAAGATTTACAAATCGATACTGATTTTGAATTACTATTTCCTGATGATTATATCAACAGTATTACCGAACGTTTAAATTTATACAACGAATTAAGTTTGATTAAAAACGAAGCGGCTTTAGAAAAATACGAACAAAAACTCATCGACCGATTTGGTGCGTTACCAAAAGAAGCCAATGCACTATTAAACAGCATCCGAATAAAATGGAAAGCAACCACTATCGGAATCGAAAAATTGGTAATGAAACAAGGTAAAATGGTAGGCTATTTTGTAGGTGATCAACAAAGCGACTTCTACCAATCTAATCGATTTTTGAAAATGGTGCAATTTGTTCAAATGAACAGTAACCTTTGCAAAATGAAAGAAAAAGAAACTAAAAACGGACTGCGATTGCTGTTAACTTTTGAAAATGTAAAAAGCATCAATAAAGCATTGGAATTGATTAATAGAATATAAATAAAAATCTATATCTTTGCTTGTAAATATATAAAAATGAGCATTCAAACGGAAAAATCGATACTTTTTGATTTACTTCAAAACATTAATGATATTTCGCTTTTAAAAAAAGTGAAGTCGTTTGTCTTAGCTGAGATTGAACCATTAAATCTAACTCAAAACCAAAAAAGTGAGTTAGAAAAAAGATTAGAAAATCACAATCAAAAAAATGATTCTAATAGTGATGCTTTTGAATTCTTAGATAATTTAAAATCAAAATATGAGTTATAAAAAACTCATTATTAAATCTACTGCTGCAATAGAAATTGAAGAAGTAATTGCGTATTATTCTGACATTAATAAATCTATCGCTAAAAAACTTGAAAAAGAAATTCGTAGCTGTTTTATAAAGATTTTCACAAATCCTGAAAGTTTTCAATTTAAATACAAAACAATTCGTGTCATTTGGTTAACAAAATTCCCTTATGGAATTTACTATTTGTTTGACACGAATGAAGTTTATATTATAGCATTTTGGAATTCAAAAGAAGATATTCCAACTAAAATTAAGAATGCTTTTTAAGATTTGTCACAATATGAATAATTTGAACGCATCAATAAAGCACTAGAACTGATCAACAGAATATAAAAACAAAAACCATCTAAAGTCTAGATGGTTTTGTTTTTTTACTTGATAAGCTATTTTTATTTTCTAACTACTTTGAAATTGGCTTCTTTATCACCATCAAACTTCAATTTAAAGAAATAAGTTCCTTGAGCAAATGCTGATATATCAACGTTAGTACTAGTTTCATTCAAATTGTTATCTAACAATAATTGTCCGGTAACATTGTATACTTGAATGTGATTGATAGCTGTTTTCGAATTTATCGTAACCTTTCCATTAGATGGATTTGGATAGTAGCTGAAATCAATATAATTATTACTAGCTGTGTTTAAATTTGGTGAACAAGATATTGTAGCAATGAATCCTGAATCAATAACTCCTTGGTCAGAATAAAACTTAACGGTTAACGAACCATCAGCAGCAGACGAAACAAACGGACCAGGAATGTTGTTACCTGTTGAACCTCCTGGATTCAATAATGTTGCTGCAGTTGAATTTCCATCGTAAACATACAGGTAATCGTAATCTAGCTCTAATGAAAATGCTGAAAACGTAAGTACGATATTATTATTAGCAACATCAGGAATAATAGTTCTTACTACAGTTTCCATATTAGTATAATCACCTGTTGCGCCACCAGAATCTGTGAATACAATTCCATTACAGAAATTAGCTGCAGTTACAAATATTAATTCTCTTCCGCCAATTTCTAAACCTGATGTACAACTCGGACTAATTTCGGCAACGTAATAAGAATTAGGATTTAATCCGTTAACTACATAATTATTTGTTGTAACAGAAATCCAACTTCCTGGAGTTGCTCCAAAAGGATATACTCTAAGTTTCCAAGCAGTAAAAGTTCCAGAATCAATCCAACTAATAGTTGCAGTGTCTGTTCCAATATTATTAATTGATATCGATGAAACTGTATTTATACAAGTGTTAATACAATCTGTACTCAAACAAGGACCGTTATTTACTGCATTCAGGATGGCGTTTTTAGGTTGAGGACCAAATCCGTTACTGAATTTAATTCCAACACCATTTACTAAATGACAATAACTCATTATGGTACCTTTGGCAGTAGAAGAAGGAATTGTTAAAGGAGTTGTTCTGCAAGAATAACCTTCTGCTGATGAACCTTGTGCTTGAGAAGCACAATTATCAATCGCTGTGTTGTTTCCGTTCCACGCACAAGAATGTGTGTGACGTGAACCCAATAAATGTCCGAATTCGTGCGTAATTACTTGAACCGTCCAAGAATAAACTGGAATTGCTGGCGGTGTTGCTCCTGTATAGGCAAAGTTCACATCCGAATAACAAAAATTATTTTGTGAACACAAACCATTAATACCTACGGCTACTCCACCCAAACCTCCTGGATCGATACCTACTAAATGTCCTAAATCGCCATCAAAAATTGGTCTAACCTCGTTAAATTTATATAAATAAGCCGATGAAGACGTTCCGATTCCATCATATGGATCTGGAGTTGTCCAAATAAACATTGATTTCAATGCTATGGTTATACCATCAACTGCATATAAAGACTGTACATTATTAAAAACGGAAGTCATCCAATTGGTTGTTGTAGTGGTATTACTATTATTAGAAGTGAACAAATTGTAATCAACTTCGAAGTACATTGTTACGCATCTAACACTGTTATTGTCTCTATTTCCAACTACTGGTTCATCCGCATGAAGTGATTCGTCATCTTTAAAAGAACATTCGAAACCGCTACCAACTTGCATTTTTGAATCAGAATATACTATATAATCGGTAACATTTCCTACTTTTTCAAATTTACCTACTACAAGGTTATTTAATGCATCATTTGACGCTACTCCATTAAATTCATTAGGAAAGAAATTAAAAGAGGCAACTGAATTGTAATCTCCTTTAACAATGCCTCGATAATGAACGCCAGGATTATACGCAATGTTTTTAGACTTATCAGTATCAATGTGAAAGCCTTCTGCATAAAGGTTTACCTTGTACAAATCCATTTTAACTATCGACCCGTTGTAAGGAATAGATAATTCAATAAATTCATATTTATTGGCAACAATATCATTAACAACAGTAGTTTTAATTGTTGCTAACGTTGCATCTGTTACGATATTATTTAGATTCTCATTTGGTTTTTCTGAAGTGGCTGTTAAAACCGATAATGGTCTAAAAACAACTCGTGATGTTTCTAATTCTTGAATCTTTTTTGCAACTTCATTTTGAGCAAATAAGAAAACAAAACTAAACAATGAGGCGATTGTAAAGATTTTTTTCATAGTCTATTGATAAATTAATGTTGTAAAGTTAATAAAAATGTAATACTTACATAATTTTAGTAAAATAAATGTGTTTTTTTATAAATTGTTTAATTTAAAAATAATAAAACGCATCTTTAAGATGTTCAATTTTTAACGCTTCGTTTTCTTTATAAACCGAAATAATATCAAATCGAACTTCTACATCTAAATCATTGGAAATCACATATTCATTTACGGCTTTGACCAACAATTGGATTTTTTTGGGCTTAACAAAATCTTGCGGCAACCCAAACTCAATTGATGATCTAGTTTTTACTTCAACTATAGCCAAAATACTACCTTTTTGAGCAATTATGTCAATTTCGGCTTTTTGAAACGTCCAATTTTGTTCTAGAATATCATAGTTGTTTTCCTGTAAGTAAGCTACAGCTGTTTCTTCTCCCAGTTTTCCTAAATCATTGTGATCGGCCATAGGATTGTTGATTGTTGATTAACGATTTTTGATTTTAGAATTACTTCAAAAATAAAAAATTGTTAATTTTAATTCGTTATTCAAAAACCACTTTACTTTCTAAATCGTTTACTTCCATTGTAACTTGTTTCCCAAAAATCAAAGCGCGATTATCTGCCAAATGCCCAGCAGGAAAATTATATATAATAGGAATATTGTAGTTTTTAGTAATATCTTGAATAATTTCTAAAGCGTTTTTTCCCCACGGAATTTCATTGTCTTTCATCTTAGTCATTCCACCAACAATAATTCCTTTCAAACTTTCAAGACAACCATTGCGTTTTAAATTGATCATCATTCTGTCAATGTGATATAAATATTCATCTAAATCTTCAATAAAAAGAATTTTATCACTGCAATCAATTGCCGATGGCGAACCAAATAAACTGTATAAAATTGATAAATTACCGCCAACCAATTCACCTTTGGCTGTTCCGTAACGATTCATAGTTTCACACGGAATAGTGTATTCTAAATGTTCACCAAAAAGCGATTTACGCAAGGTTTCTTTAGCTTCTTCCGATGCTTTAGCACTTACAGGCATAATTCCGTGAATCGATGCAAAACCCATAGTATTTAGATGACTGTGCAAAACGGTTACATCGCTAAAACCAATAATCCATTTTGGAGATTGTTTAAATTTTGTGAAATCAAGTAAATCAATCATCCTAACCGTTCCATAACCACCACGAACGCACCAAATGGCTTTGATATTAGGATTATCTAGCTGTGTCTGAAAATCGGCTGCACGTTGCTCATCAGTTCCTGCAAGTTGGTTATGGTCAAGACCAATGGAAGAACCTATTACAACTTCTAAACCCCAATTTTTCAACCACGAAATCGCTGGTTTTAAATTATCTTCAATATTTTTACGCGCTGTTGCAACAATGGCAATAGTATCGCCTTTTTTTAAATTAGGTGGAAATATCATCTTTTTTTGTGCTTGAATATTCGAAACAAATAAAATTGTAACTATTATTATATTACTAAGTTTCTTCATTAAAATTTTAAATCTTTAGGCAAATCTAATAATTTTTATGCCATCCTAATCCAAAAGTAAGTCCTAATCCTACAAATGATGTTTTGGAAATATCACCATAAAACTTAAAACCAATACTGTTTGACAAACTTGTTGGTTTTCCAATCGGAATCAATTCATAAATACGGTATTTTTTTTTACTTGAATTAAACCATTTAATATTCAATTCAAATGGAAAACCAATACTTTGAACGTTGTCATACTTTAAAACTCCATTACTATCATCAACTAAAAACTCTCGATCAATATATGAAATACCTGCAGAAAAACTATACGATAAATTATCTTCAATAATTCGTTTACCGAGCATAAGCGCTTGCTCTTTTAATATTGCAACTTCATCATATACAGGAACAAATAAAATCCTACCTTCTTTTCTCTTTTCAGTAACTTCAAGATATCGATAAGTTAACAAATACTGATTCTTTTGAAAATTTAATGTGCCGCCTTCCGTAAATCCCTTAGAACTTCCATTGGAATAGCCACCCAAAATTTCAGCAAACACTATAGGATTAGTTTTTACTTTTTGAGCAAAACTATTTACTACCATAATTGAGGTAAAAACAAAAAATAATAAAACCTTTTTCATCTGTTTTTTGATCAAAAATAGAAAATTAAACCCAAATTATTTAAGCAAATTAACAAGTAGATAAAAGTCCCTAGTTGTCTCTGCTAAAAAATACTTATTTTTGCACTTATTCTGAACTTGATTCAGAAACAAATTAATAATTTTAAGATGTTAGAAAATCCAAAAAGATATACCATTACTGCAGCGTTGCCTTATACTAATGGTCCAATTCATATAGGTCATTTGGCTGGTGTTTATGTTCCTTCTGATATTTATGCTCGTTATTTGCGTTTGCAAGGAAAAGACGTCGCATTCATTTGCGGAAGCGATGAACACGGCGTAGCAATATCAATGAAAGCCAAAAAAGAAGGCATCACACCACAACAAGTGATTGATAAATACGACGGAATTATCCGCCAATCGTTTATTGATTTTGGAATATCATTTGATAATTATTCAAGAACATCCTCTAAAATTCACCACGATACGGCACAAGAATTTTTTAGAAAACTTTACGATAACAACGATTTTATAGAAGAAGTAACGGAACAATTATATGATGCCAAAGCCGACCAATTTCTTGCAGATAGATTTGTTATAGGAACTTGCCCAAAATGTGGGAACGAAGAAGCTTATGGCGATCAATGCGAAAAATGTGGCTCAACTTTAAATGCAACCGATTTAATCAATCCAAAATCAACAATTACTGGAGAAACACCTGTATTAAAATCGACTAAACATTGGTTTTTACCACTAGACAGATACCAAGCTTTTTTACAAAAGTGGATTTTAGAAGGTCACGCCAAAGATTGGAAAACCAATGTCCTTGGTCAAGTTAAATCGTGGTTAGACGACGGATTAAAACCTCGTGCGGTAACCAGAGATTTAGATTGGGGAATTGACGTTCCGGTTGAAGGTGCAGACGGAAAAAAACTTTATGTGTGGTTCGATGCTCCAATTGGCTACATTTCGGCAACCAAAGAATGGGCTGCAAGAGAAGGAAAAAACTGGGAAGATTATTGGAAAAAAGAAGATACCAAATTGGTTCATTTTATTGGTAAAGACAACATCGTTTTTCATTGCATTATTTTTCCAGCAATGTTAAAAGCTGAAGGAAGTTTTATTCTGCCAGATAATGTTCCTGCCAATGAATTCTTAAATTTAGAAGGAAACAAACTTTCTACGTCTAAAAATTGGGCGGTTTGGTTGCACGAGTATTTACTTGATTTTCCTGACAAACAAGATTCTTTGCGCTACGCATTGACATCAAACGCGCCAGAAACTAAAGACAACGATTTTACATGGAAAGATTTTCAGGCGAGAAATAACAATGAATTGGCTTCAATTTTAGGGAATTTCATTAACCGTGTGGTGGTTTTAACTAATAAATACTACGACGGATTTGTTCCGACGCCAAATGATTTTAGTGAAGTTGATTTACAAACTTTAGCCGAATTAAAAGCTTATCCTGCAGTAATTTCATCGTCAATTGAACGTTTTAGATTTAGAGAAGCGCAAGGTGAATTGATGAATGTTGCTCGTTTAGGAAATAAATATTTAGCCGACGAAGAACCTTGGAAAATGGTAAAAGAAAATCCAGAGCGAGTAAAAACACAAATGTATGTTGCTTTGCAAATTGCAGCGGCTTTGAGAATTTTATCAGAACCATTCTTACCGTTTACTTCTTGCAAATTATCAGGAATTCTAAAAACCGATTTGAATTTGAGTTGGAATGATGTTTCTGAAAGAACCGATTTAATTGCTGCAGGACATCAAATTGGTGCTGCCGAAATTTTATTTGCTCAAATAGAAGATGCCGAAATTCAAAAACAAATAGACAAATTAGAAGCGACAAAAAAAGCCAATGTTATGGAAAATCAAGTTGTAGAACCACAAAAAGAAACGTCAACATTTGAAGATTTCTCCAAATTAGATTTACGTGTTGGAACAATTTTGGAAGCTGAAAAAATGCCAAAAGCCAACAAACTTTTAGTTTTAAAAGTAGATACCGGAATTGATGTGAGAACAATCGTTTCAGGAATTGCAGAACATTTCTCGCCAGAAGAAGTGGTTGGAAAACGTGTAACGGTTTTAGTGAATTTAGCACCAAGAGCATTGCGTGGCGTTGAAAGTCAAGGTATGATTTTGATGACCAACAATGCAGAAGGTAAATTGGTTTTCGTAAACCCAGACACTTCGACATCACCCAGTGCAGGCGCTGATGGAGTTGAAAATGGAGCTTTGATTTCGTAAAAATATCACCGCGAATTCGCAAATTTTATCTGAATTTTGATTAGAGTAATTTGCGACTTTGCGGTCAAATAAAAAATAATGAACCCAAAAATAATCGCTTTCGATGCCGATGATACCCTTTGGCACAACGAACCTTACTTTGACGAAGCGCAAGCCAAATTCTGTGAGCTTTTTGCAGACTATGCTTCTAAACAAGAAGTTTTGCAACTGATTTTAAAGCATCAAGTGAGAAATCTGCCTTTGTATGGATTTGGAATTAAAGCATTTACACTTTCTATGATTGATGCTGCTTTAGAATTGACCAACGAACAGATAACAGGACATAGCATAAAAAAAATCACTGATATTGGTAGAGATTTATTGCAAAAACCGGTAGAGCTTTTGCCCGATGTGGAAGATGTTTTGCAACAATTAAAAGGAAAATACAAACTTGTTGTAGCAACCAAAGGCGATTTAAAAGACCAACATAGAAAATTGCACGATTCTGGAATTGGACATTATTTTCACCATATTGAAGTAATGAGTGATAAAAAAGAAATAGATTATGAAAAAATGCTGCTGCGTTTAGATACCAAACCAGAAGATTTTATAATGATTGGAAATTCTTTAAAATCAGATGTTTTGCCTGTCTTAAATATTGGCGGACACGGTTATCACATTGCCTATCACACTACATGGGAATATGAAAAAATTGATTTTGAAATAGAACATGATAACTTCAAATCACTTGAAAAAATCACCGATGTTTTACCGATTCTTTTAAAATAATTCAGCATTCGTGTAATTAATTAACATACAATTCGTGCTAATGCGTGCAATTCGTGTCTGAAAAATACTGAAATAAATTCAGCATAAATGAAACAAAAACTAAACCTAGAAACCTGGAATCGTAAAGAACATTTTTTGTTTTTTAAACAAATGGAGGAACCGTTTTTTGGAATAACTGTAAATCTAGATTGCACCCAAGCTTATGCAAAAAGCAAAGCGTTAAATGTTTCATTTTTTACCTATTATTTGCACAAAACTTTAGTTGCTGTCAATGCCATCGAACCTTTCAGATATCGAATAATTGATAACGAAGTTTATATTTTTGATAGGATTGATGTATCTTCAACCATCTTGCGAGATGACAAAACCTTCGGATTTTCACAGATAATATTTGATAGTAATCTTGAAATATTTGCCAAAAACACTAAAGAAGAAATCGCCAGAATTCAAACTACAACAGGACTTTTTACAAGAGAATTTTCTGAAAATCTAATTCATTTTTCGGCTTTACCTTGGATTAATTTTACTTCATTTTCACACGCTCGAAGTTTCACTTGGCCCGATAGTTGTCCGAAAATATCTTTTGGAAAAATGATGGATGAAAACGGAAAAAAAACGATGGCAATGTCTGTACACGTGCACCACGGATTGATGGACGGATATCACGTGGGTGAATTTATAGAATTCATTCAAAAAGAACTTAATTCCTAATGTTTCCTATTGCGTTTCATCCCATTTTTAAGCACCCTTTACCTGATGGTCATCGATTTCCTATGGAAAAATATGATCTTTTACCTCAGCAACTTTTGCACGAGGCAACGGCTTCACCCGAAGATTTTTTTGAACCAGAAATTTGTGACTTAGAACACGTTTTAAAAGTTCATACCGTTGACTATGTAAATGATTTATTAAACTTAACTCTTGACCCAAGAGCAGCAAGAAAAATAGGATTTCCACTTTCTAAAGAATTAGTTGAACGAGAATTAAGAATTGCAAACGGAACGATAATAGGTTGCGAAAAAGCATTCGAAAAAAGAGTTGCTTTCAATATTGCTGGTGGCACGCATCACGCTTTCTCTAATCGTGGTGAAGCCTTTTGTTTACTAAATGATCAAGCTATTGCAGCACACTATTTACTCCATAAAAATTTAGCTAAAAAAATATTAATTATTGATTTAGATGTACATCAAGGAAATGGAACTGCCGAAATTTTTTCAAATAATGATTCGGTTTATACATTTTCTACGCACGGCAAAACAAATTATCCGTTTAAAAAAGAGATATCTGACTTAGACATAGCTTTTGAAGATGGAACCACTGATGCTGAATATTTAAACATAATTTCGAAAACGATTCCTGAATTAATTGATAAAGTAAAACCCGATTTCATATTTTATTTGGCAGGTGTCGATATCTTAGAAACTGATAAACTAGGAAAATTAAGCTGCACTTTAAAAGGATGCAAAACTAGAGACGAAATTGTTTTTAGCAACTGCGAAAAATATCAAATTCCTGTGCAAGTAAGTATGGGCGGCGGTTATTCTCCTGAAATCAAAACAATAATTGAAGCACACGCCAATACCTATCGTGTTGCAAATTATATTTTCTAGAAAAAATAAGTCCAATTCTGACCATCACTAATAACAATCACTGTTTTTAGTAAAGAATTGGGTGGCATATTTAATGGTGAAGCAGTCAATGTACTCGAATCTTTGGCAAAAAAGTTTCCACCAAAGGAATATATTTGAGCGGTTACTGAGTTTGAAATATTACGTAACACATATATTCGTCCTGGAACATTTGCAGCATTAGGCAATATAAATTGTTGACTTCCAGAATTTGGTGTTAGTGAGATATAAACACCATCATTTATTGGTGTTGCGCTTCCTGCTGGACCACCATTGAAGATAGCTGAACCTGCAACATTTGAATTAATAATTCCTATTTCCTTTACGTTCAAATTTCCGTTAATATCAAGCGTACTTAATGGAGTCGTGGTATTAATTCCAACTTGGGATAATCCGCTGTGGAAATAAAATCCAAACACCAATAAAAAAAGAATTTGCTTGTTAGGAAACATTGCTGTTATAAAAGATTAATGATTATTTAATAAAGATATTAAAAAAACATAATGTTACTAATTTATATCCTATCGAAAACGTTTTCGTGTTAAAAACTTATGGCTTTTTGTAGCATTGCATCTACATAAATTAAAAAAAGCGACAGAGTTTTTACTTCCATCGCTTTGTTTAAAGTTCAATTAATTTTCTCAAAAAGCATTCAATACCGATAAGATATCATCTCCATAATTTAAGGTTCTCGATGCTCCAAAACCTTTTACTGTTTTAAGTTCGTCTAAATTTTGTGGTTTCGATTTAATAATAGAAATCAAATGTGAATTGTGACAAATTCTAAAAGACGACCAACCTAATTTTTGAGCTAAATCATTGCGCCATTCTTTCAAGGCTGTGAAGATTTCGTTCTCTTGTGCATTAAGTTCTATAACTTCAGTAGGTTTTGCATCGCTTGTAGCTTTTGAATCACCTTTTTTCAGTTCATAGAAAACTACTGCCGACCAAAAATCTGTTGTTCCTGTGGTTACAAAATTGGTTGAAGTAAGCTTTACCTCTACCGAATCTAAAAACGCATTCATACGTGTTTGATCCTGCTGGCAATTTTCTTTATCTAAACGAATATTAAATACTTTGATGTTCATCGTGACACTTTTTTACGTTAGACTATTTACCTAAAAGCAATAACTCGTTGGCAACAATTTCAGTGATGTAACGCTTGTTTCCTTCTTTGTCGTCATAACTTCTGTGCGTTAGTTTTCCCTCAATAGCGATTTCTTTACCTTTGATAACATATTTCTCAATAATGTCAGCTACTTTTCCCCAAGCGGTAATTCTATGCCATTCGGTATTCTCGACCATTTCACCTTTAGTATTAGTGTAACTCTCGTTGGTAGCAATAGTGATATTAGCTACTTTCTTTCCTCCATCAAAGGTTTTGATTTCTGGTTCTTGTCCTACGTGTCCGATTAATTGTACTTTGTTTTTAATTGCATTCATGGCGTGTAAATTTTTAATTGTTTTTGTTATTTGAAAATTATTCTGGATTTGAAATTGTAATTGCTTTTTTGAAATTGATATTGCAATTGAATTTTGATATTGAAACTATTTGCTCATTAAAACAAGTTCGTTTACCATTACTTCTGTTATGTAACGCTTGTTTCCGTCTTTATCGTCATAGCTTCTGTGGGTAAGTTTACCTTCAATGGCGATTTCCTTTCCTTTAGTTACATACTTTTCGATTATGTCGGCTGTTTTTCCCCAAGCACTTACTCGGTGCCATTCGGTGTTTTCAACTTTATCACCGTTTTCTTTGTAATAAACTTCATTAGTAGCGATGGTAAGGTTGGCTACTTTTTTTCCTCCTTCAAAAGTTTTGATTTCTGGTTCTTGACCTACATTTCCGATTAATTGTACTTTGTTTCTCATGGCGTGTAAAATTTAAATTGTTATTATTTATTAAGTTATCTGTTGTCGGTTGTGAGTTATCAGTTTCTCATTTCGACGATGCAAAGTTGTGGCGGCTTGCAAACTTTATTCGGTTGATTACCATTTAAAATCGGTTGTAAATATTTGTAAACGTTTGTAAACGGAAATTTTTTATTATATTTGACTGATTTTAAAAGAATTAATATCAAATAATGAACAACGATAAAATAATTAGAAAAAACCCACTTTTTGAGTTTTATGTTGAAAATAATTATGTGATAGTTGCTAATACAGATTTTATCAAAGTTATGTGCAACCAAATAAACTCATTAATATGAAGAAATTTTATATAATCTTAGTAATCACTATTTTTCTTACAAACTGTCAGAGAAAAGAAGAAGGAAAAGTTATTCAAAGAAAATTCTCATCAGATAGTTTGAAAAAATATAATATTAAATTTCTGCATACCGATTATGAATTTGAATTGTCAAATAGAAAGTTTAAAATAGATTTCTATAAATTCTCAGATACGATTAAGCTAAGTAAATCAGAAGAAAATGAAATTACCAGTATACTATTTAAAAATTTTATCGACACTTTAAAAGGAGACTACTTCGTTTCTGAATCAGATAAACCGGTCATAATGCCAAGTTTTGGCGACTCATTTTATATTTATCATAACGGTGTTAAAAAATCTTTTTTTATAATATTGAATGGAGAATACAAATCTCTAGACAACTTAAATCAACAGGAAAAAAATATTTTATTATTTAGAAATGATTTAATGTTGGTTTTGAAAAAGAACCCAGATTTTAAAAGATGTTTGGACACTTTAAAAGCTGCTAAAAAATATGACAAAAGAGTATTTTTGTAAATTGACTGATTTTAAAAGAATTAATATCAAAAAATGAACGACGATAAAATAATTAGAAAAAAACCACTTTTTGAATTTTATGTTGAAAATAGACATCTTGTAATTAGAAATGAGGATTACATTAAAGATAATTGCGTGGTAAAATTAAACTCAATAGTACATTTGGAATTGATTAGAAGTTTGTCTCTTTTTGATAAAATTGTTGAAGTTATCATTGGGTTTTGGCAAGATTCAAAATCGGATGTATTGAGAATAAATTTTAAAAATGGTTTTAAAGATATTGTTCTTACAAACTGTGACATAAAGAAAACGGAATTAATTATTTACAAAATAAATCGTTTAATTCTTGAACAAGAAAACAATACAAAACCAATCTAGCCCTGATTGCAGTGGCACGAAGTAGAACGAAAAGCAGGAAAATGGAAACCAAAAATGCTCGAGCCATTCGCTCCTTAAAACATTTAAAACTATGAGTAAAAACTGTTTAGAATGTAACGAAAAAATTGTTGGTCGTGAGGACAAAAAGTTCTGCAGCGATGGTTGCCGAAATGCATACAACAACAAAATTAACAAAGACAGCAACAATTACATGCGCAATGTAAACAACAAATTGCGTAAAAATTACCGCATCTTAAGTGAAGCTAATACCGAAGGAAAATCAAAAATTACGAAGACCAAATTGTTGAGTAAAGGATTTGACTTTGATTATTTTACGAATATTTTAAATACCAACACCGGAAATACCTATTACTTTGTGTACGATCAAGGTTACCGTTTCTTGGAAAATGATTTTTATATGTTGGTGAAGAAGGAATATTAAAAAGTTGCGCACTTCACTTCGATAAACTCAGCGCAAGCTAGCTCAAGTGTGACAGTTGCGAGTTTCGGGTTAAAAAAATATTAAAAATAAGTTCAGTGTAAATGAAAAAAAACTACTCTTCTCTATATATAATGTTAGTGCTTGTGGCGTTATTGTTTGGCATTTTTTATTTTATGATGCCTCAAAGTTATGACACAACCGAAGCACCACTTTCGGAATTTTCGACCAAACGTGCTTTGGTAAAAGTGAAAGAAATGACTACTAAACCACATTATGTGGGTTCACAAAATCACGAAGTAGTTGCGCAATACTTGGTCAAAGAATTACAAAATTTAGGATTGCAAACATCGCTTCAAGAAGGTTTTACAATGACCGAAAAAGGTACTTTGGTAAAATCTAAAAATATATTAGCGCGAATTAAAAGCACTTCGTCCATCGACGGCGCTCAGGATGACACGCTTAGTGTGACAGAAAAATCGAAGGCATTGTTGTTACTTTCTCATTATGATTCGGCGCCACATTCTTATTCTCACGGCGCAAGTGATGATGCATCTGGTGTAGCGACTATTCTTGAAAGTGTTCGTGCTTTTTTACACACAAAAACAAAACATAAAAACGACATCATCATTTTATTTTCTGACGCTGAGGAATTGGGATTGAATGGCGCAGCACTTTTTGTAACGCAACATCAATGGGCGAAAGAAGTAGGTTTGGTGTTGAATTTTGAAGCTCGTGGCAGTGGCGGACCAAGTTATATGCTTATGGAAACCAACGAAGGAAATGCCAAAATGGTAGATGGTTTTTCTGATGGAAAATTGCGCTATCCGGTTTCGAATTCGTTGATGTATAGCATTTATAAAATGTTGCCCAATGATACCGATTTAACGGTTTTTAGAGAAAGTGGTAAAATTCAAGGATTTAATTTTGCCTTTATTGACGATCATTTTGATTATCATACTTCGCAAGATAAATACGAACATTTAGATCCAAAAACCTTAGCACATCAAGGAACGTATTTGTTTCCGTTGTTGAAACATTTTTCTAATACTGATTTGACCAACTTAAATTCTAAAAACGATAAAGTTTATTTTTCTATTCCATTTTCATTTGTGAGTTATCCTTTTGAATGGATTTTGCCGATGTTGATTATTGCATTTGGACTGTTTTTAATCTTCATTTTTATAGGTTTAGGAAAACAACTTTTACGATTAGATGAAATTATAAAAGGATTTATTCCGCTATTAGGTTCGTTAATTATTAGTGGTGGAATTACTTTTTTGGGATGGCGAATTTTGCTTGCCGTTTATCCACAATACAATGACATTCTTCACGGATTTACTTATAATGGTCACGATTACATCTATGGATTTGTATGTTTGACGTTAGCATTTTGCTTTTTATTTTACGGAAAAACCGCAAAAAAATATTTGGAAATGAATCAGATGATTGCTCCATTATTTATTTGGTTATTATTAAATATTGGAATTTTCTTAAAACTTCAAGGCGCAGGATTTTTAATAATTCCGGTAATTTCTAGCACATTTATGTTGGGTTATTATGTGATTACACAGAAAACAAATTCGGTACTAAATCTAATTTTAGCACTCCCAACTTTGATAATCTTGGCGCCATTTATTCAAATGTTTCCAATTGGTTTGGGATTGAAAATATTGATAGGAAGTTCGGTTTTAACGGTTTTGAGTTTTGTTTTACTATTACCAATTTTTGGTTCGTTTACACAAAAGAAACTCTGGGCAACGTTATTCGTTTTACTAGCATTAGGTTTCTTTATAAAGGCACATCAATCGAGCGGTTATGTTTATGGAAAAGCAAAACCTAATAGTTTGGTTTATGTTTTAAATGCCGATTCTAATAGAGCGAATTGGGCAACTTATGATACCAATTTAGATGAATGGACAAAAGGTTATTTGGGCGAAAACCCGAAAGATGCCAAATCATTAAATACAAATAAATTGTATAGCAAATATGGTTCAGAATTTACTTTTATGAGTGATGCACCATTGAAAAATATTGTAACACCAACTATTGAATTCCTGAAAGATTCTGTAATTGGAACGAAACGTTATTTGAAAATTAAGCTTTCGCCAAATAGAACAGTAAACCGATATGATATTTTCTCCGATACAAAAATCAACAATCTGAGAGCCAATGGAGTAAAATCGATTGATTTAGAAAGTAAAATTTCGGGTAAAATAAGCAATAAGATTTTGAGTTATTATGTGGTTGATAATTTACCTTTGGAATTAGAATTTTCGATTTCGAATAGCGATAAATTGGATATGAATTTTGTAGAAAGTTCATTCGATTTGATGACCAATCCAGCATTCAGTATGGCAAAAAGACGCGATTGGATGATTCCGACGCCATTTGTTTTAACCGATGCAGTTGTGGTAAAAGGAAAAGTAAAAGCGAGTCCGATTTTAGAAGATAATCCGAAACCTTTGCTTAAACGTGTTTATCGAAATATTGCTGTTGATACTTTAAAAAAAACTGCCACAGATTAAACGGATTAAACAGATTTTCACTGACAAAAAACTTTGCGCCTTTGCGCCTTTGCGGCAAATAATTATGAAACAAATTAGTATTTTAGGTTGTGGTTGGTTAGGGTTACCATTAGCAAAATCGTTGATAGAAAAAGGATTTTCAATTAATGGTTCTACAACTTCTGTGGAAAAAATTGCTGTTTTAGAAAAAGCAGGAATTTCACCTTTTCAGATTAATTTATTTGAAGATAGAATTGAAGGAAATCTAGATTTATTTTTATCAAATTCAGAAGTTCTAATTATAGATATTCCTCCAAAATTGAGAGGAAACTTTTCAGAAAACTTTGTTGCTAAAATTCAAAATATAATTCCGTTTATAGAAAAATCATCGGTTGAAAAAGTATTTTTTGTTAGTTCTACTTCGGTTTATGCAGACGACAATTCGATAATTACAGAAGATAAAATTCCAAATCCTGATACTGAAAGCGGAAGACAGTTGCTTGAAGCGGAACAACTTTTGCAAAGCAATAATAATTTTCAAACAACAATTATTCGTTTTGGAGGATTGATTGGTGAAGACAGACATCCAATAAAGTTCTTAGCAGGAAGAAAAAATATCGAAAATCCGGAAGGTCCGATAAATTTAATTCATCAAATAGATTGTATTGGTATTATTGAAGAGATTATTAAAAAAGGACTTCGACAAGCTCAATCTGACAATTGTAATGAAGTATTCAATGCAGTCGCGCCATTTCATCCCACAAGAAAAGAGTATTATACTCAAAAAGCAATCGAGCTGAATTTACCTTTACCAGAATTTGATGACCCGAGCAATAGCGAACAAGCGCAGCAAAGTAAAACTTCTATTGGGAAAACGATTTTGAGTGACAAAATTGAACAGGTTTTAAAATATGATTTTAAAAATAAAACGTTATGAATTTAAATGATTTAATCGGAACCATTGGCGTTGGAATAATCCTTCTAGCCTACTTTCTAAATATGTTTTCGTATATTCAAAATAATGGAAAATTGTTTTATTTACTTAACATTATTGGTGCAAGTATTGCTTGTTTTGCTTCTTATCTTATTAACTATATTCCGTTTGTAATTCTTGAAGGAACTTGGGCTTTGGTTAGTGTAGTTGGATTGGTTAAAAGTTGTAAAAAAATATGACAAAATACGCAGGTAAATACAGAGTAGAATCAACCCGAAAATCAAATTGGGATTATGGTTCTAATGCACCTTATTTTGTAACAATTTGCACAAAAAACAGAGAACATTTTTTTGGAAAAATCGAAAATAATGTAATGAATTTATCTGAAATTGGTAAAGCAGCAAATAATTGTTGGTTATCAATTCCTGAACATTTTCCGTTTGTAGAATTAGGAGAATTTATTGTAATGCCAAATCATGTTCATGGAATTATCATCATAAATAAACCGATTATTGATGCAGAGACGCAAAATTTTGCGTCTCCACAGAATAAAAATCAAAATTTTATATCACATAAGAAAGAGACAAAAAATAAATTTGGTCCACAATCACAAAATTTAGGTTCAATTGTTAGAGGATTTAAAATTGGTGTGACATTATTTTCAAAAAATAATGAATTACCATTTTGTTGGCAACCGCGCTATCATGACATTATAATCAGTAATGAAACGTCATTTAAAACTATTTCAAATTACATTATTAATAATCCGATAAACTGGAAAATTGACAAATTTCATAAATGATTTTTTAAAAATCATTTATGAAAAGAGGCGCAAAATTTTGCGCCTCTACGAATAAACCAAAATATTTTATATTTTACCAAATCTTAACTCGATTTTCTGGTTTAACAAATAATTTATCTGTTTCCTTAATATCAAATGCTTTGTAAAATTCATCAACATTCAACAATGGTACGTAAGCACGATATTGTCCTGGCGAATGCGGATCTGTTTTTACTTGATTTTTGATTGCTTCATCACGCATTTTACTTCTCCAAATGGTTGCCCATGAAATAAATAAACGTTGTTCTGGCGTATAGCCATCGATTAAGCCCGGATTTCCATTTTGTTTTAAATGTATTTGTAATCCGTCATAAGCGGCATTAATTCCACCCAAGTCTCCAATATTTTCTCCAAGTGTGAATTTACCATCAACAAAAGTTCCTGGCAATGGTTCTAATGCGCTGTACTGAGCAGCCAATGCACCACCAAGTCCAGTAAATTGTTTCAAATCGTCTTCTGTCCACCAATTAATAAGATTTCCATCAGCATTATAACGTGAACCTGAATCATCAAAACCATGAGAAATTTCGTGTCCAATAACTGCACCAATTCCACCATAATTTACAGCTTCATCGGCTTTATAGTCATAAAATGGAGGTTGTAAAATTGCTGCTGGAAACACAATTTCGTTATAAGACGCATTATAATACGCATTTACGGTTTGTGGAGACATTCCCCAACGTGTTTTATCAACAGGCTTTTGTAAATCATCGATATTGTTTTGAAAACCCCATTTTGAAACACTTTTCATGTTATCATAGTAGTTTCCGCCTTCTTCAATACTCTTAATTTCTAATTTAGAATAATCTTTCCATTTGTCTGGATATCCAATTTTTACAACTGATTTTCTTAGCTTTTCAATAGCGCCTTTTCTTGTTGCTGGAGTCATCCATGGCAAATTATTAATTCTATTTTCAAACGCTAAGAAAACATTTTCTATCATTTTTTTTGCTTTTTCTTTAGCTTCTGCTGGAAATTTTTGCTCCACATATAGTTTCCCTAATGCTTCACCAACTGTTCCATTTACAACTTGCAAAGCTCTTTCTTCTCTTGGACGTTGTGCTTTTGCTCCTTGTAATGTTTTGCTGTAAAAATCCCAATTTGCTTTTTCTAAATCAGTAGTTAAAACATCTGATGATTTATTTATTAATGACCAACGTAAGTAAGCTTTCCATTCGTCAATTTTATTCTCTTTGAAAATAGTTTCAAGAGTTGTCATGTACTTAGGTTGTGAAACGATAACCGAATCCAATTTTGAAATTCCAACACCTTTAATGTAACTATCCCAATTTACAGATGGCGTTAATTTTTGCAAATCAGCAACCGACATTGGATTATAAGTTTTTCTTCTGTCTCTTCTTTCAACTCTATCTAAACGTGGTGTTGCCATCGCAATTTCTAAAGCCAATACCTTTTTTGCATTTGCTAAAGCAATTTCTGGTTTTTCGCCAACCATTTGAAACATTCTTGCTACGTGAGCAACATATTTTTCTCTTTTTTCTTTAGAGTCAGCATCTTCAGAAACGTAGTAATCTCTATCAGGTAAACCTAAACTTCCCAATCCAATATTTACAACATTTCTGTTACTATTTTTAGCATCTGGACCAACGCCAATTCCATAAAATCCTAAACCGCCTTGAGGTTGCATCTCAATAATTAGCTTATTTAAATCTGCAATAGATTTTACAGCATCAATTTTAGATAGTAATGGTTTTATTGGTTTTATTCCAAGTTTATTTCTTGAAATAGTATCCATATAAGTTTTGTAAACATTAACAGCTTTAGCTTGATCTGATTTTGGATCTAATTTTTTTGACGCAGCATCTTTAAGAATTGCCAAAGCATCTTTATCGGTATTTTGACGTAATTCATCAAAGCTTCCCCAACGCGTTCTATCGGCTGGAATTTCGGTTTTATCAAACCACGAACCATTTACAAATCGAAAGAAGTCGTCGCCTGGTTTTACTGATTTATCCATTAAATCAAGATTGATTCCTGGATTTTTTTGTTGCGCATTGATTTGGCTTAATGAAAGTAAACTTGCGGCAACAAAACAAAATTTAATTTTAGTTTTCATTATTAATTTGATTGTTTCCACAAATCTATTCAATTTTTAATTAATCAAGTGTTAAAAATGACTTAATCAAACGCACTTTAAAGTTTCTTAATCGAACTAAGTAAAAGTTGTTTTGTAAATTTGCAAAAAAAAGATGCTATCAAAGTTAAAGCAATACAAAATCTTCATTGGTTTTTTTATTATTTTTTCGATTATTACAATCACTGCTTTTTATACTGTTTTAAAACCTAAACCAAAACTTCCCATATTTAATCCGAGTGATGTTAATCCTGAATTAGTTGATTCTACCATACAATATGTAGCAATAGATCACGAAATTGCTGACTTTGCTTTTACCAATCAGAATGGTAAAGTTGTTACCCAAAAAGATTATGCTGGAAAGATTTATGTTGCGGATTTTTTCTTTACTACTTGTCCAACAATTTGTCCAAAAATGACCAGTAATATGGTTTGGTTACAAAATAAAATTAAAAATAATCCTAAAGTGATGCTGCTGTCTCATTCGGTTACACCAGATATAGATAGTGTTCCTGTTTTAAAAAAATATGCTCTAAAAAAAGGTGTTATTGATAGCAAATGGAATTTGGTAACCGGTGATAAAAAAGACATCTATTACATTGCTAGAAAATCGTATTTGGCAGTAAAAACTGGAAAACCATCAGAAATGTATGATATGGTTCACACTGAAAATTTTGTCTTAGTAGATTCAAAAAGAAGAGTGCGCGGATTTTATGACGGAACCAATCTTGATGGTCCAACCGAACCCGGAATAAAAAACGTTACACAACTTTTAAAAGATATTGAAATTCTTTGCGAAGAAGAGAAATAAAATTTATCCCAAAAATTATCAGTTGCTTGATAGTAAACAACCCAAAATAAAAACTTAAACTTGTTAAAAATGCTCTTTTTTAAGTTTCAAATTATTACTTTTGTATTTTAATTCAATCTAAATAAAGCAGTGCAAACTACAATTGCCAACTTAAAAAAAGGTCAAAAAGGAATAATATCCGATTTTAATATCGATGAAATTCCATTGAAACTACTCGAAATGGGCTGTCTTCCTGGCAACGCTGTGGAGTTAATTCAAATTGCACCTTTTGGTTGTCCGTTGTATTTTATTGTAAATGATTCGCACGTGGCTATCAGATTGGAAACTGCAAAAGAAATTAATGTAGTCATTGAATCCAAAAATTAATGGCACAAGAAACTATCAAAGTAGCACTGATTGGTAATCCTAATACTGGTAAAACTTCGGTTTTTAATCAGCTTACTGGTTTGCACCAACAAGTTGGAAATTATCCCGGAATCACTGTCGAAAAGAAAATCGGAACTTGTAAACTTTCAGATAATGTAAAAGCTACAATATTAGATTTACCTGGAACTTATAGTTTAAATGCTAGTTCAATTGACGAAAATGTTGTCATTGAATTATTAATGAACAAGAAGGATGAAAATTTTCCAGATGTTGTTGTTGTAGTGACAGAGGTCGAAAATTTGAAAAGAAACTTACTTCTTTTTACTCAAATTAAAGATTTAGAAATTCCAACAATTTTGGTCATCAATATGAGTGATCGAATGAAGTTAAAAGGAATTGATTTGAATATACCTTACCTAGAACAAGAACTAAAGACAAAAATTGCCTTAGTTAGTTCGAGAAAAAATATTGGTATTCAACAAATTAAAACGCTTATTCTTGATTACAAATCGCTTTCTAATGAACCTTGCTTAAATGCTTCAAGTATTGATATTGAATATTTTGACAAATTAAGAAAAGCTTTCCCAAATCAGTTAGTTTACAAACTTTGGTTGGTTATTACTCAAGATGTAAATTTCTTGAATTTAGAGCGAAACGAAATGAAAAGTTCGTTTACAAAATCACACGCTGATTTAAAAAGATTACAGCAAAAAGAAACCATAAAAAGATACCAATTTATTAATGATACTTTAAAAGTTGGTCAAACGATTGATAATTCAAAAGCATCTGATATTAGAGCTAAGCTTGACAGAATTTTGACTCACAAAATTTTTGGTTACATCATTTTCTTTGTCATTCTTTTTGGAATATTTCAATCTATTTTTGATTGGTCGAGTATTCCAATGGATTTTATTGATAGTTCATTTGCAAATTTAGCGTCTTATGCTAAAACACATCTTCCTTCAGGTGAATTTACAAATTTAATAAGCGAAGGAATTATTCCCGGAATTGGAGGAATACTGATCTTCATTCCACAAATCGCTTTTCTATTTTTATTTATATCAGTCCTTGAAGAAAGTGGTTATATGAGTCGTGTTGTTTTTTTAATGGACAAATTAATGCGCCGATACGGACTTTCTGGAAAAAGTGTTGTACCGTTAATTTCGGGAACTGCTTGTGCAATTCCAGCAATCATGGGTGCAAGAAATATTGAAAATTGGAAAGAGCGACTAATCACAATTTTAGTTACGCCTTTCATAACTTGTTCAGCAAGATTGCCTGTTTATGCTATTCTTATTGCATTAATTATTCCTGAAGAACGAGTTTTAGGATTTATAAGTCTACAAGGTTTAACTCTTATGATTTTATATCTCTTAGGTTTTATTGTTGCTATATTTTCAGCTTATATTTTGAACAAAATTTTAAAAATTAGTTCTAAGTCTTATTTTGTTGTTGAAATGCCTAGCTATAAAATTCCGTTGTTTAAAAATGTCGCAATAAACGTTTTAGAAAAAACGAAAGCATTTGTATTTGGAGCCGGAAAAATCATTCTAGCTTTATCTGTTATTTTATGGTTTTTGGGATCACACGGTCCAGGTAAAGATTTTAAAAATGCCGAAAAAATAATCGAACAAGAAGTATATTCGAGTCCAATTCCAATAAATCCATCTGTAATTCCTGATCGTGTTTCTGAATACAAATTAGAGCATTCTTATATTGGTATTATTGGAAAATCAATTGAACCCATTATTAAGCCATTGGGCTACGATTGGAAAATAGGAATAGCAGTTGTAAGCTCATTTGCAGCAAGAGAAGTTTTTGTTGGAACACTTGCAACCATTTATAGCGTTGGAAGTCACAGCGAAGAAGAAGCTACCATTAAGAAAAGAATGGAAGCTGAAATTAAACCCGACGGCACAAAAATTTTCAACTTTGCTACGGGAATTTCGCTTCTTCTTTTTTATGCTTTTGCAATGCAATGTGTAAGTACGTTAGCTATCGTTAAAAAAGAAACTAACTCGTGGAAATGGCCAATAATACAGCTGGTTTTTATGAGTGGATTTGCCTACGTAACTGCATTAATTGCCTACCAATTTTTGAAATAAAAAACTTCAATCGCATTATTCTCGTAACTAATCTAAAATAAACAAAGTTTTGTGTCAAAAAAGTTATTTTTAATTTGTCTAAATAAGAATTAATAGATAATTTTGCAGCATAGAATTAATCTAAATAAAAATGAAATACTTTTTTTCTGCCCTTATCACATTATTAGCTTTTAGCATCCAAGCACAAGAAGATGATTTTGCATCTAATGATACTATCAAAAAACTGCAACCAGTTATCATTACAATTAAACAACAAAGTCCAGAGAGAATGCCAGAAACTAAAGGAAATGTTCTTTTTTCTGGTAAAAAAAATGAGGTTTTAAAACTTGATAACATCAATGGAAACTTTGCTACAAACAACGCCAGAGAAATTTTTTCTAGAGTTCCTGGAGTAACTGTTTGGGAAAACGAAGGTTCTGGAATACAAATAAATGTTGGAGTAAGAGGATTAAGTCCAAACAGAAGTTGGGAATTAAATACTAGACAAAACGGATATGACATTTCATCCGATGTTTTTGGATATCCTGAAGCTTATTACAATCCGCCATTAGAAGCGGTTGAAACGCTAGAATTAATTCGTGGTGGTTCTTCTTTACAATTTGGACCTCAATTTGGTGGAATGTTAAATTATGTTTTAAAAAGAGAAAACAAAAAGAAATTTTCATTTGAAACCCAAAACACTGTTGGAAGTTACGGATTAATGAGTAGTTACAATGCAATTGGTGGAAAATACAAGAAATTTTCATACTACATTTACAACCACTCAAGAAGTGGTGACGGCTGGAGAGAAAACTCGGAATATACTGTTAGAAACACACACGCTTTTATTGAATACCGATTCAATGAAAAAACAAAACTGTCAGCAGAATATACCAATATGGATTATAAAATGCAACAAGCTGGTGGTTTGACCGACGAACAGTTCAATGCCAATTCGCAACAATCGTTAAGAGAACGCAATTGGTTTGGAACACCTTGGAATTTATTTTCAATCAATTTTGATAGTAAAGTAAATGATAGATTTTCAACGAATACTAAATTTTTCGGATTAATTGGAGAACGAAATAGTGTTGGAATCACAACAACTCCAAATACTGCAGACGCAATAAATCCAGCAACTAATAATTATGCTAACAGAAGATTAGACAGAGATTATTACAAAAATTTTGGCGTTGAGAATAGAAACATTCTTAAATATGAACTTGGAAAAATCAAAAGTAATTTGGCATTTGGTGCAAGAATTTATCAAGCTAAAACGCAGCGTTTGCAAGAAGGAAAAGGAACAACAGGTTCAGACTTTGACTTAACTGTTGATGGTCGTTATGCTAGAGATATTGATTTTGTTACTGAAAATGTGGCTTTGTTTGCTGAAAATCAATTTAAGGTTTCAGAAAAATTGAGTGTTACACCAGGAGTTCGATATGAATATATCAAAAATACAGGAGAAGGCAGATTTGGAATTAGCGGAACTACTGATATTGCTTTTCCAAACAAAACCATTTCTAGAAGCAAACCTTTATTTGGAATCGGAATAGAATATAAATTATTAGCTACTAACATTTATGCTAATATCACTCAGGCTTATCGTCCGGTTTTATTTTCAGATTTAACGCCGCCAGCAGTGACAGACGTAATCGATACAAACCTAAAAGACGCAAGCGGATTCAATGCTGATTTCGGATACAGAGGAACTTATAAAAAAATCTTAAACTTTGATGTAAGCTTGTTTTATTTGAGCTACAATAACCGCATTGGTGGTGTAAGACAATTCATTAATAATGATCCAACGCAAGGAACTTTTATTTTCAGAACAAACTTAGGTGAAACCGTAAACAAAGGAATTGAAGGATTTGCTAATTTAAATATAACAGAATTGTTTAATATAGATAAACCAAAAGGTTTCTTAGATGTTTTCGCTACAGTGAGTTTTATTGATAGTCGTTATAAAGATTTTTCAATTTATACCGCTACAGGTACAGCTCCAAATACCACCATTTCTGAAAGTAATTTGTCTGGTAAAAGAGTTGAGAACGCACCTAGATATATTCACAATTTTGGTATTTCTTGGAGTAATAAACATATTTCAGCAACTGCTCAATATAAAATGTCTGGTAAAATTTTTACAGATGCCAACAATACAACAGCAGCATCTGCTAATGGATTGACTGGATTGTTAGATAAATATAATGTATTTGACCTATCTGCAGAATATAAATTTTTAGAAAATTACAATATCCGTGGAGGAATCAATAATCTTTTTGACGAAAATTATGCAACAAGAAGAGCTGGTGGTTATCCTGGACCAGGAATATTGCCGGGTGAAGGAAGAACTTTCTACATTTCAATTGGCGCTAAACTTTAATAAAAAACAAAATGACACAAACGGTTTTAGTATACATAGCACTTGCAATAGCGGTATTTTTTATACTAAAACCGTTATTCATTAAAAAGAAAAAAAGTAACTGTGGTGGTGATAACTGCGGTTGCAACTAATCCTGAAAAACAACTTCGATAAATTTGTTTTTTGACTTAACAACAACTCCTTCTTTAGGATAGGGAACAACTAAAACACGCTTTATCTTCTTAGTATAATAATTTTCAAACCATTTTAGATTTTCTTCCCGATTTTTTGAATTGAAAAGAATGGTTTTTTCTTCAATAAATTTTTTGTCATTATAGACAGCAACAACAACCGAAACTTCTCCTGGCCAAACACAAGTCACATCTTCTGGACATCGAGAATCATTCAATACGTTTACCAACTTTAAATGAAATCCTTTTTTCGGAATGCATTTTTTTGTTGTTATTTTACTAGATTGCTGAGAAAAACTTGCAATACTAAAAGACAACAACAATAAGAATATAATTTTTTTCATATCGTAAAAAAATGATTTGTTAGAGGTCATATAGGAAATTGCCTTTTTATTTATTGGTCTTTATCTCACAAAGATTTTATTTTTCATAGGAGTTTGATGATTTATCAATTGCAAGTAAATTCGTGTTTATGGCGATTTCGCAATCAAATATATTGATTTTATCCTAAGGCAACATCCAAAACCATCATTACAATAAAACCACCGATTAAACCAAGTGCTGCAATATCTGTATTTTTGTCTTGTTGTGTTTCGGGAATTACCTCTTCAACTACAACGAATATCATTGCTCCAGCTGCAAACGCCAAAGCATAAGGCAAAAGTGGTGTGAAAAAAGTCACCGCAACAGCACCCAAAACTCCAGCAATTGGTTCAACTATTGCAGAGGATTGTCCATACATAAAACTTTTCCAACGGCTCATTCCCATTCTTCGTAACGGCATTGAAACTGCAATTCCTTCCGGGAAATTCTGAATTCCAATTCCGATGGCTAAGGTCACAGCTCCAGCAATTGAGGCTTCGGGAATTCCGGCAGCAACTCCTCCAAATAAAACTCCAACAGCTAAACCTTCAGGAATGTTGTGCAAAGTAATTGCCAAAACTAATAAAGTAGTTCGTTGCCAAGGTGATTTTACACCTTCAGTTTCTTTAAAATTGATGTGTAAATGAGGCAGCAATTTATCTAATCCAAAAATAAATAATGCGCCCAACGCAAAACCTACTGCGGCAGGAATCACTTTCGTAAATCCTTCTCCTTTACTCATTTCAATAGCTGGCGCGAGTAAACTCCAAAAACTTGCCGCAATCATAACGCCTCCAGTAAAACCTAGCATTCCATCAAGAACAACTCGATTCATATTCTTAAAAAAGAAAACAAATGAAGCGCCAAATGCTGTCAAAAACCAAGTAAAAAGTGTAGCATACAAAGCAGCTAAAATTGGATCGATACTTTCAAAAAATTCAATTACAGATTGAAACATATTATTTAACGTATAAATTATTAGCAATTTTATTTGATAAAGTCATTATTCTTGAATCGATTTCAACGTGTAAAGTGTCGTCAAAACTTTCTTTTTCAAGGATAATTATTTTTGAACCTAAAGAAATATTCTGTTTGTCTAAATATTGCAAAAACTCAGAAGACGAATCTTTAACTCCAACACACTTATATTCTGTAGTTAAAGATGCATCTGATAAAAGCAATTTATTAACTTTTTTTATCTCTCCATCGGCATTCGGAATTGGATCTCCGTGCGGATCAAAATCTGGAAAATCTAAAAAAGCATCAAGTTTATTGATAAGTGATTCTGATTTAATGTGTTCTAATTCTTCGGCTATTTCGTGTACTTCGTCCCAAGAAAAATTTAATTTCTCTACTAGAAAAACTTCCCATAAACGGTGTTTTCTAACAATCATTTTAGCAGAGTAAAAACCTTTGTCAGTCAAAGTAACTCCTTGGTATTTTTGATAGGAAACCAACTCTTTTTCAGATAATTTCTTTAACATATCCGTTACCGATGATGCTTTGGTATCTAACATTCCTGCAATAGCATTGGTGTTTACACCTTTTGGAGAAACCAATGATAAATGATAAATAACTTTGATATAATTTTCTTCTGAAATGGTCATTTTGAAATCAATATTTTGACAAATATAATACTATTTTCAAATTATTTTAAAATAATTTTTAGCTTTGCCTAAAAATTTAATTTATGAAAACTAAAATTTTATCTCTATTTTTAATCATCTCAACTTCAATTTATTCTCAAAATTCCGAACCCATTCAAGCCGACAGACCAGATCAAACCGAAACTCCAGCCATTGTTCCAAAAGGAATGTTTCAGGTAGAAACCGGATTTACATTTCAGAAAAATGATGCCATTTCTAAATCGTTTACTTTACCTTCAACTTTATGGAAATATGGTGTAAATGAAAATTTCGAGTTACGATTAATAACCGAATTTTTATCGGAAGAATTAACCAAAGAAAAATTAAATGGCTTAGCTCCAATTTATGTTGGTTTCAAAGTAAAATTGGCTGATGAAAAAGGTATCATTCCTAAAACATCTTTTATAGGACATATTTCATTACCAAATGCTGCTTCGAAAGAATTTAAAACAGACTTTTTTGCGCCAGAATTTCGATTTGTAATGCAACACACTTTATCAGAAAAATTTAGTTTGAGTTATAATCTTGGTGCAGAATGGGATGGATTTTCGGCCGCACCAACTTTTATATACACCAATGCTATTGGATATTCTATTTCAAATAATTTGGGAAGTTATATCGAAATTTTTGGATTTATTCCGCAAAAAATGAATTCAAATCACAGTATAGATGGCGGAATTACCTATTTGATAAGCAATAATTTTATGGTAGATTTGTCTTCGGGATTTGGAATCTCTAAAAATGCTCCCGATTATTATTGGGCATTGGGATTTTCATTTAGAATTTAAGATGCAACACTACCACTACATTTTTACAGGTTCAGGATTATCGGCTTTAATGACGGTTTATGAAATGATTTTGTCAGGAAAATTCAATGATAAATCGATTTTATTATTAGACGAAAATACAAAAAAATCTAACGATAGAACTTGGTGTTTTTGGGACGATACTTCACTTTTTAACAAAATAATTTCAAAAGAATGGCCTGTTGCGCTCTATGCCGACGAGCATTTTCAGAGAAATCTAGAGCTGCAACATTATCGATACAAAATGATTCGTGGATTGGATTTTTATAATCTCGTTTTCGATTTAATTTCTAAACAAGAAAATATACATTTTGCAAATCAAAAAGTCATTGATTTTGAAGAATTAGGGAATCATTGCATAGTTAAAACAGAAAATCAAAATTATACTTGCAATAAAATTTTTAATTCGATTTACAATCCAAATCTTGTAAAAAGTCAATCGAATTATCCTTTATTACAACAGCATTTTATTGGTTGGTTCATAAAATCAAAAGAAGCTGTCTTCAATCAAGATGTGGCAACTTTTATGGATTTTTCTGTAGAACAAAGAGGAAATACCCGATTTATGTACGTTCTTCCAACTTCTTCAACCGAAGCTCTATTAGAATATACTTTATTTTCAAAAGATTTATTATCGAAAGAAGAATATGAAAACGAAATTCAAATTTATATCCAAAAATTAGGAATTACAGAATATGAAATAGTCGAAAAAGAACAAGGAAATATCCCAATGTCAAGTTATAAATTTTGGAAAAACAACACCAAAAATATCATAAACATTGGCTCAATTGGCGGTTGGACGAAAGCTAGTACAGGATTTACGTTTAAAAATGTGACAAAAAAATCAAAAGCAGTAGTCAACTTCCTAGCCTCTGAATCTGATACATCGACTGCGCTCAGCAAAAGTTTTACAAAATTTCATAAAATGGATAAATTTTGGATTTATGATTTGCTATTTATTGATGTCTTGTTTAAAAATAATGAGTTAGGTTCGAAAGTGTTTTCATCGCTTTTCAAAAAAGGAAATCCAACTTTAATCTTCAAATTTCTAGACGAAGAAACCACGTTTTGGGAAGATTTACAAGTCATTTGGAAATGCCCAAAAGGGCTTTTTGTAAGAGCATTACTTGGAAGAATCTTCTAGTTTAAAATACAACAAAGTACTTTTGATAAAGATTCTTTTTAAATAATTTTACCTATCTTTTTTTAGAAAATTTAAAAACAATAACGTTCCTACTATTGGAAAGCAAAGTATAATTAAAGTCCACTTCCATTTTTCATTACTTGACAAATTGTTATTATTCATTAGTCCGGAAATGACATGAAAATATTGAAAAAGTAAATAAGCGATAATAATTAATGGTAAAAATGTCAATGTCAAATCCATATTATTAAAAATTTAAATCAAACTTAGTTAATTGTAAAATACTATCAAACTATAATTTGCAAAATTTTATTCGGCAGAATTTTATTCGGCAGAATTTTCTAGCTTAAAATGCTTTATAATTTTAGAAATAATCGCAACCAGAACTAAAAATGTTATAAAAACTAAATCACGAAAAGCTTGAGTAGTTTCAACAAGAGCTTCATTATTTCTTTGCAAATGATATAGTAATCTTTTCTTGTTTTCTAATTCTGAAATATCATTTGGAAATCCTGAAAAAATATGAGGAATTGAAAGCGACAAAAGTAGAATTGCTATCCCATAAGAATACAACACATACTGCAAAGTCAATTTCAAATTGTTTTTTCGATGAATAATTAAATAACCAATTATAAAGATAATTAGAAATCCAATTTTAATATTAAACGTATCAAGTTCGAATAAAAAATTCATACCATCTATTTTAAAAATGTAAACATAACAAATCTTTATGACTTCTTTAAAAGTTACTTTTAGATTTCTCACTATCTTTGCTACGAGTTTAAAATCAAAAATCCTTAATCTTAAATCATAAATAATTATGTATCCAGAAGAAATGGTAAAACCAATGAGAGCAGAACTTTCTGACGCTGGTTTTCAAGATTTATATAATGCAGAAGAAGTAAAAAACGCTATCAAAGCAGAAGGAACAACACTTGTAGTTGTAAATTCAGTTTGTGGTTGCGCAGCTAGAAACGCTCGTCCAGGAGCAAAAATGAGTTTAGACGGAGCAAAAAAACCAGATCATTTAGTAACGGTTTTTGCTGGAGTTGATAAAGAAGCAGTTGATGCTGCAAGAGAAGAAATGTTTCCTTTTCCTCCATCGTCACCAAGTATGGCTTTGTTCAAAAATGGTGAATTGGTTCATATGTTAGAGCGTCACCACATTGAAGGTCGTCCAGCTGAAATGATTGCTGAAAACCTAAAAGATGCTTACGCAGAATTCTGTTAAGCTTGCCACAAAGCCACTAAGTCACTAAGATTTTTACCGCAAATTCACAAATTACTTTCTTCAGAAAAGATAGAAATTTGCGAATTTGCGGTAATTTTTTTAATAATTCTTAGTGAACTTTGCAAAAAACTTTGCGGCTTTGCGGTAAAAAACTAATTTTGTACTCGAATTCTTCCATTTAGAATTCAGTAAAGATGCGATTTATCGCGTCTCATATTTCTATACAAACGCGATTTATCGCGTCTCTAACCTTAAACGTTTATAGCATGCAACTGTATAACACCTTAAGCGCAGAAGAAAGAGCTCAATTAATTGATGAAGCCGGACAACAACGACTTACATTATCTTTCTATGCCTATGCCAAAATTGAAAATCCAACACAATTTCGTAACGATTTATTTTTAGCTTGGAATAAGCTCGATGCTCTTGGTCGCACCTATGTTGCCAAAGAAGGAATCAATGCCCAAATGAGTGTTCCTGCCGAAAACTTCGAAGCTTTTAGAGAAACATTGGAAGCATACGAATTTATGAAAAACATTCGTTTGAATGTTGCTGTCGAACACGACGATCATTCGTTTTTAAAACTTACTGTAAAAGTTCGAGACAAAATTGTTGCCGATGGATTGAACGACGAAACGTTTGATGTAACCAACATTGGAGTACATCTAAAAGCTAAAGAATTCAACGAAATTCTTGATGATCCAAACACCATCATAGTCGATTTTAGAAATCATTACGAAAGTGAAATCGGACATTTTAAAGGCGCAATTACTCCAGATGTAGAAACTTTTAGAGAAAGTCTGCCAATCATCAACGAACAATTAAAAGATTTTAAAGAAGATAAAAATCTGGTAATGTATTGCACAGGAGGAATCCGTTGCGAAAAAGCTTCAGCTTATTTCAAGCACCAAGGTTTTAAAAATGTGTTTCAATTAGAAGGCGGAATCATCAATTATGCCAAACAAATTAAAGAAGAAAATCTTGAAAGTAAATTCATTGGAAAGAACTTTGTTTTTGACCACAGATTAGGCGAAAGAATTACAGATGATATTGTTTCACAATGCCACCAATGCGGCAAACCGTGCGATAATCACACCAACTGTATTAATGATGGCTGTCATTTATTATTCATTCAATGTGATGAATGCAAAGCATCAATGGAAAATTGTTGCTCCACCGAATGTTTAGAAATCACACATTTACCCTTAGCAGAACAAGTAAAACTTCGAAGAGGAAAACAAGTTGGTAACAAGGTCTTCAGAAAAGGAAAATCTGAAAACTTAAAGTTCAAACATTCAGGAGAACTTTCAGACAAACCTCTAGCAAAAGCATTAGAATCTAATGATATTCGTCAGAAAATAAAAATTAAAAAAGTGCTTGTTGGTAAAGCGGAACATTACTATCCAAAACCTCAAGTTGGTCTATTTATCATAGAAAAAAATCAATTAAATAGCGGAGATAAAATTATAATTTCCGGACCAACAACAGGCAATCAAGAAGTAATTATTGAAAAAATGTTAGTAAACGGCAACCAAAATTCGGTTGCAAATCCTGGTGATAAAGTAACATTTGAAGTTCCTTTTAGAATTCGTTTATCCGACAAATTATTTAAGATTTTAGAATAAATAGTTAATTTTCATACTACTAAATCTCAATTTTCATTAGGCTTTAAAGCGATGGATTTTGGGATTTTTTTTATTGGAATTTATTTTATAAAAATACTATCTTTACCAATTAATCGTTTTATAAACTTAAATCGCTTTTTGCGATACTACATATATAATTATGGCATGTACAAGTTGTTCAACTTCTGATGGTGGCGCACCAAAGGGTTGTAAAAATAATGGAACCTGCGGCACTGATAGCTGCAACAAACTAACCGTTTTTGACTGGTTAGGAAATATGAATTTACCAAGTGGCGAAGCACCTTTTGATTGTGTAGAAATACGTTTCAAAAACGGACGCAAAGAATTTTATAGAAATACCGAAAAACTAACGTTAAGCATTGGTGATATTGTAGCTACTGAAGCTTCTCCAGGACACGACGTAGGAATTGTAACTTTAACTGGTGAATTGGTTAAAGTACAAATGAAGAAAAAAGGTACCGACCATACAAGTGCTGAAATACCAAAAATATATAGAAAAGCATCACAAAAAGATATCGATATTTGGAGTGAAGCTCGCGACAAAGAAGAACCAATGAAAGTAAAAGCACGTGAAATTGCTATTGCTTTAAAATTACAAATGAAAATTTCTGATATTGAATTTCAAGGAGATGGTTCGAAAGCGATTTTCTATTACACAGCCGAAGATAGAGTAGATTTTCGTCAATTAATCAAAGAATTTGCTCAAACGTTCAAGACAAGAATTGAGATGAAACAAATTGGATTCCGTCAAGAAGCATCACGCCTTGGAGGAATTGGTTCTTGCGGTCGAGAATTGTGTTGTTCAACTTGGTTAACCGATTTTAGAAGTGTAAATACATCAGCAGCTCGTTACCAACAACTTTCCTTGAATCCGCAAAAATTAGCCGGACAATGCGGAAAATTAAAGTGTTGTTTAAACTATGAACTAGACACCTATCTTGACGCTTTAAAAGATTTTCCTGATTTTGATACCAAACTTTATACAGAAAAAGGTGATGCTATATGTCAAAAACAAGACATCTTTAAAGGTTTAATGTGGTTTGCCTATACTGATAATTTTGCAAATTGGCACGTTTTAAAAATTGATCAAGTAAAAGAAATTGTTACTCAAAATAAACAAAAAATTAGAGTTTCATCTTTAGAAGATTTTGCAATCGAAATTGTTATTGAACAAGAAGCTAATTTTAATAATGCAATGGGTCAAGAAAGTTTAACGCGTTTTGACCAACCTAAAAAAAGCAAGAACAAAAACAATAAAAACAGAAATAAAAACAAAGCTCAAGCTGCCCATCCAAATCAACCTGAAAAAGTAGCTGAGACCAACAAACCTAACCAAGGAAACCCAAATCAAGCTAAATCAAATCAGAATAAACCAATTCACAATAAGCCAAACCAAGGAAAACAAAACCAAGGAAAACCAAATCCAAACGAACCAAAAAAAGCTGAAAATTCAAATCAAAAACCACAAAATAAAAGACCTATAATCATTAAAAAGAATGAAGATAAAAAATAGTTTACTGCTTCTTTTACTAGCGATTCTAATTGTTTCATGTGATAAAAAACGTGTTTTTGACGAGTATAAATCTGTTGGTAATTCTTGGCATAAAGACAGTACTGTAACTTTCAATTTACCCCAATTTGATGCCTTTAAAAAATACAATTTATATGTAAATGTTAGAGGCAACAATGACTATCCATTCAACAACCTATTTTTAATTGTTGCAATGGAACAACCAAATAAAAAAACCGTAGTCGACACTTTAGAATATCAAATGGCAGATCCTGATGGAACGCTTCTTGGTGAAGGTTTTTCTGATGTTAAAGAAAGCAAACTATTCTATAAAGATAAAGAAGAATTTAAATTAAAAGGAACATACAAAATACACATAAAACAAGCCGTTAGACAAACCGGAAAAGTTACTGGCGTCGAAAACTTGAAAGGAATTACAGAAATAGGTTTTAGAGTTGAATCTTTAGACTAAAAAATTATGGCACAAAAAAATAATACACAAAATAAAGGCCAAGTAAAAGATGTAAAATACTACTCCAAAAAGTTTTGGAAACTATTTTTTTATGGTCTTGGTGGACTTTTTCTTTTCTTCTTATTTGCTTCATGGGGACTTTTCGGGAAAATGCCTTCATTTGAAGATTTAGAAAATCCAGATTCTAATCTTGCAACAGAAATTATTTCTTCTGATGGAGTTACATTAGGGAAATTCTACAACGAAAATAGAACAGCAATCAAGTATAAAGATTTACCAAAATCATTAGTTGATGCCTTAGTTTCGACCGAAGATGAACGCTTTTACGAACATTCTGGAATTGATGCAAAACGAACATTTGGTGCAGCTTTAAGACTAGGACAAAATGGAGGTGCGAGTACAATAACCCAACAATTAGCAAAAAATTTATTCCACGGTGAAGGATCAAAATTTCTTCCGTTTAGAATGATTCAAAAAGCGAAAGAATGGATTATTGCCATCCGATTAGAAAGACAATATACCAAACAAGAGATTATTGCATTATATTTAAATCAAGTTGATTTTGTAAATGGTGCGGTTGGAATTCGCTCGGCTTCAAAAGTGTATTTTAGCAAAGAACCTCGTGATTTAAATGTGGAAGAAAGTGCTCTTTTAGTAGGAATGTTAACCAATCCTTCAAGATTTAATCCAAACCGTTTTCCAGAAAGAGCGTTAAAAAGAAGAAATATCGTTTTAGGACAATTGGTTCGTAATAAACATATTGAAGAATCTGCACGAAAAATTTTAGAAAAAAAACCTATAAAACTTGATTTCCATCCTGAGAGTCATCTTGACGGAACGGCAACCTATTTTAGAGAATATCTTCGTGATTACATGAAGAATTGGGTTAAAGAAAACAAAAAAAAACCCGATGGAGAGGAATATGACATCTACGGTGATGGTTTAAAGATTTACACTACAATTGACTCCAAAATTCAAGAACATGCAGAAGAAGCAGTTTTGGCTCATATGAAAAATCTGCAAGAAGAATTTTGGAACCAACAAAAAGGAAACAAAAACGCTCCATTCGTCAATATTACTGATGCTGAAACTGATAAAATTATCAAACAAGCAATGAAAAACTCGGAACGTTGGAGAATTTTAAAAGCCGATGAAAAAACGGATGAAGAAATTATTGCATCGTTTAGCAAAAAAACCAAAATGACCGTTTTCACCTGGAAAGGAGAACGCGATACAGTAATGACACCTTTAGATTCTATAAGGTATTATAAACACTTTTTACAAGCTGGTTTAATGTCTATGGAACCTCAAAGCGGACAAGTTAAAGCTTGGGTTGGTGGAATTGATTATAAATATTTTCAGTATGATCACGTTGGACAAGGTGCTAGACAAGTAGGTTCTACATTTAAACCTTTTGTCTACGCAACAGCTATTGAGCAATTAGGAATGTCACCTTGCGACACCATAATTGACGGACCTTTTATAATTAGAAAAGGACGCCATCACGTAACAGAAGATTGGGAACCGAGAAATTCCGATCAAAAATACCGCGGCATGGTAACCTTGAAAAAAGCTTTAGCAAATTCAATAAACACCATTTCAGCTAAATTAATAGACAAAACCGGACCAGAAGCAGTGGTTGATTTAACCAAAAAATTAGGTGTTACTACCGAAATTCCTGTACAACCAGCAATTGCTCTTGGTGCTGTTGACATTACGGTTCACGATATGGTAGCAGCGTACAGTACTTTTGCTAACCAAGGTGTTTACATCAAACCACAATTTATTTCTAGAATTGAAGATAAAAATGGTGCTATAATTTATGAGCCAGTTCCCGAATCGCACGACGTTTTAAATAAAGACGTTGCTTTTGCCGTAATAAAATTATTAGAAGGAGTTACCGAAGGTGGTTCTGGAGAACGACTTAGAACAGAAGGTGGCGGAAGTGGTGACAACCGCTGGACAGGATATCCTTATATGTTTAAAAATCCTATTGCCGGTAAAACTGGAACTACTCAAAACCAGTCTGATGGTTGGTTTATTGGAATGGTGCCAAATCTTGTAACCGGTGTTTGGGTTGGGTGTGAAGATCGTTCGGCTCGTTTCAAAAGTATCACTTATGGACAAGGTGCAACTGCCGCTTTACCAATTTGGGGTTATTTTATGGAAAAATGTTATGAAGACAAAGACCTTCAAATATCTAAAGATGAGTTTGAACGACCTGATAATTTTTCAATAAAAGTAGATTGTTGGACACCACCAAAAGTATCTGTTGCAACCGATTCAACCGATACCGAAGAACAAAATACTGACGAATTTGGTCTTTAAATTCTAAAAATAAATTTCATAGTTATACTTATGATCAATAAAAAAATTAACTCCGTTCAAGACGCACTTCAAGGAATTGAAGATAATATGACCATCATGCTTGGTGGTTTTGGACTTTGCGGAATTCCAGAAAATTCTATCGAAGAATTAGTGAAAAAAGAAACGACCAATTTGACTTGCATTTCAAATAATGCTGGAGTGGATGATTTTGGTTTGGGATTATTACTCCAAAAAAAACAAATCAAAAAAATGATTTCTTCTTATGTTGGAGAAAATGCAGAATTTGAACGTCAAATGCTTTCAGGTGAACTCGATGTTGAACTTACTCCACAAGGCACATTGGCCGAAAAATGCCGTGCTGCTCAAGCAGGAATTCCAGCTTTCTTCACTCCTGCCGGATTCGGAACTGAAGTTGCTGAAGGAAAAGAAACCAGAGAGTTCAACGGAAAAATGCACGTAATGGAACTTGCCTACCAAGCCGATTATTCTATAGTAAAAGCTTGGAAAGGTGACGAAGCCGGAAATTTAATTTTCAAAGGAACTGCCAGAAATTTCAATGCCGTGATGGCTGGTGCCGCAAAAATAACTATTGCCGAAGTTGAAGAACTTCTTCCAGCAGGAAGTTTAAATCCAAATGAAATTCATATTCCAGGAATTATGATTCAGAGAATCTTTCAAGGTGAAAAATTTGAAAAAAGAATTGAGCAACGAACCACTCGCAAAAGAGCATAGCAATGGCATTAGATAAAAACGATATAGCAAAACGAATAGCTAAAGAGGTAAAAGATGGCTATTATGTAAACTTAGGAATTGGTATTCCAACTTTGGTTGCCAATTATGTTCGCACTGATATTTCAGTAGAATTTCAGAGCGAAAACGGTGTTCTAGGAATGGGACCATTTCCATTTGAGGGTGAAGAAGATGCCGATATCATCAATGCAGGAAAACAGACCATAACCACTTTACCTGGTGCGAGTTTTTTTGATTCAGCTTTCAGCTTTGGAATGATACGCTCTCAAAAAGTAGATTTGACTATTCTTGGCGCAATGGAAGTTTCAGAAAATGGAGACATCGCCAACTGGAAAATCCCGGGAAAAATGGTAAAAGGAATGGGTGGCGCAATGGATTTAGTAGCTTCTGCAGAAAATATTATCGTTGCAATGATGCACGTTAATAAAGCTGGTGAGAGTAAGATTTTAAAAAAATGTAGCTTACCATTAACCGGAGTTGCTTGCGTTAAAAAAGTAGTTACAGAATTAGCTGTTTTAGAAATCACTCCTAACGGGTTCAAATTATTAGAACGCGCACCAGGAGTTTCTGTAGAACACATTATAGCGTCAACCGAAGCAGAATTGATAATTGAAGGAGAAATTCCAGAGATGGTTATTGATTAGTTACTTGTGAACATGGAATTTTCTAGAAGATATAACCATGATAAAACCAGAACAAGAATTGGAAAAGCAGGAATCCGAAGTTAGAAAAAATTTAGCTTATGTTTTTATACCAATTGCTATAGTTCTTGTGACTATATCTATTTATCAAAGCAATTCATTAGACTACAAAAGAGAAAAATATCTGGAAAGCCAAAAAACAGAATTCAACGGAAAGATAACTGATAAAAAAGAAGATGGAGATTACGCAAGAGCTTCTAGATTTATGATTTTGAATGGCTCTTATGAGGTTAGAATTCCAAACAAAATTTATTATCAAATAAATGTTGGCGATTCTGTTTATAAAGAAAATGGAAAAGATTCCGCTTTTTATTACTTGAAAAATGGGGAAATACTAATTGATGATTGTAACAAATATATTAGAGAAGATTACCTAAAATTAAAAAATAAAAAAGCTAAGAATTAACTATTAATGGCTAGCTAAATACTCTAATAAAACTTCGTTGGCGTTTCCAAAAGTTGGAAATTGTTCTACCAAACTCACTGCTCGCTTTTTATTCAATTTGTAGGTCAAATCAAATTCTGTAGTGAATAAAATTGCACTTAAAAAAGGATTATTTATGAATTCTAATAATCTCGGAAAAGCATTTTCTATCGTATAAATTTCAATAATTTCTTCTTGCTGAAACTTAAATTTTAATTCCAATTTCAGAACCGCTTCATCCATTATTGGACGAACGTAAATATTCATCAATTCGGCATTTCCGATGGTTTTTGCTAAAGTTAATTTGGCAAAAGTTCCATCATCTAAACTAAATTTAACTTTGGTATAAAACTCTGAAAAGGATTCTTTAAAAGGCATATTTTTTATATTTAGTCCTGCAAGGTTTTTAAAACCTTGTAGGTATGTATTTGTTAAACCTACAAGGTCAAAAAAGACCTTGCAGGAAAACTATTTTTTTTTACAAATTAGCAAAGAAATCATTTCCTTTATCATCAGTGATAATAAAAGCTGGGAAATCTTTAATAGTAATTTTTCTTACGGCTTCCATTCCTAGTTCTTCGAAATCTACAACCTCAACTTTAAGGATATTATCTTGCGCTAAAATCGCAGCTGGTCCACCAATAGAACCTAAATAGAATCCTCCGTAAGTTTTACAAGCATCCATAACTTCTTTGGTTCTATTTCCTTTGGCAAGCATAATCATACTTCCACCAGCTTTTTGAAATTCTTCTACATAAACATCCATTCTTCCTGCTGTCGTTGGTCCGAAACTTCCTGATGGCATTCCGTCTGGAGTTTTTGCTGGTCCAGCATAATATATTGGATGATTTTTAAAATAGTCTGGCATTGGTTTTCCAGCATCCAATAATTCTTTAATTTTGGCGTGCGCAATATCTCTCGCAACAATTAAAGTTCCATTTAATTTCAAACGAGTTTTGATTGGATATTTAGATAATTCGGCTAAAATTTCAGGCATCGGACGATTTAAATCAACCTCAACAGCTGGTTCTAAATGTGGTGGAGTTGCTGGTAAAAATTGACCAGGATTTACTTCTAATTGTTCTAAGAAAACACCATCTTTTGTTATCTTACCTTTTATATTTCTGTCGGCTGAACACGAAACTCCTAATCCAACAGGACAAGACGCAGCGTGACGTGGCAAACGAATAACTTTAACGTCGTGTGCAAAATACTTTCCTCCAAATTGAGCTCCAATAGCGCTTTCTTGACAAATTTCTAATACTTTTTGTTCCCAAGCTACATCTCTAAACGCTTGACCGGACATATTTCCTGTAGTTGGCAAATGATCAAAATAACCTGCAGAAGCTTTTTTTACTGCCGATAAATTTGCTTCAGCAGATGTTCCACCGATAACTAAAGCTAAATGGTATGGCGGACAAGCAGATGTTCCTAAATCTTTAATTTTTTCTCGGACAAATTCTTCCATTGATTTTTCGTTCAACAAAGACTTTGTTTTTTGATATAAGAAAGTTTTGTTAGCAGAACCACCACCTTTTGTTAAAAACAAAAACTCATACGATGCTCCTTTTTTGGCATAAATATCAATTTGTGCTGGAAGATTCGAACCTGAATTTTTCTCTTCAAACATCGAAATCGGAACAATTTGTGAGTAACGAAGATTTTTATTTTGAAACGTATTAAAAATTCCTTTTGATAACCATTCGGCATCATCAACTCCAGTATAAACATTTTCGCCTTTCTTTGCCATTACAATTGCCGTTCCAGTATCTTGACAAGATGGCAACTGACCTTCAACAGCAACAGAGGCGTTTTGCAATAAATTGTAGGCTACAAATCGATCATTATCTGTCGCTTCTGGATCGGTTAAAATATTGTTTAGCTTTTGTAAATGTGCTGTTCGCAACATAAATGAAACATCGTTCATGGCTTCTTGTGCTAACAATTCTAATCCTTTTGGATCAACAGTAAGAATTTCTCTGTCGCCAAATTGCTCTACTTTTACGTAATCAGAAGTAAGTTTTTTGTATTGTGTATCGTCTTTTAATATCGGATACGGATCTTGATATATAAAGTCCATTGTGAAATATTTTTGAAGTGTAAAGTTACGTATAACCTGCAAGGTTTCCAAAACCTTGTAGGTTTGTTTATTGTTATTTTTAAGATTTATACTAACGCAGTTTTGAAAACCTTGCAAGATTTTAATTGTCTATTCAAAAGTAAATTTTTCTGTTAAAAAATCATTTTTAAAATTATGACAAATGATAAAATTGTCAATGTTGTCAAAGTAACTCAAAACTTCGGTTCTAGCTAACTTGGTTTGATTAGTGGAAATAATTGATTGAAAAGAAGAAAACTTATAAGTTTTATAATCTATATTTAAATGATGTTTCGGATTTAGATGGATATATTGAATAATGTTTCTTACGTAATTTTCATCTTGAATTTTTATCCTTTTAAAATGTTTTTCGAATAAACTACCTGTTCTATTGTTTTGTTTATTAAAAGCTTTTGCATAAGAATTAAAAAAATTTGAAAATGCTTGAGTTACTGCCTTTTCATCATCAACTAATTTGATAAGAAAATGGAAATGATTATCCATTAAACAATAAGCAAAAACTTCTATTTTACCGTCTAAATGTTTTGAAAGTAATTTTAAAAAATAGGATTTATTATCATCGGATAAAAAAATATTTTCACTATTTATTCCTCTATTATAAATGTGGTAGAAATGGTCTCTTTCTAAAACTTCTAATTTCATAGACTTTCATTTATACCTACAAGGTTTTGGAAACCTTGCAGGAAAACACTAAAAAAACCAACTAGCCACAAAAATTGCAGTAATCACACAAATTACATCTACTAAAAGCATTGTTCCTAAAGCGTATCTAGTATTTTTTATATTTACTGAACCAAAATAAACTGCAATCACATAAAACGTACTTTCAGCACTACATTGAAAAATACTACTCAATCTTCCTGTCATTGAATCGGCGCCAAAAGTATTCATCGAATCAATTAAAAATCCTCTTGAACCGGCTGAACTAAAAGGTCTAAGCATCGCTACAGGAAGTGCATCCGTAATTTCTTTTGCCACACCCAAACTAGAAAAACCAAAAGCAATCCAATTGCTTATAATTTCAAATAAACCACTGTTTCTAAACAACGAAATCGCCACTAACATACCCAAAACATAAGGAAAAATAGTCACTCCTGTTTTAACACCATTGTTGGCTCCAACTACAAAAGCTTCATAAACTGTGGTATTAGCTTCGGTAAATTTCTTTTCTTTAACGAAAGATAAAATCAATGTAAAAGCAATAATTACTACCAAAATCAATGCTGACAAATTAGATGTGAAATAATTTTTACCAATTAAATCTAACTGATTTACATACATCAATAATCCAATAATTGCAGCAATTAAAACCATTAATCCTACAATTAGAGAAGCACTTTTAAAATTAATTTTTTGTTTAACACCTACAATTAGAAAAGCAGCAATAGTTCCAATAAAAGAAGTAATTATACAAGGCAACATTACATCGGCTGGATTTACAGCACCGGCAGCTGCTCGATATCCAATTATTGAAGTTGCAATTAATGTAAGTCCTGAAGCGTGCAAACACATAAACATAATTTGCGCATCACTGGCTTTGTCTTTTTCGGGATTTATTTCTTGTAAACTTTCCATTGCTTTTAATCCGAATGGTGTTGCTGCTGAGTCTAATCCTAAGAAATTGGCCGCAAAATTTAATGTCATATAAGAAATGGAAGGATGATTTTTGGGAATACTTGGAAAGACCTTTACAAATACTGGACTCAGTACTTTCGCTAATTTTTCAGATGCGCCGGAAATTATTAAAAGTTCCATCAATCCGCAGAAAAATGCTAGATAGGCCATTAAAGGTAAAATCAAATCTAACAAAGTACTTTTGCAAGTTGGCAACAATCCATCTGATTTTTGTTTTCCACTATAAATTTTTACAACTTTATTAGAAAAAACATAAGTAGAATCGATGTTCAAAGTATCGCGATTGATGACCATTGTTTTTTCTGGAGCCTTTTCAATACTGTCTTTTATAAAAGCAGGTAAATCTTGAAGATATTTCTCAGAAACTAAAATTGGATCGTCTTTTTTTCCGTTTAGCACAAAGTCAATTGTATAGTTATTTCCAGAGAATAAACTAAAAACAACAAAAATAATTGACGAAATAAAAATTACTAACCAAAACCTACTTAAAACCATAACTTATTTATTTTGTGTAAATGTACTTATTCAAAATCAACTTCAATAGTCAATTTTAAAAATCAAATTCAATTTTAAATATGAGTAATTTCCTCTTCAATCAATAGTTCTTCTTTTCTAAAGCGAAGGAACACTTGAGCAACAGCTATAACATCTTTTTCGCAATAAGTCACAATTCGGTCGATGTCTTTTTCTACATAAAAAACGTGTCCGACTTGGCTTCCGTCGATGTCGCCTTTTGGAGAAGGAATTCCTAGTATTTTAGTAAGTAATTTCAAAGAAGTGAAATGCTTATAATCGCCAAATTTCCACAGTTCTAATGTATCCAAATGCTGAATTTCCCACGGTTTTTTTCCAAATAAATTTAATTTGTTTGGAATTGAAACATTATTAATAATCATTCGTCGCGCTATAAACGGAAAGTCAAATTCTTTCGCATTATGACCGCAAAGTATATTTTGAGAACCATCGAAATGATTGGCTAAAAGGTTATTAAAATCTAATAAAATCTTCTTTTCTTCTCCGAAAAATGAAGTCACTCTAAAGTTTCGAATGTCTCCTTTGGTTGTAAAATAACCTACAGAAATACAGACTATTTTACCAAACTCAGCCCAAATTCCGGCTCTGTCATAAAATTCTTCGGCTGTATAATCATCTTTTCGTTGGTATTGTGTTTTTAGTTCCCAAAGATGTTTCATTTCATCGTCAAGTGAATTGAAATTTTCTTCCAGCGGAACGGTTTCTATATCAAGAAATAAGATGTTGTCTAGACGGATTTTTTCTATCATAATTTAGATTTTTTACACAAATTTCACGAATTCTCACGAAACTATAAAAACATAATGATTTCACGAAATTGATTAGAATTTAAAAATACTAAATTATTTGATTTGAAAAATATTATTTGTGATAATTTGAGTAATTCGTGTTCAATTTCTTAAAATAAACTTTGCTGATTGCTAGGTGTTTCGTGTTCGAGTAGCCATTTTTTGCGCCATAATCCACCAGCGTAACCTGTTAATGAACCATCTGTTCCAATAACTCGGTGACACGGAATTACAATCCAAAGTGGGTTTTTCCCGTTGGCTGATGCTACTGCTCGAATGGCTTTGACATCGCCTAATTTTTTAGATAAATCGAGATAAGATATGGTTTTTCCGAAAGGAATATTGAGTAATTCTTGCCACACTTTCTTTTGGAAATCAGTGCCTTTTGGATTCAACTTAATATCAAAATCTTTACGTTTTCCTTCAAAATATTCTTGAAGTTGCGAAACGGCTTCTTGGAGTTCGTTAGGAATTTTTGTGGAAAGTTCACCTTCTGATAAAACAGAAATTACAGAAATTCCATTATCGTCACCTTCAATTTTAGTGATTCCGAGTGGTGATTTTATGAAGGCTATTTGCATTTGATAAAAATACAAATTTTACATAAATGTTTGTTATTTTGAATGACTTAATAAATACAATTCTAATGATTGCAATTCTTCATCGGTCATCATTTTAGTTACCTGAAGGTTAATTTTCATTGATTCATACATTGCCGGATCAACGATAGGTTCGGCTTCTTCTTTTAGAAAAGCAATTAGGTTTCCGTTTTGTTTTTTGTAGATTGTGGCTATTTCTTGAAGACTTGGTCCGATTACTTTTTTGTCGGGTTGATGACAAGCTGCACAATTATTTTCTTGAAACAAAACCAATCCTTTATCTAAAGTTGGAACTTCGGGAACTTGGTTTTCTTCTAATGGTGTATTTGGTTCGTTTTTACAAGATACGAATACAAAAAGTAGAAGAAATAGTATATTGATTTTCATTTTTACTAATTACATTTATTCAATTCATTCACTTTTTAGCCCTGATGCAAGGGAAAAACCTCGCTTTTTTTGCGAGTTTTGGAAAGGCAGCAGGAAATGCCATCACTGATAAATCCCAAGCCATTCGCTCCTATTTATTCAAAATAATGGCAGCTTCTTTAGCAAAATAAGTCGAAATTAAACTTGCACCGGCGCGTTTGATGCACATTAATTGTTCCATCATAATTTTGTCGTGGTCTAACCAACCTCTTTCGGCAGCAGCTTTGATCATTGCATATTCGCCGGAAACGTGAAAAACGGTAACTGGCACATTCACGGCGTTTTTTACTTCGCGAACGATATCAAGATAAGCAATTCCTGGTTTTACCATTACCATATCGGCACCTTCTTCAACATCCATAAGTGCTTCTTTGATGGCTTCTATGCGGTTGGCGTAATCCATTTGGTAGGTTTTTTTGTCTTTTGGTACTTCAACAGGCTCAGCATCGACATCGGCTTCTTTTGGAGCAGAATCTAAAGCATCACGAAATGGTCCGTAAAAAGCTGATGCATATTTTGCAGAATAGCTCATAATTCCAACATTATGGAAACCAGCAGCGTCTAAACCTTGGCGTAAACGCAAAACGCGTCCGTCCATCATATCGCTCGGTGCTACGAAATCGGCTCCAGCTTGTGCGTGAGAAACGGCCATTTTTACTAAGGCATCGTTGGTTGCATCGTTGGCAATATCACCGTTTTCGATGATTCCGTCGTGACCGTAAATGGAATATGGATCTAAGGCAACATCGGGCATAACAATCATTTCTGGACAAGCCGATTTTATTGCTTTGATGGCTCTTTGCATCAATCCGTCAGGATTCCAAGCTTCTTTTCCGGTGTTGTCTTTTAGGCTTTCGTCAACTTTTACGTAGATGTTTACGGCGCGAATTCCTAATGCGAAAAGTTCTTTTACTTCTTCAACAGTTAAATCTATCGAACGACGGTAAATACCAACCATTGAAGGAATTTCAACTTTATAATTTTCGCCTTCTGCAATGAACATTGGAAACATAAAATCGGATGGACTTAATGTGGTTTCGCGAACTAAACTTCTTATGGATTCGTTAACGCGTAATCTTCTGCCTCTTTGTAATGGGAACATATCTTTTAGCTTTTAGCTATCAGCAATTAGCTGTTAGCATTATTTAATTTTGTTATTAATCCGTTAAGCATCTTTTTAAATTCTTCAATTTGAAATAATAGTTTTTGACCATTTTCAATTTGTATAAACTGTAAATCAATGCTCAATATTATTTGATATTCTAATTCATTGGCTGAACCAAATGCAATATATAAAAATCTACAAAAATCCTTATCAGAATTTCTACCACAACCTTCTGCAATATTAGTTGGGATTGAACTTGAAGATCGTTTCATTTGATTGGTTAATGCAAATAATTCGTCTTTAGGAAAATCACGAGTAGTTTTATAAATATCTAAAACTAGCTCATGTGATTTTTGCCAAACAATATATTTTTTATAATCTCTCATCTTTTTGAGCTAACCGCTAATGGCTAATAGCTTACAGCCAGTCTATCGGTTTTTCTAATACTTTGATTAATTTTTCTTCTTCGCTTCCAACTTCTGGATGATGATCGTAAACCCATTGCACATTTGGTGGTAAACTCATCAAAATACTTTCGATTCTTCCGTTGGTTTTTAGTCCGAAAAGTGTGCCTTTATCGTGCACTAAATTGAATTCTACATAACGACCGCGACGGATTTCTTGCCAAGTTCGTTGTGCTTCTGTATAAGGTAAATCTTTTCTTTTTTCTAAAATTGGAACATAGGCTTGAAGAAAACTATTGCCAACTTCGGTTACGAAATTGTACCAATCTTCCATTTTCATTTCTTCGGTTTCTTTGCAATAATCGAAGAATAATCCGCCAAGTCCGCGAGCTTCATTTCTATGTGCGTTCCAAAAATAAGCATCGCATTGTTTTTTATATTTTGGATAAAACTCTGTATTGTGTTTGTCGCAAGCTGTTTTGCAAGTTTGATGAAAATGAATAGCATCTTCTTCAAATAAATAATAAGGTGTTAAATCTTGTCCGCCACCAAACCATGAATTTATAATTTCACCATTTTCGTTATACATTTCAAAATAACGCCAATTTGCGTGAACGGTTGGTGCCATTGGATTTTTGGGATGAATCACTAAACTCAATCCGCAAGCAAAGAAATCGGCTTCGCCAACGTTGAACATTTTTTGCATTGCTTCGGGTAATTTTCCGTGCACTGCTGAAATGTTTACGCCACCTTTTTCGATTACGTTTCCGTTTTCTATAACTCGTGTTCTTCCGCCGCCGCCTTCTGGACGTTCCCAAATGTCTTCGCGGAATTTAGCTTTTCCTTCGACTGCTTCTAATCCGGCAACGATTTGGTCTTGAAGATTTTGTATGTATTGGTAGAATTTATTTTTCATTATTTTAAGCTTAAAGCTAATAGCGTTCTGCCGTTTCACGACAGTTGTCCAAAGTTCTTTTTATTTTTTCTTACAATATATCTTACTGTCTTTAAGTTTAAACCCAACACTTGAATATAAATTTATTGCAGCCAATCTATGGTCTTCAGTAAAAAGAAGTATTTCAGAAAGTTCTTTTTCTTCACCTACTTCAACTAATAAGTTTATTAATTTTCTTCCTATTCCTTTTCCACGTGAAGCTAAGTCTACAACTACATCTTCAATCCAACCCTTGTTTCCAGATATAACTTTGTAAGTACACATTAATGCAATTCCAATTATTTTATTATTATCCTCGCAATATGCAACTGTAATTTGGTTTTTTTTATTCAATATTTCTTCAAGATCCAACTGAATTTTGTTTGGACTTAATTGACGAAATAATTCAGAAACTTGCTCTTTAATGTCTGTATTTAAATCATTTTTGTTTAAAATAGCAGCTTTCATTTCTTTTTAGTGTTTTAAAAAATACAATTTTATTGAGTTATAATTTTATTTCAAATTAAAGTTATAATTTTCTGGGAACACGATAGAATTACTCAAAACTTTCTGCTAACAGCTATTGTTTATACTCCTTAACCGCTTCAATAAAAGCCTTCGCGTGATCTACAGGAATATTTGGTAAAATTCCGTGACCTAGATTTACTATATAATTGTCTTTTCCGAATTCGTCTATCATTTCGTGTACCATTTTCTTGATGGTTGGAATTGGTGATAACAATCTAGATGGATCAAAATTCCCTTGTAATGTGATTTTTCCGCCTGTTAAATAACGTGCGTTTCTTGCTGAACAAGTCCAATCTACACCAAGTGCTGAGGCTTTACTTTTCGCCATATCGTTTAATGCAAACCAACATCCTTTTCCGAAAACAATAACTTTAGTATCTTCAGCTAAAGCGTCTACAATTTGGTTGATGTATTTCCAAGAGAATTCTTGATAATCTACTGGCGATAACATTCCGCCCCAAGAATCAAAAATCTGAACTGCATTTACTCCTGATTTTACTTTTTCTTTTAAATATAGAATCGTTGTATCGGTGATTTTTTGCAATAATGTATGTGCTGCAATAGGATTTGAAAAGCAAAATCCTTTCGCCGTATCAAAACTTTTAGATCCTTTTCCTTCGACGCAATAGCAAAAAATGGTCCAAGGTGAACCTGCAAAACCAATAAGCGGAACCTCATCGTTCAACATTTCTTTGGTCAATTTGATGGCATCAAAAACGTAACCTAATGTTTCATTAACGTCTGGAACAATAACTTGATTTACTTGTTCCATTGTACGAATTGGATTTGGAATAATTGGTCCCAAATTGTCTTTCAATTCAACGTGAATTCCCATTGCGCGCGGCACAACCAAAATATCAGAAAATAAAATCGCTGCATCTGGTTTTACAATTCGTATTGGTTGAACTGTAATTTCTGCTGCTAATTCTGGAGTTTCGCAACGTGTGAAAAAATCGTATTTATCACGTAAAGCTCTAAATTCTGGTAAATACCTTCCGGCTTGACGCATCATCCAAACTGGTGGACGTTCTACGGTTTCATTGTTTAATGCTCTTAAAAATAGGTCGTTTTTAATCATGAGTTTAAAAGTTTATGAGTTTAAAAGTTTAAAAGTTGTTGCCTTTGAAACTTAAACTAATTTTTATAATATTCTGTAACTTCATCAATTACATTTTCAACCGATGGTTTGTCTGCAATTATGATGTTTTTTACTTTTTTATTTTCTAATGCTTCTGCGGTGGTTTCTCCGATGCAAAAGCACATTTCTTCTTTTATAGTATTCAATTTGAAATAACTCTCAACTCCTGATGGACTAAAAAATAATATGCCATCTATCTTTTCTTTAATTTTTTTTGAAGTGATATTGGTTTCATAAACTTCGATTTCGTTGAATGTTATCTCGTTTTCTTTTAGTGTATTTGGTAAAACATCTCTACGTAAATTTCCGCTGAAAAAGGTATAACTTTCTTTTCCATAAATTAACGAAATGATTTCTGCTAAATCAGCGGCATAACCTGTGTAGGCGATAACATTAAATCCGTTTTCCGTCAATAAATCTTTGGTTTTCATTCCAACAGAAAAAACATTTTTGCTTTTTAATTCATTGCATTTTGGATGTTGTAAAACACTTTGAACTGCATTTTGACTGGTAAAAATTAGATTATCATTTACTTTTGAAAGTTCAAAATTCTTGATATTGGTTTCGATAAAATCTTCTTCTATTAGATGAATATTGGCGTCAAGTAACTCTTGCTTTTGATTTGGTAAAAGCTTTTTGGTAGATAGTATGTTGATTTGTTTTGTCATTAATTTTTGGAACAAAGATTTAAGAAATCAGAGAAATTTATTTTTTTAGCGTCTTTTTAATTTCAGCCATTAATTCTGTTCCGCCATTATTTAAAATTTCCTGAGCTGCATTGAAACCAAGTTTTTTCCATTCTGAAATGTCCACTACTTTTTCTATTTGTTGTTTTTGCTTTCCGTCGATAGATAATAAAACTCCTTTGAAACTGATAATATCTTCTTTCTCATTATAGGTTGCAATTGCTCCTATTGGTGCAGTACATCCACCTTCCAATGTTTTTAGAAATTGTCTTTCTATATAAGTACAAATTTCGGTTTCGATATGATTTAGTTGTGAAAGTGCGTCTAAAGTAAATTCATCTTCAGCCATTGCAACAACTAACATTGCGCCTTGTGCTGGCGCGGGAATCATCCAATCTAAATTGATATAATTCTCAGGTTTTAAGTTGATTCTTTCTAAACCTGCAGCAGCAAAAACGGCTCCATTCCAATCATTTTCATCTAATTTTTGCATTCTAGTATTTACATTTCCGCGTAAATCTACTACGTTGTGGTTTGGATATTTGTTCCACCACATTGCTTGACGGCGCAAACTTCCTGTTGCGATTGTTCCATTAGATTCTAAAAAATCTAGGTTTCCTTTGTGAACCAAAATGTCTAAAATATTAGCTCTTTCCAAAACTGCTGCTTGCACAATTCCTATTGGAAGTGCTGTTGGAACATCTTTCATTGAATGCACTGCAATATCAACTTGACCGTTAATCATTGCAATGTCTAATGTTTTGGTGAAAATTCCGGTGATTCCTAATTCGTAAAGTGGTTTGTCAAGAATGATATCACCTTGCGATTTTACGGCTATAATTTCGGTTTTATAACCTAAATCGTTGAGTTGTTTTTGAACGGTGTGTGCTTGCCAAAGTGCTAATTCACTATCACGAGTTCCTATACGTATTGTTTTTTCAGACATTTTATTCTTTTTTGAACCATTAAGGAATTAAGGTTCATTAAGGTTTATTATTGTGAAATTTTATTTTATAAAAATGATTTCTCTTGTTCTAATTGAAATACTTTTTCAATCCATTCAATACCTTCTTCCATTGAGTCACCTTCTTTTAAATGGTTTACAAAGTGGTTCGTGATTTTTTGAATGATTCTATTACTGATTAATTCAGCTTGTTGTTCGTCAAAATTAGATAATTTTTTGCGTTGAAAATTTAATTCTCCATCTTTTATAGAGTTTAATTTTTCTTTTAAGGCGTGAATGGTTGGTGCAAACTTTCTGTTTTTAGACCAAGTAATGAATTCTTCTTTAATTTCTTCAATAATTGCTTCAGCTTGAGGAATATGTAGCTTTCTGTTTTCAAGAGTTTCATCCGTCATTTGTGATAAATGATCCATATGAATCAATGTAACACCTTCAACATCATTTACATTTTCGTTCACATTTTTAGGAATTGACAAATCTAAAATCAATAATGGTTTTTTAAGATTTAAAATCGCTTTATCAACCGTCGGATTTTGTGCACCTGTTGCCACTACAACAACATCGGCTTTTTGCAATTCTAATTGTAAGTCAGCGTAATCTTTTACAATCACATTTAATTTCTGAGCTAATTTTTCAGCTTTATCTTTAGTACGATTTATTAAAGTAATTTGCTCGTGTTTGGTATGTTTTACAAGGTTTTCGCAAGTATTTCTTCCGATTTTTCCGGTTCCAAAAAGTAAGATATTTTTGTTTGCTATATTTTCAACATTTCTAAAAATATATTGAACAGATGCGAAAGAGACCGATGTTGCTCCAGAAGAAATTTCGGTTTCTGTCTTAATTTTTTTGCTTGCTTGAATAACTGAATTTACTAATCTTTCAAGAAATGAATTAACCATTCCATTAGATTTACTTTCGTTGAAAGCGGTTTTTATTTGGCTAATAATTTCAAAATCTCCAAGAATTTGACTGTCTAAACCTGTTCCAACTCGGAACATATGATTAATTGCTTCGTGATTCTTATAGATGTATGCAACTTCTTGAAATTCTTCTACAGAACCTTGACTATTAGCACATAAAAGTTTAATTAATTGATACGGATGTTGTGCAAAACCATAAATTTCAGTTCGATTGCAAGTAGAAGTAACGATTAAAGAATCAATTCCTTCTGCTTCCGCTTGAATAAGTAAAGTTGCTTTTGCTTGTGCGTTTAAACTAAATTTTCCTCTAATTGCTGCATCTGCTTTTTTATAACTCAAGCCCAATGCGTAAAATGAAGTAGATTTTGTAGTGTTAAAATTTTCCATATATGTACTTTACCTAAAAGTGAAACAAAATTATTATTATAGTTATTATAAAAGTAACGCTTGAAGGACTTTTTGTATCGCTGTGCGAATTTTTAAACCTTATTTGCCTTTTTAGCGTTATTTATTATAAATTTGTAATGAAATCAACTCTTTTGAATCTTCTTATGTAGATTAATTCTAAATAAGAGGTTGCAGTAATTTCAGATGTATATACGAAAAAATATCGCTATGGGTTCACAAGAAGAAATAAAAATTGAAAATGATTTTATTTTAATTCGTTTTCAAAATGACGGAAATGAGAATTTTCACATAAAAAAGCCTATTGCTCAAGGACTTATTCAATTTCATTTTGGGATTAAAGGAAAAGCAAAATTTGTATTCAATGAAGGAAATTATGCATTAGATTTGAAAGAAGAGAAGGCACTTTTATTTTACAATCCGCAAAAAGAGTTGCCTTTAAATTTAGAATTAGCTCCAAATTCTTGGATAATTTCTGTTATAATATCTATTCAAAAGTTTCACGGATTGTTTTCAAATGAATCAGAACACATCCCATTTTTAAGCGAAGAAAATAAAGATAAAAAATATTATAAAGAAACCGATATTAGTCCGTCGATGGCAATTGTATTGAGTCAGTTGTTTCATTATAATTTGAATCCGTCTATTAAAAACCTATATTATAAAGGAAAAGGATATGAATTATTAAGTTTGTATTTTAATCGTTCTGAAGATCCAAATGCCGAGCAATGTCCTTTTTTAATAGATGATGAAAAAATCAAAATCAAAAAAGCAAAAGAAATCATCATACATAATATGGCCGAACCACCAGGTTTAGAAGAACTAGCAGAACAAGTTGGATTAAGTTTGAAAAAACTAAAAATTGGCTTCAAGCAAATTTATGGTGATACAGTTTACGGCTTTCTATTTGATTATAAAATGGATTATGCTAGACAACTATTAGATTCTGGTTCTTATAATGTAAATGAAGTTGGATTAAAAATTGGTTACAGCACCGGAAGTCATTTTATAGCCGCATTCAAGAAAAAATTTGCAACGACACCAAAAAAATATTTAATGTCAATAAATCCAAATACATAATAACATCAATTTCGTATATCAAACAATCGATAAATAATTATTAAAAAATAAAGTAAAAGAAAGTAATAATTTACTTTTACAAAAAAAATAACAACCAATGAAAGGAGTATTATTAGTAAATTTAGGTTCACCAGAAAGTCCAACACCAAAAGATGTTAAGCCTTACTTAGACGAATTTTTAATGGATAAATACGTAATTGACGTTCCGTTTTTATTACGTGCTTTGCTAGTTCGTGGAATAATTTTGCAAACAAGACCTAAAAAATCTGCCGAAGCCTATGCTAGAATTTGGACAGACGAAGGTTCACCGTTGATAGTAATTTCTAAAAGAATGCATAAGAAAGTTCAAGCACTAGTTGATGTTCCTGTAGCTTTATCTATGCGTTATGGAACAATGACCATCTTAAAAGGATTACAAGAATTACACGATAAAGGTGTAACGGAAGTAATGTTAATGCCTTTATATCCTCAACACGCAATGGCATCAACAACTACAATTGTGGTTCTAGCCGAAGAACTTCGCGCTAAGCATTTTCCTCAAATGAAATTTACAAATGTTCCAGCATTTTATAATAAACAAGAATACATTCAGGCGCTTGCTAATTCAATGAAAAAACATTTGGAAGGATTTGAATACGATCATTTATTGTTTTCATATCACGGAATTCCAAAACGTCATATTCGTAAAACCGATGTTACCAAATCACATTGTAAAATGGATAGATCTTGTTGTAACACGCCATCGCCTGCTCACGAATTTTGTTACAGTCATCAATGTTATGAAACTACAAAACAAGTTGTGAAGTTGTTAGGAATTCCAGAAGGAAAATACAGTCAAACCTTTCAATCTCGTTTAGCAGGTGACAAATGGTTAACGCCTTATACTGATGTTGAAATCAACAAAATGCCTGAAAAAGGAATCAAGAAATTGGCAGTGGTAACTCCAGCATTCGTGTCTGATTGTTTAGAAACTTTAGAAGAAATTGCAATGGAAGCTAATGAAGAGTTTTTACACCACGGTGGAGAAGAATTTATGGCTATTCCTTGTATGAACGACGATGACGAATGGTGCGGCGTTGTAGCAAAATGGATTGAGGATTTTAAGAAAAGATAGAGATCTTATGAAATTTTACTTTTTAATTTTTTTAAGTTTTATTCTTTTTTCTTGTTCTAAGAAAACAGATTCTGATAGTAAGACATTAGAAAGTAAAACTTTGGATTCAACAACAAAAAAGAGTGCTGAACAGAAAACTTCAGCTAGTGATAGTTATCAAGCAGGATTTAATTTAACACATAATATTGAAGTCGATTCTATTGATGGAAAACCAATGAAATTTTACATTGACAACAAAAATTGTGACTCCTTAGCAATTGCATTTTATTATGGAAAATATCGACCAACAGATGACAATTTAACCGAAAATCTTTTGGCCTTATCCTCTACAAATGATAAAAATCTGAGACCTTTTTATCGATGGATTCTAGATAAAACAATTGAAATATCTGATGGTGCTTTAGCCGAATATCCGGGTGTTCCGGCAAGAAAATATGCTGAAAAATTTCCTGAAGAATTATTTAATTTTTTAGATTCAGATGCCAGTAAAACTAGATATTCAAACTGGACCGATATTATTTCTTATAGTGGATTCTATGAAAATGATGATTATAATAAACCTAAACTAATTAGAACAAAAATGGAAGCTGAAATGATAAAAAACAGCTCTACAAAACTGCAAAACAGAATTGCAAAATTTACATCAGATTGTTTTCCTGATGTTAATAAAATTGACCAATAATGGAACTCTACAACTACATAAAATCACTTCATTTAATATTTGTAATCACTTGGTTTGCAGGATTATTTTATATTGTTCGTCTGTTTGTTTATCAAATTGAAGCCAACCAAAAAACTTCGCCTGAAAGAGAAATATTGTTAAACCAATACAAAATAATGACCTATCGCCTATGGTTTATAATCACTTGGCCAAGCGCAGTTTTAGCAACATTATTTGCAGCTTGGTTATTGTTTTTGATGCCTGCTTGGTTGCAAATGCCTTGGATGCACGTGAAACTCGGATTTGTTTTGGCGTTGTTTTTGTACCATTTAAAATGTCACCAAATTTATAAGCAATTGCAAAATGACAAATTCAACTATTCGTCTAATTATATGCGCCTTTGGAATGAAGGTGCCACAATTATTTTATTTGCTGTAGTTTTTTTAGTAATATTAAAAAATGCTTTCAATTGGATTTATGGCGTAATCGGAATCTTTTTATTCTCGATTTTAATTATGCTCGGATTCAAATTTTATAAAAGAATAAGGGAAAAGAAGTAATTAGTAATTAGTGAAGAGTAAGTAGCTATTCACTAATCACTATTCACTAATCACTACAAAATGAAAAACTTCAAATTTTCAATGCTATCACTTCGAATTAGGATTTTCCTTTCGATGATTGTATTGATTTTGATTGCTTCCATTCTAATGGCTTCGATTTCGGTAATTCAGTTTAAAAATGAAGCTCGAAATTATCATCAAGAACGTCTTGAACGTAAAGAAGATGCTGTAAAAGAACACATCAATTACATTTTATCTAACACCACTTATCCGTTAACGGAAAAAAATCTGCCGTTGATTTTTAAAGACAAAATCCACGAACTTTCAGATATTCATAATGTTGAAATAAACATTTATAGTTTAAATGGAAATCTTTTAAAATCGTCTAAAGCTTCTTTTTCTGTTGATAGTATTTCGCCTCCAATTCAAAAGTACATTATCAAATTGGTGCAATCTTCTATCGAAAAAAGATATGTCGATATAAAAAGCGTCGACGGAATTAAAAACCGTTCGTCTTACACTCAAATCAAAGACGACAAGTTCAAACCACTCGGAATTCTTAACTTACCTTATGTTGACGACGATAGTTTTTATGAAAATGAAATTCAAGAATTCTTAATCCGATTGAGTCAGGTCTATTTTTTTATGTTGATTATTGCTTTTGCCTTGGCTTACTTTTTAGCATCCTACATTACGCAATCGTTAAAAACCATTTCCGATAAAATCAACGAAACCAGTTTAAATCAAAAGAACGAAAAAATTGTAATCGAAGCCAACAGTCGCGAGATTAATTCGTTGATCAAAGCTTATAATGCGATGGTTGACAAATTGGAAGAAAGTGCCACAATGTTAGCACAAAGCGAACGAGAACAAGCTTGGCGTGAAATGGCAAAACAAGTGGCTCACGAGATTAAAAATCCGCTTACGCCAATGCGATTGACGGTTCAAAGTTTTGAAAGAAAATTCAACCCAGAAGATCCTGATTTAAAACAAAAACTGAACGATTATACCAAAACATTAATTCAGCAAATTGATACGATGACTTCGGTTGCTTCGGCTTTTTCAAATTTTGCTTCGATGCCAGCACAACAAAATGAAACTTTAAATGTGGTTGAAGTAGTAGAATTTTCATTAGATATTTTTAATGAAGAATACATCACATTTGAAAGCAAGGAAGAAGAAATTATCACAATAATGGATAGAACGCAGTTGATTAGAATCATAACCAATTTGGTCAAAAATGCCATTCAAGCCATTCCTGATGAACAAACAGAAAAATCAATTTTGGTTGCCGTAAAACGAGAAGAAAATAACGTAAATATTACGGTAAAAGACAACGGAATTGGAATCGAAATTGAAAACATTGAACATATTTTTGAACCAAAATTCACCACCAAAACTAGTGGGATGGGGTTAGGTTTAGGAATTATCAAAAACATTATAGAAAATTACAAAGGAACTATTACATTTGAAACTGAATTCGGAAAAGGAACAACATTTAAGGTTTCGCTTCCAATAATTGAAAAATAAAAATTTAGAGCGAATGGTTCGGGCATTTTAGCAATCCTTTTTCCTGCTTTCATCCCAAAACTTTGCTAAAATGCAAAGGTTTTTCCTTTCAATCAGGGCTAAATAATAAACTTATTACAAAAAATCATGAACTTCGAAAACATTCTTATTACTTCAGAAAACGGAATTGGGCAAATTACAATCAATCGTCCGTCAAAATTAAATGCGCTAAATGTGGCAACCATTCAAGAATTACACAACGCTTTTGAAAAACTAGATGCCGATGCTACTACCAAAGTTATTATTGTAACCGGTGAAGGTGAAAAAGCATTTGTTGCTGGCGCAGATATTTCTGAATTTGCAAATTTTTCTGTAGAAGAAGGAGCACAATTGGCACAACAAGGTCAAGAATTGTTATTCGATTTTGTTGAAAATTTAAAAACTCCTGTTATTGCTGCTGTCAACGGATTTGCACTTGGTGGCGGATTAGAATTAGCAATGGCGTGTCATTTTAGAGTAGCTTCAGACAATGCTAAAATGGGTTTGCCTGAAGTTTCGCTTGGTGTAATACCAGGTTATGGCGGAACGCAGAGATTACCTCAACTAGTAGGAAAAGGTCGCGCTATGGAATTAGTAATGACCGCAGGAATGATAGATGCTGAAACCGCAAAAAACTATGGTTTAGTAAACCACGTTGTTCCTCAAGCTGAATTAATTGAATTTGCAAAAGGAATTGCTTCAAAAATTATGCGTAATTCTCCAGTAGCTATTGGATTGGCAATCAAAGCAATAAACGCTAATTTCAAAGACGGCGTTGATGGTTACAAAACCGAAATAAAAAACTTTGGAAAATGCTTCGGAACAGAAGATTTCAAAGAAGGAACAACCGCTTTTTTAGAAAAAAGAAAAGCCGACTTTAAAGGGAAATAAGATATTTAGTAATCAGTCGCAGTTTTCAGTCGCAATAATTGCCAACTGAAAACTGCGTACTGAACACTATTTTTCCCCATCCCATTCTGCGTAAAACTGAGACAAGAATAGTTCCATAAATTTGTGTCTTTCTTGTGCCAATTGTTTTCCAGTTTTGGTATTCATTTTATCTTTTAACAACAACAATTTTTCATAAAAATGATTGATTGTTGGTGCTTCACTTTTTTTATACTCTTCCTTGCTCATATTGAGTTTAGGAGCGATTTCTGGATTATATAGTTGTCTGTTTTTGAAACCACCGTAATTAAAGGTTCTTGCAATTCCGATTGCTCCAATCGCGTCTAATCTATCGGCATCTTGAACAATTTCTAGTTCAATTGAGTTGAATTTCTTTTCAAAATTCCCTCCTTTGAAAGAGATATTTTCGATAATATTTACAACATGAACAATGATTTCTTCTGATGCTTTTTGAGATTCTAAAAAAACTCTAGCCACTTTTGGTCCAACTGTTTCATCACCATCATTAAACTTACTATCAGCAATATCGTGCAGCAACGCTCCAAGTTTTACAATTTGAATATCACAAACTTCATCTTGCGCTATTAACAAAGCATTTTTGTAAACTCTTTCTATATGAAACCAATCGTGACCAGCTTCAGCATTTTCTAGTTTTTGTTTTACAAATAAAATCGTGTTGTCTATTAAACTCATTTGAATTCTTCTATATTAAAAATGTTGCCTTGAAAGTCTCAAGACAACATCTATTTTCTATATTCTTTTATCTATTTTCTATTTATTTCACCAAAGCAGGTTGTACCCATTTAAAAATATAGTTTTCATCAGGTAAAACCAATCTTTCCGAGATTTTAGCCATTCTTCCTGGTAACTTCATTAAATAATCTCTTGCTTTTTCAGCTTCGTCAGTAAGATTTGCTATTTTATCAATTTGCCATTTATCAATTAATTTTTGCATAATCTCCACATAATCATTAGCTGTATAAACACCTATTTTTTGAGCAGAATTGGAGAATTGCTCAAAAGCAGCTCCTATTTTCTCGCCTGATTCTCTTAAGAAAACTGCTGGCATTGTGATTTTTTGTTTCATCATGTATTGAAAAGCCAACATCATTTCGGACGGATCAACTTTAAAAATTTGATCAACAAATTCGCAATAAGCGTGATGATGACGCATTTCGTCACCTGCAATTAATTTACAAACCTTCGCTAATTTCTTGTCTCCATAATCTTTAGCTATTTGTGAAACTCTATTGTGTGACACATAAGTGGCTAATTCTTGAAAACTTGTATAAACAAAGTTTTTATAAGGATCACGACCTGTTCCAATATCAAATCCGTCAGCAATTAAATGCTGCGTTGTAACCTCAACTTCACGCATGTTTACTCGGCCAGACAGGTATAAATATTTATTCAACAAATCACCGTGACGGTTCTCTTCACTCGTCCATTGGCGAATCCATCTTGACCAACCGTTACGTTCTACATTGTCTATTCCTTCCACATCCATTAACCAAGATTCATAGGTAGGAAGTGCTTCTTCTGTAATTGTATCACCAACCATTGCTACCCAAAAATCATAAGGTAAATCTTTGGCAATTTCTTGAATTTCTTTTACATCTTCAAAGAAAGTATCGCTTTGTGCATCGGGCAAAAAATCAGAAGGTTGCCAAATAGTTTCAATTGGAATTAAAAATTTATCGACAAACTCGTCAACTTTGGTATCTAGAAACTGCATTACTTCTAGACGAACATTTTTTATGGACATTATATATGTATTATAGACTTTAGATTTGAGACAAAATAAAATCTGATTATTTATGTAAGGATTGAACAACAGCTTGTTCTGTTTTTTCGATTAAATCTTCAAATGAAAAATCTGCTACTGCCATTGGTTCGTGGATAATAAATTCTAACCTATTTCCTAAACCCATCGGAAAAGCACCAAATTTAACCATTTTCCATGAATTATTAATAGAAATTGGCACAACATAGGCCGAAGGAGCATATTTGCATAATATTTTTAATCCGCTTTGTGCGAATTCTTTTGGTTTTCCGTCTTTACTTCTAGTTCCTTCCGGAAAAATTACTGCCGATCGATTGTGTTTTTCAATATATTCAGACAAACCTTTTATCGTTGGAATGGCTTGTTTTGGATCTTTTCTATCAATCAAAACAGAACCACCGTGACGCAGATTAAATGAAACACTTGGAATTCCTCTTCCTAATTCTTTTTTACTAACAAACTTGGCGTGAAACTTTCTTAAATACCAAATCATTCCAATGATATCATACATACTTTGGTGATTAGCAACAAAAATAATTGGTGCACCTTTAGGAATTTTATTGATGTTTCTAAAAACAAACCAAGTTCCCAAAAGATTGGTGCATTTTACTAGAAAAAAATTCAAATAATCTACGCTTTTTTTATGTGCTTGATATCCAAAAACATTCAAACAAATCCATTGAATGGGATGAAAAATTACAAGAAACAATCCAAAACACAAATAATAAATTACTGAAATTGGATAAGAAATTAGCTTCTCCATAGTTGAAAAAAATTTGTTGGCTAAAGTAATAAATATATTTTGGATGGAATTGTTTAAAACTCATTTGTATAAACTTCATTTACATTCTTTTTTTATTTATTTTTACAACTTTAAAAGCCAAAAATATAGAAAATATGAGTTCAGAAAAAGATGCAAAATTAAAAGCGTTACAACTTACGCTAGACAAATTAGACAAAACCTACGGAAAAGGAACCGTAATGAAAATGGGCGATAAAGCTATTGAAGAAGTAGAAACTATTTCGTCAGGTTCATTAGGTTTAGATTTAGCTTTAGGTGTAAACGGATATCCAAAAGGAAGAATTATAGAAATATATGGTCCAGAATCTTCAGGTAAAACTACTTTAACGCTTCACGCTATTGCTGAAGCTCAAAAAGCAGGAGGAATTGCAGCATTTATTGATGCAGAACACGCTTTTGATAGAAATTATGCTGAAAAACTGGGCGTTGATATTGAAAATTTAATCATTTCACAACCCGATAATGGTGAACAAGCTTTAGAAATTGCTGAAAACCTTATCCGTTCAGGTGCAATTGACATTGTGGTTATTGACTCGGTTGCTGCTTTAACACCAAAAAGTGAAATTGAAGGAGAAATGGGTGATTCTAAAATGGGATTACATGCTCGTTTAATGTCACAAGCTTTAAGAAAATTAACAGGAACGATTAGTAAAACACATTGTACGGTATTTTTCATCAACCAGTTGAGAGAGAAAATCGGCGTAATGTTTGGAAATCCTGAGACTACAACAGGAGGAAATGCATTGAAATTTTATGCTTCTGTTAGATTAGACATTCGTCGTTCTTCTCAAATTAAAGATGGTGAAAATGTTATCGGTAACAGAACTAAAGTAAAAGTAGTTAAAAACAAAGTGGCACCACCATTTAAAACTGCTGAATTCGACATCATGTATGGAGAAGGTGTTTCAAAAACAGGTGAAATTCTTGATTTAGCGGTCGAATTTGAGGTAGTTAAAAAAGCTGGATCTTGGTTTAGTTATGGCGATACCAAATTAGGTCAAGGCCGTGATGCGGTGAAATCTTTAATTAAAGACAATCCAGAATTAGCTGATGAATTAGAACTTAAAATCAAAGCATTGATTAAAGAAAATAACGCTTAAAAATAAATTATCCGCTTCGGCGGATTTTTTTTTACATTTATACGCAACCTTTTTAACTTTTTTGCATCCTATTAAAAAATCAAAGATTTTGATATGAAAAGAATATTGTTTTTACTGCTGGTTTCTTCGTTGCTTTTCTCTTGTGAGGTAAGTGATGACCAGAATTATAGCTATGAAATAAACCCTGTTTTTCAGGTAATAATGCCTACTGAATTTGCTAAAGATAGTGTGACTAACATCACTGTAAAATACAAACGTCCGTCATCGTGTCATTTATTTAGTAAGTTTTATTTTGAATCGAGTGGTTTCGTAAGAAACGTTGCGGTTGAAAATATAAAAGTAGAACAAGACAATTGTCAAACTGATAATCAAACTGTTTTAGAAATGCCTTTGCCCTTTCTTCCAAAAACTATAGGAACTTATCATTTCAAGTTTTGGACCGGAACCGATGCGCAAGGTGTTGATAATTATTTAGAATATGATGTAGTTGTAGACCATTAAAACAAAGCTCTTGAGTTTAGAACAATTAATACATGATTGTAAAAAAAATGATATCAAAGCACAAGAACAATTGTATAGGCAATATGCACCCAAAATGTTCTCTGTTTGCTTGAAATATTCACGCAATTATGCCGAAGCTCAAGATCATTTACAAGATGGTTTTTTATTGGTTTTTGAAAAAATTACTTCATTTGAATTCAAAGGCTCTTTTGACGGATGGATTAAACGAGTAATGGTCAATCAAGTTCTGCAACAATATAGAAACAAAAGTTTTTTAAGTCCGATAGATGAAGATATTGCTGATGAAGTTGAAGTTGAAATAGAAGAGGATGTATCGATGGAGTTTTTGATGAAAATAATTCAAGAATTGCCAGATAGGTATCGCTTAGTTTTTAATCTTAATGTATTTGAAAACTATTCCCACCAAGAAATTGCCGACGCACTTGGTATTACCGTTGGAACATCAAAATCTAATCTATCAAGAGCTAAAATGATATTGAAAGAAAAAATTGAATCCCGAAATGTCGGTGCGGGCAATGTAAAAATGCCTTCTGTAAAATGAGTGAAAGAAAAAATATAAATAAACTTTTTCAAGAAAAATTTGAAAACCAAGAAGTGATGCCAGAAGAATTCATCTGGGATAACATCGAACTCAAATTAAAGGAAAAGAAGAAAAGAAGAGTCATTCCGTTTTGGTGGAAATTGTCTGGTATTGCAGCTGCTTTAGTACTTGGTTTTTTCGCTTACAACAGTTTTGAAACATCTAATCAAAATGCGATAGTAAATCAGGAGAAAAGTGGAAATGAAAAATCAAATGATGTTGTAAAAGAAAATTCTAACCCAGTTGTTAAGAACGAAACTAAAATCATAAATTCTAATAATTCTAAAACCATTTCATCTGATAGCAACGTAAATAATATTGTTGTAGCAAAAGAATCTAATTTACAATCGAACGAGCAAAGTAAATCAAATTCTAAAAATAATAAAGCTACTATAAAATCAACTATTGAAAGTCAAGTTGCTAATTCTGAAATAAATAAAAAATCATTTGATGAAAGTGATAAAATAAAATCAGCTTCTAATAATCAAATAGCAAACTATAGTTCTAAAAAAGATAAGAAAAGAAAAACATCATTGAAATTGAGTAACACTAATGTTGTTGATGCTGTTGCTTTTGAAAAAAACAACGGTTTAAAAGATAAAAACAAAAGTAACAACTCCACTACAAACGAAGTCTTAGTTCAACAAGATTTGAAAGAAAAGGAAAAAAATAATAGTGTTGTTGATAAAATTGTAAACCCATCAAAAGAAAACAACGCTATTGTAAGGAATACAACATCTGATAAAAAAACATCTGTTTTAAATGATAAAATTGATGAAACCATAATTAAAAAAATTGACTCAACATCAATTGCTAGTGTTGAGCCAAATGCGCTGGAAGAATTGCTAAAAGAAAAAGAAAAGCAAATAGTTACTGAACAAAAAATAAATAGGTGGCAAGTTACCTCTAATGTTGCGCCTATTTATTTTAGTTCAACTAGTGAAGGTTCGCCGCTTGATAACAAGTTGCAAAACAATGACAAACAATACTCTGCTTCTAATATTAGTTACGGAATTGGTGTAAATTATGCCTTAAATAAAAAACTAAAAATAAGAACAGGAGTTAATGTTTTAAGTGTTGATTACGATACCAATGGTATTTTATATTATCAAACGTCAAATGTAAGTAGTCGTTTGAGTGGTTTAAATCCAAATGTTCCTGGTTCACTTTTGGTTATTGAAAGTTTGAGTAATGTGACTCCGTTTTTTAATAGACCTATTCAAAAATTTGAAGGTACTTTAAACCAAAAATTAGGCTACATTGAAATGCCATTAGAGGTCACTTATAAAATTTTGGATAAAAATTTTGGAATCGATTTAATTGGAGGAATGAGTACTTTGGTGCTTAACAGAAACGAAATTTTCCTTCAATCGTCAGAGCTAAATTTAAAAATTGGTGAAGCTAATAACCTGAACAATGTTCACTTTAGTGGTAACTTAGGTTTAGGATTAAAATATGGTTTCTTTAAACGTTTAGAAGCGCGAATTGAACCTGTTTTTAAATATCAAATAAATACTTTTAATAATGATGCAGGGAATTTCAAACCTTTTGTGTTTGGAGTTTATTCAGGATTAAATTTTACATTTTAAGTTAGGTTAGGTTAGATTAAATTAGTTAAGTGATGTTATTGCTTTCGAGTAATAACAGAAAAGAGCGCTTTAGTTAGGCGCTCTTTTTTATTGCTGATACGCTTCTAATTGATTTAAAATTATCGACCTAACCGTATCTTTTATTTCTTTTTTATCTTCTAATGTTTTTCCAGTAGTGTCAACAAAATGATGCACTTTGGCTCTCATAATTCCCGGACTTCCGCTAAGAAACGTATACGACATTCGTTCTTTATTATCGGCAAAAGTTATAGGCACAATCGGAATTTGGTGTTCAATCGCAAGCTTAAAAGCACCATCTTTAAATTCGTCTAGCAAAATCGATTCATCTGGAACGCCACCTTCAGGAAAAATACAAATACTTAATCCTTGATTCAACCTTTTTTGTGCTCTTGCAAAAACCTCCATCCTACTCTTTTGGCTGCTTCTATCAACCAAAATGCAAGTACGCTTATAGAAAAATCCAAAAAGTGGAATCTTAGACAATTCCTTTTTTCCGACAAAAACAAAAGGATTTTGTGCTGTAATTAACATCAACATTATATCAGTCATAGAAGTATGGTTGGCAACCAACATGTAGCTTTTTCCTTTTTCAAAATCTTGTTCTCTTTCGATTTTAGTTCTAAAACCCATTCCTAAAAGTATGCCTCGCGCCCAAATTCGCGCCATAACAAAAAAATAAGGATACCATTCTTCTTTTAAAATAGAAAGTAATAAAAAGGGCAACATTATAATAATGAGCGCACCCATTAAAATGTAAAACCAAACGCGCCAAAGCACCCAAAAAATTATTTTTATCCATCTCATAGTGTCAAAAATAAGTAATAGTATGCAATTTATACCACAAACGTTTAACTTTGCATAAAATAAATTGTGATACTGAAATTCTGAATACCAAAAATAATGCAATGGTAAATGCAGAAGTGAAAAATTATATTAACTATGGCAAAAATACTTACTGGAGTTCAAAGTACTGGAACTCCGCATTTAGGGAACTTATTGGGCGCAATATTACCCGCTATTGAATTATCAAATAATCCTGATAATCAATCGTTTCTTTTTATTGCTGACCTGCATTCGATCACGCAAATAAAAGATGGTGCAACTTTAAGAAGAAACACCTACAGTACTGCTGCAGCTTGGTTAGCTTGTGGCCTAGATATTAATAAAGTTACATTTTATCGCCAAAGTGATGTACCACAAACTGCTGAATTGTCTTGGTACTTGAGTTGCTTTTTTCCGTTTCAACGATTGACTTTAGCACATTCATTTAAAGATAAAGCCGATAGATTAGAAGATGTAAATGCTGGATTATTTACCTATCCAATGTTGATGGCAGCCGATATTTTATTGTATGATGCTAATTTTGTACCTGTTGGAAAAGATCAAATGCAACACATAGAAATCACTCGTGATGTGGCTTCAAGATTCAACCATCAAATGGGTGAAACATTTGTTATTCCTGAAGGAAAAGTGCAAGAAGAAACGATGTACATTCCTGGAACAGATGGCAACAAAATGAGTAAATCACGAGGAAATATTATTGATATTTTTCTAGATGACAAAGCATTACGCAAACAAGTAATGACAATAGAAAGTGATAGTACTCCACTTGAAGAACCTAAAAATCCTGATACTTGCAAGATATTTGCTCTTTATAAATTATTAGCTACAGCTGAGCAAATTGCCGCAATGAAACAAAATTATCTTGGCGGAAATTATGGTTATGGTCACGCCAAACAAGCTTTATTTGAATTAATCTGCGACAGATTCAAAACCGAAAGAGAAAAATACAACTATTATATGACTAACCATGAAATAGTAGACGGTTTGTTAAAACAAGGTGCTCAAAAAGCGCATTTAATAGCCAACGAAGTTTTAGGCAGAGTTAGAGAAAAACTAGGATTTGAGTGATTTAATATCACTCATTTTCTTTTTTTAGCCCTTCAATTATCAATTGTTGCCCTTTTAGCATTTCTTTAAAACTTTCATCCTTTATTGATGAGCCAAGAGATTCAATAATGATGTTGCCCTTTTTTTCTTTTATGATAACTTCATTATTAAAGATGTAATCTTGCTTTATGAGTTCTTTTGCACCATTAGCTAGTTGCGTAAATCGTGGTTCAACTATAGAATTGCCGTGAATGTATAATTTTTCCTTTTCGTTGTGAAAAGAAGCCAATTTTTTACCCACATAAAAATTAAATGTTCTTTTAAAATCACTAGTGACATCAAGTTTAAAAAACTCTTTAGATTTTATGTAATAAGCTTGTTTTGGCATATTTATAGTATCAAATGCAACCGAATTTTCCATTAAGATAATATCATAATTTGTTTTGTTTGTAAACATCAAATAATTGGACGACGTTGAAACAAATTGATTTTTATAAACCGTAGTAAACGGATTTTGACCTGTTTTTATTGAGTCATTGTAAGTAACATTGATTTTATTCTTTGGGTCATAATTGGTTAAAAACAAACGAAAGGTATCAATTTTTGCCTGCGACTCGGTATAATAGCGATCCATTTCAACTGGAGGAGCTTCTTCAATATTTAAATTTTCAAAGGTTGTATTGTTTTTATAATTGTCATAACTAGAATTACTATCACATCTATTAGAAAAAAGAGCAATTTTTATTAGTATGACCAATATAATTCCGAAGGTTTTCCAAGAAAATCCTGATTTATCACTTTTCTCTTCGCGACCATCAATATTTCCTAAAACCACTCTTTTATTAGATGCAATAGTGTCCATCAATTCATCATCAAAAGATTGATAATGCGACATTGAAATCATAATGCCTTCAGCAAATTGAGAACTTTTGGTTACATTATAAATATCTACAATTTCATTTAACAAATGATTTATCTTAAGATCCATTTCTGAACTTACAAAATGGGATAAGAAGGTGAAAAAATGAGATTGTTTCAGAAATAACAAAGGAAAATAATTGACATCTCTTGCATTCAAACTGCTTAAAACATAATCTACTTTGCCTTCGGCTCTTTTTGAAACTTTATAGAGCAATTCTTCTGGAAAATATTCTTTATAAACCAAAAGATCATTCATTGCTTCGTAGTTGTTTTCGATAATTTTTTTATCAAAAAAGGTGGTTAAATCGTCTTGCAAATACCGCTCAACAAACAACTTTACTTTATCCTTATTGACTTCAATATTTTGAACAGGAAAATCATCTCTTACATAATTCTTTTTACTAAAAAAATTATATAAAACTCTAACATTTGCAATAAATTGAAATTCAGTTGGAAAAGACTTAAGTGCTTCAATTAAATTGTTAGCAACATTTACATCAATATCGGGATTAATTTTTCGTTCTACGTTGATATGTTTTTCAATTCTAATTATCTCTTCAAAAGAAATGTTAAGGATTGTAGACTTGCCAATAGTTAGATTTTCAAATAATTCTATGATATTCATGCGCTTGTAAATTGAAGAAAAACAAATGTAAAATTTTAACGCATTATTTTACGAGATTTTATTTAAAAAATTAAAATAATTGTAAATTGCCTTCTATTAAACTAGCCCTTAAAAAAATGGAAGCCATCATCAATCAAATATTTGAAATTGAAAAGAAAGCCATCGAACAAAATATCGAACTTTTTGACCGCAACTTCAACCGAATTCAGCACGAACTTGAGGAATTGGGCTATAAAATAATCAATCCGTTAGGAACAATTTATGATGAAAGAGATGCTTCAATCGAAGCTAATATTTTAAATCCGAGTGCTACAAAAATTACTAAAGTTCTAAAACCAGTAATTTATAAAATGCAAAATGACAATTATGCTTTATTGCAAAAAGGCATCGTAATTGTTGAATAATTTTAAGAAAAGCTATGAAAAATATTAATATCGGCATTGATTTAGGCACGACAAATTCGGCAATCGCAAAATATGAAAACGGAAAAGTAACTATCTATAAAAATCCTGTTGGTTTTAAAGATACCATTCCATCGGTTGTTTCTTTTAGAAAAGGCCGCATTCAAATTGGCGATAAAGCTCGTGAACATTTTTTGTCTAATTCTGAAAATGTTTTTGCTTCTTTCAAAAGAAAAATGGGATCTGATGAAACTTATTTTGTAGCTGATTTAAACAAACAAATTGCTCCATTAGAGTTGTCGTCAATGGTTTTGAAAGAGTTAATTAACTTTACGCAAAATGAAAACCCAAAATCGGCAGTAATAACAATTCCTGCGTCATTTGATACTATTCAAACCAATGCTACCAAAAAAGCTGGTTATGAAAGCGGATTTGAAGAAGTTGTTTTGCTACAAGAACCCATAGCGGCTTGCTTGGCTTATTCTAATTTTCAAAATTTAGATATTTCTTCCGAAAAAAAATGGTTGGTTTATGATTTTGGTGGCGGTACTTTTGACGTTGCTTTAGTTAAAATTGACGAGCGTGAACTGAAAGTTATCGATCATAAAGGAAATAATTTTCTTGGTGGTGTTGACCTTGACACCTTATTTGTGGAAAAAATTATTTGTCCGAAAATTGAAGCCCAATCATCTGAACAAAACCTATGGAACAAAATGATTTCTGCTGATGATGCGGTTTATAAAAAACTTTATTTTGAATTACTTTTCAAAGCTGAAGAAGCTAAAAAAGAACTTTCGCTAAAAGCCAATACCAATATAGAAATTGAATTTGACGAACTAGATTTGTCAATAGATATAGAAGTTGCACAATCTGAATTTGAAGCTATTGTTGCTCCAAAATTTGAAGAATCTTACCAACTGACTCACAAATTGATTCAAGAAAATGGTCTGCATTTTTCAGATATTGAACGTGTTATTTTAGTTGGCGGAACGACTTATATTCCTTTTATTAGAGAAGAGCTAGAAAAGAGAACTAAAACCATTGTTGATTCGAGCATTGATCCAACGACAGCTGTGGTAATTGGCGCCACGTTTTATGCCGGTTCAAAACCATCTGATTTGATTGAAGTTGAAAAAGAAACTAGTGTAGAAGCAACATCAATCGCAGTAGAACTAATTTACGAACCTCATTCTAAGGATAAAGAAGAATTAATTGTGGCCATTTTACCAAACGATTTTAATGGATACTATAGAATTACCAGAAGTGATGGCGGATTTGACACCGGATTATTGGCTGCCAATAAAAAAATTGCCGAATTTGTTCCGATGTTAGAAAAAGCTACTAATGTTTTCTCTTTGTTTTTGCTTGATCAACAACAAAAGCAAGTTTATCAAAATACATCGATTCAAATCACCAACGGATTATATAATATTTCTGGACAACCTTTGCCAAATGATATTTGTCTAGAAGTTGATGAAGAAAGTGGTAAAACTTTTATGGAACGCATTTTTAAGAAAAATGATATTCTTCCGCTAAAAAAGACTTTGTATAAAACTTGTTCTAAAAACATATTAAAAAATTCTGATGATAAATTAATCATTAATATCGTTGAAGGCAACGCCGGAAGTATGATTGGTAGTAATTTGACTATTGGTTATGTAGAAATTTGTGGCAAAGATTTTCAGCAAGATTTATTAAAAGGAACGGATGTTGAATTGAATTTCAAGATTTCAGAATCACGTGATTTGAGTGTTACCGTTTACATAAGTTCGTTAGATTTAGAAATAAAAGAAGTTTTCAATCCGCACGAGCGCGCCATTTCGTTAAACAAATTGACCGAAGAAATTAAAACCGTTTTAGATGAAATTTCAGAAGAAATCTACGATAATGAAGAAGAAGAAAACTATGAATATCTGGCTAAATTAAAACGAATTAAAGATCATTTATCGGTTTTATATAATGAATCTTTAGAAATTGTGAACGACAAATCAACCGATAAAAAGTATCAAATTGATGAAATGAAACGTATTACTATTCAGGAATATGATGATTTGGTTCGATACAAACACGTGTTAAATGAATTGAGTGAATACAATTATTCTAAAGAAGTATTCCAAAGTTATGCCGAACGCGCCAACCCAAAACAGCTCGAAGAATATGAAAAAATTATTAAAAATGAAGCAGAGCTTTTACAATCTAACAACAAATATTTAATTCGTAAAAAAACCAAAGAACTAGACAATTTAATTGATGCGGTTTATCTAAAACAAGAATCTCGTTTTATTGATTATTTCTACTATTATAGATTTAAAGACGAAGACGAATTTACTAATAAGGATAAATTTTTAACATTAGTAGCTTTGGGTGAAAAAGCATTAGAAAATAACAACACCGCCGAATTAAAAGCCATTTGTAGTCAGTTTTGGGAATTGTTAAAAGTAAAACCAAAACTAAAAGACGACTTCAATAGTTTTGATGGGAATTTAGGGTTGAAATAATTTTAAACAGCTTCAAACAACTTTCCAGGCAAAGGTCTAACAACACCTTTTAATTCCATTGTAACTAAAATGGACGACACTCTAAAAACCGGTAAATCACATTCGAGAGCAATTACATCAAGTAGTTGCTTTCCGTTTTTTAATAGGTAATCGTACAGTTTTTGCTCGTCATTTTCTAGTGTTACAAATAATTGTTTTTGAACCGCTTTTTCTTCCTTTGGTTTCAATTCCCAATTTAAAATGTATAAAATATCGGCAGCAGACGTAAGCAAATGGGCACGTTGCGTTTTAATCAAATTATTACAACCTTGACTAAATTTATCTGAAATTCTTCCAGGAACGGCAAAGACATCTCTATTATAATCATTAGCTAGATTGGCTGTGATTAACGAACCTCCTTTTTCGGCACTTTCTATCACGATGGTAGCTTCACTCATTCCGGCAACGATGCGGTTTCGTTTCACAAAATTTTCTTTTTCAGGATTTGAAGTGCTCCAAAATTCAGTAAGAAAACCACCATTTTCTTCCATTTTAGCAACATATTTTTTGTGGACTTTTGGATAAACTTGATTCAATCCGTGAGCAATTACGCCAATGGTTTGCAAGTTACATTCCATTGCAGCTTTGTGAGCTACAATATCTACACCATAAGCAAAGCCACTAATAATGATTGGGTTTAAAGGTGCTAAATCTTCAATTAGTTTTTTGCAAAATTCTGTCCCGTAAGAAGTAACTTCACGAGTTCCAACGATACTAATTATTTTTCGGTTTGTAAAATCAATATTGCCTGAAGCAAACAATAAAATTGGTCCATCAATGCAATGCTTTAATCGATTGGGATAATTTTCGTCTTTAAAAAAATATACCTTGAGGTTGTTTTCTTTTATGAATTGAAGTTCGGCTTTGGCTTCTTCAAAAATCGATTTGTCCTTCAAATTTTTGATTACAACCTTACCAATTCCATCGATTGCTGCAAGCTGAACCGCTTTGGATTTGAAAATGGCTTCGGCGGTTGTGAAGTGATTGAGGAGTTTTTTGGCTAAAACATCGCCTATTCCATCAACTTTTAGCAAGGCTAATAAATGTAGTAATTCTGTGTCGTTCATTGTATTAAATCGGTATGGCTTATATTTATCAGATTTCAAAAGTAGTAATTATTAAAATTGTTAACAAAGTTTGTTGATAAAATTTTGCATTCCATATTAAATATTTAAATTTGTCATTATGAAGATGGATCAATACATATCACAATTATTATATCGTTACCAATGTGTAACTGTACCCGGATTTGGTGCTTTTTTAACCGAAATCCAATCGGCGCAATTGCATGAAGAATCACATTCGTTTTATCCTCCAAAAAAATTGATTTCTTTTAATGCTTATGTAAAAAATAATGATGGTTTGCTAGCCAATCATATTGCTCAAGCAGAGAAAATGTCTTATGAAGTTGCTGTTACTATAATTGAAAATCAAGTGGCTGTATGGAAATCTAAATTAAATGATTTTGGTGCAATTACAATAAAAAATATTGGTGAACTTACTTTAAATGCAGAGCGAAATTTAGTTTTTGTTCCCTACGATCAAGTGAATTATTTAACTTCTTCTTTCGGATTAACAACTTATGTTTCTCCGGCTGTAAAACGAGAGGTTTATAAAGAAGAGATTGAAGTTCTTGAAGAAAAAGCTCCAATTGCTTTTACTCCAGAAAAAAGAGGTTCGGGTAATTTCTTGAAATATGCGGCAGTTTTTGTTCTTGGTGCTGGATTACTTGGTGCAAGTGGTTTTTATGGAAACCAATATTATCAAAATCAAGTGCAACTAGAAACTTTAGCAATTCAAACTAAAGTGCAAAAGCAAGTAGACCAAAAAATTCAGGAAGCTACCTTTATCATAAGCAATCCGTTGCCTGCTGTAACCTTGACCGTTTCGGAAGGAAAAATGCCTTATCACGTAGTTGCTGGTGCTTTTCAAATGGAGAATAATGCAGAGAAAATGTATGATGTTTTAGTGAAATTAGGTTATCCTGCAAAGCGAATTCCTCAAAACAAACACGGATTATATCCAGTTATATACAAGAGTTTTTCATCTTATGCGGAAGCTCAAAATGAAATGCAAAAAATCAAGAAATCTCATAATCCAGAAGCTTGGTTATTAATTCAAGAATTATAGAAAAGTCCCGATTATTTCGGGATTTTTTGTTTTTTGTACCTAAATTAAAATACTATAATTACTACCTTTGCACTTAAGGCCATAAGGTCGAACCGATAGAAATAAAAAAACTATGACTCCTAAACATCCTATAGATTCTTTAACAACATTAACCGACTTAGTGTTGCCGAGTGAAACCAATCCTTTAAATAATCTTTTTGGTGGTGAATTGCTTGCGCGAATGGACAGAGCAGCAAGTATTGCAGCCCGAAGACACTCTAGACGAATTGTAGTAACAGCATCGGTAAATCACGTAGCTTTCAACCGATCAATTCCTTTGGGAAGTGTGGTTACTATTGAAGCCAAAGTTTCAAGAGCTTTCACCTCTTCAATGGAAATCTTTCTAGACGTTTGGATTGAAGATAGAGAATCGGGTAATAAAACCAAAGCTAATGAAGCCATCTATACATTTGTAGCGGTTGATGAAACAGGAAACCCAGTTGCCGTACCGCCATTAGAACCACAAACAGAAGAAGAACATTCTAGATTTGACGCAGCTTTAAGAAGAAAGCAATTAAGTTTAGTTTTAGCAGGAAAAATGAATCCGCACGATGCTACTGAATTGAAAGCATTGTTTATGTAAAAATAAAAAGTCCGCTAATTGCGGACTTTTTATTTTTATCTACTTATCCATTGCGATGGATTGGTGTACGTTGTATTTTGAGAAATCATAAACTTTAGCACTGTTTTACCTTCGGCATTGGTTCGCACTTTTCCTAACACTTGTTTGGTCGATACTTTATCACCGGCGCTTACATTCACACTTCCTAGATTTTGATAGATTGTAAAGTAATCTCCGTGTTGCACACAAACCGCTTTGTTAAGAGGCGAAATCACAATAACTTTAGTTACTTCTCCACTAAAAACGGCTCTTGCATTGGCACCAGCTTCTGTAGAAATTTCAAGACCACTATTGTGAATGATTAACGATTTATAAACCGGATGCGGTTGATCACCATAACCTAAAGTAATAGTACCTTTTTCTACTGGCCAAGGTAATCTTCCTTTATTAGCTTTAAAATTATTTGAAACTAATTGTCCTTCTGGTGTTAAAACAATTTTGGTTGAAGTTTCAATCTTCTTGGTTTCGGCAGCAGTTGTTGTTTTTGGATTGGCTTTAGCTTTGGCAGCAGCAGCTTTTCTATTGGCTTCAGCAATGGCATCGCGGATTAGCTTTTGAATTTGAGCATCAATTTTTCTATATTCTTGTTGCTTTTTCTTAATCTCGGCCGTGATTTGCTTTTTGTTTTTCTTTAAGCTATTGGCAATTTTTTCTTGTTCTTGTTTTTCTTTTTCAAGATCTTCACGTTGTTTTTCTTGTTCGGCAAGAAGCTTTTCTTTTTCTGTTTTTTGACCGCTTAATTTCAAGTTATAATCGGCAAGTTTATCTGTTTTGTCTTTGATTTCTAAACCTTGCATTTTTCTGTAACTAGAATATTGTTTCATGTATTGCAATCTTTTGTACGCTTGCAAGAAATTCTCTGAAGACAACATGAACATAGCACGACTTTGCTGCGAACGACTTTTGTAAGATTTCAAAATCATTGTAGCATAATCGTCTTTAAGAACCACCAAATCTTTTTTCAATTTATTAATTTGAACCTGATTAATGTACATATCATTACTCAACAACTTTGTTTGTTTAGCTGTTGTGTTGATTAGTTTTTCTTTCAATCCGATTTTCTCTTTTTGAATTTGAAGTAATTTTACCACCGATTTTTCTTTTCCTCTTACTTCTTGAAGCATACGCTCTTTTTCACGAATTTCATCTTGAATTTTGGCTTTCCTTTGTTCAAGCTCTTCTTGACTTTGTTGGCTCCAAGCGAATGTCGTTAAAAAAATCAATAATAATGTAACAATCTTTTTTTGCATGGTTTTTATATCTTATCAATGTAAATTCGCTCATATCCTTCAGGAACACTGTAAGGAAACGATAGGTCTTCATTGAATGTAACGTTTTTATATTCTATTTCGATGTTGGTTTTGCCTTTTTGTTGTCGCGCATTAATCGTCAAAGATAAAGGTAAAATCATTTCGTTGTATTTTTTATAATCTGGATAAACAATTTGCAAGGTTCTATCTTGAAGCGGTTGATTGATTTCTTGTCTTTTAATCAAAAAATTATCGCTTTCAAACAAAAAAGATTTGATGTTTTTTTCATTAGACTTAGATTCCAACTTGTATAATTTTTCCATAATTGATACTGCGTATTTTTCTTTGCGCAAGTCATCCAATGCTTTACCAAGAAACATATTTTGCACTTTGTTATAATCTAAATCGGTACCAAGCCATTGACTCAATCCTTCATAATTTCCTTCAAAATACTTGTTTCCTATCTTTTCAAAATACTGAACCGATGTTGGCGTAATCAATGCTTTAGCCATTGTTAAACCCAAAACTCTAATACTTATTAATATTTTTTCATCTTTTTTAATTCGAATATCGGCCGAAACATTTTGAGTGTTTTTATCGTCTTCATATCGTGCACTTGCTCTGATGTAAAGCGTTGAAAAATCTACTTTATTATTGTAGTGACTTTCAATTACTTTATCGGCAGCAATTGTCGTGCTTGCATTTCCTTCGACTAAAACTGCTTTTGGTTTGCACGATGCGAATAAAAGTACCGACACTACTAAGGTGAAATATTTTTTCATAAATGATGCCGACTTAACGGCGTATTAACTATTTTCTTTTTTGTTTTTCAAGTAATTGATTGGCTTTTGAAAAGTATAAATCTTTCTTTTTCATATCACCTAAACCATTGAACGCTTCGCCTAATTGAAGATTGAAATTGATTTCCAAAACCTGATTGTCGATAATAAAATCCATTCCCGATTCTAAAACGTCTTTTGCTTTTTTATAGTTTTTTAATTGATTATTAGCCAATCCGTTGTAATAATACAATTCTGGTTGCGTTGGGAATAATTGCAATTGATCATCGGATACTTTACTCAATTTATCAAATTGCAAACTTTCAGTGTAGGCTTGCAGTAGAAGTAAAATGGTTTCCATATCATCGGTCGCATTTTTTAGATGCATTTCATAATACTTGATAGCTTTATTCCAATCTTTTTTGTTTTGATAAAACTTAGCAATTTCTTTGGCAACTCTTACTTCTTTATCATTGTCAAAATAACTAATTGCTTTGTCTAAATCTTGATCATATTGCGGATTGTTTTTTGAGAAAATCAAAAATTCGTTCAGAATTCGATGTTTGATTTTTTTATCAACTTTATCGCTTGCCAAAACGATATTCATTGATTTTACGGCTTTAGCACCATCGTTATTATTAATATGAAATTTAAACAAACTCACTTGTGCCCAATCTGATGATGGAATTTCCTTTTCTAATTGTTTAGCAATTTCTAAAGCTTTTTCTTCTTGATTGCTTTGAGAATACATATAAATTAGCGCAATATAATTGGCTTCTTCTTTTGGATTTTTCTTAATCTTATCAATTAGATTGGCTTTTTCAGCACCTTGATATTTGCTATCGCGAAGAATATCGGCTTTGTATAATTCTCTTTTTTCAGATTTTCCGACCGTTTCATTCAACTCATTAATTAAATCTAATGCTTTGTCAAATTGTTGTGTGTTCATGTACAATGACACTAAATCTTCCTTATAATCCGATTTGAATTCAACCAATTTTTCTACAATTACAATAGCTTGATTATAATCTCTTGTTTCATAACATACGTCGTACATACCAACCCACGCCCAACGGTTTTTGGGGTCAATTTTTGTTACTTTCTCAAAATTATCATAGGCATCTTTATATTTTTTTTGAGCCAAATAATTTTTACCCAATTCAAAAGATACTATTGGATTTTCTGGTTGAATGTTTTTGCACTTTTCTAATGCTTCAATGGCTTTATCATAGTTTTCGATACCTTTTTGTTTCAAAGATTCATAGTAAAAATTCTCGAATTCATCAGAAACTGCAGCAATATCTTCCGGCTCAGTTTGTGCCAAAAGAACAGTTGGAATGAAAAACATTCCGAAAAGGAAACTATATAAAACTTTTTTTTTCATCTTATTATTTTACGCGAATTGCAAGTATTCAATGTTTAGAAAAATTGCACCAACTTTAATTTTATTTTATTTAAAGCTGTAATGTTTTCAAAACCTTTTGGATTATTCTAAAACCGAATAATCTCCGATGCTGATGCTTTTAAAATTACCATCAAAACTTGCGTGATTTCCGATCATCGCATTATCAAGAGTAGCATTTTTAATATGAGCATGCGTTTGAATCAAACTGTTTTTTATGGTACTATCAACTACGTGACAACCCTTTCCTAAAGACACATTCGGACCAACTGTAGCATTTATCAACACAACATCTTCACCAATATAGCAAGGCGGAATGATGGTTGAATTTTCTTGCTTTACATCATAATCTACTAAATGAATTCCGTCGTTGTGAAGGAAATTCAACATTCTGTTATTAGTATCAACCGTAACGTCTTTGTTTCCGCAATCCATCCATTCGTCAACTTTACCAGGAACAAATACCATGCCTTTTGCCATCATTTGTTTGATTCCATCATTAATTTGGTATTCACCACCGTGAATGATGTTATTATCTAAAACCGATTGTAACTCATTTTTTAAAACGGCAACATCTTTAAAATAGTATATTCCGATTACTGCTAAATCAGAAACAAACTCTTTAGGTTTTTCAACTAACTCGATTATTTCACCATTGGAGTTCAAATTTACAACGCCAAAAGCTTCTGGTTGATCTACTTGTTTCACCCAAATTACGCTATCTGCATTTTGGTCTAAATCAAAGTCGGCACGGATTAAAGTATCAGCATAAGCAATAACCGCTGGACCACTCAAAGAATCTTTGGCACACATAATGGCGTGACCTGTTCCAAGTGCTTCATTTTGGTAATAAATAGTTCCTTTTGCGCCAAGTTTTTCGGCAATTGCAATTAATTCTTCTTCTACTTTTTTACCAAAACTTTCGTGAATTACAAAAGCAACTTCTTCTATAGGTTGATTCAAAACAGCTGCAATATCTTCAACCAAACGATGAACAATAGGTTTTCCAGCAATTGGAATTAAGGGTTTCGGAATCGTTAATGTGTGCGGACGCAATCTTGAACCACGACCTGCCATTGGTACTATTATTTTCATACGTTATGTTTTATATACTTCAACATTCGTTACTCATCATTGAATATTCAACATTTTGAACTTGGAACATTCAACAACGAATTTTGAATTTTGAACTATTTAATTACTTATTTTTATTTCTTGATGTTTCAATACTTTTTACAAAAATCGATATTAATTCATCATTTTCATTTACTGTTACAATTAAATCTTGTTCGTTTTTTAAATATAAATTAGCCCTGTGTATTATCTTTAAACAAGAATGTGTTTCTCTTAATTCTTTTAATACAACAGACATTTTGTGAATAAAATCATTTCTAGATTCAGCACTTTGTGCTTCACTATAATTTAAAGATGGAGATGTTCCAGACCTTACAATTTGTCCTGATAAATGATTTCCAGCTTTTGTCGCTTTTAAATTGTCTGTGATATTAATAATTTCTACTGCAAAATCAATTAGTCTTTCGTGTAAATCAAATTTTTTCATGGCTTGTATAATTTATTTAAGGTTTATATTTTATTCTAAAACTTCAACATTCGTTATTCATCATTGAATATTCAACATTTTGAAATTGGAATTTTGAAGTTTTTTCTTACTTCACTCCAGTACTCCCAAAACCGCCTTCACCACGAGAAGTTTCAGATAATTCTTGAACTTCAATCCATTCTGCTCGTTCGTGTTTGGCAATTATTAATTGGGCAATTCTTTCTCCATTTTCGATTACAAAATCTTCATTGGATAAATTTACTAAAATTACTCCTATTTCTCCACGATAATCGGCATCGACTGTTCCGGGAGAATTTAAAACGGTGATTCCTTTTTTAGCAGCTAATCCACTTCGTGGTCTTACTTGGGCTTCGTAACCTATTGGTAATTCTATAAAAAGACCTGTTTTTACGATAGTTCTTTCTAGTGATTTTAAAGTTATTGGTTCTGATATATTGGCACGCAAATCCATTCCTGCAGAAGCTATAGTTTCGTAATTAGGAAGTTCGTGTTGTGATTTATTGATAATTTTAATCGTCATGATTTATGCTTTTCTTTTGATGATTTTTAAAAGTGTTTCTTTTTCGTTATGATAAATGAAATATAAAAATAGCGAAAGTAAAACGATTTTCACAGGATAATTTTCTCTCAAATAAGGAATATAAAAAGCTATAGCTGAAAAGGCAATAGATAAACCTAAATATTTCAGAATTGTATTGATTTCATAGGGAATTGGGTATTTTTTTTGACCCATTTTATAGGATATTATCATCATCGTTCCATAAGCTGCTAATGTTGCAATTGCAGAACCATAATAACTGAATTCTTTGATTAATAAATAATTCAACGCCAAAGTTACCAAAGCACCAATTATCGATATGTAAGCACCGATTTTGGTTTTATCAATTAACTTATACCAAACCGATAAATTAGTATAAATTCCAAGAAAGAAATTCGCTAAAACTATTAACGGCACCACTTTTATTGCATCCCAATATTCCTCGTTTGGAACTAATGGCTGCTTTAATAAATCAATAAAAACAATAACGAAAAGACATATAAATGAACCGAAAATAACAAAATACTTTGTAATTGTTGCATAGGTTTGAGGCGCATTTGCATCGCTAGCGTGACTAAAAAAGAAAGGTTCAATTCCAAGAGTGTATCCTGTTCTAAACAAAACCATAAACATTCCTATCTTGTAACAAGCGGCATAAGCACCGATATCGGCTTTTGGAACATTCATCCAATCTAGCAGAATTTTATCAAAATGTTCGTTGATAGCAAAAGCTAAACCTGCAATCAAAATTGGATAACCATATTGCATCATTTGCTTCCATAGATTGAAATCGAACTTCCAATTGATCTTGAAATAATCTGGAGAAAGAACAATAAAAGTCAACAAACTTGCTATCAAACCACTAACAAAAATGTAGCCCACTTTAAAATTTCCAAAATAAATAGTATTAAAAAAACCTTCCGGATTTGCATCAGCTAATTTGGGTAAAAGAATTAAAAAAAACAGATTGAAAAGCATATTTACCACAACATTACCAATTTTGATAACAGCATATTGCATTGGTCTTTTTGTCGCTCTTAATCTTGAAAAAGGAATAATCACAAGAGCATCAAGAACCAAAATCCAGATAGTATAAGTAATGTATTCTACTTTTATTTCTGCCCAATGAGATAAAGTATTTCTAAAAATTAGAGCAAGAAATAAGAATGAAATCGACGACCAAAAAATAGAAACAGTTGCTGTAGAAATAACACTTTTTTTATCTTCTTCTTTGTTGTAAAATCTAAAAAAAGCAGTTTCCATCCCGTAAGACAAGATTACATTGAAGAAAACTAACCATGCAAAAACTATTGAAACATCGGCAAATTCTTGTTTTGGTAGTTTATCAACATACAATGGATTGAGCAAAAAGCTTATCATTCTTGGCAAAACGGTTGCCAAACCATAGATTAATGTTTGCTTGAAAAGATTTTTATATAAACTCAAAGGGATGTATTTTAAAGATGTAAAAATAAGGTTTTATTGAATTATGAAAACCCATTTTCGTCAATAGTTTTTATAAAATGAAAACCTCTTGGCACATAACCTTGGTTGTAATAGAATTTATGTGCGACAAAATTTCCAGTGAAAGCGTCAAGAACGATGCAGGTACACTTTAATTCTTTGGCTCTTTCGTCAATAAAATCAGTTAATAACCTTCCGATACCTTTTTTTCGATAATCAGGATGTACTACAAAATTATCAATTTCTAGGTATTTTCCAGTCCATAATTTGGTTCCAAACCAAAATCCGGTTAAACCGATGCAGGTTTCACCATCAAAAACAGCAACTTGTTTGTAGTTTTTTGGAATCATATCTGATAGAAAACCTTCATATCTTTCGATAGTCATGTTTGGATATAGAAATTTTATGGTTTCTATTTGCGAAAGCATTTCTTGGACGGTTGTTAAAACTTTTAATTTCATTTCTTAATTGTAATCTGATATAAAAATAACAAAAAAAGAGCCAACTACTGTTGACTCTTCTTAAAATTTATTTGAATTAAAATTATCCTTTCAATGCTTCTGCTCCACCAACAATCTCAAGGATTTCGTTAGTAATTGCAGCTTGACGTGCTTTATTGTAAGTTAATTTCAATTGATTTCTTAAATCGGTTGCATTATCTGTTGCTTTGTGCATTGCAGTCATACGAGCACCGTGTTCAGAAGCAAATGAATCTCTGATTGATTTATATAATTGTGTTTTCAACATTTTTGGAATTAATGTTTCAACAATTTCTTCTTTAGAAGGTTCAAAAATATAATCACCTGTTGAAGCTGGCTTATCAGATTTAACAGCTGCTAATGGTAAAAATTGCTCGGTTTGAACGATTTGTGTAGCGGCATTTTTAAATTGATTGTAAACCACCTCAATTTTATCATACTCTCCAGAAATGAATTTATCTGTTAAGGTATTAGCAATAGTAGCTACATTATCAAATGTCAAATTATCGTAAATATCACTATGATTTTCGATAACCTTATTTGTTTTAACTAAGATATCATTACCTTTTTTACCAATTGCAAAGATGTCTACTTGTTTACCGTTGTATGATTCAGCAACAACTTTGGCTTGTTTGATAACATTTGTATTAAATGCACCGCACAAACCTCTGTTTGAAGTAATTGCAACAATTAAAACCTTATTGATTTCACGTTGTTTTGTATAACTTCCGCCAACTTCACCATCAAGAGTTGATGACAAATTTTGCAATAATTCGGTTAATTTTTCGGCATAAGGTCGCATAGCTGTAATTGCATCTTGTGCTTTTTTCAACTTTGCAGCAGAAACCATTTTCATCGCAGAAGTAATCTGCATTGTTGATGAAACGGAAGTGATTCTATTACGGATTTCCTTTAAGTTTGCCATTTTTTTCTAGTAATTAGTAATTAGTAAATAGTAATTAGCTCTTCACTAATCACTATTCACTTTTTACTTATATTAATTATATTTTGCTGAAATTTCTTTAGCTGCTTTTTCTAAAACGTCAGTAATGTTATCATCTAACTTACCAGCTTTTAGAGCATTTAATGTATCTCTGTGTTTGTTGTTTAAGTATTCGATATAATCGTTTTCGAATTCTTTAACTTTATCTACAGGAACATTTCTTAACAAGTTTTTAGATCCAGCATAGATAATTGCTACTTGGTCTTCAACTGTATAAGGATCGTTTACTGCTTGTTTTAAGATTTCAACGTTTCTTCTACCTTTTTCAATTACGTTTAAAGTTACAGCATCCAAATCAGAACCAAATTTAGCGAAAGCTTCCAATTCGCGGAATTGTGCTTGGTCTAATTTTAATGTACCTGCAACTTTTTTCATTGATTTAATTTGTGCGTTACCTCCAACACGAGATACCGAAATACCTACGTTAATTGCAGGACGAACTCCAGAGTTAAACAAATCTCCATCAAGGAAAATCTGTCCGTCTGTAATCGAAATTACGTTAGTTGGGATATATGCAGATACGTCACCAGCTTGAGTTTCAATAATTGGTAAAGCAGTTAACGAACCACCACCTTTTACGATACCTTTTAAATTTTCTGGTAAATCGTTCATATTTTTTGCGATATCATCATCAGCAATTACTTTACAAGCTCTTTCTAATAAACGAGAGTGTAAGTAAAATACGTCTCCAGGATAAGCCTCACGACCTGGTGGTCTTCTTAATAAAAGAGACACCTCACGGTAAGCAACCGCTTGTTTTGATAAATCATCATAGATAATCAAAGCAGGACGACCTGAATCACGGAAATATTCACCAATTGCAGCACCAGCCATTGGAGCATATACTTGCATTGGAGCTGGATCAGAAGCATTTGCAGCAACGATAACTGTATAAGCCATTGCTCCTTTTTCTTCTAATGTTTTTGCAATTAATGCAACAGTTGAAGCTTTTTGTCCAATTGCAACATAGATACAGAATACTGGTTGACCAGCATCATAAAATTCTTTTTGATTTAAGATAGTATCGATACAAACAGTTGTTTTACCTGTTTGACGGTCACCAATAACCAACTCACGTTGTCCTCTACCAACTGGAATCATCGCATCGATTGACTTGATACCTGTTTGTAATGGTTCTGTTACTGGCTGACGAAAGATAACTCCAGGAGCTTTTCTTTCTAATGGCATTTCATAAAGTTCACCACCGATTGGACCTTTACCATCGATAGGGTTACCTAATGTATCTACCACACGACCAACGATTTGCTCACCAACTTTTAAAGAAGCGATACGTTGTGTACGTTTTACTGTAGAACCTTCTCTAATTCCTGTAGATGGTCCTAAAAGTACAACACCTACGTTGTCTTCTTCTAAGTTCAATACGATAGCTTCCAATCCGTTTTCGAATTGTACTAACTCACCATATTGAGCATTTGATAAACCGTAAACACGAGCGATACCATCACCCACTTGAAGTACAGTTCCTACTTCTTCTAACGATGCACCTGATTCAAAACCAGATAATTGTTTTTTTAATATTGCTGAAATTTCAGCTGGTTTAATTTCCGCCATTTTGATATATCTTTAATGGAATTCTAATTACTAAACTCTCTTTTTAATTCACTTAATTTACTAGCTACAGAAGCATTATACTGCTGGTCGCCAACTCTTAAAATAAATCCACCAATAATCGAAGGATCTACTATATTTTCAATCGTAATTTTCTTTGTTGAAAATTCTGCAATTTTAGCCAATACTTTAGTTTCTAATTCAGGAGTAATTGGGAACGCTGTTGTTACTTTAGCAACTTCAACTCCATTACTTACATCATATAACTTAGTGTACTGCACCGCAATCGCCTCTAGAATTTCATATCTTTTGTTTTCATATAACAAGTTGAACAAACTTTGAGTCTCGGTTTGAACACTTGAAAATATTTCAGACAAAGCCGATTTTTTAACTTCCATTTTAATTACTGGATTTGATAAAAAATCTTTTAACTCAGCACTTTCTGCAACAGCAGTAACGATAGATTTCATATCGTTATTAACTGCTTCAGATTTTCCTGAAGTTTGTGCAATATCTAAAATTGCTTTGGCATATCTAATCGCTGCTCTAGACATAATGATTAGTTTAATTTAGCGTCACCTAACATTTTCTCAACTAATTTAGTTTGAGATTCTTTGTTAGATAATTCGTCTCTTAATACTTTTTCTGCAATTTCTAATGACAAAGAAGAAACTTGATTTTTCAATTCTGCCATAGCTGCATTTTTCTCGCTTGTAATTGCTGCTTTAGCTTGCTCAATCATTTTCTCACCAGTAGCTTGTGCTTCTGACTTAGCATCGTTAATCATTTTTTCTTTGATTTCGCGTGCTTCTTTGATCATTGCATCGCGCTCAGCTCTTGCATCAGCTAACAATTTCTCGTTATCCGATTTAAGATTTTGCATTTCTTTTTTTGCATTTTCAGCAGAAAGTAATGCATTTTTGATTCCTTCTTCTCTTTCGTTAACTGCGTCAAGAATTGGTTTCCAAGCGAACTTTTTTAACAATAAAATTAATCCAACAAATATTACTATTTGCCAAATAAATAATCCAAATGAAAAATCATTTATTAACTTTTCCATACTATCTTAAAATTAATTTTTTAATACTAAAATAAACAATAGTTACAACCAACCGTTATAACTATTGTTTTGTTTGTTTTTATTTCGCGAACAAAGCAGCGAAACCAATACCTTCAATAAGAGCAGCTGCAATAATCATAGCTGTTTGGATTTTTCCTGAAGCTTCTGGTTGACGAGCGATAGCTTCCATAGCTGAACCACCAATTTTACCAATACCTAAACCTGCTCCGATTACAATTAATCCTGCTCCAATAATTTCTGGAATTTGCATAATATATATATTAAAAATTAAACATTCTGTTTTATATCAGATTTTAAATACTAGATTTTAACTGTAATTTAAAACCTATTATTCTCCTTCTAATTTTAATGATGTGCTTCTTCGTGGTGGTGCTCTTCGTTTCCTGCACCAAAATATAAAGAAGAAAGCATTGTAAAAATATAAGCTTGTAAAAAAGCTACCAATATCTCTAAGATTGAAAGACTAAAAGCCAATACAAACGATAATGAACTTCCTATCCAACTCTTAAAAATAAACATTAAACCAATAATACTCATTAATACAACGTGACCTGCCATCATGTTAGCATACAAACGGATCATTAATGAAAAAGGCTTGATGATAGTTCCTAATAATTCAATAACAGCTAGTACTGGTCTTAAAATAACTGGTACACCTGGCATCCACAACATGTGTGACCAATAATTTTTATTAGCTGTAAAGGTTGTAATTAAATACGTCAATAAAGCTAATGATAATGTGATTGTTATATTTCCGGTTACATTAAATCCAAATGGAGCTAAACCTAATATATTTAAGAAGAAGATAAAGAAAAATATCGTTAATAAATAACTCATATATTTCTTATAGTTTTTTTCTCCGATGTTTGGAATTGCGATTTCATCACGAACATATAATACTAATGGCTCGAAGAATCTACCAATACCTTTTGATATACCACCATTTTTAGCATATGATTTAGCCAAGCCTGTAAATAGTAAAAACATAAGTACAGCAACTAACAATATTCCTAACACACTTTTAGTAATTGAAAGATCTAAAGGTCTAACGTTAGTTGGATGACCGTGTTCTTCAGTTAATTTTCCAGAAGCATCGGTTTTGTATATTTTCTCGTGGTGAAGTACATAAAAATTACCATTGCTTTCTGCTACTTCTTCTCCGTTATGAAATTTAGAAGAAGAAAAAACTTGCAATCCATTATCCCACAAAATTACAGGCAATGAAAAACCATAATGTTTTCCCGTTTCTTCATCACCATTAAAGTAGAAACTGTGCGAATCTAACAAGTGATGATTAATGAACTCTTTAATCTTAGATTTAATGTCTGTAGGTTCTGCGTGAGCTTCACCTTCGTGAGTTGCTTCTGCATGCGCTTCAGTTTTTTCGTGAGCGGCTTCAACAGCGTGAGCCTCAACTTTTGTAGAGTCATTCGTTGGGTTTGCAAAGGTAGTTAGTGGCATAAAAGCTACTAACATTGCAACGATAAAATGGAGTGGTTTTTTTGAAATCACCATAACTTTATTTTTCTTAAATTTTAAGGTTTCTAAAATTTGGTGCAAAAGTACAATTTTTATTAATATTCCAAGTGGATAAGAAAA
>NZ_JAIXTJ010000020.1 GCF_027483985.1 Flavobacterium sp.
AAAGTATCATTTGTTAAAGCATTAACTGCTGTTACAACCGTATTGTTTGATGCAACAGTTACTGGTCCGTCGTTCACGGCATCAATTGGATTAGCAACTACAACTGTAGCTACTGCTGTATCACAATTTGCTGGTGTCGCTCCTACTTCACATAATTGGTACGTAATAGCATAGGTTCCTGACGGTGTGTTTGCTGCTAAAGTTAAAACTCCATTAGCATCCACACTTAATGGTCCTGTTGTGATTGGAGTTACGTCAGTATTGGCAGCTGTTACAACAACTCCGTTTAAAGTATCATTTGCTGTTACGTTTAGAACGGTTGTTGGTGCTGCAGTTGTTGCAACTGTTATTGGTCCGTCGTTTACTGCGTCAATACAATTTGTTGTCACAACGTTAACGATTCCACTAACTGGCCCATAACAATTACCTATTGAATCATAAAAAGCTGCATAATAAGTTCCAGCAGAAGCAGTAGCCGCATTTGAAATTTGATTAGCATTAGTTGCAGGTGTACCTGTGTGCCAAGTTAAAACGGTTCCACTTTGAGAATTTGAACTTGTAATGGCGGTATTTAAATTGACTGTAAATGTTGGACAAGTATTTGTCAGTGTAATTGGAATAGTTACAGATGAAGAATTATTATTGGTAACCGTGTCGGTTTCATTTCCAGAAATTGTCGCAGTATTAGTATAATTTCCGTTAGGTCGAACTGTTGCATTAATAGTTAATGTGGCAGTTGCACCATTAGCAAAAGTACCAATAGTCCAAACTCCAGAGGTGTTATTATATGTTCCAGTTACTGTAGATGCCGAAACAAATGTATAACCAGAAGGCAATAAATCGTTCACAACAACTCCTGTAGCATTACTTAAACCAGCATTTGTAGCAGTCAAAGTAAATTGTACTGACGACCCAATTGCAGGATTAGGATTATTGATAGCTTTCGAAATTCCTAAATTAGTTTGACTAACTGGAACTGGAGTAATCGTACTTCCGTTATTAGCCGTATTGGGATCTATTTCATTTCCACTAATTCCTGCTGAATTTGCGTAGGTTCCAGTTTCATTAACTGTTGCATTTATTACAAGTGTAGCGTTTGCACCACTATTAAGTGGTCCGATATTCCAAATACCAGTGGTATTAACATAAGTTCCGGTAGATGGTGTCGCACCTGTAAAAGTGTAACCACTAGGCAATAAATCAGCCACTTGAACATTGGTAGCATTACTTGTTCCTGCATTTGTTGCAGTAAGAGTAAAAGCGATAGTACCACCACGAACTGGTGCCATTGTGTTTGCAACTTTGGTTATTTGCAAATCTGTTTGGGTTAAAACTGCTGCATTGTTTGTAGTTTGTGGTGTAGTAAATGTTCCTGGAGCAACACCTAAAACCATAGACATTTGTCTATTTGCATTTGTTCCTGTAGAACCTAAATTTACATCTATCGATGTTTTAGCATTTCCATAAAACGAAATAAATGAAGCAGTATTTTCAAATGTAATACCAGTTAAGCTATTTGCTAAACCTAAAATCTGTGTATAGGTTCCTGCTGGAGCAACAGTCAACCCTGTTGGATTATTAACTTGATAATTTGTGTAATCTCTAATTTGATATAACTCACGTTGATTTGTAGAAATACCATCAATATCTAATCCACTTAAGTTAAAATTAGACAGATAAGCAGGCACATTTGTAATCGTGTCAAAAAATTCAAAACGATAAGAAACAAAACCAGGAACTCCAGCTGCTGCATTGGTAGAAATAACCGGTTGAAAAGCGCCTGGCGTACCCGGAGCTGCATCTTCGTCGAAAGTATTGACAGTGGCACTTGTAGCTCCAACAATGGTAACCCTTGCGTATATAACTCTGCCTCCAACTGTTGCGATATTATCATACCTATGAACCGAACCTACAGTATTTCCTCCGCTAATAATAGTTTTATTAGTATTTAGAAATGAAAAAGTTTGACCAGTCATGTTAAATACAAATGACTGAGAATTTGCACTTACACTAAAAAACATTACCAATAAAACAACTAGCTTTAAAACTGTTTTACTAAATGTGTTTGCATTAAAAGAATTTGTAGTATTGAAATTCATTTTTTTAAAATTTGCTATTTTATTTATTAAAATAAAAAATATGTTCGAAGCATTGCTAAGATTGTGATTTAAATTTTTCATATTTCCTTATTTTAATTTTTATTTAATGAAGGTGCAATGGTTGCGTTACAAACTGGAGTAACAGAAGCAGATGCTGTATTGTTACCTCCATTTGGATCACCGGCAGCACTAGATACTGTGGCATTATTAGTATAGCTTCCTGAACCAATAACAGTTGCTACTATTTGAAGTGATGCAGAACCTCCATTCGCTAAAGTACCAATAGTCCATACACCTGTGGTATTATTATAAGAACCACCACCATTGTTACTAACGTAAGTGTAACCAGCTGGTAAAAGATCATTTACTACAACAGATGTTGCAGTTCCTGGACCATCGTTATTGACTGTCAAAGTAAAAGTTACGCTGCTACCGTAATTCGGCGAAAGATTATTCACTACTTTCGTCATTCTTAAATTAGCAGAAGCATCAACAAAATTTCTACCAATAATGGATTGAAACCCGAAAACATTATTGTTGATAGTATTGTCGTTAGCTCCATCAACATCTGAGACGTTAGAATATCCTGCTAAGTTTGTTTGTGTAATTGTATAGGTGCCTAAACTTGCAACTGGAACTGCAAAAGAATAATTTCCAGAAGCATCTGTAGTTGTTGTTTGATTGTTTGGACCTGCCAAATTAATTGTTGCACCAGGTATTCCTCCACCTCCTAATAACGAAAGATTTCCGCAAACTAATGGCGGAGTTAAAACATTCGTTACTAAAGTCCCATAAGATATATTTTGGAAATACAAACTTTTAAGTCTAATAACAGTAGTTGCTCCTAAAGTACCAATAGTATATGTAAAAGAGGATCTATTTTCATAGTAGCAAGTAAAAGCACCTTCAGGAGCAGTACTTGTGCCTGCTAATACTGCAGATGTTGTTGCGGTACCTCTTAATAGTGTTGCCGTATTTGTAAAAGTTATTCCAGATGGATTATTTCTAAAATAAGCATCAGGCAATGTTAATTCATCATATTCTCTTAGTGCCGCACTATCGCCATCAACATCAATTGGCGATGCATAAAAATTCAATCGAACAGGATTTGCCAAGGTACCGCCACTTGTTACAAAATTAATTGTAAAAGTTATGGAAGTTGGATTTCCAGCATTAGTATTTAATGTTGGTTGAAATGCCGCATCATAACCATCGATACCTTCAGTTACCGCAGGTATATCAACATTTGCAAGTGTTGCTCCACCTGTAGCAGCACTTATTGTTAACAAGGCATCAACACCAGCAAAAACATTTGAAAATCTATAAACATCACCCACATCACCCACACCATTGTTTGTTCCCGACACAAAAGTTGGTGCGTCAAAAACTAAATTAGCTGCTGTGGTTGCAGTATTGTTACATGCTCGTTGTGCATTTACATTAAAATTTGATAATAAGAAAAGAGATAGTAGTAAAACTAATATCCTTTTATTATCTAAATTTTTCACTAAATAATTAAAAGTAAAGTTCTTCATATGGACACTTTTATTGAAATTTATTAAATTTTTACCGCCGTTATAAGATTTTAAAAATTTTAAAAATCACAAATAACTTGGTTTTATATTGAATTGCCTTGATAAAAGTTTTTGCTTTAAACTTTTTAACAAAACAACAAATTATGACATCAACTTATAATACTATATCTAGCACAAGTAGGATTATCTAACTACTATTTACAGAAATTTAATCCTAAACTTTACTAATTTCGATTTCAACAAACTGCTTATTTTTAAAACATTTGTTAAAAAAACTATCGAAAATTCATCAATTAATCACCTTTTGTAAGAATCCGCTTTTGTACACTAACGGCCTTAAATTTTACATAATTATCTAAAAAACAAATAGAATGTGCAAATATATATAAAAAAAAATGAAAAAAAATAGAATTAATACTACGTCATCATTAAATAAAACAAATATTAGTTAACAAAAAATTAATACAAATTTTGTAGGTTAACTTTTATATACGAATTATGTTTGTTTATGGTTTTCAACTTATGCTGTTTTTTAACTCTCTTTTTAATGTTGAAAGAAGCCTCTATTTTTCTATAATTTAAATAACGAATAAACAAAAGATTCCACCAAAATAGAACAACAAATAAATTAAATTATTGACATAAATCCTTGTTAATCAATTAAAAACTAAAGTGAAATATCATTCATAATTAAATAATGTTGATAATGCTACTACATTATTGACACTTAACTTTTCAAAAACTCTGGATTTGAATGTACTAACGGTAGACATTTGTATTTTTAACTTATTTGCAATTTCTAAGTTTCCACTTCCATTGACTAGCATTTTAGCTATTTCAAATTCCCTATTTGAAAGGGTATCAATTGGACTTAGCACCTGTTTTCTTTTGATTTTATTAAGCTTCATCCTGATTTCATCACTGTAATAAGAACCTTTTAAAAGCACTTCAGTAATTGCTTCAACCAATTTTTCTTCTGAACAATATTTATGAAGATAACCATCAGCACCATTCTTAACATATCTCATACCATAATTTTCTTCTTCATGACATGAGAAAATAAGAATCTTAGTTGCTTTTTGAATTGCTTTTATATCTTTCATTATTTTAATGTTTTCGATTCCATTAATAATGATATCCAAAACAACTACGTCAATGGCGACACTGTTAATGAGCTCAGTAGCGTCATCATAATTCTCAGCATGATAAATCACAACATTAGGAAAGGTCACATTTAAAATTAACTCTATTCCTTTTCTTACAATAAAATGATCGTCTACCAGAAGAATGGTTAACTTATCATTAATGCTTTCCAACTTTTTATTCATTCTCTTTAAAAAATTCAGATAATGAAACTACGTTATTGATATTTAATTTTTCAAAAATCCTATTTTTGTATGTACTAACGGTAGACATTTGAATATTTAATTTATTTGAAATTTCCAAATTGCCATCACCCGAGATAAGCAGTTTTGCAATTTCAAACTCCCTATTTGACAAACTTTCAATGGAATTATTTTTAGCTTTCTTATTGGATTTTTGCTCTATTTTTTCTCTAACCGATTCACTATAAAAATAGCCGTCTTTTAAAATCTGATTGACCGCTTTGACAATTTTATCTTCTGTACAAAACTTGTTTAAAAAGCCATCTGCGCCGTTACTAATATATCTTACACCATAGTTTTTTTCTTCATGTGATGAAAAAATCAAAATCTTCACTTTGGATTGAATTTCCTTAATTGATTTCATTATCTTGATATTCTCTACTCCGTTGATATTGATATCTAGTATTATTAAATCCAATTTAATGGTCTTAACGATATCTATAGCATCTTCATAATTTTCGGCACTGTAAACATGCGCCTTTGGAAAAGAGCCTAATAAAACTAGCTCGACTCCTTTTCGAACTACCAAATGATCATCAACAAGTAAAACACTCAACCCTAAATTCATATTGTCTAATTATTTTTTTTTTACAATATTAACATATTATAAATTAAAATATGACGATTTTAAACTAAAAAAAACCTTAACAAAAAATCATTAAGGTTTTGATTATAAATTCAGATTATTTTTTTATTCTTCTGAAGCAACTGCTTTATCTTTATCCATTACTACTTTTAGTGTAGAAGCTACACCATATTGATCAACCATTGTCAAATTTAGCATATCTTTTTTAGCTAATTTTTTAGACACAATACCATTAAAACTATTGTAAGAAATATTCATTTCAGCCAAATTGGTTAATTTTTCTAAATTTAATGGCACTTGACCATTCATCTTGTTGTCAAATAAACTTAAGCTTTCAAGCGCAACTAGATTAGAAACCAAGTTACTTAGTTCTCCTGTGAATTTATTACTATTTAACGCAAGAACTTTTAATGATTTTATGCTATATAAAGATTCAGGTAAAACACCTGACAAACTATTGTTGTAAAGTGACAATACTTGCAGATTAGATAAGTTACCAATTGTACTTGGCAAATCGCCTGAAAGGTCATTCATAAACAAATGAATTTCTTTCAAGGAAGTTGCTGATGTTAATTCTGCAGGAATTGTTCCCGATAACTTGTTAAATGAAATATCTAATATTCGTAATGCTTTTAATTCTCCTAAATTTGCAGGAATAGAACCCGTTATATTATTCTTGAATAAGACTAAGGTCTGTAACGATTTTAAAGTTGACAAATCTTGAGATAAAGTTCCTGATAAGTTATTATTAGAAAGATCGATACTAACTACTTTATCGTTAACAATTTTGACACCAAACCAAGTACTCACTTCGGCATTGAAATCCCATTTAGTGGTCCATTGACTACCATTCGTTGCTTTATTAAAGTTAATCAATGCATTTTTTTCTGAAGTAGAAACCTCTGCAAACATTAAAGCAGTAAAAAATAAGGTACAAATAAGAGTAATAGTTGCTTTCATATCTTTTCTATTAAGTTGTAAAACAAATCAAATTGTCGTTAATAGACAAAAATAATCGATGAAATGCATATTTATTTCAAATTAACTCATTTTTTAACGACAATTTCCTACAAAAAAATAAATTTTTTAAAAATAAAAAATAATTTATATTTGTTATCTAACCAATTAAATTATAAGAGTATGCCATTTAATTTTTACGCAGTTCTAGTAGCTGCATTTTCAAGTTTAGTAGTGGGATTCGTTTGGTACAACCCAAAAGTGTTCGGAACCATTTGGATGAATGAAACAGGGATGACCGAAGAAAAAGCCAGAAAAGGAAATATGGCTAAAATTTTCGGATTGACTTTAATTTATTCGTTTATGCTTGCTTTAATTATGCCTATTTTGGTAATTCATCAAATGGGCGCACTTAGTATGATAGGTGGATTCGATATGGTTGCGTCTGCCAAACCATCTTACGCCGCTTTTATGCTAGATTATGGTACTGAATTTAGAACTTTCCAACATGGTGCTTTGCACGGATTTATGTCGGGTTTATTTTTAGCATTGCCCGTAATTGCCATTAATGGTTTATTCGAGCATAAATCTTGGAAATATATTGCCATTACCGCTGGCTATTGGACGGTTATTATGACAATAATGGGTGCCATTGTTTGCGGCTGGAAATAATTTAACACAAAATTATAAACTAATCGCTCTACATTTGTGGAGCGATTTTTATTGTGAAAGGACTCTCTTATAAAATATACAATCTCGTTGAACAGCTTCCAGAACTTTGGAACGATGTAGCTGTATCTAATGTTTTTTTACAAACTGAATATTTAAAAGTTCTTGAAAAATCTGCACCAATTAATATGCAATGTTTTTACATTGGAATCTTTGAAAACCAAGAACTTATAGGTGTTTCGTTGGCGCAATATCTTGATTTAAATAAATTAGAATCATTTGGCGATCGAGATAAATGTTTTAAAACTTTTATTCGAAATTTCATTTTTAAAAACTTTGCCTCGCATACACTTTTCGTAGGAAACAATATGATCACCGGCCAAAATGGCTATGCGTTTTCAAAAGAAATTGCATTGCAGTTTGTTAGCAAAATTCTAATTGATGCGGCACAAGAAATTACTAATTATTTCAAAAGCAAAAAGATAAAAATTCATTTAGTCTCGTTTAAAGATTTCTACGAATTTAGTGCCATTGAACTTAAAAAATATGAATTCAACAAAATTTATGAGTTCAATACACAACCCAATATGATTTTTTTTTTAAATGATAATTGGAAAAGCAAGGAAGACTATTGCGACTCATTTTCAAAAAAATACAGAGATCAATACAAGCGTGCCCATAAAAAATTTGATGGAATAGTAGTTAAAGAATTATCATTAGAAGAAGTTCTTGCAAATGAAGAAAAGCTATATGATTTATATTATTATGTCGCTAAAAATGCTCCTTTTAACACCTTCTTTTTAGCAAAAAATCACTTTTCAACTTTAAAGGAACAATGTGAGAATGATTTTTTAATCTTTGGTTATTATCTTGAAAATACATTAGTTGGATTTCACACTATTTTACTCAACGGAACGGTTTTAGAAACCTATTTTTTGGGCTATGATTCAAAGGTTCAAAAAGAAAATATGTTGTATTTAAATATGCTCTACAATATGACAGAATTTGGTATAGAAAATGGATTTAAGAAAATAATTTTTGGAAGAACTGCTCTAGAAATAAAAAGCTCTATTGGTGCAATACCGGTGAATATGTCGGGTTTTATATACCATAACAACAAATTAATAAATAAGTATGTTGGCTATATTTTTAAGAAATTAGAACCAGAACTTGTTTGGCAGATGCGACATCCGTTTAAGTAGATTCGGGTTTCGGGTTTCGAGTTGTGCTTTGAATGTGATTAACTTATTGTAGGCTTGCTTAATAAGAAAGTTGCAGGTTTCTTCGTGATCTTTTTACTTAGTGCTTTTTAGCCCTGATGGTAATGGAAAGCTTTTTATTGAAGAATTCTATTTTTTATTGTGCTAAAAAAGCGACCAACGGAAGCTCTTTTTAGTGCTTATAAAAAAAGAATTGTTGATAAAAACTTGGAATGAACAGCAGGATTAGCTTCAAATCAAACTACTTAATCTTATGATTATTTAATTGATACAAAGCGTAACAACCTAAAGTTAACTCGCCAATTGTTCCGAATAAAAATACAGGTGAAGGAAATCCGTCAAGACATAAACTAACTATTCTGCCGAAAGCGAGTCCGAACATAAAAAGAAAATTAGTTAGCGTTGCCATTTGCCAATACTTTTTGTTAAAGAGACCTAAAACCCAAAGTGTGGCAAACGAAAAGTACAAACCCATTAGTGCTTTAAAAATAGAATTCTCATCGGGAGTTATAACCGTTACATCAAAGAGAAGGTTGGGCAAAAATCCATAAATAATTGCCACTAAAGCAACAATAACTACAGAAATTGTTAAGTGCAAATTTCTTAAGTCAAAAAGGATTTTTATATTGTTTCTATAATGCATCTATTTCACCTTGAACAACTTCCCAATCTTCTAATAACTTATCTAACTCGGCTTTTTTCTTGTTGTAAGCTATGAAAAAGTTAGCATCCTCGATGTGTTTATCGTAGTTTGAAGCTAACGATTTATCATCATTTTGGATGTCTTTTTCTAGTTGCTGAATTTGACTTTCAATTTTACTAAGTCGGTTTTGAAGTGACTTACTTTTCTTTTGATCTTCGTAAGAAACTTTAGTATTTTCTTTTGGAGTTTCTTTTTTAATAACGTCTTTTTTCTCAACTTCACGCATATTTTCCATATTGCGTTGCTCTAGAAAAAAGTTGATATCACCAAGATATTCTTTAATTTTTTGGTCTTTAAACTCATAAACGATATTGGACATTCCTTGCAAGAAATCTCTATCGTGAGAAACTAACAAAAGTGTTCCTTCATACTTTTGAAGCGCAGCTTTTAAGACATTTTTCGATTTAATATCTAAGTGATTTGTTGGCTCATCCATCACCAAAACATTGATAGGTTGTAGTAATAATTTACACAATGCCAAGCGATTGCGCTCACCACCAGAAAGTACTTTTACTTTTTTATCTACATCGTCACCACGGAAAAGAAACGAACCTAACATATCGCGAACTTTCATTCGATTTGTATCGGTTGCAGCATCTTCCATTGTTTGTAGTAACGTAATTTCACCGTCGAGATATTCGGCTTGATTTTGGGCAAAATATCCTACTTGAACATTATGACCTAATTTGATTTCGCCTTGGTATTTGAACTCGTTAACTATTGCTTTGATAAAAGTAGATTTACCTTGACCGTTTTGACCTACAAAAGCAATCTTACTACCTCTTTCAACCAATAACGAGATATCTTTAAGAATCACTTTATCGCCATAAGCTTTAGTTACTTTTTCGGCTTCAATCACAACACGTCCAGGCACTTTTGAAACTGGAAATGAGATGTTCATAACCGAATTATCATCTTCATCAACTTCGATACGCTCTACTTTATCCAACTTTTTAATTAAAGATTGCGCCATTGACGCCTTAGAAGCTTTAGCACGAAATTTCTCGATTAATTTCTCAGTTTCTTCAATTTTCTTGGCTTGATTTTTTTGAGTTGCCAATTGTTTCTCTCTAATCTCGTGACGTAACTCTAAATATTCAGAATAAGGTTTGTTAAAATCATATGCCTTACCCAAAGAGATTTCGATAGTTCTATTGGTAACATTATCAAGAAACATCTTATCGTGTGAAACAATAACTACTACACCAGGGAAATTTCTTAAAAATCCTTCTAACCAAATGATACTTTCAATATCTAAGTGATTGGTAGGCTCATCGAGAAGAAGAATATCATTAGATTGTAAAAGTAATTTAGCTAATTCGATACGCATTCTCCAACCTCCAGAAAAAGTATCTGTTTGGTCGTTGAAAACTTCACGTTTAAAACCTAAACCGAGAAGAATTTTTTCGGTATCACCAACATAATTATAACCACCAAGAAGTTCAAAACGATGTGTATAATCAGACAAATCTTCAATAATTTGACCGTATTCTTCGCTTTCATAATCGGTTCTTGTTACTAAAAGATGGTTAATTTCTTCTAGTTTTTTCTCAACATGTTTAATTTCAGTAAATGCTTCATATGCTTCTTCAAGCACTGTTCTACCTTGTTCAAAATCGATATCTTGTCGAAGAAAACCCATTTGAATTTCTTTCTCAGTTGCGATTTGACCGGAATCGGGTTTGAAGTCACCTGCTAAAATTTTAAGCATAGTGGATTTTCCTGCACCATTTTTTCCGACAAGACCAACTCTGTCGCCCGAACCTAATCGAAAAGTTACTTCTTCAAAAAGATAAGAACCACCGAAAGAAACTGATAAATTGTGAATATTTAGCATTTATATTGTTTAAAAGTTTATGAGTTTATAAGTTTAAAAGTTTAAACTCAAATCTCATAATTAAATTAGATTATTGTAATATTTGTTACATTACTAAAATTTCAAAGGTGTACCTTTACAGAAATTTTTTGCAAATGTTAAAAAAAGGAAGCACATTATATAGTATTTTAACAGGAAGTTGTCCAAAATGTCATCAAGAAAGTATGTATGTGGAAAAAAATCCTTACAAACTTAGTACAATCTACAAAATGCAGGAAACTTGCAGCCACTGCAAAACGCAATATGTAATCGAACCTTCTTTTTTTTATGGTGCAATGTATGTTAGTTATGGACTAACAGTTGCCATTGGCGTAGCGCTATTTGTCATTACGAAACTTATTCTGAATTTATCAGTAAAAACTTCATTTCTATCTTTAGGAACGGGAATTTTTATTTTAATGCCAATAACAGCAAGACTTGCCCGAAATATTTACATCAATATGTTTATTCATTATGATAAGAATTGGAAACAAAATTCTTAATCCTGCTAATATCAATATGCTTATCTAAAGGAATTTGCTTTTCAATATAATCAAATAAACTTTTAGCCATTGCAGGCGCAAGCATTACTCCTCTTGTTCCAAGTCCGTTTAAAACATGTAGATTTTTATATTTTGGATGCGTTCCTACTAAAGGTCGCCTGTCCTTCACTGTTGGTCTAACTCCAGCAAAATGTTCGATGATTTCAAAATCACAATGGATTAAATCCTTCAAATTATCAAGCAATTCCTTCTTAGCCTCTTCGGTAGGAACATTTGTTTTATCCTGCCAATTATAAGTTGAACCTACTTTATAAAGATCATTGCCCATTGGAATGATAAAAATGGAAGAATTAACGATGACTTCTAAATTCAAATTTGACGCTTTAACAAGCAATAATTCTCCCTTTGTACCATCTAGAGGTAATTGATTAAAAAATGGATTAGAATGTATTCCAAATCCTTCTGCGAAGATAATATTCTTGGCTTTATGATTTTTATAAAGCACTCCATCATCATTTATGATCAAATCATTATAATCAAAAGTTTCTTCTAGTAACAATTGATTTGATTTCAGATAGCCATTATATGCATCTAGAAGAAGCGAAGTATCAACATAACCAGCGTGCAAAACCTCACCAAAATTAAAAGGCGACGCAATGTAATCGAATTTCTTTGTAACTAATGAAGTTGAAAGAAACTTTGAAAGATTAGGTTTGTCTGACGCTGCAAACCAATTATTTTGTTCTTCAACTGAATAAAACTTGCGTAATAGTGGAATTCTGTAATCGACTTTAACATTTAACTTTTGCTCTATAGAGCTATAAAATTCCTTTAATAAATCTAGTTGATCAGAAGCTTCCCAAACTTCGCTAAAACGTTTTAATATCACCGGATTATATAAACCAGCTGCTATTCGTGAAGAATTTTGAGATTGATTATTAATAACCAAAATAGACTTTTCTTTATTAATAGCAAATTCAGAAAAAGCTATTCCTGCAAGACCAGAACCGACGATAATATAATCTAACATAAGCTTTGTAAAAATGTAAAGATAAAAAATGGCCATAAAAAAACTCCTATCTTTCGATAAGAGTTTTTTTATTATTTGAGAACTATAATTAGTAATTCCACATATCTTGTTCAAAATTACGAATCTTCTCTTTTACTCGTTCCGATTCTAACAATTGCATTTGCGAATTGTCTTTCATATAATCTTGAATAGTTCTGTCGCCATAAACATTTTCCTCCTTGTAGATAACACCACTAAAACGTCGTGAGTTTAACAAATGATCAAAAGTCAAAGGCATTGCAGAGTTTTTATCATTAAAAGCTTTAGCCTCGTGTAAAATATCTCTGATTGATGGGAAATAAACCCAAAATAAATCAATTGGGTCACTTTCACCTTTAGCCTTAGCACGGGCTTCAGTAGCAACTGGGCAAATTGCCAACATTCTATATTTTAATTCACTTTGACGTTTATCAAAATACCAAAAACCTTTAATTCTATAGCCAGAAACATCTTTTGCAGTTAATTCAGTTTCCTCAATGTATTGTTTATCTAAAACTTTAGCACCTGATTTGTATCCTTCAACATCAGTATTGAATTCATCAATACCAGCATCAGTAGTATCAATATACTTAAATACAGATTCGATGTCCTTCAATGTAACCTTAGAATTAAAATAATCATCATTATAAACTTCAGTTATCTTTCCTGATTTGATGCCATTCAATAACACTTGAAAAAGAGATCTTCTTTCTTTACCTACAAAAGCAGTATCTACAGGATAGTATAAGGGAAAATTAATTCTTTCATCAACATCAATTAACTCCCAAGTAGTTTTACCCATCAAAACGTCTCTATCGTGAACATACCCGTAAGGTAGAGGTTTATCATTGTCTGACTCTAATTGAGCAGCCGTTTTTTTACCTATCTCATCTGGTGTTTTAGCATTCAGTAAATTAGATTGAGCAGAAGCAAAAAAAGAACCTGCAACACTAAAAACAACTAAAAAAAAGTTTTTCAATTTCATAATTTATATTCTAAGTTATCTAAGTAGGTTTATAACGACAAACTTAAATTTTTATTGTATTTCGTATATAGCTGGTGCAGCTGTTTTGGTTTGAATTCCAGAACCATCACCAATAATTTTAGTCTTAACGTCAGATATAGTAACCTGATCTCCAGCTTTTGCTTTAGCTAAAGCAGCTTTACATTGAGCATTAACTCTATCTCCGTTTACAACAATTGAAGCTTGACCTGGAACTTTCAACACAAATTGTGTTACTTGAAATTTCAAATCATATAAAAAGTCAGGTAATACAGCTGTAATCTGCGAAACTTCAAGACGCGATTTAGAACCTTTTTGTGTACCGTCTTTACCTCCAATTGCAGCTTGTGGCGCAGGAATACCTTTAATTCTGAAAACTTTTCTATCAGAAACAGTTTTACCATCTGTCATTTTACCAGTAGCAGTAACTGTAACTTCAGTACCAGCTCCAGGATTTAAATTATATTTACCTTTTCCACCAGCAGGAGATAAACCTGGCGCAGAAGCAGAAACATTATTATCACCAATACCAGCAAAAGAAATCGTTAATGGGTTTGGTAAACCTCTGTACACAACGTTCATTTTATCAGCAGAAATATTAGCTGAATTTGGACGAGGTACAACAACATATTTACCTTCAAACTTTAATGGAATTGGCTTGCCATTTTCTGTAAAACTAAAAGAACCAGAAAGAGTTTGCTCACCAACAGCACCTGCAGTTGTAGAAATGATAGCTTGACCGTTTACTAATTTTCCAGGACCTTTGAAATTTCCAAAATTTGCACCTGCATTAGGATCGTATTTTCCTAATACAACTTTACCAGTTACTGGTTCACCTTGAAAATAAACATTTTTATCCAAAGCTACAATAGCTTGAAACTTGCTATAAGAAGCTTCACTAACAGCAGCCTTTCCTAAAGCCGAAGCTATTACATCTGATTCAGCTTTTTTAACATCATTCTGCCAAGCAGATAATTTTGCTAAAGATGCAATTGCAGGAAAACCTTTAAAGTGATAATCTAAGAACTTAATTTTAACACCTTCTTTGTTAGCAACAGGTTCAGTATTAAATTTGTTGTTCAATTCATTTAAAATTGGAGTATACTTTTTGTCATTTAATGCTGCTTTCATATCAGCCTTGTAAGCCTCAACTGCTGCAATAACTTCATTACCTCTTTTAGTGTAACCATCACCTGTAAACCAGCTGTGGTCAAGGTTATCCGCTTTATCCATTGCTTCATATGGTAATTTACCATCTTCAGCTTCAACACCTACTAAAACCTCAGTTTTTAATGTTCCGATAAAGTCGAAAAACTTTTTAGAAGCAGCCTCCACTTTGTGTGCAGTAGCAGCTGCAGCGATAAAGTCTCCTTTTGCTTCCGCAGCTTTATCATCTAAAGCTTTAAGCATTTGCTCATTTGTTTGATTTGCAGAACTTGTAGCTCCTTCAAATCTTTCATTCATCAAACCGAAAGCCGAAAGGACTTCTTTTGACATGTTCATTGCCAACATCGCGATGAAAACCAAGTACATTAGGTTAATCATCTTCTGTCTAGGGGTTAATTTTCCTCCTGCCATTTTTTCTAATTAGTTTTAATTGTTAATTTAATAAAATATAGTTAAAAAAACTAATTATCCTTTATTGCTCATTGCAGACAACATTCCACCATATACATTATTTAATGTAGATAAGTTAGAAGTTAAAGACTGCATTTGGTCTTTTAATTTTAAGTTGTTTTCAGCAACTTCGTTATTGATTTGTGCATTTCTTTCAGCACTTTGTAATTGTGATTGGTAAAGACTGTTTAAAGCTTCCATTTGAGTTGCAGCTTTACCCATTTCTTCTGCATATTTCTTTTGTCCTGCCATAGCATCTACAGTTGGAGAAATTGATTTAGCAGCACCTTCAAAGTTTTTGATACTGTTACCTAAGCTAGCCATCAATTCACCATCGATTTTAGCTTCTTTTAACATATTATCTAATTTTTGAGAAAGCAAACCTTGTGCTTCTTTTGGATCTTCTTTTTTAGCTGATTTAGGTTGTGCTTGTCCACCTGCTAATTCAGGGTAAACAATTGACCAATCAATTTCTGCTGGTGGCGTTTCAAAAGCTGATAATGCGAAAATCGCAGCTTCTGTTAATAATCCGATTGTTAACATCACAGTTCCTGTTAAAGGTCCTAATTCAAAGTGAGCAATTTTAAATAATGCTCCAACAATTACAACTGCTGCACCCATACCATAGGCGAAATTCATAACTTTAGGTGATAATAATCCCATAATAATAATAATTTAGTTAGTTAAGTTTAATATAATTAAGTTAGTTAATATACAAATTATCTTTTGATCTTACCGTTACCGGTTGTTTGAGTTCCCATATAATCTTGAACTGTTCTGAAACCAATGTAGCTTCTTGCAGTATCTTGATATTCGAAATCTCTAGTTCCTACTTGCAAGAAGTAAGCAACATCTTTCCAAGAACCACCTCTTACAACTTTACGTTTGTTAGAAGTATCAGGCACATTTGGATTCATTGTTGAAACATATTCGTAAGCTGATGCATCATAAGATGAATCGGTCCATTCTGCTACGTTTCCTGACATATTGTATAGATTGTATCCGTTTGGCTCATAAGATTTAGCTTCAACAGTGTATAATGATTGGTCTGCAGCATAATCTCCACGGTTAGGTTTGAAGTTAGCCATAAAACATCCTCTATCATTTTTAGTATAAGGTCCACCCCAAGGATAGTTACCTGATTCTAGACCACCACGAGCAGCATATTCCCACTCCGCTTCAGTTGGTAAACGGAAAGAGTTAATCAAATCTCTACCTTTTTTCTTTTTAACATAAATATTTTTGTTCAAAGTTCTCCAAGCGCAAAATGCTTTAGCTTGCTTCCAGTTAACACCTACTACAGGATAATCTCCATAAGCTTGGTGCCAGAAATAATCATTGTGCATTGGCTCATTATATGAATATGAGAAATCTTTAATCCAAGTTGTAGTATCTGGATAAACTTTAGTGTTTTCAGTTTTGATAAACTTACTTCTCTTTCCAACTTTAGCTTTAGCAGCTGCTTGAATATCCATCCAAGAATAGTGGAATTTCAATTTATCAACATCAATTGTTCTTAAACCGTTATAGGATTCTGCTACTGGCAAATACATGGTATCCATAACCTCAACATAGTATTCGTCTGGATATTTTTTAGTATCTGTAATTAACTTAACTTTTTTGTTAAGTCTTCTACCTGCATAAGGATCATCTGTTGTACCAACACTATAGTAATTCTCGTACATATATTTATCATACGGAGTCATTTTAGCCGGATCTTGGTCAGCAAAAGCGAAATCACCGATGCTTCCACCATTTTTACCACCTTTACCTGCACCAGGTTTTGTACCAGTTTCATCAGCAAGAATAGCTAAACGTACTCTAATAATAGAATCCTTAACCCATTCTACGAATTGGCGGTACTCACTGTTAGTAATTTCAGTTTCATCCATATAAAATGATCTAACTGTTACTGTTTTAGTTGGAGCATCTTGAACATTAGCTAAATCATCATCTGATTTACCCATAATGAAAGCACCACCAGGAACTAAAGTCATTCCGTATGGTTTTTCTGGATGCCATTTCTTACCTTTTACTCCTACTAATTCTCCTTTGTCGTTAGACTTTCCACAGCTAACTAGTAGTGTTAAAACAGATGCAAATGCAATGAACTTCTTCATATTAATTTGGGTTAATTATGTATTCTTAATTTAAGGGCGTAAACCTATCTATTATTTTTGAAAAAAACAATTATTTATATCTTAAAATTTTCATTTCCTGACCAAAAATACAAATAAATATTAATCGTCAAAATTAAATCATCGATAAAGTGCAAAAAAGTACGTTTATTTGCAAATATGTATTGTTTTAATGTATTTTTTCTTACAAATTTTATGTTTAAAAGAATTTATAAGATTTTATCTCAATTAAAATCTATAAAATACTCTTGCGTTGTGCTTTCCACCATCGTTCAGGAAACTCTTGATTGCAAGCCGCTAAATAATCTTCGTGAGAACAAGGTAATAACGTATTCTTTTTTAGTTTATTGTGACTGTTTGTAAAAAATGGTATTTCAATCCACCAACGTTCGGTTTTATTACTTTTATAAAACACAATATCCTCATCTTCAAATGGTACCGTATATTTAATATAGTTTTCTTTACTTCCAAACGGATACTCATTTGATCGATAATGAATACCTTCAATAAAATACCAAATCACTTGCGAAATCAATACCGATTCTTGTCTAGTATTGTTATGATTAAAAATTCCTAAACAAGAAACTTTATCACTAATTCCAGCATATCTTGAAAGTGCACAAATTTCTTTTCCATTAAATCCGTTAGGTTGAAAATTTGTAAAATTTCCTGAATCTGATGATTTTACAGAAGTCAAATCAATACTTACAATGTCAGCATCTCGAAAAACAGGTTCAGAGATGGAAATATTATTACAAACTTCACCTAAACGATAGGCATCAAAAAACAATTTTTCCATCAAATCAATTTCTTCTTGCGAATTGAAATAGGTTTGATACCCAACATTACTGTAATTAAAAAGATTATTAGGCTCATCAACAATGACTTTAGATAAATAAGAATTGGCCGAAATGGATTCTTCTTGTTTTCCTAAATCAAATTTATTGTCAATCGCTACCAAATTGACCATTTGCTCTAAATCATCATAACTTCGATATAAAGCATAAGTCAAATCTTGAGAACCACCGATCACAATAGGAATAACCTTGTTCATAATTAATTTTGCAACAACTTTTTTCAATGCAAAATAGGTATCATCAAGAGATTCACCTGAATAAATATCACCTAAATCAGCAATAGACTTACTCCAATTTCCGGGAAATAATCCGTATAATTCTTTTCTGATGAATGATAAATTAACTTCAGAATTATCTTTACCTCGGTTTTCAAGAACTCCAATAATTGCAATATCAATTTTAGAAATATCTGGAAACTCGGCTTCTGTATGAAAAACAACCTTACTTGACAAATGCTGAGATGACAATTGTTTAATATCAATTATCAAATCATTATCTAAAGGCGTAAGAAAATCGAATTCCATTTATTATTTCTTTTTTGTAGTTGCTTTTTTTGCTGGTGCTTTCTTAGCTGCTGGTTTTTTGGCAGGCGCTTTTTTAGCAGGAGTTTTCTTAGCAATCATCTCCTGAACTTCTTCTAATGTTAATTTTGAAGCATCAACATCTTTACTTAATTCAATTTTGATTTTACCTTTGGTAATTTCGCTTCTTCCCCAACGAGCCTTCTGAACCAAAATTCCTTCAGCTTCCCAATTGTGGATTACTTTATCGATATTTTTTTGAAGTTTATCTTCAATTAATTCCTCAATGTCTTGTTGCGATAAATTATCAAAATTATATTTTTTAGAAACGTTGATGAAAATTCCATCCCACTTAATAAATGGACCAAATCTTCCTGTGCCTTTTTGAACACCTTCGCCTTTATAAACGGCTATTGGCGCATCAGCTTGTGTTTTTTCATCGATTAAAACCTTTGCTCTTTCTAAATCTACATCTAATGGTTCTTCACCTTTTGGAAGTGAAACAAATACTTTTCCGAAACGTACAAATGGTCCGAAACGTCCTAAACTTACCTCTACTTCTTCGCCTTTGTATGTTCCTAATGCTTTAGGCAATAAAAATAAATTCAGTGCTTCTTCAAGAGTAATCGTACCGATATTTTGTTCTGGACGCAAACTTGCAAATTTTTTCTCTTCATCTTCACTATCACCAATTTGCGCCATTGCACCAAATTTTCCTAAACGTACCAAAACTGTTTTTCCTGATTCTGGATGTTTTCCTAAAATTCTTTCACCACTTTCTCTATCGGCGTTGGCCTCAACATCTTTTACATTGGGATGGAATTTATCATAAAACTCCTGCATCATTTTGGTCCAATTGATATTTCCTTCTGCGATTTCGTCAAAATCTTGTTCGACTTTTGCAGTGAAATTATAATCTAAAATGGCATCAAAGTTTTTAACCAAGAAATCGGTTACAATATTTCCGATATCGGTTGGAACTAATTTTCCTTTATCAGAACCTGTATTTTCTTTTTGAATTACATCCGATACTTTTCCTGATTGCAATGTTAACTGCGTATATTTTCGCTCTTGACCTTCAAGCGTTCCTTTTTCTACATAACTTCTATTGATGATTGTAGAAATTGTTGGCGCATAAGTTGACGGACGACCAATACCAAGCTCTTCCAATTTTTTAACTAAAGATGCTTCTGTATAACGACTTGGCGGACGAGAATAGCGTTCTGTAGCCGTGATGTAATTATTGCTCAGTTTCTCATTGACTTTCATTGCTGGCAACATTCCTTCTTGTTCTTCTTCATCTTCATCATTCCCTTCAAGGTAAACTTTCAAGAATCCTTCAAATTTGATCACTTCTCCTGAAGCAGTAAAAACTTCGGAATGATTGTTTGCCTCAATTTTTACATTGGTTCTTTCCAACTCGGCATCACTCATTTGAGAAGCCAATGTTCTTTTCCAAATTAAATCATACAAACGTGCTTGATCTCTATCAATATTTACAGTATGACGCGACATATCCGTTGGACGAATTGCCTCGTGTGCTTCTTGTGCGCCTTTGCTTTTATTGGTGAATGTTCTCGGTTTTGAAAACTCTTTTCCATAAGAACGAATGATTTCTGCTTGTGCCGCTTCCATCGCTTCTTTAGAAAGATTAACCGAATCCGTTCTCATATAAGTAATCAATCCGGCTTCGTATAAACGCTGAGCTAATTGCATTGTGATTCCAACTGGAAGATATAATTTACGAGCTGCTTCTTGTTGAAGTGTTGAAGTTGTAAATGGACCTGTTGGAGATTTTTTAGTAGGTTTTGTTTCTAAATCGCCTACTTTATAATTAGAACCGATATTTTTATTTAAAAAATCTTCGGCTTCTTTTTTAGTATTAAAATTCTTTGGAAGTTTGGCTTTAAAAGCTCTTCCGGCTTCGTTTACGAATTCTGCTACAACAGAATAACTTGCTACTGGTTTGAAATTCTGAATTTCTCGTTCACGTTCTACAATTAATCTTACCGAAACTGATTGAACACGTCCAGCAGATAATCCACCTTTAATTTTACGCCATAAAACTGGCGATAATTCGTAACCTACTAATCTGTCTAAAACTCTACGAGCTTGTTGAGCATTTACTAAATTATAATCAATTTCTCTCGGATTATCGATAGCTTTTAGGATAGCATTTTTTGTGATTTCGTGAAAAACAATTCTTTTGGTTTTGTTTTTATCTAATTTTAGTTCTTCCGCAAGATGCCAAGAAATTGCTTCTCCTTCGCGGTCTTCATCGGAAGCTAACCAAACCATATCGGCATTTTTGGCTAAACCTCTTAGTTTTGTTACCAATGCTTTTTTATCGGCTGAAACTTCATACTTTGGCTTGAATCCGTTTTCGACATCTACTCCTATTTCTTTGGAAGGCAAATCGGCAATATGACCATAACTTGACTCGACTTGATAGTCGGTACCAAGAAATTTTTCGATCGTTTTTGCTTTTGCTGGTGACTCTACTATAACTAAATTCTTTGCCATTATGTATTTTATTTGTTCGGCAAAAGTATAGGTTTTTTTTAAATTTTTGGTTTTTGATATGATTTTTAAAAATTACACATATAAAAATAGAAATAAATTTAGCCCTGAATGGAATGGAAATCCTTTTCATTTTTTCTTAAAAAATGAAAAGATTGCAAAGGAATGCAGGAATATGGATTGCTGAAAATTCCCTAACCAATCGCTACTTAATAAAAGAATGTTAAACATTGTCTGCCATCTTGTCAGATTTTGTAATTTAGTATTATCTTTGTAGTCCGATTCAATCGAAGATTATTTTATGGAAAAAGAAATTGATGAAAAAGTTCAAGGACAAAGTTTAGTTCTTGAGAATAAACCCGAAAACACAAAGAAACTTTATATTGAAAGTTATGGTTGCGCTATGAATTTTTCTGATAGTGAAATTGTAGCTTCCATCTTGACAAATGAAGGTTATAATACTACTCAAATATTAGAAGAAGCCGATTTAGTTTTGGTAAATACGTGTTCTATTCGTGATAAAGCAGAGCAAACTGTTAGAAAACGTTTAGAAAAATACAATGCTGTAAAACGTGATATTAATCCCAAAATGAAAGTAGGTGTTTTGGGTTGTATGGCCGAACGATTGAAAGAACAATTTCTTGAACAAGAGAAAATTGTTGATATGGTTGTTGGTCCTGATGCATACAAAGATTTGCCAAATTTACTTGCTGAAATTGAAGATGGACGAGATGCTATAAACGTAATTTTATCTAAAGAAGAAACGTATGGTGACATTTCGCCTGTGCGATTGAATTCTAATGGCGTTTCGGCGTTTGTTTCGATTACACGTGGTTGTGATAATATGTGTACGTTTTGCGTTGTGCCTTTTACTCGTGGTCGTGAAAGAAGTCGTGAACCGCAAAGTATTATGACAGAAATTCAGCAACTTTGGGATACAGGTTACAAAGAAATTACACTTTTAGGACAAAATGTAGACAGTTACCTTTGGTATGGTGGCGGATTGAAAAAAGATTTTGATAAAGCAACCGAAATGCAACAAGCAACTGCTGTAAAATTTGAACAGTTGTTAGAAATGGTAGCAATTGGTTTTCCTAAAATGCGTATTCGTTTTTCGACCTCAAATCCGCAGGATATGCACGAAGAAGTGCTTCACATTATTGCAAAATATCCAAATATTTGCAACCACATTCATTTACCTGTTCAATCGGGAAGCAATAGAATATTAAAAGAAATGAATCGACTGCACACACGCGAAGAATACATGCATTTGATAGACAACATCAAATCAATAATTCCGAATGTTTGCATTACACAGGATATGATTGCAGGTTTTCCTACCGAAACTGAAGAAGATCATCAAGATACTTTATCGTTAATGGACTATGTAAAATATAGTTTTGGCTATATGTATTCTTATTCAGAACGACCAGGAACTTTGGCTGGAAGAAAAATGGAAGACGATGTTCCTGAAGAAACTAAAGCGAGACGATTACAAGAAATTGTTGATTTGCAAAGAAGTCACAGCGCCTTTAGAACACAAGAGTTTTTAGGTCAAACGGTTGAAGTTTTGGTTGAAAAAACCTCTAAAAAATCAGAAAATGATTTGTCAGGAAGAAATTCACAAAGTATTACCGTTGTTTTTCCTAAGGAACATTATAAAATTGGTGATTTCGTAAATGTAAAAATCACGAATTGCACAAGCGGAACATTGATTGGTGAAGCAGTTGGATATAGTGAGATGAATTAAAATTGGTTTCAAGTGTAAGGTTTCAAGTTCTTCAAACAACTTTAAACCCTAAACTTTTAAACTTTTAAACCTTTTCAAATGGAAACAGTACAATCTATAAAACAGCGATTTGAAATTATTGGAAATGATCCAAAGCTCAATCGTGCAGTAGAAAAAGCTATTCAAGTTGCTCCTACAGATATTTCGGTATTGGTAGTTGGTGAAAGTGGCGTTGGTAAAGAAAGCATTCCTAAGATAATACATTCGCTTTCGCACAGAAAGCACGGTAAATATATTGCTGTAAATTGTGGTGCCATTCCAGAAGGAACCATTGATAGTGAACTTTTTGGTCACGAAAAAGGATCGTTTACAGGCGCAAATAATGCTCGTGAAGGTTATTTTGAAGTAGCTGATGGCGGAACCATTTTTCTTGATGAAGTTGGAGAATTGCCTTTAACAACCCAAGTTCGCTTACTGCGTGTTTTAGAAAATGGTGAGTTTATTAAAGTTGGTTCATCACAAGTTCAAAAAACCAATGTAAGAATTGTGGCAGCGACAAATGTAAATATGTTTGACGCCATCGAAAAAGGAAAATTTCGTGAAGATTTATATTATCGTTTGAGTACGGTTGAAATTGGATTACCTGCCTTGCGCGAAAGAAAAGACGATATTCATTTGTTGTTTAGAAAATTTGCTTCTGATTTTGCTCATAAATATAAAATGCCGGCCATAAAACTTGACGATGATGCTGTAAAGTATTTACTAAATTATCGTTGGGGCGGAAATATTCGTCAATTGCGAAATTCTGCTGAACAAATATCGGTTTTAGAGACTAAAAGAGAAATTTCACTTCAAACCTTAATTTCTTATTTACCACAAGACGGTACAAGTTTGCCAAGTGTCATTGGTGGAAAAAAATCAGATACCGATTTTTCTACAGAACGTGATATTTTGTACAAAGTCCTTTTTGATATGAAAAGTGATTTAAATGATTTAAAGAAATTGACTTTAGAATTGATGAAAAATGGAGCCAAAGTGCAAGACATAAATCCAAATTTAATTCAAAAAGTTTATGGTAAATCAGATGAAGAAACGTTCTTTGAAGAACAACCTCACAACGCCGTTATTCCAAAAAACGAAGTTGTAGAACAAGAAGAATTTGAGGATGAGGATGAAGACGATAACAATTACTTATTTGCTGAAACCGTTGAAGAGGAAGAAGTTTTAAAATTAGAACAAAAAGAAATCGAACTCATCAAAAAATCTTTGGAAAAAAACAAAGGAAAAAGAAAAGCAGCTGCAGATGAACTTGGAATTTCTGAACGAACGCTTTATAGAAAAATTAAGCAATATGATTTGTAATCCATTATAATAGGATTAACAATTTATGAAATAAAAAAATATATCTTTGGCTTTTAAATTTGCAGATGACAAAAATCAAATACATAGTAGTACTACTTTTAGCGTTGACTCTAAACAGTTGCGGAACATATAATTTTACTGGTACTGGACCAATTGACGCAAAGACCGTTCAAGTAAATTATTTTCAAAATAATGCACCACTTATTGAACCAGGTATTGAACGAACATTTACGATCAAACTACAGGAAATATTACAGAATCAAACTAATTTAAATCTAACCAATACCGCAGGTGATTTACTTTATGAAGGTGAAATAACACAATACAACATTACACCGATGACTGCCACTGCCGACCAAAAAGCGGCACAAAGTAGATTATCAATTACAGTAAATGTAAGATTTGTAAATAAAAATAAAGAGGACGACAATTTTGAAAAAACATTCTCCTTTTTTAGAGATTTTGAAGCTAATGAAAATCCAACAGGATCGGTTTTAAATTCTTACATCGATGAAATTTTCACTCGAATAACACAAGACATATTTAATGAATCTTTAGCCAAATGGTAAATTATAGTCGTCAGAAATCAGTCGCAAGTATTAGTTAAATCAATCACTTTACAAGCACCAACTGAAAACTGAAAACTGAAAACTGAAAAATTTTGAACTTAACTGATTATACTTATCTAATTAATAAACCTGATGCCATCAATGAGCGTCACAATAATGCATTAGAAAAAATCATAGAAGAATTTCCTTATTTTCAAAGCGCTCGAGTTTTACGATTAAAACACTTGTATAATGAAGATAGTTTTAAATATAATTATGCCTTAAAAGTTGCTGCGGCATTTACCACTGATAGAAGTATTTTATTTGATTTTATCACTTCAGAAAATTTTGTAACGGTTCAAAATGGTTTGTATGACCAAAAAATAGCAGAACTACTAAACATTGATGTTGTTGGTAGCGAAATTGTTGAGTATACCATTACAGCCGAAACAAACAATACTCTTGAAAATTCAATCCTTTCTTCAATTGCTCAGGCAACTCCAGTGAATGAAAGTATCGAGGAAAAACTCGAAATAGGAAAACCGTTAGAATTTACAAAAAATGAAAAACATTCTTTTCAAGAGTGGTTACAAATTTCAAGATTAAAACCAATTGAACGAAAAGAAACTCCTACAGAAACCGAACTTGCAAGAAAGAAAAAATTAGATTTAATAGATAAGTTCATTGAATCCAATCCGAAAATTCCACCAATAAATAAAGATGGATCAACGATTATTACTACCGCAGTAACAGAAGACAAATCCTATTTAATGACTGAAACTTTAGCGAAAGTTTATTTAGAACAAAAGAAATATTCAAAAGCAATTCAAGCATATGAAATATTAATTTTGAAATATCCAGAAAAAAGTAGTTTCTTTGCAGACCGAATTTCGGATATTAAGAATTTACAATAAAACAATAATAGTTAAGCAATGAGCACATTTACAATTTTTTTAGTATTAATAACAATCGTTTGTTTCTTATTAATCGTAGTAATTATGGTACAAAACCCTAAAGGTGGCGGTTTATCTTCTTCAATAGGTGGATCTCAACAATTAGGTGGTGTACAAAAAACAACAGACTTTTTAGATAAAAGCACATGGGTTTTGGCAGGATCATTAATAACATTAATCTTATTATCTAGTTTAAGTTTCTCAGGAAGCTTAAGTGACAACAAAAGTTTAATTGAGCCAGTAACTCCTCAAACAGAAACAACAAAATCTGATAAAGCAGCTACTCCTGCAGCCGGAAGTTCAACTACAACCGCTACTAAACCAGCAGCTACTCCTGCAACTCCAGAAAAAAACTAAGAATTTCAAATTCATAAACAAAGTCTCGATTCGTTCGGGACTTTTTTTTTATAAAAATTTGACTTGTCTTTTCCTCCAAATCTGCCAGCATTCGCGATACAATATATAAGATTAGCTATATTCGCTGAAAAATTGTCAGTTTTATTCGAATGGCATAATTTCTGACTACTATGTGATAACATAAAATTTAATTAAACATAAATATAAAAATCATGGCATTAAACATTAAACCGCTTTCAGACCGCGTAATTGTGGAACCAGCAGCTGCCGAAACACAAACAGCTTCTGGAATTATTATTCCCGATACAGCAAAAGAAAAACCTCAAAAAGGTACTGTTGTTGCTGTAGGAAATGGTAAAAAAGACGAACCAATGACCGTAGCAATTGGTGACACAGTTCTTTATGGCAAGTATGCCGGAACCGATTTAAAACTTGATGGTAAAGATTATTTAATAATGAGAGAAGACGATATTCTTGCCATTATTTAAGTAAAAACAAGATTTGAGTATTAAGTAGTAAAACAAAAAAGTAAAAGTAAAATGGCAAAAGATATAAAATTTGATATTGAAGCACGTGACGGATTAAAACGTGGAGTTGATGCTTTGGCAAATGCTGTTAAAGTAACACTTGGACCAAAAGGAAGAAATGTAATTATTTCAAAATCATTTGGTGGACCAACGGTTACTAAAGATGGTGTTTCAGTTGCAAAAGAAGTAGAATTGAAAGATCCTTTAGAAAATATGGGAGCGCAAATGGTGAAAGAAGTCGCTTCTAAAACTAATGATTTAGCTGGAGACGGAACTACAACTGCTACTGTTCTTGCGCAAGCAATTGTAAAAGAAGGTCTAAAAAATGTAGCTGCAGGCGCCAATCCAATGGATTTAAAACGCGGAATTGATAAAGCGGTTGAAGCAATCGTTGCAGATTTAGGAAAACAAGCTACTGAAGTTGGTTCTTCTTCTGAAAAAATAAAGCAAGTTGCCTCAATTTCGGCTAATAATGATGAAGTTATTGGTGATTTAATTGCTACTGCTTTCGGAAAAGTTGGAAAAGAAGGTGTGATCACTGTTGAAGAAGCAAAAGGTACTGATACTTATGTAGATGTTGTAGAAGGAATGCAGTTCGACAGAGGATATTTATCTCCTTATTTTGTTACTAATCCAGAAAAAATGAATGTAGAGCTAGAAAACCCTTACATTCTTTTATATGACAAAAAAGTTTCTTCACTTAAAGAATTACTTCCAGTTTTAGAACCGGTAGCGCAATCAGGAAAACCATTATTAATTATTGCTGAAGATGTTGATGGTGAAGCATTATCTACACTTGTTGTAAACAAACTTCGTGGTGCCTTAAAAATTGCAGCCGTAAAAGCTCCAGGATTTGGTGACAGAAGAAAAGCAATGTTAGAAGATATCGCAATCTTAACTGGCGGAACTGTTATTGCAGAAGAAAGTGGCTACACATTAGAAAATGCTACTCTTGAAATGCTTGGTACTGCAGAGAAAATTGCTATTGACAAAGACAATACAACCATTGTAAACGGTGCAGGTAATGCTGATTTAATCAAAAATAGAGTCAATCAAATCAAAGGTCAAATGGAAACTACGACTTCTGATTATGATAAAGAAAAACTACAAGAACGTTTGGCTAAATTAGCTGGCGGTGTTGCTGTACTTTATGTTGGAGCAGCTTCTGAAGTTGAAATGAAAGAGAAAAAAGACCGAGTAGATGATGCATTACACGCAACTCGTGCGGCAGTAGAAGAAGGAATTGTTGCTGGTGGTGGTGTTGCTTTGTTAAGAGCAAAAGCCTCTTTAGCCAATGTAAAAGCTGATAATACTGACGAAACTACTGGAATTCAAATTATTTTTAAAGCTATTGAAGCGCCATTAAGAACTATCGTTGAAAATGCCGGACTAGAAGGTTCAGTAGTTGTTGCGAAAGTATCTGAAGGAACAGGTGATTTTGGATACAATGCGAAAACAGATGAATATGTTGATATGCTAAAAGCTGGAATTATAGATCCGAAGAAAGTTACTCGTGTTGCTTTAGAAAATGCAGCTTCAGTTGCAGGAATGATCCTTACTACTGAATGTGCTTTAATAGAAATCAAAGAAGAAAATGCTGGTGGTGGAATGCCAATGGGCGGCGGAATGCCAGGTATGATGTAATAGATTTCACAAATTAGATAATAAAAAAATCCGTCAGGTTTAAAAACTTGACGGATTTTTTATTGCTTCTTTTCTGCTAATTTATTAGGCTCTTTTCTTAAGTAATTTCATTAAAACAGGCACAGTTGTTATCAGAACTATTGCAATAACGATATATTCAATGTAATGTTTTAAATCGATGTTGAATTGCGTCAAGAATAACTCATATAAATAATGTCCTGCGAAAATCATTGTAAACGACCATAAAATAGAACCTAGAATGTTGTAGAACATAAATTTCTTTTTGTCCATTTCTACAATACCAGCAATTACTGGCGCAAACGTTCTTACAATTGGTAAAAATCTTGCAAAAACAATCGCTTTTGTTCCATACTTATCAAAAAAGTCTTTAGATTGAAATAGATACTTTTTCTTAAAGAAAAAACTGTCTTCTTTTTTAAAAAGATACGATCCACTTTTTATTCCAAACCAATATCCAACCATATTACCAACAATTCCCATAACAGAAACTGTTGCAGCTAAAAGAGATACATTTAAAAAATCATTTCCAACAGAAAAATCTTTCATCAACAATTCACTATAAATTCCACATAGGAACAGTAAACTATCACCTGGCAAAAAGAAACCTGCCAGTAAACCAGTTTCGGCAAATACAATAAATAACACTACGTAAAGTCCGATTTTTATTCCGCCAAATTCTAACAGAATATAAAATTCAGGATTTAATAGTTGTTTCCAATCAAATTCATTCATAAAATCTAAAAATAAGTTAGTTTAGTTTGAGATTGTGAAAGTAACTATAATTTATCTATAAGGCAATCTTATTCGGTTTTTTGACTTAAATATAACATTTTTAGAAGTTCTTAATAAAGATTTTCTGCTTTAAAAAAAACATGAAGTTGGCAGCAAGCTTTTAAACAAAATGAGCCCGATAAAAATATCGAACTCATTATTTTTCAAATTTAATTGTAAATTTTAAGCTAACGTCTTAATTTTTACAAAGCATTATTTTCGCTCATAATGACAACAGCCGTGTAGATTTTCATAGTCCTCATCGGTTGCTTTTACTTCACCTGCATCGTGACCGACTTTTGCCACAGCTTTTTTTACGTCTAAAACAGAACATTTTTCTTCATTTAGAATTACGTGCAAAATATTATCATCTAAATGATACTCGGCACTTTTAACTCCTTTAACAGAAAAAGCTGCTTTTTCAATTCTCTTTTTACACAAATCACAATTGCCACCAACGGCAATGTCATAATTTGCATTTTTACTCTTTTTTTCTTGCGACTGTGCTGCGACTGTTGTCAAAAGCAATAGTAACGTTAGGATCACATTTTTAAACATAATTGTTTTATTTTCAAACATCGTGGATTTCATATTTTTTTTATTAAAGATTATCTTATTTTAAATCTAATTCCTGCATAAAACATTTGACCAAAAATTGGAGCGTATACAACAGACGTATCAAAATACATTCCAAAAGGATTGTCTGCACCCAAAATAGCTTTAGTCTGTCTATAGTTTCCAATATTTTCGCCTCCAAAATACATTTCGAAGTTCTTAGATTGCTGTACAGTAACTTGCACATTTAAAGTTGAAAATGACGGAGAAAACTCAGGTAAAATATCTCCTACAGGATTGCTCGATGTAGTAGGAAGTTGTTGTCTTCCCAACCAATTCAACGTTGCATCAAATCGCCATTGTTGTCCTTCATCACTTAGGTGCGTTTCATATTCGATATTGCTAAAAAAACGATGTTTGGCTTGCAATGGTCTTTGAAAACTTCCTGATAAATAATCGGTGGAAATATCATAATATTTATAGGCGGTTCGAAGATTAAGATGTTTTATAATCTCATAATTAAAATCCAATTGCAAACTATTGGCATAAGAATTACCTCTTAAATTATAAAACATAACCTGCTGCGAACTTTGCATCACATCAACGATGGCTTGATTTTGAAAATCAGTTCTGTAAAAATCTAGAGTAACATCAGCACTTTTTCCGAACAATTGAAAATTTTGAGTAAAGCTTATTCCATAATTCCAAGCTATTTCAGGATTCAAACCATAAATTTTGCCGTTGTTATCAAGTACAGAAAACACTCTTGAACTACCAAAAAGTTGTTGATTTTCGGCATAAATATTAGCTGCACGTTTCCCTCTTCCGGCTGAAAACCTAAACACTGATTTTTCCCAAGGATTGTATCTAACGTGAAGTCTTGGTGTAAAAAATGCTCCTAACCTATTGTGATAATCAAATCGTCCTCCTAGAATGTAACTTAATTTATCATTGTTATCATAAGTATACTCGAAGAAAGCACCAACTGAATTGTCAATTCTGCTTACATCAACAAGGTTAACAAATTCAGAATATTTATCGTAAGCAAGGTTCAATCCTGTAGCAAATTTGTTTCTCGTATTATTGATAATAGAATTAAAAATCAAATTAGAATAATAGCTTTGCTGCTTGTTATCGTATTGATTTAAACCAAAATAGGATTGCTGAATATGGTTGCTAATTGCGTTTTGAAAACCAATACTTTGATAAGGCGCGTCCTTAAAAACATATCCAATCTTAGATGCAAAGTCAAATCGTTCTGTATTAATTTCTGAACCCCAATGATTAGTTGTTAATTTATCTACCTCGGGATTAAAATCAACTGAACCTGATTGTTTTTCATCTTTCATAAATTTAAAATTAATAAAAGAAACCCAACCCGTTTCTGCATTAGCATATTGCCAACGATTTACAAGATTAATTTGCTTACCCAAAGGATTGTCTAAAAACATATCATCATTCATATCGTTTTTAGCAACTCTTGTATTTCCGTGAACATATAAACTTGTAGCCCATTTGTCCGAAATCTTCTTATTGAAATGTGTATTTACTTCGTATCTCGAATCGGTTGAACCATAAGCGTTGAGAAAAAATGGAACATCCTTTAAAGGTTTGATAAGCTCGGTATTTATTTGCCCTGAAATACTTTCAAAACCATTAACAACGCTTCCTGCACCTTTCGTGATTTGGATACTTTCTACCCAAGTTCCGGGAGTAAACGACAATCCAAAAGATTGCGAAGCACCTCTAACCGATGGAATATTTTCCTCGGTAATCATTAAATAAGGTGAAGTTAAACCTAACATTTTTATTTGCTTGGTTCCAGTTAAAGCATCTGAAAAATTTACATCTATTGATGGATTCGTTTCAAAACTTTCTGCCAAGTTACAACAAGCCGCTTTTAGCAATTCCTTACTTGAAACTACAGATGTATTCGCGGTTGTTTTAAGTGATTTTTTTATTCCTTTTTGCTTAATTTCTATTTTTACTTCTTCTAATTTTTCTTGTGAAAAAGTTGAAACAAAAACAAAAAGCATTGAGAACAATGTGATTTTTTTCATTATTTGTATTTAATCGTTATTCATTTTAGTAAATTTTAATTTCCTAAAAAGCAGGAAATTGACAATGAATTTAGATTAAATCAAGCGTAAAGTGTGTATTGGCAATAAAGTTGGTATAACGGAGGCGCATTAGCATCGCAATAATAGGCAATAGCATTTGAAGTAACTGAAGTTTCATCTAAACTAAAAAAGACAGATCTAGTTGTAATTGAATACACAAACAAATCAAAATCAAATGAAATTGTTTTGAAAGAAAATTTTTCAGAAGTATCTTTTAGATTTAGTTCCTTATCTGAACAACATTTTTTGTGAGTAACTTCTTTTTTGGCACAACAAGAATCATCCTTTTTAATAGGTTCTTTACTTGCATCGTTACTGTTGTTTACGTCACAAACTTCATCATTTGAAAAAACAGAGGAAATTGCAGCAATTTTTTCTCCACAATAATGCACGTTAAAAGCTAATCCTGAATTTGAAATCAAGATAAAGAAGGCTAAAACGAGTATGATGTTCTTTTTGAATTGCACAATGCAAAGATAATTAATATGATACGATTATTTTTAAATGTATGTTAAAACTTTATTTTGTGAAGAATGAATGCTATTTCATTTTCTTCTGATAATAAAAAGCTGGAAGAAAAAGCATTATAAAAATAGGTTGAATAATAAAACGTCTGATATAGAACAAGTTCATTTTGTTGGTTTCTCCAAATTTTATTAAAACAAAAAAGAAACTAATCATTAAAATCATTCCCAAAACCGAATACAAAAAAATAGAAAATTTTATCATCTTGGCATCGTTAAAAATCAATCGAATTAAACCCAAGGAAATAATCGAATTGAGGTAAAATCTAAAACCAAGACTAAAAAATAACTTAACAACATCTATTTTAGGCAAAGGCAAACTATTATAATTCAATTTAAAATAATCTAAAAAAGGATCATAAAAAATACTATCCTCAAATGCCCTAATTGCTACAAGAAGGAAAATCAAAAACAACCCAACAGCAAACTTTAATTTATTGTTCAACAGATTTTTTAGCATAAGAAGAATATTTATTAACCCAAATTACCCACAGTAAAAAAACAATTCCGTAAATAAACAACGGAAAAACAACACCGTGCAAAAGGTGCTCATATTTTGGAAAATGAAAAATTGCCATACATAGCAAAGCTATTCGCAAAACATTAAAAAAATGAATTACAACAACTCCTGAAAAAATAAAAAGTAAGGTTGATTTAAATTTTCCGGTAAAGGCAATAATAAAACTGATAAAAAGTATGATGACACTAACAGCATTACAACCTTCTATAATTCTAGCAACCCATTTGTTGTGATAAAACAATTTCACACTTGCTTCCTTCAAATTCGGTAACGTATAGGAATCATCATCTACAACCGAAAGCATTTTTTGAGATTGCGATGCTACCACTTTAGTAATTCCATCCACTTCAAAGTTCTTAGAATCAAATTGATTTAAGTAGTATTGATAAACCAAAGTCAATAATAAATAGGTTATTAAAAACTTGGTCAGAAAAATCAAAAAAGGTTTAAATTGAATAAAATATTCTTTCAAAATATAATTTTTAACAAATTTTAGGTAAAAGTAAGAAATTGCATTGGTTACTTTTGCAAAAAATAAACGAATATGAAATTTGAATCTTTAAAACCCGAAGTGATAGCGTTACTTTCAGCAGAAAATGTAACTAGAGATGAAAAACTCAAAAATCTTTGTCAATTTCTTTCCGACAATGTTGATTATTACAATTGGGTTGGATTTTATTTTGCCAATCACGAAGCTAAAACATTGCACCTTGGACCTTATGTTGGTGCCGAAACAGATCACACCGTAATACCATTTGGAAAAGGAATTTGTGGACAAGTTGCAGAATCAAATGCTAACTTTGTAGTTCCAGATGTTGCTGCACAAGATAATTATATCGCTTGTAGCTTTACTGTAAAATCTGAAATAGTAGTACCTCTATTTGTTAACGGAATCAATATTGGGCAAATTGATATTGACAGTCACGTTATTGATCCTTTTACAGAAGATGACGAAAGATTTTTGGAATTCGTAAATGTAGAAGTTGCAAAATTATTTTAAAGCCTATTTTTTATTTGCCTAATCAAAAAAGAAGGTTATCTTTGCACCCGAATAGAGAAAATCTCTGTTCATACATAATAATCATTTAAAATAATATTGGAATGTATTTAAGTAAAGAAAAAAAGGCTGAAATCTTCGCTCAACACGGAGGAAAAGCTGAAAATACTGGTTCTGTTGAAGGACAAGTAGCATTATTCACATTTAGAATCTCTCACTTAACTGAGCACTTGAAAAAAAATCGTCACGATTATAATACTGAGCGTTCACTAGTTCTTTTAGTAGGTAAAAGAAGAAGTCTTCTTGACTACTTGAAAAAGAAAGATGTTGTAAAATATCGTGAATTAATTAAAGAATTAGGAATTAGAAAATAATTTCAAATAAGAGGTGCTTTTGCGCCTCTTTTTTTTTAGCTTTTATAAAAAAAGTTTGGTTTTTCATTGGAATACAACAACTACTATCCGACTTACTATCGGAACAACAACACAACAAAACTCTGCTGACAGGCAGAAACCAATGTAAAATTAAAAAGGAAAATTTATGATTCCACAATTATTTGTAGAAAGCATCGATTTAGGTGATGGAAGAAGCATCACAATCGAGACAGGACGTTTAGCTAAACAAGCAGACGGCTCTGTAGTAGTAAGAATTGGTAACACTGTAATTTTAGGTACAGTTGTTTCCGCAAGAAAAGCAAGTCCAGGTATCGATTTTTTACCGTTAACGGTAGATTATAGAGAAAAATTTGCTGCAGCAGGTCGTTTTCCTGGAGGTTTCTTTAAAAGAGAAGCGCGTCCAAGTGATAGCGAAGTATTAACAATGAGATTAGTTGACCGTGTTTTACGTCCGCTTTTCCCATCAGATTACCATGCAGAAGTTCAAGTAATGATTCAGTTAATGTCTCATGACGATGAAGTTATGCCAGATGCATTAGCAGGTTTAGCAGCTTCGGCAGCACTTGCATTGTCTGACATTCCATTTGAAACTTTAATTTCTGAAGCTAGAGTTGGAAGAATTGATGGAAAATTCATCATCAATCCATCTCGTGCACAATTAGAATTATCTGACATCGATATGATGATTGGAGCTTCTAGAGATTCTATCGCAATGGTAGAAGGAGAAATGAAAGAAATTTCAGAAAAAGAAATGGTAGAAGCCATTAAATTTGCTCACGAACACATCAAAGTTCAAATTGATGCCCAAGAAAGATTGGCAGCAGCATTTGGAAAGAAAGAAGTTCGCACTTACGAAAAAGAAAAATCAGATGATGCTATTTACGCTAAAGTAAGAGAAGCAGCTTATGATAAAATTTACGCTATTGCTAGCAAAGGTTCGGCTAAACACGAACGTTCAGCTGCATTTGACGCTGTAAAAGAAGAAGTAAAAGCATTATTTACTGAAGAAGAATTAGCAGAAAACGGAGATTTAGTTTCTAAATATTTCTATAAAACTAATAAAGAAGCAGTTCGTAATGTAACTTTAGATTTAGGAACACGTTTGGATGGTAGAAAAACTACTGAAATTCGTCCGATTTGGAGTGAAGTAAATTATTTACCATCAGTTCACGGTTCGGCATTATTTACACGTGGAGAAACTCAAGCTTTGGCAACTGCAACTTTAGGAACTTCTAGAGAAGCTAACCAAATTGATTCACCATCTGAACAAGGAGAAGAAAAATTCTATTTACATTATAATTTCCCACCATTTTCAACAGGAGAAGCTCGTCCGTTAAGAGGAACTTCAAGAAGAGAAGTTGGTCACGGAAACTTGGCACAACGTGCTTTAAAAAACATGATTCCTGCAGATTGTCCTTATACAATTCGTGTAGTTTCGGAAGTATTAGAATCTAACGGTTCGTCTTCAATGGCTACGGTTTGTGCTGGAACATTATCATTAATGGATGCTGGTATTCAAATGATTCGTCCAGTTTCTGGAATTGCGATGGGATTGATCACTGACGGCGAACGTTTTGCAGTTTTATCTGATATTTTAGGTGATGAAGATCATTTAGGAGATATGGATTTCAAAGTAACTGGAACTTCTGAAGGTATCACAGCTTGTCAAATGGATATCAAAATTGACGGATTGAAATATGAAATTATGGAGCAAGCATTAGCTCAAGCTCGTGATGGACGTTTACACATATTAGGTAAAATTCTAGAAACTCTAGACAAACCAAATGCTGACGTTAAAGTTCACGCTCCAAAAATTATTATGCGCACCATTCCTGGAAACTTCATTGGCGCTTTAATTGGTCCTGGTGGAAAAGTGATTCAAGAATTACAAAAAGCTACAGGAACAACCATTGTTATTAACGAAGTTGACGAACAAGGTGTTGTCGAAATCCTTGGAACTGATCCAGACGGAATTGCAACAGTATTAGCTAAAATTGACTCTATCATTTTCAAACCAGTAATGGGAGAAGCTTATGAAGTGAAAGTAATTAAAATGCTTGATTTTGGTGCAGTTGTAGAATATACATCAGCTCCAGGAAACGAAGTTTTATTACACGTATCAGAATTGGCTTGGGAACGTACAGAAAATGTTACCGATGTTGTAAATATGGGTGACGTATTTATGGTGAAATATTTAGGAGTTGATCCTAAAACTAGAAAAGAAAAAGTTTCTAGAAAAGCACTTTTACCAAGACCTCCAAGAGAAGAGAAAAAAGACGCTCCAAAAGCAGAATAATTTTTTTCAAACATAAAAAAAGCCCAACTTGAGTAATTAAGTTGGGCTTTTTAGTTATGTTCCCATTGCTTTGAGATGCTTAAAATGGGATTGCATCATCTTCAAAAGCGTTTTATTATGATAAGGTAAATTAAATCTTAAAGTTTCTTTTTCAATTATTGGATTAATCGAACTATAAGAAGTATGACATAGATTGGGAAACAGATGATGCGCCGCATGACAGTTAGCACCTCCGCTGAGAAATTGAGCAAAATAATTATTGGCATTCCAATCACAACTTGTTTTTAACTGATGAATAGCCCACGAATCATTAAGCAAATCATCTGAAATATCAGGGTAAAGTGCTTCTTCAAAAAAATGTGTCCCAACAAGCATTACTACAAACAATAATGAAGTGAACGCACTTGTTGTTAAATAAGTTATGATAATAAAAGAAGCATTAGTACTAGAAAACAAAATGGGTAAAATCAAGACCAGGGAAAAATAAATAATTTTAAATGTCGAAAATCTAAAATACAACTCCGCTTTATTTACTCCTTCTCTCATCCATTCATACTTTTTGTTAAATAAGTAAATCCAATCACCGATAAAAACAGAATGTAGCAATGCCAACATATATACAAATGGCGCATAGATATGCTGGAACCTATGGAACGATTTTTTTTCGTGACAAGGAGCTAATCTTAAAAACGGATTCTCATCAATATCTATATCACTACCTTCAACATTGGCATATAAATGATGGGAACGAATATGACGCAAACCCCATAACAAAGGATCAATTCCGACGGTTATAAAACTAAAAAAATGTAAAATTTGGTTGGCTTTTTTATTTCTAAAAGCAGTATTATGAGACGCATCGTGACCTAATGAAAAGCCAATTAACAAACCCGATAATTGAAAAATCAAAAACAATATCCAGAAATAAAATTTGCTCTCACAGAAAAAAAGTAAAAGATAACTTGAATAAGCTATTAGTATCCAAAACAATCCTTTCATCCAAAATGAAAAGGTTCCGAAACTGAACTTTGTGGTATCAATTTCAGTGTAAACTTGGTTTTTTAAAGAAACATAAAACATTTTTTGATCAATTGACTTATTGAATTTTAGTTTTTTCATAATAATAGTTTTAAAATTATGAGTCAAAACTATTGTGATTAACACAATTATATTAGCGATAAATAATAAAAAATAGTTATACATTTGTGATTATCACAAATTATGAATAATCAAGAACTACTATTAAAAGAAATAAGAAAACAAATTTCAGCATCAACCTCAGTCAATGACGAAATTGCTGTTGTATTAAATTGCAGTTATGATGCTGCACACCGACGAGTTTCGGGAAAAAGTAAATTCTCGATAGATGAAACTATGCAACTCGCCAATCATTTTAATATTTCGCTGGACAAATTATTTTTGAAAAACGATAAAGTAATTGTTGAAAAAACGATTGAAATCACTTCGTTAAAAGATATGCTTTCCTATTTTAAAAAATCGGCCGAACGCATCGAACAGCTCGCAACTACCGAAAAAGCAACTTTATTTTATTCTGCAAAAGACATTCCGCTGTTTTATTTTATGGATGGAACAATTATCTCAAAATTCAAAGCTTATGTTTGGTTAACCCTATTAAATCCGAATCAAACTACAGTGTCGTTTGAGAATTTTGTCATTGATGAATCATTTATGGAGCATACGCAAAAGTTGAAAAAAATATATGAAAAAGTTACGGTAAAAGAAGTTTGGAATGACACGACAATTAATAGTAGCCTTCAACAAATTTTATATTTTTATGAATCGGGATTATTGAATTTTAAAAATGCAACAGCACTTTATCTTGACTTAAAAAGAATTTTGAATTTGATAAAAGACAAATCCAACAAATCTGATTCGAACTACGCTATTTATTATAATGAGTTGATTTTGCTTAACAACAACATGCTTATTGAAACCAATGAAAAACTCACAATGTTCATACCCTATACCTTATTAGGATATTTCATCACAGACAACAAGGACAGTTGCAAAAATGTACATCAGTTTTTCAATCAGCAAATTTTAAACTCCAAGCTTTTAAACCAATCAGGAATTAAAGAGCAAAATTTATTCTTCAATCGAGCATTTAGAAAAATCGATTATTATCTTGAGCGACTGAACAATCAAGTTGATTTACTTTTTTAAAATTCTACTTATTTAATACCTATATTTGATTCATTCAAAACCGAAAAACTATGGCGATCGTTATTTTTATTTTAGTGATTTGTATCTTTATTTTATTCAATAATTTTTATGAATTAAAGAAACAAACCAATTTTATCAAATCGATTTTAGAGAAAAATAGCGAGGAAAATGCTTCTTTGAGGAGAGAAATTTCCGAAATCAAGAAAGAACTAGATGATAAAACGAATGCAACACCATTAGAAGAAATAAAACCAATTAGTGAAGTTGTTCACGAAATTCAAGAGCTTCCGAAAGAAAGTCAAATAGAAGAACAGCAACCTTACTTCACTCCTATTCTTGAGGAAGAAATGCCAAAAGTTGAAATTTCTAAAGAAGAAATTCCACAAATCGAAGTACCACAATTAAGCATAAAATCAGAGGTAGAAGTTGAACAACCCATAATTAGTTACGATAGTCAATCAATTCCAAGAGTAGAAAAACAAACCGTTTCAGAAGAGCATTTGAAACCAATGCCCGTTGAAGAAAGTGCGTTTTCAAAGTTCTTAAAATCAGCCGAAAAACAATTTGCCGATAATTGGACCGGAATTCTCGGAACCGCAATTATGGTTTTGGGTATTGGATATTTAAGTATTTATACAGCACTCAAGGTTACTCCGCTATTTAGAATTCTTATATTGTGGCTGTATGCTGGAGCACTAATTGGTTCATACTATTTGCTAAAGAAAAAAGAAAAGTGGACCACAACAGGATTGTGGTTAAGAAGCGCTGGAGCAAGTTTGTTTTTGTTTGGTTGCTTTGGTGCATCACAAATTCCGGCATTGACTTTTATATCAAATTCTATTGCAGGATATTCGTTGATTGCTTTTGGAATTGCGCTCAATTTATACGTTGGCTATATTATCAAAAAACAAACATTCTTATCGCTTCACGTGATTTTGAGTATTTTAATTTTATGTGTCATTTCAGAAAAAACGTTGGCCACTATTATCTTGGCAGCCATAACAGCGACCATAGGAATTTTACTTTCCTATAAAGAAAAATGGGAATATCATTTACTTATCGTAATTTCTTCCTTTCTTATTTTTGACATTTGGTTTAATGCTCAAGGCACCAAATTATCGAAGACGGAAAACATCCTTGCTATTTTAGGAATAGTTGCTGTGGCTATCAGTTGCTTGATTATGCAATACCGCAAAATTTATGATAACACCCAATTTGATAAATCAGGTTTTATAACACATCTTACCAACTGGATTTTGTTTGCAACCGGATTAATTTTGCATTCAACAGGAAGTAAATTCAAAATATTTGTTCTTTTTATCGGTGCTATTTGCTGCTTGTTAATAGCATTAAAAGCTAGAAAAAAGAACGTTTATTGGCTTTATCATTTAGATGGAATGGTTGCCTTTATTCTGTTTTCGTTAAGTATCATTATGCTTAACGATTGGCAGGTTGGAATCGACATTATCGCTTGTGTTTTATATTTAGTGCTGCTGGTTTGCTTATTTGTAGTTTTCAAAGCGAAAGAAACTTTACTACACAAAATTTTTCTGGGAATTAATCATTTATTCGGCTTTGGGCTTTTAATTTTTGGCCTATTATTAGTCACTCTTCCATTAGACTATTTAATAATTACAAACGCAACAGCGTCACTTGTCTTTCTTGGTATAAGTGCGCTTTCCATTCCGATAATTACTTCAATTAAAAAAGATTTTTCACAAATTGATTCCTTCTTTGGCGCAAAAAGTTTGAGCCTGAATGGAGTTCTTGCCATGATATTTTCAATTCTTATAGTGATTCAGTGTAATGCAGTATTGATTTACAATAGCTTTATTTACGTACTCATAGGAATCGCAATAATTTGGTCAGTACTCAAAAAGAACTTCGATAATGCTACTTTTGACATCGGACGAATGCTCTTTTTTATTTTTACTCTATTCTTAGGACTATTCATTATAAAAATTGAAGAAAAAACATATTACGATTGGACTTTCGCAACAGGAATTACCGCCGTAATTATTGTAAATTGGACAACCAAAAACTTCTTTAAAAATGATTTTATCATAAGATTTTTAGCCATTATAGGATTTAATGCTTTGTTGTTACTATTAACCTATAAATATTTGCCTAGTTATCAAATCCTCCAGATTATAACTTTATTTATAATTGCATTATTGAATCACGAATTCCTTTGGATTAATTTCAAAAAGAAAAGCTTAACACCCGACAATCAAACCCTGCTTTATATTTTTTACTACTTCTTTACAACTATAGGAAGTTTATTGCTATTGTATCGAACATTTGATTTTACAACAATAGAAATTGGCTTAACTTGTAGTTTGATTACAGCAATTGAATTGTACATATTATTTGCAAAAAGGGTACGAAATAAATCTAATGAAGAAATAAAAGAATGGACAAACTTCAACTTCCTTAATTCAGAATTTATACTATTAAACCTAATTATATTTGGTTGTTCTTGTCTAGAAGTAAATTTTCTATCTCTTTATTTTGGTGGTTTAGCTGTTGTAACATTTATATTATTCCAAAAATATGATGAATTTAAACGATACAACAACTATTCCTTTATAATGCTACTGTTTAGTTGTCTACTCACAATTTATGTTGCTATTCACTACTATTATGAAGAATCCAAAACATTAATTTACATTATTCAAACTGTAACTATTTTAATTTCTGTAGTATATTCTTATTTGCAATTAAAATCTACTAATGAAAGAGCTAAACGCTACGTAGTTGCTTTACCGTATATTCAAAACTTATGGATTATAATCTTATTATTCATTCAAGTTAATCTTGCGTATTTACCCTTATTATTTATTGCATTAGCTTTTGTAAATTTTGTACTAATTACCAAAGACAAAATAAAAATAGAAATTTATACCGTATCTGCCGTTGCATTGCTTGCCATTACTGTTTCGTCTTATTATAGTTTTGACAAATTAAATCTTTTTACAGCTACCGATTGGCTACTACAACTTTCAAGTGTAGCTGCTGGACTTGGATTAGCGATGGTATTGAATAAAAAAGAATCCGATGAATCTATTCGAAATAATTATCAAATTGTATTGAATCTTTGGCTTTCGATTATAATGTTTACCCAATTAGAACATAAATGGCTTCCTGTATTTTGGGCAACTACCGCCATTGTAAATCTTTATTTATACCATAAAAAAATAAGTCAAGAGAAAAAAATCAGCATCGTTTACTATTTATTAGCTAACATTCATTTAGGATTTTTAAGTTTTAATTATTATCAATCTAAATTCTTACTCATTTATTTATTGATATTCCTATTACTTGCCGTATACATTTATTTAGCTTCAAAATGGATTGAAAACTTTACGACAAAAAATAGTATTTTGATTTATCCCGCAACTTTAAGCATAGGTTGTTTCTTATTTTTAACCTTCGACAAAGGAATTTTAACATTTTTCTGGATATTGGAAGCTCTCGGATTATTGATATTAGGCATAATCTTGAAAGAAAAATACTTTAGATATGTTTCTTTGTCTTTGGTTGGAGTATGTGTAATTCGTTTAATGTTTTTTGATTTATCAAATTCTGATTTTTTAATTAGAGCACTGGTTTTACTAGGTGTTGGAGTCGTTTTATTGGTTATGAATAGTTTATTTAAAAAATATAAGGATCGATTTGATTAAACAAAAAATCAAAAACTTATCGAGGCTAAAAATGTTAAAGTTGGTTTTTTATTAGAAAGCAATAAAAAAATAAACTACATTTACGTAAGAACATTCTTAACATTTGTAATATGCCTATCAGAAAATTTAATTTGTTGAAATTTAGTTTTTGCTCAATGCTGTTTGTCAGCACTTTGACATCTCAAGGTCAAAACAACCCAACAAATTCGATTCACGATTGGTATGATTCGAAAGTCGGAAAAGAAACACTCGACTTAAACAATGGCAAAATTCTACTTAATTATGATCGTGTATTGGACAATAACGATCGTTTTTACTTCGACACCTATCGCTACGGAACTGTTTTATTTGATGGTCAACTCTACAACAACATTTTATTAAATTATGACATTTTAAATGATGATTTGATTGTAAAAAGCAACGGAGAAAATGACAAAACACCTATTATAATAAACAAATCAAAAGTAAAATCGTTTACGGTCAACGGAAAAAATTATGTAAATCTTAGTTACAATACTATTTCTCAAACTGATGTTGCCAAAGGGTTTTATGAAGAAGTAGTAGTGAATGATAAAGTTAGTTTTTATGTAAAATATGAAAAGTACAAAAAACAACTAATTAAATTCAATACGATTTATGATGATTTCAAACCAAATACCTATTTCGTTATTTCATACAAAAATGAATTTTTTAAAATAACAAACAAGAAGAGTTTGATTACCATTTTTCCTGAATTAAAGAAAAATATCAATGATTATTATTCAAACAATAGCGCGCTAGAAAAATCAAATAAAATCAAATTTTTATCCGATTTATTTAAATATTTAAACACAATCATCAAGTAACCTATTGTATGAAAAAAATACTATTCGCCATTATTTTACTATTTCAGTTTGTTGTCTATTCGCAAGAACCTGTCAAAAAATATTCTTTTGAATTTAATAATGTAAATTTAAAATCAGCTATTCTTAAGATTGAAGAAACTAGCAATTTTAAATTTTATTTTGAAGATGAATGGCTCGACAGCAACAAGCAAATGGTCACTGCAAACTTAAAAGAACTACCACTTGATGAAATCCTAAATCAATTGTTTAGTCAAACCGAAATCAATTTTTTCATTGACAAAAACAAAGTTATTCTTTCTAAAAACAATATCATTAGAGATACTTTACCTGAAGATTTTTTCGGTAAAACCGTAGATAAAGTAACAGACAACTCGGTTAATAAACCCGTTTTTTATAAAGAAGGAGATACATTATCAACTATTGCAAAAAAAACCGATTTGGTAACTGTAATTGGAAAAGAGTCTAAAAAATCAGATAAAAAAACTTGTATTCTTTCAGGTTATCTAAAAGATGCTAAAACTGGCCAAGCACTTTCAAGCGTATTTATTAAAGTACAAAACAAAAAAATAAGCACTACAACTGACAATGATGGTTTTTATAAATTAGAAATTCCTACAGGAGTGAATTATATAGAAACCGACTTGGTAAGTCACAATAAAATTGTAAAAAAAATAATTTTATATAATGACGGAACGTTGAATATTAAACTTGACGAAAAATTTAATGTTCTAAATGAAGTAGTCATTAATGCAAAAAAGAGCGAAAACATTAAATCGGCGATTTCAGGTGTCACTAGTATTGATATTGAAGGTATAAAAAATATTCCGCTAGTTTTAGGAGAACGAGATATATTTAAAGTAGCCACTATTTTGCCTGGTGTAAAACAAACTGGAGAAGGTTCTGCAGGATACAATGTAAGAGGTGGAAAAGAAGATCAGAACTTAATTTTATTAGACAATGCCTTAATTTATAATCCAGCACACTTTTTCGGATTTTTCTCTTCGGTAAGTCCATATACAACAAAAAAAGCCAATATCTATAAAGGAAGTATTCCGGCTGAATTTGGCGGAAGACTTTCGTCGGTATTTGATATAACCACTAAAAACGGAAATCCAACAAAGTTTTCGGGCGAAGGTGGAATTGGTCCAGTAACAAGTAATTTAGCACTAAGTACTCCAATTATTAAAGACAAATCGAGTATTTTAGTTGGTGGACGTGCCACTTATTCTGGATGGATTTTACGTTCACTTGATGAAAAATCACTTAAAAATAGTCAGGCTTCTTTTTATGATGGTATTGTGAAATATAACCATAAGTTTAATGAAAAGAATAATTTTGAATCAACGTTCTATTACAGTTATGATGCCTTTAGCATATCGTCAGATTCCTTATTTAAATATAGCAATCGACTTGCGTCATTAAAATACGAACGTACAATTAATGATAAACACAAAGGTGCGCTTATATTTACTAATAGTGAATACAAATTCTTTATTGACTATGAAGGAAATAATCCTTTAGCAGCATTTGACTTTGGATATAAAATTAACGAAAGCAATTTAATGCTAAAAATGAATTATGTCCTTAATGACAAACACAAAATAACTTATGGTATATCATCTAAACTATACGGCGTAAGTCCGGGGTTTTTAGACCCAAAAAGTAACGACTCGCCAATAAAACCCATAACGGTCGACAAAGAAAGAGGTCTTGAATCAGCGGCATACATATCTGATAGTTACAAAATCAGTCAAAAACTGCTTATTGACGTCGGACTAAGATATTCTACATTCTCAGCATTAGGAGCGTCAACTCAAAGAAAATATCAAGAAGGTGTTCCTTTAAATGAAGGAACGGTTACCGAAGTAAAAGAATATAAAAACAATGAAATAATCAAAACTTATGGTGGTTTAGAACCAAGAATCGCTGCTCGTTATATTATTGCTGATAATCTATCTATTAAAGGTGGTTATGACAAAACTTACCAGTACATTCATTTACTTTCCAACAACACAACGCAATCACCAACTGATACGTGGAAATTATCTGATTTGAATGTTAAACCCCAAGTAGCGCAACAATTCTCGTTAGGATTATATAAAAACATACCTAAAAAAGACATTGAACTTAGCCTTGAAGGATATTACAAAAAATCTGAAAACTTTCTAGATTACAAAGTCGCAGCTCAATTATTATTAAATGAAAATATTGAAACGCAGTTATTGCAAGGAAAAGGAAAAGCATATGGACTAGAATTCTTAATTAAAAAAAATAGCGGACGTTTAAACGGATGGATTGGCTATACTTATTCGAGAACATTTGTTAAACTTGATAGTCAATTTAATGACGAAAAAGTAAATAGTGGTAATTATTTTCCAGCGAATTTTGATAAACCACATGATGTAAGTGTTGTACTGAATTACAGATTTACAAAAAGATATAGTTTTTCAAGTAATTTTATTTATCAAACGGGTAGACCAATTACTTTTCCAATTGGTAAATATACTTATGGCAATTCTGAATTCACACTTTATAGTGACAGAAACCAATTTAGAATTCCTGATTACTACCGTTTAGATATTGGATTTAATATTGAAGGAACTCATAAATTAAAAAAACTTGCTCACGGTTTCTGGAATGTTTCCATTTACAATGTTTTAGGACGAAACAATCCGTATTCAGTATTTTTTGTGACACAACAAGGACAAGTAAAAGCATATCAAACCTCCATTTTCGCGATACCTGTTCCAACAATTACATATAATTTTAAATTCTAGTACAATGAAAACATTTATATTTAAAATTGTCATTTTATCAATTTCAGCTCTTCTTTTGGTGAGTTGTACCGAACCCTATGCGCTGCAAACCAATAGCTATGAAGAAGCATTAGTTATCGAAGCGACAATTACTGATGAATTGAAGTTCCAAGAAATTAAAATTAGTAAAACCTATAGACTGGAAGAAAGCGCTCCAACAATAGTTTCGGATGCTGTTGTTGTTCTTAAAGACAATCTGGGAAACACCTATGATTTTATCGAACAAAGCGACAAATATGTCTCTGTAACACCATTTAAAGCCGAACCAAACAGACAATATCAACTAAAAATAATTACTGATAATGGAAAAAGTTATACTTCAAAAACCGAAGTTTTAACGCAAGTATCACCAATTCAAAATATAACACCAAGAATTAACAATGTCAATGGACAACGTGGAGTTGAAATAGTTGTCAATAGTTTTGACCCTACAAATAACTCAAAATATTATAGATTTGAATACGAAGAAACCAATAAAATTGTAGCTCCAAGATGGCTTCCTGTTAAAGCCCAAGTGGTTTATGGACCACAAGGCTCGAGTCCTCCAGCAGTTATTAATTTACTTCCAAGAACTGAAGAAGCTCAAATTTGTTTTACTACTAAAAAATCAGATAAAATTATTTTAACAAGCACTAATGATTTAACGGAAGATCGAGTTGCATTTCCTGTAAGATTTATTGCTAATAACGACTACCTTATTGCCAATAGATATAGTATTTTAGTTAAACAATATGTACAAAATTTAGCATCCTATACTTATTATAAAACTCTTTCAGAATTATCAGGAAATGAAAGCGTTTTATCTCAAAATCAACCCGGGTTTTTCTTTGGAAATTTAAAAAGTGATGACAATCCTAATGAAAAAGTAATTGGCTATTTCGAAGTATCATCGGTTTCTTCACAGAGAATATTTTTTAATTTTAGTGATGTTTTCCCTTTTGAATTGCTTCCAAAATACCCGTATAAATGCGATCCAGACCCAATACTTGGCACAGACGATCCCGAAGTATATTTCAAATTTTGTTTTGATCCATTCGACTTTACTTGTGGTGGATATTCAGCTCTTCAATTATTAGCCTCTGAAAAATCTGTTTATTTTAATTTGGTTGATAACATTTACGAACTTTACCCAACACCTTGCGGAGATTGTACCTCATTTTCATCTAACATAAGACCTACATTTTGGATAGACTAAAAAAAATAATAATTGCGTTGACTATTTTAGTGGGCGCAAACAATTGGGCTCAAAAAAACGCTGTTACTACTTCAACAAGTGAAAGTATCTATATGCATACAAATGCTAACTCTTTTGTATCTGGAGAAACGCTATTGTATAAACTGTACTGTTTAAATCCTGACAAGTTTAGCAAAAGTGAAATAAGTAAAATTGCCTATGTAGAGCTTATCGGATTAGAAAATCAAGTGCTTTTTAAGCATAAATTATTTCTTGAAAGCGGAATTGGACAAGGTGATTTTTTTATACCATCTTCAATTAAAACCGGAACTTATAAGTTATTAGGCTATACTAGATGGATGCAAAATAAATCAGAATCAAAATCATTTGAAACCGATATTACAATCATAAACCCGTTTCAATCTGATATCGAAAACAAAATTAGTTCTAAAAACGTACTGTCCAATCAAACTTCTGAAACTTCTAGTACAGACATATCAATTGATTTAAAAAATAAAAAAATCGGTACGAGATCGATGGTCAATTTAAACATCATCACTAATGTAGAAGATTTAAAAAAAGGAAGCTACTCACTTTCAGTAAGAAAAATCCAAGATTTACCAGCGCAAAAGAAAATCAATCCGATAGAATTCAAAAACTCGGATACTAATAAGTCTCAAAGTTTAAGTTCTTCCAATTTTTTCTTACCAGAATTAAGAGGAGAGATTATTAGTGGACAAGTTATTAGCAAAAACAACTTGCTATCCATTAACAATCTTTCCATTGCAGTTTCAATTCCCGGCAAATATTTTACTACAAAATTGACTAAAACAAATGCTGACGGAAAATTCTTTTTTTCACTAGATAAAACCTATTTTTATTCGGAATTAATAGTACAAATAGTTTCTAATTTTAAAGAGGAATTGGTTTTGAAATTAGATGAATCATTTGCATCTGACAAAACAAATTTGAAACTTGCAAATGATTATTCTTTAACACCTGAAATCAAACCAGCAATTGAAGAACATTCTGTTGCAAGCCAAATTGAAAACACTTACTACACAAAAAAAGCAGATAGTTTAGCAAAAATAAATTATCCTACACCATTTTATGAACCTCTTACCAATGAGTACATATTAGACAATTACAACCGTTTTCCAACAGTAAGAGAAACCATTATTGAAGTTGTCAAAGAGGTAAATTATGATAAAAACAACGGAATTTATTCGCTAAGATTAAATGATTATGATCCAAATACCGATGTTACAGAACCGCCACTAGTTTTAATTGATGGCTTAGTTGTTCAAGATATTAACGAACTATTAGAATACAAAGCAGCTGATATTTATAAAATTTGCACCATAAACAGCGGTTATTTATTCGGAAATAAATTATTTAGCGGATTGATAAGTTTTATTACCAAAAAACAAGATTATCAAACCAAACTTTCTGGCGACTTTATTGTGAAGAGAAAAATAGAAACACCAGTTTTAAACAAAAATTATTTCAAACCTAATTATAGAGACCCAACATTACTAAGTCGAATTCCGGATTACCGTTATCAACTTTTATGGTTAAGTAATTTAGATTTAAACAATTCAAATCTGTCATTTTATACATCAGATGTTAAAGGTAAATTTGAAATTGTTATTGAAGGATTTTCTGACAAAGGAGAAGCCATTTATGTTAAAAACTACATTGAAGTTGAATAAATTGTAACTTCATTGTAACTTTTTTGCAACTCATTACGTATAATAATCTGAACACTTTAAAGTAAAGGAGAAAAATATAAATGAGACAACTTAAAATCACCAAGCAGGTAACTAATCGTGAAACTGCATCGTTAGACAAATATCTTCAAGAAATTGGAAAAGTTGACCTTATCACTGCTGATGAAGAAGTAGAATTGGCGCAACGTATTAAAGCTGGTGACCAACGTGCTTTAGAGAAATTGACTAAAGCTAACTTACGTTTTGTGGTTTCTGTTGCAAAACAATATCAAAATCAAGGATTAACACTTCCTGATTTAATTAATGAAGGAAATTTAGGTTTGATTAAAGCTGCACAACGTTTTGATGAAACTCGTGGTTTCAAATTCATTTCTTATGCGGTTTGGTGGATTCGTCAATCGATTCTTCAAGCGCTTGCTGAACAATCACGTATCGTTCGTTTGCCATTAAATAAAATTGGTTCTATCAATAAAATCAACAAAATGTACGCTTTATTAGAGCAATCTAATGAAAGACCACCTTCTGCTGAAGAAATTGCAAAAGAACTTGATATGACTGTAAATGATGTAAAAGAGTCAATGAAAAACTCTGGACGTCACTTATCAATGGATGCACCTCTTGTAGAAGGAGAAGATTCTAACCTTTATGACGTATTACGTTCGGGTGAATCTCCAAATCCTGATAGAGAATTAATTCACGAATCATTACGTACAGAAATTGAGCGTTCGTTAGAAACTTTAACTCCAAGAGAAGCAGACGTAGTTCGTTTGTATTTTGGATTAGGTGACCAACACCCAATGACTTTAGAAGAAATTGGAGAAACTTTCGATTTAACTCGTGAGCGTGTACGTCAAATTAAAGAAAAAGCAATCCGTAGATTAAAACATACATCAAGAAGTAAAATCTTGAAAACATATTTAGGTTAATCCTATAAACGCAACAACAGTTTCAAAACTGTTCGTTTTTTGATTGATGATTGAAACTCCGGCTGATTACCGGAGTTTTGTTTTTTGCACGGCAAACAAAACTCCAGTCTGTTCGCAAAATTGCTCGGGTTTCCGGAGTTTTGTTTTTATACAAACTTCAACATTCAAAATTCCAAGTTGAATATTCAACATTCAAAATATTTTTAATTATTGTATCTTTGCAAAACAACAATAAGGTTGAATATTCAATGTTGAACAACGAATTTTGAAATCTTAAAACACAACACACACTACAAAATGAAGAACACACTTATTGCACCATCAGTTCTAGCTGCTGATTTTGCTAACTTACAACGCGACATCGAAATGATTAATAATAGTGAAGCCGATTGGTTTCATATTGATATTATGGATGGTGTTTTTGTTCCGAATATTTCTTTTGGAATGCCAGTTTTAGAAGCTATTTCTAAACATGCTAAAAAAACAATCGATGTTCACTTAATGATTGTCGATCCTGATAGATACATTAAAACTTTCGCTGCTTTAGGTTCAAATATACTCACAGTTCATTATGAAGCTTGCACACATTTACACCGAACTTTACAAGCTATAAAAGCTGAAGGAATGAAAGCTGGAGTTGCTCTAAATCCTCATACTAATGTAAATTTATTGGAAGATGTGATTAAAGATATTGATATGGTTTGCATTATGAGTGTTAATCCAGGTTTTGGCGGACAATCATTCATTGAAAATACTTACAAAAAAGTGAAAGAATTAAAAGAAATCATCACTAGAAACAATGCTTCAACTATCATTGAAATCGATGGTGGAGTAACTAGTAAAAACGCGGTTCAATTAGTTGAAGCTGGCGCAGATGTTCTAGTAGCAGGAAGTTTTGTGTTTAAAGCTGAAAATCCTAAAGAGACAATTTCAGAATTGAAAAAAATGACCTCTATTTAATGAGCTTTACCCTACTTTCATCACCCTTACAAGGATTTACCGACTTTCGTTTTAGAAATGCCCAAAACAAGTATTTTGGCGGAATTGATACTTTTTACGCGCCCTACATTCGTTTAAATGGAAAGTTGGTTATTAAATCTTCGTATGAAAGAGATTTATTACCCGAAAATAATTCGAGTTTAGAATGTATTCCACAAGTGATAACTAACGATGCTGACGAATTTTTATTTGTTGCAAAATATGTTCAGGAATTAGGTTATAAGGAATTAAATTGGAATTTAGGTTGTCCGTATCCAATGGTTACCAAATGTGGAATGGGTTCGGGATTGATAAAAGAATCCGAAAAAATAGATACCATACTTAATAGAGTTCATTCCGAATCTGATATTATTGTTTCTATGAAAATGCGATTGGGTTATGATACAACCAACGAAATTCTGGATGTATTACCAATTCTTGATAAATATCCAATTAAAAATATAGCAATTCACGCTCGCATTGGAAAACAACTTTACAAAGGTGGCGTTCATCTTGAAGCTTTTCAAAAATGTATTGACACTACCAAACACAAATTATATTACAATGGCGATATTACTTCGGTAACAAAGTTTAGAGAAATGCAAGAATTGTTTCCTACCATTGACCATTGGATGATTGGAAGAGGATTGATTTCTGATCCTTTTTTGCCTAGTATGATTAAGGAAAACACTTTAGAATATCCTAAAAACAAAATGGAATTGTTTAATGATTTTCACGAAACACTTTATCAAGGTTATAGCGAATCACTATCTGGCGCAACTCACATTTTATTGAAAATGCACCATTTGTGGGAGTACTTTTCAACTACTTTTGACAATCCTCATAAGGTTGAAAAAAACATCAGAAAAGCAAAAAGCATTCGAAATTATGAAGAAACCGTTAAAGCGGTTTTTAAAAATGGATGATTTAATTTCATTATTTTTTTGAAATTTTAATATACTTTGCTTGATTAATCGAGCTAATTTTCAGCAAATAAATTCCCGAGTTCAAGGTTGACAAATCAATTTTAACATCAGAATTATTAAGTTTTCTAGAAAATACTTCTTGTCCTACAAGATTATAAACTACTATATTATCTATAATTTCAGTTGATTTCAGATTCAAAAAATCAATAACAGGATTAGGCTGGAAAGCTAAACTATTTATTTCAAATTCTGTATTCTTTAAAGAAAGCTGAACCAATACTGGCAAACGTGATGCACTTTCATATCCACCAATTTTTTGAGAAGCATAATAAGTTGTACCGTCAACCAAAAGAGTATTTAATGGCAATGGCGATGAGATACTACTTTTATTTGCTCCTGAATACCAAAGTATATTTTGACCAACTACAGATAAATCTGCTAATGTAGCACCTTGATTAAATTGTTGAATAACATTACCTGTAGGAGGCGCGGTTGTAGTAAGATTTACAACTACATCATTGATTATTGTCGAACAACCTACTAATGTATCACTTATAGTTAATGTATGGTTTCCTAATAAAACATTTTGAAAAACAGGACTCGTTTGAAAAGGTCCTCCATCAATAGAGTACGAATAAATTCCAGTACCATCGACATCTACGGTAATTGTTTGAATTCCTGAATTATTTACGATTGTATAACCTATTCCAATAATAGCAGGTGATGGTTTTGCAACTAACATTACAGGAAAAATTTTATAACATCCAGTTGTTAAATCAGTAATTCTAATTCCTAATTCTTGAGTAAAAGGACTTACGTTTGTATAAGACGTAAGATTTGATATACTATTAACATTATTGGTAGCATCTAGTAAACTTGGATAAAAACCAATAGATAAACCTGATTGACCATTTAGAATTGTACTTGGTTGTCCTGATAAATCAAAATTTGCAATTCCTTGTGGTGAACCACATTGATATAGGTTAATATTTAAAAATGTATTAGCAAAAGGTGGCGTGGTAACTGTTATAGAACCGTTTAAAGTTTCAACAGTACATCCTCCAATTGTTGTAACCGTAAAATCAAAATCACCATATGAGGTTGGCGCGCCTGTTATGGTTAACGTTGAATTTGTTATAGAAGAAAATAAACCTGACGGCAAACCATTTACTTCAACTCCGGAAGCACTTCCTCCAAATTCGTATGTGATATTTGTTATGGACTGATAAGGACAAACCGTTTGATTAGTTGTTGATGTCGGTGAACTTAGTACCAACGTAGATGGTGACACAGCAACAACAGAAATAGCAATTGTAATTACCGTTGCGCATTGATCATAATATGGAGTGAAAGTAAATATTTGCGACCCAACAGTTGAAGTATCTATAGTTGAAGGTGACCAAGTTCCAACAATTCCATCAACAGAAGTGCTTGGTAAAATTGGAGGTATTGAATTTTGACATAATGGTGACATTGGAACAAAAATAGGCACAACTGTTGGATTAACAATTAATTGAAAGTTTCCAACTTCAAATTCTGATGTGGTTATATTCACAACTCTAGCATAAATAGTTTGTGGATTTGATATATTGGCATAGTTATTCACATTTAAAGAATTTGCTCCAACATTAGCATCAGTCAACGTCAAATGGTATGACACATTATAATTAGATACTGAAGTAGTTTGCGCAGCCAGAATTAGAGGAGTCTGAACTGATAAATCAAAGTTTTCAAAACCATCATTATTTTGATCACATAACTCTAAATTTGGCAGTACCGGCATTACAATATTAGAAATTATTGCACCATTTGCAATAATATTAGTAAAGAGAAACAAAAAAATGAAAGTAATCTTTTTCATAATCAATAAAATTTAATCAAAGTTAATCAATTTAAATTTAGATTATTAAAAATATAATAAGGAAATTACTTTCAAAACAGAACTATAAAAAAAATATAAAAAGAACTAATGCTTATGATTCAGCATTTTGCTTACATTTTCGAAAAGTTTTGGAAATTCTTGTTTGAATAAATGAGGTGATTCAAAATAATGTTCGATAATAACAGCTAGAAATTCAAAATGATTGGTGTAAGCATAAATCCTGAAATAGTCAGAATTGATTAATCGTTCTCTATTGGCTGGATGTTCAACTTCTTTACGAATTTTATCATACATTCTTGAAAAAATTATAGCACTTGTGTCTTGACTGTTTATGCCGTGAAGATGAAGTACGTGAGCAAATTCGTGGATTCCGAGATTTAAATTATCGTTTTTAATTTCGTAACCAGCTTTGAAATCTTCCCATGAAAAAACAATAGCTTTCATTCGCGGATTAAACTCACCTTTGTGATAAGCATCATTAATTTCTGAATAATAAACCGAAGGATAGACTACTACTTTATCAATATTAGTATATAAATATTTCCTAAATCCGAAGGTTAACATTACCGAAGTAGCGGCAATCAAAACTTGAACTTCATCTGTTATTAAAAAATCTTCTTTACCTATGAATTCATATCGTTCGATGAAAGTTGCAACGCGATGTTCAAAGTATGTTTTCTTTTTATCAGACAGTGAATTGTAATAATCAAAATGCTTGTTTAAAACATACGACTGATTGGCATCCAATGTTTTTATTGTTGGATAGAAATGGATATAAAATGGTTTATTGAAAATCACACCATATTTTTCCTCGATTACTGAGTAAATAACAAAGAAAAAAAACACTGTTACAGCAGCAAAAAGAAGGTATAATAATATCAAGTAATGTATGTTTTTGTGACTTTGAAAGGAGTCGAACCTTCAACCGCTGGAGCCGAAATCCAGTGCTCTATCCAATTGAGCTACAAAGCCAATTTACTGAAAAGTGATTAGTGAAAAGTGAATAGCTTATTACTAATCACTTTTTACTAATTACTTATAAATTAAACCAAAAGTTTTTTAACAATAGCTGAAATGGTTTTACCCTCTGCTTGTCCGCCGATTTGTGCTGAGGCTAATCCCATTACTTTTCCCATTGATGCGATTCCTGATGCTCCAGTTTCTGCAATGATTTTAGCAACGATTGCTTCTACTTCAGCTTCTGAAAGTTGTGCTGGAAGGAATTGTTCGATTACAGCAATTTGTGCTAATTCTGGCTCTGCTAAATCAGGACGGTTTTGCGTTTTGTATATTTCAGCACTGTCTTTTCGCATTTTTACCAATTTCTGTAAAATTTTGATTTCGTCAGCTTCTGAAATTTCTTCTTTTGAACCCGTAGAAGTTTGTGCTAACAATAATTCTGATTTGATAGCTCGCAATGCTTCCAATGCCACTGTGTCTTTAGAACGCATCGCATCTTTCATTACGTCCATTATTTTTGATTGTAAACTCATTTTATATTAGATTTTTGATATTAGATATTAGATTTTATTCAAATGGATTGCTTATTAGCCCTGATTGGAACAAGTATCCTTTTATTTTGTTGCCTTCGGTTCTCGAAGGCAACAAAATAAAAGATACTGTGGAAAGCAGGAAAATGGATTGCAAAAATGCGCAAACCATTCGCTACTGAAATTCTTCAGTATGCATCCAAAAAGCCACACAAAGGTAAAAAAAATAACCCGAAATTTCAATTGAACTTTCGGGCTACTCATTTTTAATTAACTTATGATTAATCTACATTATCGTGAAGGAATGAATTGTTAGAACGTAACTGAATATCGTCGTTACTATCGGTTCCTAATGACATTCTTGAATTGTTGTTTAGGCTTTGATTTTCTGTTAAATCTACTCCTAATCTTTTGTATGCTGGCTCTCTTTCAAGTTCGTCAACTCTAGATGGGTTGTTGTGAAACTTGTAATTGAATTCTTTTAATTTACGTCTTCTTTCGTCGGCACGTAGTTTCAACGTTTCTTCGATAGTCATTTCCATTGGAGAAATATCAGAATGTGTAGCGTAAGATGGTTTTGCTGGTTCAGCTACTTTCATTGTGAAATTTAAAGACTCTTCTATTGGTTCTTCTATTTTCGCAACTGGTTTAGAAGCCAATAAATCGTTTTCAATTTCCATATATTCTTCAAGAGAATATTTGATTACTCCGTTTTGATTAACCTCAGTTACTGGAACAAATTCAACATGCTCATTAACTTTAATATCTTTTGTTTCAGCAGATAAGTCTAAAATAATTCGATCTTCTTCCACTTTATTTTGAACTGGTGTTGCAATTGGTAAATCAAAAGAGAATGTAATTTGTTCTTCTTCTCTAGCAACAACTTGTGGTTCAACCACTTTAATTTCGTTTACCGCTGGAGTTGTAAAAGTAAAATCGATATCTTTTATAGGAGAAACGATTTCGAACGTTACATCTAAATTGCGGATGAAATCATTCATTGCAATAAGCTCGTTTTCATTAACTTTAGCAATAACTGGCTCTGGTTTTACCTCTTCTTCGATCAATTCAAAAACAATTTTTTCTTCTTTTACTTCGGCAGTAACTTCAATTGGAGTCGCTACCTTCGATTGAAAAAAATCAATTGGTTTTTGCGTTAAGTCGCGAACTAATTTTTGTTCGTCTTCTAAAGAATGAATAATTTTTTGAGGTTCAACATTTACGATTTCAGCTTGTTGTTCTACATTAAAACCTGTAGCAATAATAGTAACTGCAATAGCCTCACCGTGAGCTTCATCTTCACCAACACCCATAATAATATTGGCGTTGTGACCTGCTTCTGCTTGAATATGGTCATTAATTTCTCCGATTTCGTCGATAGTAATTTCGTGTGTACCAGAAACGATAAGCAACAATACGTTTTTAGCACCTTTAATTTTATTATCATTTAACAATGGAGAATCTAAAGCAGAAACGATAGCATCTTTTGCTCTGTTTTCACCACTTGCGATAGCTGAACCCATTATTGCAGTTCCGCTGTTAGCCAATACCGTTTTAGCATCTTTTAAATCGATATTTTGTGTGTAGTGGTGTGTAATTACTTCAGCAATTCCGCGAGATGCAGTAGCTAAAACTTCATCAGCTTTAGAGAAACCTGCTTTGAAACCAAGATTTCCATAAACTTCTCTTAATTTATTATTATTGATAACAATTAATGAGTCTACTTGTTTTCTTAATCTTTCAACTCCAGCTAATGCTTGGTCTTGACGCACTTTTCCTTCAAATTGAAATGGAATTGTAACAATACCAACGGTAAGAATATCTCTTTCTTTAGCTAATTGAGCAATTACCGGCGCAGCACCAGTTCCTGTTCCACCACCCATTCCTGCAGTGATGAAAACCATTTTGGTATTGCTGTCTAACATTTTTTCAATTTCATCAACGCTTTCAATTGCTGATTGTTGTCCAACATCAGGATTTGCACCAGCACCAAGACCTTCGGTTAAGTTTACACCTAACTGAATTTTATTTGGCACAGGACTATTTTGTAATGCCTGAGAATCAGTATTACAAACGATGAAATCTACACCTTTGATTCCTTGTTTAAACATGTGGTTGATTGCGTTGCTTCCACCGCCACCAACTCCGATAACTTTAATAACATTTGATTGATTTTTAGGTAAATCAAATGAGATGCTTCCAAATTCTGAGTTGCTTATCATAATTTATAAAGGTTTGAATCCTCCGGATTCGTTATTGTCTTTATTATTAACTGTTACTTAAAACTGCTAACTTTTATTCTGTATTCTTGTTTTGTTTTTCTTTTTAAATCTAATATTTGATATTTTAAATCTAATATTAATTACTCTGCGTTGTCTAAGAAATCTTTGATTTTATCAACATACTTATCAAAAAATGATTTTCTGATTTTACCTTCTGTTGTTTCCAATTCTTTTTCAACTTTATTTTCAATTGGTGCTTCTTGTTGTTGAACAACTTCCTGTACTTCTTCTACAACTGGTTTAACAATTGGTCTTGGTTGTGGAATAGCTTGACTCAATTCTAATTTATAAGCGCTTTGCGTATTATTTGCAACACTATTCATAACTAATCCAACTGCTGTAGCAAACAATGGACTTGAAATATCATCGCTTGAATTTCCTGCCAAATGTTCGTTTGGATATCCAATTCTAGTATCCATTCCTGTGATGTATTCCACTAATTGTTTAATGTGTTGCAATTGTGCGCCACCGCCTGTAAGAACAATTCCTGCAATCAATTTTTTTCTTGGATCTTCGTGTCCGTAAACTTTGATTTCAGTAAAAACTTGCTCAATAATTTCAACCACACGAGCGTGAATGATTTTAGATAAGTTTTTCAAAGAAATTTCTTTTGGTTCTCTACCTCGTAATCCTGGAATTGAAACAATTTCGTTGTCTCTATTTTCACCTGGCCAAGCCGAACCGAATTTTACTTTCAGTAATTCTGCTTGTTTTTCGATGATTGAACAACCTTCTTTAATATCTTCTGTAATCACATTTCCTCCGAAAGGAATTACTGCTGTGTGGCGAATGATTCCGTCTTTAAAAATTGCCAAATCCGTTGTTCCACCACCAATATCTATTAAAGCAACACCTGCTTCTTTTTCTTCTTGACTTAAAACCGCATCTGCTGAAGCTAAAGGTTCTAATGTTAATCCTGACAATTCAATTCCAGAACTTTGGATGCATCTTCCCACATTTCTGATCGAAGCTGCTTGTCCAACAACCACGTGAAAACTTGCTTCCAATCGTCCACCATACATACCAATTGGTTCTTTGATTTCAGATTGTCCGTCGATTTTGAATTCTTGTGGCAACACGTGAATAATTTCTTCACCTGGCAACATTGCTAATTTATTAACTTGATCAATTAGTAATTGAATATCTTTACCGCTAATTACTTCTTCTGGATTGCTTCTACTGATGTAATCCGTGTGTTGAATACTACGAATGTGTTGTCCAGCAATACCAACAACGCAATCATTAATTTTGTATCCTGAGTTTTCTTCCGCTTCTAAAACTGCTTGTTGGATGGATTGAATGGTTTGTGTAATATTATTTACTACACCACGAGCTACACCTAAACTTTTGGCTTTTCCAAGGCCTAAAATTTCAAGTTTGCCGTACTCATTTTTCTTACCAATCATCGCTACGATTTTCGTAGTTCCGATGTCTAAACCAACTGCAATGTTTTCTCTGTTCTCCATATTGTCAACTAATTTACTCGATACAATATTTATTCTATATCTACTTCTTTAATTTCCTAACGTTGTTATTTTGTGCAAACAACTTGATGTGTGAAAATCAAATTTATTTTCTTGTAATTATTAAGCGTTGTATCTAAAACTGCTTTTTGAAAAAACGCTTTATAATTATTAAATTTCTTTTCTTCGTTTACCATTTTGCCAAACTCGATTTTAAAATCATAGTTTCTGTTCGTCATTATTAGGCTCGCATCGGGCAAAACTTGCACACCAATGATATTTTTCTTTAAAAATTCATCGTTGTAAATCATCTTCAAAACTTCGGATAATTTCTTCTTATTTGTGTTGTCAATAACCCCCGAAATTAGCGGTACTCTAGCGGTACTTACGTTTGAAAGTGGCATCTTATTCCCTTCATAATCAATGTAGAAAGAACCATTCTCATTAAATACTCTAGCTATGGGTGTTTTTGGTTTCACCTCCGCTTTTAGAACACCATCAACACTTACAAAAACTTCTGATTTTTCAACCATAGGATGTTTGTTGATAGAATTTTCCAATTTGTTCAAATTTAAGTCCGATTTTTCAATGGTTTTCACGTCGGAACTATTTTCTATTAACAATTTATTAACCGATTCTTGTTTAACAAAATTGACGTTATCTCCAACAAAAATCACTTCTGATTTCTTTAATTTACGATGTGAATTTCTATTTGACGTAAACGAATACAGAAAAACAACCAATGCAAACATTAGTATTAATCGGATATTGTTCCATTTTAGAAATTTCATAATTATTTATTTTTTTAATTCAACTTCAATTGAAAATTATTCAGCTAAAGCTCTTTTTATTGATGGTACTAATTCGCCAATATCGCCTGCTCCAATCGTAACAATGATCTTCGCATCACTTTCTAAAATTGTGCCAATTAATGCTTCTTTTGAAACTAATTTTTTATCATCATTTGTCATCTTCGACATTAACCATGAAGTTGTAATTCCTTCCATTGGTAATTCTCTTGCTGGATAAATATCTAGTAAAAGAACTTCATCAAATTGCGATAAACTTTTAGCAAAATCGTCTGCAAAATCTTTGGTTCTACTAAACAAATGTGGTTGAAAAATAGCCAAAACTTTTTGATTTGGATACAATTCTCTCACGGCTTGATGAACCGCATTAATTTCTGTTGGATGATGTGCATAATCATCTATATAAACGCGATTCTCTGATTTTATTTGATACGAAAATCTTCTTTGTACACCTTTAAATGTGGCTAAAGCTTTGGCTATGGATTCGGTTGGAGTTCCATAAGTTTTAGCCATTGCTAAGGCCATTAGCGCATTCATTAAATTATGATGTCCTGGTAAACCAAAAGCGATATCTTTTATTATTTCTGTTGGTGTTTGAACATCAAAAACGTACGCACTATTTTCTATTCGAATATTGAATGCTTTGAACGTTGCTTCTTCATTAATTGCTATGGTCAAACCTTCTAAATCCAATCCATTTGGGACAAATATTTTGGTTTTATCCTGCACTTTATTGGCAAATTCTCTAAACGAATCTTCGATTGCAGAAGCATCGCCGTAAATATCTAAATGATCTGCATCCATTGAGGTTACACAAGCAATATTGGGATGTAAATGCAAGAACGATCTATCAAATTCATCGGCTTCAACAACGGTTATTGTTTTGCCGCTTCCGATTAAATTAGAGTGATAATTTTCTACAATTCCGCCAAGGAACGCAGTAACATCAGCTCCACTTTCGTACAAAATATGACCAAGAATACTTGATGTGGTTGTTTTACCGTGTGTTCCTGCAACTGCAAAACAGAACGTATCTTTTGTAATCAAACCAAGAACTTCAGCTCTCTTTTTAATTACGTAATCTCTTTCAAGAAAATAATTCCATTCTGAATGAGAAACTGGAACCGCTGGTGTAACAATTACCAAAGTATTTTCCGCATAATAATCAGCAGGAATTGCCGCAATTGAATCTTCAAAATGAATGTTCATTCCGCCAGCGATCAATTCGTCGGTTAACATCGTTGGTGTTTTATCGTAACCCGAAACATTTTTTCCAATGTTCTGGAAATAACGAGCCAAAGCACTCATTCCGATGCCTCCAATTCCGATGAAATAGACGTTATGTATTTGATTTAGATTCATTTTTCTTTTTTTTGACACGAATTTCTCGAATTTTCTCGAATGATTTTGATTGCGAAAATTGCACGAACTATTAATCTATTATTGATTCATAAATTAAATATATTCCAAAAGCTGTTGATCCAATACCTGCAATAATTCCTCTAAAATCATTAATATCTTTATTTTTCCTTCTTTTATAAAACACATACAATAATATTAAAATACCAATGACAAGAAATATTAAACCTTTAAAAGTTGTTTTCATACTTTAATTTAAAATTCAACTTCAAAAATCAATCTCAAAATTCAAAATGTAAATTTGATTTTTGAAATTGCTATTGTCATTGCTATTGTATTAGTTTTACTATCTGTTCAACTATATCTTTTGTTGCGTTTGGCTTGGCTAATTTTTTCATGTTTTCGCTAAGACTTTTTTGTAAATTTTCATCGTGAATTAGTTTATTGAAAACCGATTCGAATTTTTCGTCTAGCTCACTTTCCTTTAATAATAAAGCACCATTTTTATCTACAATTGCTTTAGCATTTTTGGTTTGATGGTCTTCAGCTACATTTGGTGATGGAATAAAAATAGTCGGTTTTCCTACCAAACATAATTCAGAAACTGATGAAGCTCCAGCGCGAGAAATCACGAAATCTGCCGCAGCATAAATCAAATCCATTCTGTCAATAAATGAAACTACTTGAACATTTTCCGTTTCAGAAAAATGCTTGTAATCTGACATATATAAATTACCACATTGCCAAATTATTTGCAAATTGTTATTGCGCAAAAAATCAAGTTCTTTTGCAATTAATTGATTTATTCTTCGAGCACCTAAACTTCCGCCAATGATTAGTAATGTCTTTTTATTTTCATCTAAATTGAAATAAGACAAAGCTTCACTTCTTTTAGAATCGATATCTAAAATATCTTGACGAACCGGATTTCCTGTAAACACAATCTTATCTTTTGGAAAAAATCGATCTAAATTTTCATAAGCGACACAAATGGCATTGGCTTTTTTACTTAGTAATTTATTGGTAATTCCAGGATAGGAATTTTGCTCTTGTATTACTGTTGGAATATTCAAACTATTGGCAATTTGCAATAACGGACCGCTTGCAAAGCCGCCTGTTCCAATAACAACATCTGGTTTGAACTTTTTAATTATTTTTCGAGATTTCCATAAACTACTAACTAATTTTAATGGAAACATTGCATTTTGTAACGTCAACTTTCTTTGCAAACCTGCAATCCAAATTCCTTCAATAGCATAACCCGATTGAGGTACTTTCTGCATTTCCATTTTGTCTTGTGCTCCTACAAATAGGAACTCTGCCTCTGGAAAACGCGATTTTAATTCGTTAGCAATAGCAATTGCAGGATAGATATGTCCACCTGTTCCGCCACCACTTAAAATAAATTTTAATTTTTTCATATTTTAAACACGAATTTGTACGAATTTGCAATAAACGTTATACTCCGCTGGAGTTTTTAATTCATTTTGGTTTTTTTTTCTCTGCTGGAATTTGTAACTCTAATTTCTTTTTCGCATTCCTTTTATGGCTAACATTGGATTTTCTTCTATTGAATAATCTTCTTCCATTATTTTACCCTTTATGGATGCTTTCATTTGGTTAATCTTTTCTTGATTTTCATCAACTTCATTCCTTGCTTCCTCTTCTACACCGTTTAGTTCTCGGTCGATGATTCTTTGTAATACTTCATCTCTTTTCTTCTTCTCTTCGAGTTCTTTTTCGGCTAATTCTAGTTCTTTAGCAATTTCCTCTTCTTTTTTGGTAACGCTTAGAATAATTCCGAGAGCAATACAAGTCATCCAAACAGAACTTCCTCCTGAACTAATTAAAGGTAAGGTTTGTCCAGTAACAGGCAACAACTCGACTGCAACAGCCATATTGATTAATGCTTGAAATATTATTGGAAAACCGAGTCCGACGACGACTAATTTTCCGAAAAGCGAATTCGCTTTGTGCGATGCTACCACAAATCGGAATAATAACATTAAGTAGAAAAACAAAACTGTTAGCGCACCAAAAAGTCCGAATTCTTCCACAATTATGGCGAAAATAAAATCGGAAGAAGATTGCGGTAAAAAGTTCTTTTGAACACTTTTTCCTGGTCCGAGTCCGTAAATTTCACCTGAAGCTATTGCAATTTTTGCTTTCTCAATTTGATAATCATCTTCATCTGGTTTATCGCTTGTAAAATTATCAATACGACTAATCCAAGTATCGACACGATTAGGAAAAGCATCTGGGAATTTTTTTGCAATTAGAATGAAAAACAATCCTAAAAGCAATCCTGTTCCTAGAATAATTCCGATGTATTTTAATGGGTATTTACCAATAAAAGTCAGCATAATAACCATTGAAAAAATCAATGCTGCTGTAGAAAAGTTAGCTGGAAAAATTAATCCAACTGTTATAAACACTGGCGTCCACAGATCAATCAACGATTGTTTAAAATCGGGTGCAACCTCTCTTGATTTCGATAAATATCTCGCCACAAAAATATACAACACAATTGCTGCAAAGGTTGATGTTTGAAAGGATATCCCGATAAACGGAATTTGAATCCAACGACTGGCATTTGCTCCGTCAATAACGGTTCCTTTTACTAAAGTATACACCAATAAAACCCAAACAATTGGCAATGCAATTCGTGAAATTCCTCTAAAATAATGATAAGGAATTTTATGAACTTGATAAATTATAACGAAACCAATAGTAATGTGAATAGCGTGTTTTAGCAGATAGGTCAAAGCATTTCCTGAGCCGTGACGCATATAAGCCAAATTGCTACTCGCACTAAAAACAGGCATAAAAGAGAACAACGCCAAAAGAGCCACAAATGCCCAAATGACTTTATCTCCGTATAGTCTGCTTATTAGTTGTTTCATTTTAATATTAGATATTTGATATTAGATTTTAGATATTTATTACTTAGACATTCATCTTTTATTTGTTATTTAATCTGTTGTTTACAGTTTTGAGAGTTGAAACAAAAATTGCTACTAGCTCATTAGCTTCTTTTTGCAAAACATCCAATTCTGTTTTATTAATCCATTTCATTTCTTCAATTATTTCTAACCAAAATTGAGTTTCATCTGCTTCTTCTAAAACTATATTTAACTTTGCAACAAATTCTTTATCACTTCTTGCTCTACAAACTGCTCTATAATTTGCTCCAACAGAAGTTGCACTTTTAGCAATTTGATTAATAACAACTCTTGTTGACATTGAGTTTGGCATCTTTTCAATTAGATTTAAAATAGATAATGAAAATTGCTTTGTTCTATTTTTAAGCTGATCGTTTGTCATATCTAATATTTAAAATCTAATATCTAATATTATAGATTCCTTACTTCTCTTTTGAATTGATTTCCTCTGTCTTCGTAGTTTTGAAATAAATCGAAACTTGCACACGCTGGTGATAGTAAAACAGTATCACCTTTTTCTGCAATGTGTCTTGCTGTATTTACTGCATCTTTCATGTTATCAACTTCAACCATCATATCTACTACATTTCCGAAAGCATCAATTATTTTCTTGTTATCAACACCAAGACAGATAATTGCTTTTACTTTTTCATGCACTAACGGCATTAATTCGGCATAGTCATTTCCTTTGTCTACTCCACCAAGAATCCAAACTGTTGGCGTTGTCATACTATCTAAAGCAAAAAACGTTGCGTTTACATTAGTAGCTTTACTATCGTTGATGTATTGTACATTGTGAATTTTTAGCACTTTTTCTAAACGATGTTCAACACCTTGAAAATTTGATAAACTCTCGCGAATAGTTTGTTTTCTGATGCGCAAAATATTTGCTACCGAAGTTGCTGCCATAGCATTTTTCATATTGTGCTTTCCTTCAAGTGCGATGTTTGCTGTTTCCATTAAAAACTCTTCTTGGTTGATGTTGATTTCCATAGTATTGTTGTTTAAAAATGCTCCGTTTTCAATTGTTTTTGATATTGAAAATGGAATTAATTGTGCTTTTACTTTGTTACTTTTTAACCAATTTCCGATCGCTTCATCATCTGCATCATAAATGAGATAGTCCTCTTCGGTTTGATTCATTGTTATTCTAAATTTGGATGCGATATAATTTTCATATTTATAATCGTATCGATCTAAATGATCTGGACTTATGTTTGTTATTATGGCAATGTGTGGCTTGTAATTTGTGATTCCGTCTAACTGAAAACTGCTTAATTCTAACACATATGAATCGTAATTTTCTTCGGCTACTTGCCACGCAAAACTTTTTCCAATGTTTCCTCCTAATCCTACATTTAATCCGCCTTCTTTTAGTAAATGATAAGTCAACATTGTTGTGGTTGTTTTACCATTACTTCCTGTAATTCCGATGGTCATTGCTTTTGTAAAATCATTAGCAAATTCGATTTCAGAAATTACTGGAATTCCCTTTTCTATAAGCTTTTTTACAATTGGAGTTTTTTCTGGAATTCCCGGACTTTTCATTACTACATCAGCATTTAGAATTTTATCTTCTGTGTGCTGTTCGTCTTCCCATTGTATTTCATATTGATTAAGAACTTCTCTATAATTGTCTTTTATTTTTCCGAAATCAGATACAAAAACATCATATCCTTCTTTCTTCCCTAAAATTGCTGTTCCAACTCCACTTTCGCCTCCTCCAAGAATTACTAATCGCTTCATTATCTCAGTTTTAAGGTTACAATTGCTACAATCGCCAATAAAATGGTTACAATCCAAAAACGAGTTACAATTTTGCTTTCGTGGTATCCTTTCTTCTGATAATGATGGTGTAATGGTGACATTAAGAAAACTCTTCGGCCTTCGCCAAAACGTTTTTTGGTATATTTAAAATAAGTTACCTGAATAATTACTGAAGCGCTTTCGGCAAAGAAAATGGCACATAAAACCGGAAGTAACATTTCTTTTCTAACTGAAATTGCTAAAACTGCTATAATTCCACCGATAGTCAAACTACCTGTATCACCCATAAATACTGATGCTGGATAAGAATTATACCAAAGAAATCCGATTAAAGCTCCAACGAAAGAAGCAATAAAAATGGTCATCTCTCCTGAATTTGGGATATACATTACATTCAAATAATTAGACAAAATGATATTACCTGAAATAAATGTAAAAATACCGAGCGCAAGAACTGATATTGCCGATGTTCCTGCGGCTAAACCATCAATTCCGTCAGTTAGATTTGCTCCATTTGAAACTGCTGTGATAATGAAGATTACAATTGGGATGAATACCAACCAAGCCCAATTTTGATAATCGTCTGTAAATGGTTTTAGGATTTGTGCATAATCCAATTCGTTGTTTTTTGTAAACGGAATTGTTGTTGTTGTTGCTTTAATTTCTTTTGCAGGTTGCGAAATAGTATTTTCTGTTTGGTTGAACGTAATTGGCGTAGCTGATTTTTCACGAACAGTAACTGCTGGACTAAAATACAATACTGAACCCACTATAATTCCCAAACCTACTTGACCAATAACTTTAAAAATTCCTTTTAAACCTTGTTTGTCTTTTTTGAAGATTTTAATATAATCGTCAATAAAACCAATGGTTCCCATCCAAAGAGTGGTTACAATAAGAAGAATGATATAGATATTATTTAATTTGGTAAACAACAAAACTGGAATCAAGGTTGCAAAAATGATGATTAATCCACCCATTGTTGGCGTACCTGCTTTTTGTGTTTGACCTGCTAAACCTAACTCACGAACGGTTTCACCAACTTGTTGATTTCTCAAAAAAGTGATGATTTTTTTTCCGTAAACTGTTGACAATAGCAATGATAACATCAACGCTAAAGCGGAACGAAATGTGATATATTGAAACACTCCTGTTCCGGGAATGTCAAGTGTTTTGTCTAAATATTCAAATAAGTAGTATAACATAATTTAAAGTTTATGTGTTTGAGAGTTTAAAAGTTTAAATGCTTTAAACAACTATTTGTTCATTTGTTCTAAAAATTCTTTAACTATTTTCATATCATCAAAATCGTGGCGAACACCCTGAATTTCTTGATAGGTTTCGTGTCCTTTGCCCACAATTAGAATGATATCGTTGGCGTTTGCTAATTGACACGCGGTTTTTATGGCTTGTTTTCTATCTTCAATAGAAAGTGATTTCTTGTAATTTTGTGGTTCAACACCTGCTTCCATTTCGGCGATAATGGTTGAAGGATTTTCAGTTCGTGGATTGTCAGAAGTGATGATAACCTTATCACTCATTTGTGTTGCGATGTTGGCCATTATTGGTCTTTTTGCTTTATCTCTATCACCACCGCAACCAACAACTGTTATCAATTGTTCGTTTTTTGTACGAATATCATTGATGGTTTTCAAGACATTTTCTAAAGCATCTGGCGTATGAGCATAATCTACAATGGCAGTAATTTTATCGTTTGAAACAATAAACTGAAAACGACCTGAAACGCTTTCTAATTCGGATAGTAATCTCAAAACTTCAAGACTTTCTAATCCTAATTCAACTGCGGTTCCGTAAATTGCTAGTAAATTATAAGCATTGAATGTTCCGATAAGTTTTACCCAAACTTCATTTTCATTAACTTTAAGCAACAATCCTGAAAGTTGATTTTCTAGAATTTGTGCTTTATAATTAGCATACGATTTTAAGGCATACGTTAATTTTCTTGCATTGGTATTTTGGAGCATTACCGCGCCGTTTTTATCATCAACATTGGTTAATGCAAAAGCTGATTTTGGCAAATGATCAAAAAACGATTTTTTAACATCACGATATTCTGCAAAAGTTGGATGATAATCTAAATGATCGTGCGATAAATTAGTAAAAACGCCTCCTTCAAATTGCAAACCTTCGGTACGCTTTTGATGAACTCCGTGAGAACTCACTTCCATAAAACAAAAGTCACAACCGATTTCAATCATTTCATTTAAAAAATAATTGATGGTTAAAGAATCTGGAGTTGTATGTGTTGCTTTATGTTCCACATCATTTACCATAATTTTTACTGTGGAAAGCAAACCAACTTTGTATCCTGCTTTTTTAAATAATTGATACAAAAGTGAAGCAATAGTTGTTTTACCATTGGTTCCTGTGATTCCAACTAAACGTAGTTTTGACGATGGATTATCATAGTAATTGGAAGCCATAAAAGCCAAAGCCGAATTAGTATCTTTAACTTGAATGTATGTAATTCCAGCAACGATTACTTCAGGTAATGTATCACAAACGATTACAATCGCTCCAAGAGTTATTGCTTTTTCAATAAAGTCGTGACCATCAGAAATTGTTCCGCGAATGGCTACAAAAACATCATTCTCTTGAATTTTTCTCGAATCGAATTCGATTTTATTCACAGCAATTTCTGTTGAACCTTTTACAGATTCAATAGCAACTTTATATAATATGTCTTTTAAAACGATCACGATAATTCTAGTGTTATGATTGTATTTTTGATAACAGGTTGTCCGGCTTGAATCGACTGATTTTTTACCTTTCCAATTCCTTTTACTTTTACTTTAATTCCTAAATTTTCTAAAAGAGCTACTGCATCCATTCCGGGCATTCCTTTTAGATTTGGAATTGTATTTTTAATGTTTTGTGCTTTTGTATAATATTCTTGATATTTAGTTTCTTGTTTGGCTACTTTTTTATCAAGATTTTTTATTTCATTTGTTGATGGCGCATCGGTAAAAATCTTTTGTGCAATTCTCTTGAAAACTGGTCCGGCAACGTCTGCACCGTAATAATTATTCATCGAAGTATTTGGCTTGTGAACCACAACAATGCAAGAATATTTTGGATGTTCTGCCGGAAAATAACCTACAAATGAGGAAATATAATATTTGTCACTTCCTCCATTAGTTCCATAACCTGCAGCAGCTGTTCCTGTTTTTCCTGCCATTGAAAAATCTTTAGAATACAATTTTGCAGCCGTTCCTCTTTTTACCACATTGGCTAAAAGTGCTTTTAATTTTTTGATAGTAGCATCGGTACAAATCTTCGGATTGATGACTTGTTTATCATATTTTTTAATGGTTTTATTCCATTCTTTAATTTCAGAAACAAATTGTGGTTTTACCATTACTCCATTGTTTGCTACAGCGTTGTATAAAGTTAAAGTCTGTAAAGGCGTAACAGCAACATTATATCCAAAAGCCATCCAAGGTAATGTATTAGGATTCCAACTATCCTCTGATGGCTGGTGCACAATTGGTTTTCCTTCGCCTTGAAAGGGCAATCCAAGAGGTTTGTTTAGTCCAAGATTATTGATTCTATTTACGAATTGCTCTGGATTATTTTTATAATTTTCTACCACAGCTTGAACCAAAATGGTATTGGAAGAAACTTCAAAACCTTTTCCAAGAGAAATTTTACCGTAACCACCTTCGTGAGAATCGCGCACTTTTTTTCCTCTATAAGTTACAACACCGCCACGACTATCATAAACTTTTGAAGTGTCAACTTTGTTATCATCCAAAAGCGCAATCATATCAACCAATTTAAAGGTTGAACCTGGTTCGTGTGATTCGGCTACAGCATAATTAATCGTTTCATAATAATTGCCTGATTTTTCGTCTCTTCCTAAATTAGAAATCGCTTTAACTTGACCTGTTTTGGTTTCCATTACCACAACGCAACCGTGTTCAGCGCCATATTCTTCTAGCTGTTTTAACAAAGCGTGGTGTGCAATATCTTGAATATAAACATCAATAGTAGAAATTACATCGTACCCATCTTGTGGATCAACTTCGTTTTGATCACGAATAGGTTTCCATTGTCCTTTAGCAATTTTTTGCTTTAAAACTTTTCCATCTTTTCCATTAAGATATTTTCCGAAAGCACCTTCAATGCCGACTCTTTTTTGAACTCCATTTTCATCAACTCTATCGTAACCGATGGTTCTTTCTGCGATTTTACCTATTGGATGTTCACGAACTGTTTTTTGCTCTACAATAATTCCACCTTTGTAAGCACCTTTATTGAAAAGTGGGAATTTCTTAATTTGCGAATATTCTGTATAACTTAAATCTTCAGCAATTAATGTGTATCTGCTTTTATTGGTTCGAGCTTTTCTTAAAAGTGATTCAAAATGAGAACGAGGTTTTCCTAATAATTTTGACAAACTCATTGCCAGCGAATCGACTTTGCTTTCGAAATCTTCTGATTTTGGCGCTACAGCATCAAAACGAATAGTATAATTAGGAATTGATGTCGCTAACAAACTACCATCTGATGAATAAATATTTCCTTTATTAGCCGGAATTACAAAAGTTTTAACCGTTCTGTCTTTAGCTAATTTTCTATAATAGTCGCCTTCTACCCACTGTATATTAGTAAGTTTTATGGTTATCGCCAACGCCATCAAAAAGATGATGAACGCCATTAGATAAATTCTGTAAGAGATATTTTTATCTTCTACTGCCATATTTTTTTAAAGAAACTTTTTTCTTCTGGTTGTTTAACTTTAATTTTTTGTGGTGGAACCTGAGATGGAAAAATATTTCGAACTTCCATCTTTTTTGAAACCGTAGATTCCATTTTTAATTTCATTAACTCCGAACGTCTGTCAACAAATTCAGAACGTAATTCTTTTACTTCATTTGTCAAATCAGCAATCTTGAATACTTTTTGTTCAAATCGGTGCGTATTTGCAATCATAATAATAGCAAGTACAATCAAAAACACAATGAAACGCCAATTTTTAGTAGCGTCTTCATTAACAAGAAATTTTGCTTTTACTATATTGTAAATTCCAATCTTCATATTATTAGTATTCAGTGCTCAGTATTCAGTGTTCAGTTATTTTCAATTTGAAAACTGCTAACTATTTTTTCTCTGCTATTCTTAACTTTGCGCTTCTAGCTCGGTTATTTATTTTTATTTCTTCTTCGGTTGGAACGATTAATTTTCCTATTAATTTGAAAGGCACTGAAAAATTTCCGAAGAAATCGCGTTCTGGTTCACCTTCAAACATTCCGTTTTTCATAAATCTTTTTACCAATCTATCTTCTAAAGAATGATAGGAAATCACGCTTAATCTTCCGCCAGGCTTCAATACTTCTAAAGATTGCTCTAGAAATTCTTTTAAAACATCCATTTCTTGATTCACCTCAATTCTAATAGCTTGATAGATTTGAGCCAAAATTTTATTTTTAAATTGATCAGGCAAGAATCGCTGCAAAACCAATTTTAATTCATCTGTTGTATCAATAGATTTTATTTCTCTTGCTTCAATAATTGTTCTTGCTAATGCTGGAGCAACTTTTAATTCGCCATAATCAAGAAAAACTCTTTTTAAATTGACATCGTCGTATTCATTGATAATTTTATGAGCATTCAATTCGTTTTTCTTACTCATTCTCATATCTAAATCGGCATCAAAACGCGTTGAAAAACCTCTTTCTGGAACATCAAATTGGTGTGATGAAACCCCTAAATCAGCTAAAATTCCGTCTACTTGTTTGATTCCGTGAAATCTTAAAAAGCGTTTGATGTATCTAAAATTTTCTTTTATCAAAGTGAAGCGTTCATCAGGCAAAGCATTTTCCCAAGCATCTTCATCTTGATCAAACGCAAACAATTTTCCGTTAACACCAAGACGACTCAAAATTTCTTTTGAATGTCCGCCACCGCCAAAAGTGACATCTACATAAACACCATCAGGAATACAATTTAAACCGTCAACTGTTTCTTTTAATAATACTGGATTATGATATTCCATTGTCGTCGTCATTTACATTTCCCATTACGTCCTCTGCCAAATCAGCAAAATCACCAACAGAATCATCGATTGCTTTTTCGTATAAATCTTTATCCCAAATTTCCACGATATTGACGGCCGATGACAGCACAATATCTTTAGTAATTTGAGCAAAATTTGCTAAATCTTTTGGAACAAGAAGACGTCCCAAATTATCAATTTCAACCACTTTAACACCTGCTTGAAAACGACGAATGAAGTCGTTATTTTTCTTTACAAACTTGTTAAGCTTATTGACTTTTTGCATCATTAAATTCCACTCTGCCATAGGATAAAGTTCCAAACAAGGCTGAAAAACAGAACGTTTCAAGACAAATCCGTCTTGAAGCGAAGGCGCAAGTTGCTTCTTCAAAGGTGCAGGCAAAAGTAGCCTTCCTTTGATGTCAACCTTACATTCGTATGTTCCGATTAATGAGTTCAACTAATTAGTATTTAATGATAATGAGCAAAAATATAAAATAATTCCCCACATTTTACCACAAAACCCCACTTTGTTAATAAGTTTTACCACTTTTGAAAAAATATTAATCACTTTCAACCTGAAGGCTATTTGCATAATAATTAACAAAACATTTAGAATCGTTGATATACTGCAATAAATTGACAATCAATTGAATTAAGTTGCGAAAAATTTAATAAATTTTTAATTTTATAAAATTCAAAAACCAGCAAATTTGTTTGTTGAAAAGTCAAATCCTATTGAATATTTTACAGAAATAAATCCGTCAGGAAAATTTTAAAAAAGCAACTAAACTGTTCCGTTTTGTGGTAGTTTTTATAAATTAGAAAAGGAAGTAAAGAGAGAAAAATCGTTGTGTAATACTTTAATATTGCTAAAATTTATGTAGGTTTGTAACAATTGAAAAAAGAAGCCAAAATACTATGGATTTAACTGCAGTAAAAGACAAAAAATACAATTATATTGAAGTTGGAGAAGGAACTCCAATCGTCATTCTACACGGATTAATGGGAGGATTAAGTAACTTTGAAGGCGTTGCCAATTATTTCTCTACCAAAGGTTACAAAATTGTAATTCCGGAGTTACCGCTATATACCCAAAATATTTTGAAAACCAACGTAAAAGCTTTTGCAAAATATGTAAAAGATTTTATTACCTACAAAGGATTTGACCGCGTAATTTTATTAGGAAATTCACTTGGCGGACACATTGCATTGTATCACACAAAAATGTATCCTGAAAAAGTAGCCGGATTAATAATCACAGGTAGTTCAGGACTTTATGAAAGCGCAATGGGTGACAGTTATCCTAAAAGAGGTGATTATGAATACATAAAAAATAAAGCAGAAGCCGTTTTTTATGATCCGAAAGTAGCTACAAAAGAAATTGTTGACGAAGTATTTGCTGTTGTAAATGATCGTATTAAAGTTATAAAAACGCTTACGATTGCAAAAAGCGCTATTCGTCATAATATGGCTAAAGATTTGCCAAAAATGCACGTGAAAACTTGTTTAATTTGGGGTAAAAATGATGCCGTTACGCCGCCTGAAGTTGCAGAAGAATTTAATAAACTGATGCCAAATTCAGATTTATACTGGATTGATAAATGTGGACACGCTGCAATGATGGAACATCCAGATGAGTTCAATCGCATAGTTGAAAACTGGTTGACAAAAGAGCATTTGTAAGATTAATTGATACTCCAATGTATCTAAAAAGACACTATGAAAATTACTACCGCCGAATTTATAATTAGTAATTCAGATGTAAGCAAATGCCCATTAGAGCGTTTACCTGAATATGCATTTATTGGTCGTTCCAATGTTGGAAAATCATCTTTGATTAATATGTTGACCAATCATAAAAATTTGGCAAAAACATCAGGAAAACCCGGAAAAACACAGTTAATCAATCACTTTAAAATCAATTCTAATTGGTTCTTGGTAGATTTACCTGGTTATGGTTATGCACGAGTTTCAAAAAAAACTAAAGAAGTTTTTCAAGAATTCATTACCGATTATTTTGAACAAAGAGAACAATTGGTTTGTGCTTTTGTATTAATCGATATCCGATTGGAAGCACAAAAAATTGACTTAGAATTTATAGAATATTTGGGTGAAACTGAAGTTCCGTTTTGTATTATTTTCACCAAAGCTGATAAAATCAGTAAAGGAAAAGTCGCCGCTCATATTGCGGCTTATCGTAAAGAATTATTAGCCAACAACTGGGAAGAAATGCCACAACATTTTGTAACCTCATCAACTGAAGGAACCGGAAAAGAGGAACTTTTAGAATTTATTGATGGTGTTAATCAAGATGTTTTTAAAGATATGAATGAGTTTTAAAAAAAATGGTTCGCAATTGCGAACCATTTTTTTATCCTTTTAATTCTAACTTCTCTGCGAAGTAATCAGTGAAATCTCGCATTGTCGAAGCCATTTTTTCATCTTGCGTAGCTCTCTCAAAAGTATCAGCCATAGCAACTAATGTTTGATGAAAAAAGATTTTCATTTCATCTACAGGCATGTCTTTTGTCCACAAATCAATACGCAACGTTTCTTTGGTATTACTATCCCAAATTGATAAAAGCATTGCTTTAGCTTCTTCTAAATCAACACCACCATCTTGTGCTGTCCAAGTTAACTTTTCGGGAACACGATTTTCATCTAGCTCAACAACAAATTTTATTTCGGAAGTTATATTTTTACTCATTTTTTTTAGGTTTATATTTAGATAATTCGAATATATCTTTTTCGTTCATTTTAATTAAATCTTGAACGGAAACTTTAGGATTGTTTTCCATAAAAGAACGCACAATTTGCCATCCAACCCATTGCCCAATTCTTCCTGGCGATTCGTTATCGATTTCAAGATAAAACTTTGAAAAAGGTGCCAAGTTTATAAAACGATTAGGCAATTTAGAATCCGAACTGTATAAAAGTTTATCGTTTATAAAGTACTCCCAAATGTAACTTTCGTTTTCCTTACTCCATTTAATTTGATCTTCGGTATAGCCAATTTTTTCAGCATCGGTATATTCTGGCAGCAGTATGTCTTTTAAATAAAGTTCCTTTCCAGAATTAATCATTAAAGAAAGTAAATCTTTGTCTTTAGGAGCAGGTAAAACACCAAAAGCAAAACTAGAAACAATATCAGGAACCATTTGTCGTTCTTCAAAGTTTTGTCTTAAATAAGCTGGAAACTCGCTATAAAACTTATGCTCTTTCCCTAAGTACAATTCTAAAGCGATCACTAGTTTGTCATTGGCATAAATCGCTTTGTTATTATTATCCATTTCTGAAATTACCGTATAAATAGTTGGCGTTTTTATAGTTGGAAAATAATATTTAATGTGTTTGAACAAATCCTCAATTTCCGATTGTTGTTTTCCGAAATTCTTATACTTTTTTTCAACCTCTTGATACAATTCCCTCCATTGCGGATGCTTCATTTTATCAATCCAAACCGCATCTGGTGTACCTTCTGGAAAAAAGTCGGGATATTCATTTTTTACATTGGCTAACTCTTCAGGTTTTGCATCAAAAAAAGCTTGCTCGAAACGAACGACTTTCATTTCGACAGGAATTTCTTCTACTGCCTTTTCTACCTTACTTTTGTTATCACAAGAAAAAAGTAAAAGACTAATTGTTACTACATAAAAATATTTTTTCATACTTTATTTTAATATTTTTGCAAATATACATTGAAGTCGTTTAAACTTTTTTCAATTGGCTGTAAAATTGTATTTTTATTCCATATTTAAACTTTTTTTAATTCCGTAGCACAACTATGCAATGAAAAAAAGTTTAAATCTGAAACAAAAACCCTAATTTTTCGCTTCAATCAAAAAAGTATAAATGACTTAAAATTCTTAATTCATCTCTAAACTATGGCTAAAAAAAGCACAATTCAAGTAGAAAAAGTAAACGAACACATAGTTAGTTGGTTAAAAACTTATGCTGATAACGCAAAAGTTAATGGTTTTGTTGTGGGAATTTCTGGCGGCGTTGATTCTGCTGTAACTTCAACGCTATGCGCACAAACAGGATTAACAACCTTTTGTATTGAAATGCCAATACATCAAGCTCCAAATCAAGTTAGTAGAGGACGCGAACATATAGAACAACTTATGGATCGTTTTCCAAATGTAAAAAGAGCTGAAGCAGATTTAACGCCAGTTTATGACACCTTTAAAACACAAATGCCATTAAGTGATAATGAAGCAAAATACCATTTAGCTTTAGCAAATACAAGAGCGCGTTTGAGAATGACTACTTTATATTATTTTGCAGGCATTCACGGCTTATTAGTTGCAGGAACAGGAAATAAAGTAGAAGATTTTGGTGTTGGATTTTATACTAAATATGGCGATGGCGGCGTTGATTTGAGTCCGATAGCTGATTTAATGAAAAGTGATGTTTATGAACTTGGTTCTTACTTAAAAATTCCAGAATCTATTCAAAACGCGGCTCCAACAGATGGTTTGTTTGGTGACAATAGAACTGACGAACAACAACTTGGTGCAAGTTATGATGAATTAGAATGGGCAATGCTCGAAAAAGCGGGTGAAAATGCACCCTCAGAATATACTGATAGAAAAAAAGAAGTTTTAGAAATCTATACTAGGTTAAATTTCGTAAATAGTCACAAGATGAATCCGATACCGGTATGCGAAATCCCAAAAATGTATAAATAATTAATTAACATTGATAATCAATTATTTGCATTTTTTTATTAATTTTACAAATAAGTTTAATATTTAGACCCTAAAATTTTGAATTATGATAAATGTATGTCTTGCCGATAATTACCCTGTAGTACATTATGGAGTTAAATCATATTTTAAAGACCATCCTGAGATCAGTGTGGTTTCTAATGTAGGCAGTTTTTTTATGGTTCCAGATGCTTTGAGAAATAAAGAGATAAATGTTTTAGTTATCGATCTTGAGCTTGACGGACTAAAAAGTATTTATGAATTAAAAGCCATTATAAAAAATTTTCCAAATACTAAAGTTCTTGTATTTACTAGTTTGAATGAGCAAATTTATGCGCCTAATGCTATCAAAGCCGGAGTTGCAGGATTCGTTCACAAATCATCGAAACTTGAAACTCTTGGAACAACAATTATAAGAGTACATCAAGGAATCATTATGCTAAGTGATAGTATTAAACGAAATCTTGCCTTAATTGCTAAACAAAATAAAAGCGAACGCCTATACAGAAAATTATCTAATAGAGAAATTGAAGTACTACGTTATTTATGTGACGGAAAGAAAAACAATGAAATCTCAAAAGTTTTAGGACTAAACGAAAAAACAATTTCAACTTACAAATTAAGACTTTTACAGAAATTAAATGTTACTAATTTAGTGGACTTGGTTAATAAAGCTAAAACCCTCGATATTGTGTAATATAATACATCAGATTTTAGAAATAGTAAAAAAGCTCAAATTTCGCTATGAAGTTTGAGCTTTTTAACTGGATAATAAGTAATTAACTCACTCTAAAACAACCCTTTTCCAAGCTTTATCTTCTCCATCTTGCAATTCAAAAAGATAGATTCCAGATTGTAGATCAGCTAAATTAATTTCATTTTCTTCTTTTTTACCATCAAGAGTAATTGTTTTAACTAAACTACCTGAGTGAGTATAAATACTAATTTTCTCTAAAGTAGTTTTAGTCTTTACAATAAAAGTGCCAGTTGAAGGATTTGGATAAATACTTGAGGATTTCAACGAAAAGTCTTCATTAGACAAAACAAATCTATTTAATGCAGCCGTACCATGTGGATTGGCGCCGTGATACCCAAATGTTGTATTTTCACCAACTGCAAATATGATTTGAATTCCAGATGAATTATTGGTAAATGTGTAATCACCGGCAGAAACCAATGTTCTGGTAGCCACAACAGTTCTTGTTCCCGACGAAACATTATCTGAAAGAATTGTCCAACTTTGGCTCGTATCAGGTGTAGGTGGATTATGTCCGCCATTTGTTTTAAAGTCTCTCTCAGAAGAATCACTCCATATAAACATGTCAATTACTGAATTCATATTATTACCGCCAAAACCAACACCTAGCCATCTATCACTAGGTCCTTTTAAAGTTAAGGTAACCGTGGTTGGATCCGTGTCAATTTGTATTGTCCTGTTAACAGCACCTAAACTTCTTTCGCCAGTTGAAAATTGTCCAAATAATGTGGTTACAAACAAAAAGGCTAAAATGTTAAAAATTTTATTTTTCATTTTAATATTATTTTAATTATTCAAATATAAGGATTTTTTAAACTTACATTTTATTTAAATTATTTTTAAAAATTTATGGAATTAAATTATAGCCAAAAACATGGCTTAAAAAACATTGAGTAAAGGATGAAAATTCCAAAAAAAATTCCAAATTCCAATAGCTAGTTCACTGGAATTTGGAATTTTTATTTTTGGTATTTTCTAGTTATGCCTAGAAATTACTCTTCCTAATTTTTTGGAGAACATATTGGTCAATCCTAAATAATCAACTACCATCGATAGCGTTTCGGAATTATCAACTTCTGTTTCTTGTGTGATTGACGTTTTTAATTCGTCTATAATCTTATTTACTAAAAACCATCTTAAAGTTAGTATAGTTTCTGAAACGTATTGGCTTATGGTTTTGTCTTTGGCTTTTACGAAGATATTTTTAGCTTCCCAATTGTGTAAGGCTTCACGCTCATCATTCATAAGAATCGACGTTACTTCTTGAGACAATTCTGGTGGTAATTGTGATAAATACTTTTCTAATTCAAAAGTTTCATTTTGATTGAAATAAGTAATCAAATCATCATAAATACTTTTAAACAACGGATTGGCTAATTCCGTTTCGTCTTCTTGCAAGCTTAAAAAAATGCGTTGGTAAACTTTGTATTTATTCATTTCTTTCACCTCAACCATTTCGCCATTCTCATTTGCTTTAAGCAAAATATCTTCAAAATCATCCTCTACATTTCCGTAGATTAAGAGAATTTCTATGATTTTGTGTTCTAATTCGTATTGGATATCAATATTGGCTGCAAGAACTGGATTCTCATTTTTTACAACTTCAAAAGCGGTTTGTTCTTCTTTGTGTTTTTTACTGAGTTCTGAAATATCTTTCTTGACTAGTTGAGCCAAAGTATTGAAAAGTACATCTTCAGAAATATCCATAATTCTAGAAACCTCTTGAATATAAATTTCTCTTTTTATTCGGTCGGGAATTTTAGAAATACTTGCTACCATATCACGAATCAGTTCAGCCTTCTTGATGGGATCATTCTTGGCGTCTTTCATCAACAACGATGCTTTGAATTGGATAAAATCCATTGCATTATCCTCAAAATATTGAATCAATTCTGGCAAAGGCGTTTTCTTAGCAAAACTATCAGGATCATCACCATCGGGAAATGTGCAAACTTTTACATTCATTCCTTCTTCAAGAATCAAATCGATTCCGCGAATAGACGCACGTAAACCTGCCGCATCGCCATCAAAAAGAACAGTAACATTCTTAGTCAAACGATTAATCAAACGAATTTGATCAGGTGTTAAAGCTGTTCCTGACGAAGCTACTACATTTTCAATTCCGGCTTGATGCATTTGAATTACATCAGTATAACCTTCAACTAAGTAGCAATTATCATTTTTGGCAATGGCTTGTTTGGCGTGAAAAATTCCGTACAGAACTTTACTCTTGTGGTACAAATCACTTTCTGGTGAATTAAGATACTTTGCAGCCTTTTTATCATTGGTTAAAATTCGGCCACCGAATCCTAAAACTCTTCCGCTCATCGACTGAATTGGAAACATCACACGACCTTTAAATCGATCAAACTGTTTGTCTTCACCTACAATTGTCAATCCGGTTTTTTCTAGAAATTCTAATTTATACCCTTTTCCGAGCGCTTCTTTTGTTAAAGCGTCCCATTGATTAGGTGAATATCCTAAATTAAATTTCTTGATGGTTTCATTAGTAAAACCTCGTTCTTTAAAATAAGAAAGTGCAATGGCTTTTCCCTCTTCGGAATTGAGCAACATTTCTTGAAAATATTTAGATGCGAATTCTGAAACAAGAAACAAACTTTCTTTTTCATTGGCTATAACTTTCTCTTCGTCTGACAGTTCGGTTTCTTCGACTTCAATATTGTATTTTTTAGCTAAAAACCGAATAGCTTCAGGATAGGTAAATTGAGAATGCTCCATCAAAAAAGCAATGGCATTTCCGCCTTTACCAGACGAAAAATCTTTCCAAATTCCTTTTACAGGCGAAACCATAAAGGAAGGCGAGCGTTCATCCGAGAAAGGCGACAAACCTTTGAAGTTACTTCCGGCGCGTTTCAGTTGTACGAAATCGCCAATAACTTCCTCAACACGAGCAGCTTCGTAAACTTTATCTATGGTTTCTTTGGTTATCAATTTTGGATTTTTAGATTTTTAGATTTTTTATAAAATCATAAAATTTGTATTGTGTAAAAATACATATTTTTTTATACAAAAGAGACGCGATAAATCGCGCCTCTACAATTAATAACTAACCCAACAACTATTTAATTAAAATCGAATCGTATTCCTAATGAAACATTGTTTTGCTTTACAACATTGTCTTGAAATATTGGATTCAAATCATATTTGATGTACAAACTTGTTTCTTTATAACCAATGTAGGCACTTAAACCATAAATAAAATTGCTTGCATTGAAATCACCTTTAGCTTTCTCGTCATATTCTATATCATCAATTTCATATTCGATTTTTTGTTTAGACTTGATTCTGATTCCGGCATAACCTCCAACTCCTAAACGAAAACTATTGTGCGTTTTAAAATAAGTCTTACCATCTTTTTCTTTTTTCTTTGTAAAATCAAATTCTAAATGAATAGGTGCTACTAAATAGACATTTCTAAATCTAGAGTTTTTCAAATTAATTGCGCTAGTTTGCAGCTGCGTTTGATTTCCATTCACGGCAAAAACTCTGTTTTCAGTTGGTCTTAAATCGTTGTACATTAAGGATGCGCCATATTTTAAATGTAATAAATTATCATTTTTAAATAATCTTGAATTGTAAGACAAACCCCATTCGTAAAAACGTGAACCTGCAAATCTAAAATCAGAATTCTCAACTGAACCATCTGTAACTACATTGTTTAAACCAAGCGCAAAAACAAATTGTGAAGTTGTTCTTTTCTCAGAACGATTGGCAATTGAATCGCGGTATTTTTGATATTTTTCGCCATTCTTACCATTCGATTTACTAAAAACAAAACCAAATTTATTTGGCTGGTATTCTTCTTCTATTTTTCCGTCTACTTTTTGCTGAACTAAATCCTTTAATTCTTCTTGAGCAACAGCAACTCTATTTTCAATAATTGTCGCTCTAGCTTGCGCTAGCTCTTGTTTTTTGGCATCGGCTTGTTCTTTAGTAATCGAACCGTTTTCTAATTGAACGTTCACAGCTTCCACCTCTGCTTTTAGGGTTTCTTTCTCCTCTTTTGTAATCTTTTCAATCTTGTCTGCAATAGCTTTGGCTTTGCTTTCAAAAGTTGTTTGTGCTACCATTTTGCTCGCAAAAAGGCATAGTAATAGTGCTAAGTAAATTGTAAAATTTCTCATGATGATTTAATTTAAATGATGATTGAACTTAATTTTTTGCAATACCGATTTAAGAAATTTAAAAAATCTTAAAAATTGCTTTTGTAATTGTGATGTTTAATATTCTTGATTCCTGTTGGCAAGTGCCACTTTTACTTCTTGGTAATTTTTACTGATTTTGGATATAACTTTCTGTCTGAATGTTTGTTCTAATTCTCCGTCGACTTGAGATAACAAACTGTTGGCGTTTACTTTAACTTTTGAAATCGCTTCTTTTTTAGGGTTTTTCTCCATTGAAGCTACTACTTCATCAACATTGACCACTTTTTTAGGTTGTTCTACCTTTTCTTGAAAACTAATTTTTGGCATCTCTTTCTGAGCGATGACTTCAGTAAGTTGATACTCGATTTCTTTTTCTTTGTTGATGATTGATTTTTGATTTGTTTTTTGTTTGATTGAATTGAAACTCTTAGATGATTGTTGATTGTTAATTGTTGATTGTTGATTGTTGATTGTTACTGCAACTTGCTCTTCTTGCTGACTTACTGTTTCGTTTATGAAATTTTGTTTTGTGATTACTGAATCTTTTTGTTCGTTGTTGTTTTTAATTTCTTTTGTAACTACAGTATTAGTACCGTTTGAGATTTCCTCTTTTTGATTTATAAAAAACAAACCTAGCGACATAAAAACCAAGATACTTGCGGCAATCCCAATATTTTTAACTGTGAAAAAAGGAAAACGCTTTGTTTTTTTCTCTTCCGCTACGGAAAGCATCGCGTCTAATCGATCCCAAGCCATTTCTGTAGGTTGGATTTCTCGAGCATTTAACTTTTCTCTTATTTGATTTTCTATATTATTCTGTGCCATTGGTGTAATTTTTTAAATTGCTGATGTTGTTTTGCAACATTTTTCTAGCGTGTGATAATTGCGATTTTGATGTTCCTTCATTAATTCCGAGCATTGCTGCAATTTCTTGATGTTTATAACCTTCAATCGCATAAAGGTTGAACACCATTTTATAACCGTCAGGTAAATTGTCTATCAAAAACTGAATGTCTTCAACAGAAAACTGACTTTCGATATTATTGAAACTTTCTTCAAAATAATTCTCGTCTTCAATGAACTTAACTTTTTTTTGAACTCTTATAAAGGAAATACATTCATTTATCATTATTCTTCTTATCCAACCTTCAAAACTTCCTTCGTGTTTAAAATTTTTTAAATTGGTGAAGACTTTCATAAAAGCTGTAATCATTATGTCTTCAGCTTGATGAACATCTTTAATATATTGTCTGCAAACACTTAACATTTTTGGAGAAAATTTAGAATAAATCTGATGTTGTGCATGACGATTGTTCTCGACAGCCAATTCGATTACTTCTCTTTCTTCTTGATGTAAGTTGATTACTTTCATTACTCAGTGTTCAAAATTCAGTTTTTAGTTTTCAGTCAATCGCATTAAAAACAGTCTTCTATTAGCATAGACGATTGTAGTTGTAAAATGGTTGCATACTAATGTGAAAATAATTAAAAATATTTTTATTTAATTGAATTACAACAGTTTAAATTGAAATTATTTTTTGAGATTCCTACGGAATGACAAATTGTGTACAACTGAGAACTGAACACTGAAACTACTTCTTTCTTTCAATAACGTAGTTTACCATCAAGATCAAGCTATCTTTATAAATAGAATTAGGAAAATCTTGAATCAAAGCCAGAGCTTCTTGTTGGAATTGGGCCATTTTTTGTTCGGCGTAAGAAAGTCCGTTTTTGTTTTTAACAAACTGGATTACTTCTTTAACGCGCTTTTTATCTTTATTGTGGTTTTTTATAGAATTGATGCACCAGCTTTTTTCCTTATCAGAACAATTGTTTAAAGCATAAATTAATGGTAAAGTCATTTTTTGTTCTTTGATGTCAATTCCAGTAGGTTTTCCGATGGCTTCATCAGTATAATCGAATAAGTCGTCTTTTATTTGAAAAGCCATTCCGATAAGTTCACCAAACTTTCGCATTTTTTCGACAATAATTTCATCGTCTGAAACTGATTTTGCTCCAAGTGCACAACAAGCAGCAATAAGTGTAGCTGTTTTTTGACGGATGATTTCGTAGTAGATATCTTCTGTAATATCTAATCGTCTTGCTTTTTCAATTTGAAGTAATTCGCCTTCACTCATTTCTCTTACCGCAACCGAAATTATTCGCAATAAATCGAAATCTCCATAATCTATAGAAAGTAATAAACCTTTAGATAGTAAATAATCACCAACAAGAACGGCGATTTTATTTTTCCAAAGAGCATTTATCGAGAAAAAACCTCTTCTTCTATTACTATCATCAACGACATCATCGTGAACTAAAGTTGCGGTGTGAATCAATTCAATTACACACGCACCGCGATAAGTGCGTTCATCAACACTTCCGCCTGAAATCATTTTGGCAGTTAAGAAAACAAACATTGGTCGCATTTGTTTTCCTTTTCTGTTAACAATATAGTACGTGATTCTGTTTAACAACGCTACTTTAGACGACATTGATTCATAGAACTTTTTTTCGAAAAGCTCCATTTCTTCAAGAATAGGTTGTTTTATTTGTGAAGTAATATTCATTGGTTTCAAAGGTAGTTAAATTGAAAATACCTCACAAAAGATGTCGCTAAGCTTATAAAAAAATTATGATTTGTTAGCCAATTGCCCGCAAGCTGCATCAATGTCTTTACCACGACTTCTTCTTACTTTTGCAACAATATTATATTTCGACAATTCTGATATATATAAATTAATGGCTTCGTCTGAGGCTTGTTGGAACTCGCCATCATCAATTGGATTGTATTCGATAAGATTTACTTTACACGGAACATATTTGCAAAATTTAACTAAGGCATCAACAGCTTCTTTAGTATCGTTTATTCCTTTCCAAACTACATATTCGTAGGTGATTTTACTTTTTGTTTTTCGGTACCAATATTCTAAAGATTCTCTCAAGTCAGCCAAAGGAAAGTTCTTACTAAATGGCATAATTCGAGCACGAACTTCATCAATTGCTGAATGTAAAGAAACTGCCAACTTAAATTTCACTTCGTCATCAGCCATTTTTTTAATCATTTTTGGAATTCCTGAGGTTGAAACCGTAATTCTTTTTGGTGACATTCCTAAACCTTCGTCTGAGGTAATCATATCAATAGCCTTGATAACATTATTATAGTTCATCAAAGGTTCACCCATTCCCATAAAAACAATATTAGAAAGCGGATGATTATGATATAATTTACTTTCTCTATCAATGGCAATCACTTGATCATATATTTCACCTGGCTCGAGATTTCGCATTCTTTTTAAACGAGCTGTGGCGCAAAAATTGCAATCTAAACTACAACCCACTTGCGATGAAACACAAGCCGTAGTTCTAGTATTTGTCGGAATTAATACCGATTCTACAATTAAACCATCGTGAAGTCTCACGGCATTTTTAACCGTTCCGTCTTCACTGCGTTGCATAGTATCGACTTCGATGTGATTGATAACAAAATTAGTTTCTAGAATAGACCTCGTTTCTTTTGAAATATTAGTCATATCTTCAAACGAATGCGCGCCTTTACTCCACAACCACTCGTGTACTTGATTGCCGCGAAAAGCTTTATCGCCGTTGGCTACAAAAAAATCACGGATTTGTTCTTTGGTTAAACTTCTTATGTCTTTTTTCTCAATCATAGTGCAAAGGTAAAACAATTTGTTGATTTGGTTATTTGTCTGTAGTAATTTGTAATTTTGTAAAAAAATGAAAATGAAAAATTTGCATTTATTGTTAATATTACTTTCCTTCACAAATAGTTTCAGTCAAAATGATTCCATTAAAAAATATACCAACCTCGAAGATTTTGGTGGAAACAAATATAAATTAGAAGGAAATTGGAAAGAAGTATATGACGGTAAATATGAAAATTTCATTACTCATTGCCCAATATTAAGAGACAATAAGAATAACATACTTGAGTTTGCAAAATGGGATTCTAGCAAATTATCTTTGCAAAATGGTAATAATTTGACAGAAATTAATTTATCCTTAATTAATTATTTGAATGAAAAAAAAATTGAAATTTTAGGATTAGAGAGTGGTCCGAAAAAAAATTATTTTATCTACAAATTAAATTTGAATTCAAAAATAAAACAAAATGAAAAAGTGATTTTATATAATTTGATAGGTGTAAAAGGAAAGTATGTTTATTCCATAGTCTATTATAGTTATGAAAATAAACTTGAAAATTCATCAATTTTTTTAGCTGACACTTTTAACAATAATTAAACAAAAAATGCATTTCATATCTGAAGAATTAGAAAATTACGTAGAGCAACATTCACAAAATGAGCCTGAATTGTTGGTCCAACTTTTTAAAGAAACCCACCAAAAAATATTACAACCAAGAATGTTGAGTGGTCATTTTCAAGGTCGAGTTTTAAGTATGTTGTCTAAAATTATAAATCCAGAAAACATTTTAGAAATCGGAACTTACACAGGTTATGCAGCATTATGCTTAGCAGAAGGAATGCAGAAAAATGGCTCTTTAGATACTATAGACGTAAAAGAAGAATTAGTGCCAATTCAACAAAAATACTTTGATCTATCGCCGTGGAAAGACCAAATTACTGCACATCTAGGAGATGCTTTAGAAATAATTCCTACTCTGAGCAAGAAATATGATTTGGTTTTTATTGATGCTGACAAAGAAAACTACATCAATTATTTTAATATGGTTGTTCCGATGATGAATAAAGGCGGCATCATTCTATCGGATAATGTACTTTGGAGTGGAAAAGTTCTCGAAGAATTGAATCCGAAAGATTTGAGTACAAAAATACTTTTAGAGTACAATCAAATGGTTAATACTGATTCAAGAGTAGAAACGGTTTTGTTGCCTATTCGTGATGGATTAACAGTATCGCGAGTACTTTAATCTTTAAGAATATATTTCTGATAAAGTTTATAAAAAATAAATCCGAAAGTAGCTCCAAAAGCATATCCTGTTAAAATATCTGATGGAAAATGTAGTCCGAGATAAATTCTACTGAATGCAAATACTAATGGAAACAAAAATAATAGAAAGGTATACTTGTAATATCTTCTAATTATTAAAAATACAAAAACGGTGGTAGCCATTGAATTTGTCGCGTGACCCGAAAAGAAACTATAAGAATCACTTGGTTTGACTCTTCTAATAATATCTTTTATATCTAAGTCGTTACACGGACGCAAACGCTGAAAATGATTCTTAAAAAAATTGGATGTTTGATCACTTATTAAAATCAATACTGCGATAAAAACCAGTGCGATAAAAAAGTTCTTCCAGCCTATTTTCTTTGCTAACAAATAAAAAACTAGCAAAAAATAAGGCGTCCAGTAGACTTGTTTTGTTATTATTAACCAAAATCCATCAAACGATTCGGAACCCAATCCGTTTAAGAAAACCAGTAAATCTTTGTCTATCGCAATGATTTTTTCGAGCATTACCTTTGTCTTTTTATTGGTCCAGTAAGACTTTCAAAATCTTCTTTAATTTCATTGATGCCTGAAGTAGCATCTGTTAAAGCATTAGATGTAAAGTCTGGTGGAGCAACCGAAACACTGTTTTTTACCTTATCAACTTCCTCTGTGAAAGAAGAAGTAACTTGTTGTATTGAAGAATTTATTTCTTGTACATCGGCACTTTTTTGAATCTCAGTTTTAATTTCATTAGTAGCATGCTTTAAATTAGCCATAACTTTACCAAAAGTCCTTGCTGCTTCGGGAATTTTATCGGTTCCGAAAAGCATAAGAGCAATGAAAATAATGAAAATTAATTCGCCTCCACCTATTCCAAACATATTCTTTATTGTTAATTGATTTGCAAAGTTACAAAGTTCTTAATCAAATTTAGATTTAACCTCAACTTTAGGCCAATTATTATTAGTAGTGTCGATATCGGCAGTTTCTAATTTTGGATCTAGAACAATTTTAGTAATAGCTTTTTGCGTAGCAAATGTTCTGCTAACTTCTTTATCATTCATTCTCCAAATTTGAGCTGGGAATTTTTGAATTTCAGTTGTTCCGTCTTCAAAAGTTAACTCAACGATTATTGGCATTACTAATCCACCTGGTTTATCAAAAGTAACTTGATAAAAGTATTTTGGATCTTTAAGTTTAGCTTTTTCTTCTGCTGAAAAAGTTTTATTTACATATTCATCAAGCGCTTGATAATCCTTAATTTGAAAAGGCTTATTCATTTCAGGTTTAAAATCTTCGCTTCCATCAGCAACCATATAAACCATTGGTCCAGCATTAGAATTTCTACGACGTCTTTTTTTCATGAACTCTTCTACTTCTTTCGTTGGTTCATTACTTACAAAGAACTTCTTAACCTCTTTTACTCCAATATCATTATAATCAGTTGTGTAAAACCATCCTCTCCAAAACCAATCTAAATCAAATGCTGAAGCATCTTCCATTGTTCTAAAGAAATCTTCAGGAGTTGGATGTTTAAACTTCCATCTATTTGCATAGGTTTTGAAAGCATAATCAAACAATTCTCTTCCCATAATAGTTTCACGAAGAATATTTAATCCTGCAGCTGGTTTTCCGTAGGCATTATTTCCAAACTGACGAATACTTTCTGAATTTGACATAATAGGTTCAAGCCCTTTTTGATCGCCACTCATGTAAGGAACGATGTTTTTAGCTGGACCTCTATCAGCAGGGAAATTTGGATCCCATTCCATCAAAGCCATATATTCCATAAATGAATTCAAACCTTCATCCATCCAAGTCCATTGACGCTCATCAGAATTTACAATCATTGGAAAATAATTATGTCCAACTTCGTGCACGATTACACTAATCATTCCGTTTTTAACTCTATCAGTATATTTTCCATCTGCATCAGGTCGACCCCAATTCCAACAAATCATTGGATATTCCATTCCTTGATCTTGTGCGTGTACAGAAACCGCTTTTGGATAAGGATAATCAAACGTGTGACTTGAATAACTTTTAAGTGTATGTGCCACTGCTCTAGTAGAATATTCACCCCAAAGCGGATTTCCCTCTTTAGGATAAACAGAAACTGCCATCGCTGTTTTATCATTTAATTTTACAGCCATTGCATCATAGATGAACTTTCTAGATGTTGCAATTCCGAAATCACGAACATTTTCTGCTTTAAATTTCCATGTTTTTTTCTTGTCAGAAAAACCTTTTTCTGCAGCTTCAGCCTCTTGTTGTGTTACTACAACAACTGGTTTATCAAACGTTTTTTCAGCCAAAGCTAATCTTGAAAGCTGTGCTGGAGTAAACACTTCTTGTCTGTTCAATAAAGTACCAGTTGCTTCCATAATATGATCTGCTGGAACCGTAATGTTTACTTCAAAGTTTCCGAACGGCAAAGTGAATTCACCTGAACCCCAAAATTGTTGATTTTGCCAACCTTCAACATCATTATAAACCGCCATCCTAGGATAAAACTGCGCTAAAATGTATAAATTATTGCCATCTTTATCAAAGTGCTCATATCCTGAACGACCACCATCTAATAAATAATTATTGATGTTGTACCACCATTTAATAGAAAAAGTTATCTTTTCTTTATACTTTAAAACTTTTGGCAATTCAATACGCATCATCGTTTGGTTAATAGAATATTGCATTGGCTTACCAGCAGCATCTTTAACGTGTTCAATATTGAAACCTCCGTCAAATTTTTCTTCTAAATATTTTCTTGAAAAACCTTGTACACCCATTGCTGGCTCGGTTTTTTCACCATTTACAAGTGGTGACAGTGATTTTCTTGCTTGTTGGTTTTGATCTAATTGCAACCAAAGGTAATCTAAAGATTCTTTAGCATTATTAGTATAAGTAATAGTTTCTTCACCATATAATTTGGTGTTTTTGTCATCTAGCTCCACATTGATTTTGTAATCGGCTTGTTGCTGATAATACTCTGGACCTGGAGCGCCAGAAGCTGTTCTGTACATATTTGGTGTTGCCAACAAATCATACATTTGCTTGAATTTATCAGGATTTCTCTCTGTAGATGGTGCTGGTTTTGGTGCTTCTTGTGCAAAGTTAGCGATAGAAAACAAAAGTAAACCGAACTTTAATATAGCTGAACTATTTTTCATACATAAAATAATTTTAAGCCATAAAAGTAGTTTTTTTTGATTGAATTAACAGCTATAGAAATTATTTTAACATTCCTTTAAAATTCTCTGAGGTTAATAACAAACTTTGCTTTTGCCCATTGAAGTTGGCTTGAATGATATTTTGCTGTTCATCATTAAGTTCCATTAATGCATTATTTTCAATTGCTATTGACGATATTTTAGCAACATCTTTAATGCTAAAATAACAAATCACAACATTAGCATCAACCTCTTTACTCACGAGATTAATTGGTTTTGAAACACCATTTACTTTAACTATAAATTTTTCTGCAAAGTATTTTTTCAATAAATTTTCATCTTCAACCGTTTCATCTTTAGATGCTATAAATGTTCTTTTTTTAAATTTTCGCTCCAAAGCATCATTCAAATCATCTATGAATAATCGGCTTGTGATTTGAATCATCTTCTTTTTTGGAGCATAATTTACTTGATAAATCGACACATAAAATTTATGAACTGCCATCGATGACAACCCAATAAACATCACCAAAAATAACGTTGTTCTGAATGCTTTTACCATACGTCAAAAGTACAATTATTATCGTTTTATTTGTTTAAATTCGTTACTTTTAGCAATAACATATTCCATTAAAGCTAAGGCGTTACTAGTTTCCAGTAGTTTTTTATCATTAATTTCTTCAGAAAAACAAAAATCTACAAACAAAGCTTTATCGCTTTTTGAAATTTTCAACGTTTCTTCAAAAAATTGTTCAGAAAATCTTTTGGTTAATTCCGTTTGAAATTCCGCCAAATCGGCTTTATGTGTTACATATTTCTTTTTCGGATTTCCTCCAAATAATTTAGCCAATGCAGTACCTATTTTTACAAAATCTACTTTTGCTGCATTACTGGAACTTGGCATAAACATATTTTCAACTCTAGCTTTTACTCCAGTTATTTCAATGGTAGACCAATCTATTGGTGGTAATTCAACCTTAAAAGCTGGTTTTACCTTTATCCTTTTAGCATCATAAGTCAAGTCGCCTGAAAGCTTATATGGACCAATTTTAACCTCATCTAATTGATTTATTTTTTGTGATATTTCAATTTTAAAAATCATCTCTTCAAAATCAGATGCTTTTAACTTTACCAATTTAGTTTCAAAAGCTACGCCTGAAATCATAATTACATCGTCTTCTTTTGCAAAAATGGTAAATTGCCCAATATCATTTGTAATTGTGACTGTTTCTGCTGTGATATTAGTAACTGTAGCTCGTTCTACTTGAACCGAGTCGGAAACTACAATGGCTCTTAAAATTTTGACTCTTTCGTTTTGTGAAAAAGAATTAAATGAAAATAAAAACAATAATACTAGAAGTAATTTATTTCTCATAAGCATAAAAAAAATCAAGGTTTTGGAGCAATCAGTTCTTTGTAAGTCACGGCTAACTCATTCATTAAAAAAGTCGCCATTGTTTTATTTTTGGCTTTTAATGCTTCAGCAAATTTAGCATCTTCAACAATATAATATTGAAAACCTTTGACAAAATTTTCAGGAATCTTGAGTGTTTCTATAAAATATTTTTCATCATAAAGATTTTCTATTTTAGTCAACATCAGTTCTTTTTTCTCCACTTCAACTTCCTTTTTTAACATTGTTGTTCTTCCAGAAATCCAGTTTAAAACCGGATCAAGACCAACTGAGGTATTGGTTCCTATTTGAGCATCATAATTAGATGCCGCTTTCAATTTCCGTTCGGCTGGAGTATAATGTTTTGTTTTTGATGAAATGATACCCAATGAAACAGCGTTTATGTTTTTGTACTCGTTGATTTTAACCTCATCTAACATTCTAATTAAGGTTTCCATCTTAACAAATAGGAGTTCGTTGTTAAAATCCGATTCTTTCAATGCAATTTTCACACTCTTAAATTGAACAGCCGTGAAAACCAACGTATCGCCGATAGTAGCATCAATTGAAAAATAACCTCCTCTTTCACTCAAAACCGATTTATCAGATTTTAGATTTATGATATAGATGTTTTCTAAATCATTACTATCGGCGGTGACTTTACCATTAATTTTTTTTGATACAGCTAATTGTTGTGCCAAAGCAAATTGTGTAATTATTAAAAAGAAGAAAAGTATTTTTATTTTTTGCAAAATTGAAATTATCAGTAAAACATTGGGTAAAAGTATCTTAAAGTCCTCCAAAAAATTAGCCAATGCAATTGTAAATTTTTGTTAATTATTAATTTGTAAATTTGATAAAATTTTAGTGCAACTACCCAATAAAACAAATCTTAGTTTAAAAAATATAAAAATGAAAAACCTCATAATTGCAAGTACATCAACACTTCACGGTGGAGCATATTTAGAATATTTACTACCAACTCTTAAAAATCATTTTGGAAATTGCGAAACCATCTTGTTCATTCCTTTTGCGCGACCTGGCGGAATGTCACATGATGAATATACAGAAAGAGTTGCAGTCGCTTTCTCGAAAATAAATAAAAAAATCATTGGATTACACACGTTTGAAAACCCAATTGAAGCCATAAAAAATGCTGACGGAATTTTCACTGGCGGAGGAAATACGTTCTTACTAGTATCGCAATTATACGAACATAAGGTAATGGATGTTTTATCAGAAGTTATTACGACTGGAACTCCTTATTTAGGCACAAGCGCAGGAAGTAATATTACTGGAATTTCAATGCAAACCACCAATGATATGCCGATTATTTATCCGCCAAGTTTTAAAACCTTAAGTGCTATTCCATTCAATTTAAACCCACATTATCTCGACCCCGATTTGCAGAGCAAGCATATGGGAGAAACTCGTGAAACAAGAATTAAAGAATTTCACGCATTTAATACTACTCCAGTTTTAGGATTGCGAGAAGGAAGTTGGCTTGAAGTAAAAGGTGAAAAAATAATTTTGAAAGGCGAACTTACTGCAAGGTTATTTAGACAAAACCAATTACCAGAAGAAATTAGTCCTGAAACCGATTTGCAGTTTTTAGGAAAATAAAATTCATAAAAAAAACCTCTAAAATACTTAGAGGTTTTTTTAAGAGCGGAAGACGAGGCTCGAACTCGCGACAACCAGCTTGGAAGGCTGGAGCTCTACCAACTGAGCTACTTCCGCATTATCTCACATACTAGATTAATTATCTCGTTTTGTGAGGTGCAAATATATAGCATTTGTTTGTTTTGATGCAAATTTTTTTTCAAAAATTTTTACGTAGAAAAAATTTTACAAATCAAATGCGTTCTAAAAGTTTTATTATTAATTTGTTATCTTTTAATTTGCATTGAAATATTTTATGATAGAAATAAAAAAAATTAGCACAATTGACACTTTTAGCGTGCGTCATCCTGTTTTGAGAAGTGGCAAACCAGTAGAAAGTTGTCAATTTGAAGGAGACAATCTTGAAACCACTATTCATTTTGGATTATTTGTTGACAAAAACTTAATAGGCGTTGTGTCGGTTTTTAGAAAAAATAATAGTATATTTAATGTTGAAAATCAGTTTCAAATTAGAGGAATGGCTATTTTGCAAAATCATCAAAAAAAAGGATTTGGTGAAATGCTTTTGAAACATTCCGAAGAATACATAAAAAAAGAACTCGGCGAATTGATATGGTTTAATGCACGTGAGAACGCCGTTGCATTCTATGAAAAATTAAAATACATCAAAGTTGGAAATCCATTTATTATAGCCGATATTGGTTTCCATTATATAATGAAAAAAGAAATTGGCTAATGCCTATGAATAAATTTTACGTTTTTATTATACTTGTTTCACTATCTGGTTGCAAAAGATCTAATCCCAACGATTCTTTTTCGAATGCCTCGTTTATTGACATCTCATTTTTTAATAGAGATAAAATCAAAATAGATTCAATGTTGATTAATGCCTCAAAAGACGAAGATTTCAAGTCATTTTACAAAAAGTATAATTATGAAGTAGCTTGGACAAACAAAGAGCACAGAGATTTTTTAATCAATGAAATAGGTGTTGCTACAAATGAAGGACTAGAATCTAAAGACTACAATCATCAAATTCTAAAATCATTTGAATTAAAATATGAAGAACTTCCAGATTCTACCATTGTAAAATATGACTTGCTTCTTACCTCAAGTGCGCAATTGTATGTAAATCATATTAGCAAAGGAAAACTCAATCCCAAAAAACTCTATAAAGATTGGGATTTGAAAGAGAAAAAAGTAAACGTCAATGAAATACTTTTTGATTGCATAGACAACAATAATTTTGATCAAGCCATTGAAAATTGCAAACCAAGTCATATTATCTATAAAAAACTTAAAAATTGTCTAGCGTTGTTAAAACAATTTCCTGAAGAAACTACTTATAATTTGATTGATTTAAAAGAACGAATAATTCCAAATAAAAAAAACAAATACATTCCTATCATTAAAAAAAGGCTGATGTATTGGGGCGATATGATAGAAAAAGACACTATTTTATCAACATTATACGACAAAAAAACCCAAGATGCAGTTAAGATTTTTCAAACGAGACATGGTTTGAGACCAGATGCTGTAATTGGAAGAAGTACTATTGACGCATTAAATTATTCAAGAAACCAAAGAATTGAACAAGTTGTTGTAAATATGGAACGATGGAGATGGTTTGCTAACGATTTTGGAAATCACTACCTTCTTATTAACATACCTGATTATAGTATTGTTGCCGTAAAAGAAAAAGATACTACACAAATTCAAAAAATAGTTGTAGGCAAAGAAACAAGACCAACACCAATATTAGAATCCAAAATATCAAATATAAATTTAAATCCTAATTGGACTGTTCCTCCAACAATTCTAAAAGAGGATATTTATCCCGAAGCCGAAAAAGATAGAGGTGTTTTTAGAAAAAAAGGATTGAAAATATTTGATAGAAAAAATAATGAAATTAATCCGCATACCTGGAAAAAAGAGGATGCTAACAAATATAAATATGTTCAAGATCCGGGAAGAAACAATTCGTTGGGTTCAATGAAAATTAATTTTCCAAATAAATATTCAGTATATCTTCACGATACCAACCATCGCGATTATTTTGCATTTTCTTATCGCTCGTTGAGTTCTGGATGCGTGCGTTTAGAAAAACCATTAGAAATGGCAAGCTACATTATTAACGACACCACAAAATGGTCTTACAAAAGAATAAAAGATACTACAGATATTAAGTATTATTACAAATTGCAGAAAGCTAAACAAAAGCAGCTTGACAAATTAAATGCCAAACTACTAGCAAAAAATCCGAATTATATAATTGAAAAGAAACCGCAACCTAAACCCGAGTTAAAAACAATCGTAGTAAAAATTAATGAAGACATCTACATTCATCAATTATATTGGACTGCTTGGGAAAACAATGGTGTTTTAAATTTTAGAGAAGATATTTATTGTTTAGATGCTAACTTATATAGCAAACTACGATATTAATTTAGCTTTATTCACAATACCTCTTGATGGATGATAAATAAATAAGCAAGACTTTCCTTTTATTGTATTAATGATTTTTTTACTTAATTCCACTGGAACTGCAGGACAACCTTGACTTCTTCCTAATCTATGATGTGCTTTTATGAATTTTTTTGAGACATAATCGGCACCGTGAAGAACAACTGCTCTTTTTCTTGCATTATCATTTACTCCTTTTTCTAAACCATCTAGTTTTAAAGATATTCCGTGTTTGCCCTGATATACTTCACCGGTACTAAAAAAACCTAAACTACTCTTGTAGGATTCATTTTTGTTAGAAAAATTTACGGCATAATCAGTACCCGAATTTTTTCCGTGAGCTACAAAAGTATTTAAAAGTATTTCATTAGTTTTCATATCAATGATCCAAAGTCTTTTTTCTCTTGAACTTAAACTAAAATCTATTATGGTAATAATGTCTTTTTTTAATACACCTTTTTCTTTTAAAAGTTGATATCCTTTAAAAGCATTTGAAAAACTTTCTAATTTAGGCATTTTAAAACGATTTGGTTCTAAAGAATTATAAACCACATTCATCATTTTCGCAGTGTTGACCTTTGCTACACTACGAGTTATTTTAGCTTCTTTTTTGGGAGAAAAAAAAGACATAACCACGAGAAGTGACGCCGATAGAATTGCAATTAATTTCATTTTAGTAGATTATAAGGGTTGGCAAACATACTAAACCAAAAATTATCTATCAAATTATTTTTATAAAAATTATCGATAAATTACAATATTTACCGATAAATTACATTTTTATAATTAATACATCTTATTTTTCTTATAATTATTTTATGCTCAAAATATAAAAACAGCACCGACATACTAACAAAATTAAAATTGTGTTATGTTTATTAAAGATTTATATTTGCCTACATAACATGAAGATAATGTTCAAAGAAAAAAATATTTTTCACTTTGCTTGCCTTGTAGCAACGACTTTTTGCTTTTCACAAGTTCCTAAAAAAAGCTTAACAACAAAATTCAGTGAAGAAAAAATCACAATCGACGGAAAATTTAATGAATCCGTTTGGGAAAATACCGCAATTGCTACTGACTTCTTTATGATAGCTCCAGATAATGGCAAACCTGAATTAAAAGAAAGAAAAACAGAGGTGAAAGTTGTTTATAACAACGACGCCATTTATATCGCAGCTAAATTATACGACAACGAACCGACAAAAATTCGTAGAGAATTAACTACCAGAGATAACTTTGTTTCAGCAGATCACTTTGGGGTTTTTATTAATGGATACAACGATGGACAACAAGAATTCCGTTTTTTTGTAAGTGCAGCTGGAGTTCAGCAAGATATCTTGTATACCGATGCTAATGGCGAAGACTCTTCTTGGGATGCTATTTGGAACAGCCAAGTTGCAATTACAGATTATGGCTGGGCAGTTGAGATGAAAATTCCATATGCGGCAATTCGTTTTTCATCAGAAAGCAAACAAACTTGGGGTTTAAACTTTTACAGAGAAATCTTTAGAGACCGTTTTCAATATACTTGGAATTTAATTGATAACAAAATTTCCTCTGAAAGCAATCAAGCCGGAATTCTCGAAGGAATCGAAAACATTAAAACGCCAACTAGATTATTTTTGATTCCTTACATTTCGCAATATATAAACGCGAATGATTATACTAAAGCTAAAGGTGAATTTAAAGGTGGATTGGATATTAAATATGGTATAAACGATGCTTTCACATTAGATGCCATATTAGTACCTGATTTTGGACAAGCAGCATTTGACAAAGTAGTTTTAAATCTTGGACCGTTCGAACAACAATTCAATGAAAACCGACCTTTCTTTACCGAAGGAACCGACTTATTTAACAAAGGAAACATCTTTTATTCAAGAAGAATTGGCGGTAGACCATCGTTAAGAGGAAGCGAATTGAATGCTAAATTACAGGCCGATGAAGAAGCTGTTGAAATTCCAGGAAAAGTTAATTTATTAAATGCTTTGAAAATTTCAGGCAGAACCAAAGGTGGTTTAGGAATTGGAGTTCTAAACGCAGTTACCGAAAAAACCTATGCTGATATTACAAATACAACAACAGGAAACACAAGGAGAGAAGTCATCGAACCACTTGCTAATTTTAATATATTAGTTTTGGATCAACGTTTTAGAAAAAACTCTTCTGTAAGTTTTATCAATACAAATGTTACAAGGAATCAAGAGTTTCGTGATGCCAACGTTTCTGCTTTGGTATTTGATTTAAATACCAAAAAAAATACTTACAATTTGAATGGTGGTTTCAAATACAGTTACATTAACGAATACGGAGATAAAAAAGACAAAAAAGGATACAATACCGATCTATATTTTGGAGACACCAGCGGAAAAATCCGATATGGTATTGGAGGACAATATGTATCTGATAATTACGATCCAAATGATCTAGGCATCAATTTTCAAAATCATTATCAAGCTTATTATGGAAATGCAAGTTATAGAATCTTAAAACCTTCTAAAAAATTCAACTCTTTTAGTACAAACATAAATTACTATACAGAATTTGATAATAGAACCGGTAGAATTCAAGAACATAGTGTTAATTTAAACTACAATTCGGTAAATAAGAAAAATAATTATTTTGGATTTGGCTTCAACGGAAGACCAACTGATGTTTATGACTTTTACACGCCTCGTTCTGCAGACCAAAGAAAATATGTGACGCAACCTAAAAGATTTGGTGGAAATATTTTTATTTCAACAAACTATGCTAAAAAGTTTGCTATCGATTTTAATCCTTTTATGAATTACCTTAACGAAAAAGGCAGAAAGAATTATGGCGTATTTTTTGCACCACGCTACCGATTCTCTGATAGGTTTGCTTTGGTTTATGAATTTAGTTTTGACAGACAAAATAATGATAAAGGATTCTTAACCACAGATGGAACAAATACCATTTTTGCAAGAAGAGATGTCATATCTTATAGTAATTCAATTTCGGGCAAATATTCTTTAAATAATGTAATGAATTTTAATTTAGTGGTGAGAAAATACTGGTCTTATGTAAACAATCATCAATATTATTTATTACTTAACAACGGAGATTTACTTGATGGCGTTTCAATAACCGACAATAACAACGAAAATTTCGCTACTTGGAATTTAGACCTTTCTTATACTTGGTGGTTTGCACCAGGAAGTCAACTATCAGTTTTATACCGAAACAATTCATTTTTGAGCGATTATGGTACTGATTTTAGTCGCAGTTTAACCAAAACGGCAAACAACTTAATTAATCACGAAAAATTAGATCATATATTATCAATTAGTATCCGTTATTTTATTGATTATAACTCTACTAAAAACTGGTTTTCAAAAAAATAATTGCCAAAATAGCTAAAACGTTTTCGTTATTTTTCAATAAAAATTAGCCTTAACTTCACTTTTGAATTTTCGCAAATGCGTATATTTGTGTAAAACAAATTCAAAAATGAATAAAAAAGTAATCCTTATGATTCTTGACGGTTGGGGAAAATCTCCAGACCCAAAAGTTTCAGCAATTGATAATGCCAACGTTCCCTTCATAGATAGTTTATATACTAAATATCCAAATGCACAACTTAGAACCGACGGTTTAAACGTTGGTTTGCCCGAAGGTCAGATGGGAAACTCTGAAGTTGGTCATATGAATCTTGGCGCGGGTCGCATTGTATATCAAGATTTAGCAAGAATAAACTTAGCCGTAGAACATAAAACAGTTAATCAGGAACAACCGCTTCTAGATGCTTTCAAATATGCTCTTGAAAACGATAAGAAAGTACATTTTTTAGGATTAGTTTCTAATGGTGGAGTGCATTCGCATACTTCACATCTTTACGGATTATTGGAAGCCGCACAAGAATATGGTTTAGAAAAAGTATTTGTTCACGCCTTTACTGATGGTCGTGATGTTGATCCAAAATCGGCTTTACTTGATATTGCAAATCTTCAAGATTATGTAAAAGATTCCAAAGCAAAAATCGCAACAATCATCGGGCGATATTATGCAATGGATAGAGATAAACGCTGGGAACGAGTAAAACTAGCTTACGATTTATTGGTGCATTCTGAAGGAAAACGTTCTACAAATGCTGTGGAAAGTATCCAACAAAGTTACAACGAAAATATCACCGATGAATTTATTCAACCACTAGTTATGGTCGATGAAAACAATCAACCGCTAGCCAAAATTGAGAATGATGATGTGGTTATCTTTTTTAATTTCAGAACCGATCGTGGTCGCGAACTAACCGAAGTTTTATCACAAACTGATTTTCCTGAATTCAATATGCATAAATTGAATTTGTATTATGTGACGATGACCAATTATGATGATACTTATAAGAATGTTCACGTAATTTATGATAAGGACAATATCACAGAAACGCTTGGTGAAGTTTTAGAAAAAGCTGGTAAAAAACAAATTAGAATTGCCGAAACCGAGAAATATCCGCACGTTACCTTCTTTTTTTCTGGCGGAAGAGAAATTCCGTTTGAAGGAGAAACTAGAATTTTAAGAAATTCACCAAAGGTTGCTACCTACGATTTACAACCAGAAATGAGCGCATTTGAATTGAAAGACGCTTTAATTCCAGAACTTAAAAAAGGTGAAGTTGACTTCGTTTGTCTCAATTTTGCCAATGGTGATATGGTTGGACACACTGGCGTAATGGCGGCGGCAATAAAAGCTTGTGAAGCCGTTGATGCTTGCGTAAAAGAAGTCGTTGAAACTGCTTTAGAAAATAACTACACCACAATAATAATAGCTGATCACGGAAATTGTGAAACTATGATCAATCCTGATGGTTCACCAAACACCGCACACACCACCAATCCGGTGCCAATTATATTGGTTGACAAAGAATTAAAAACCATTCACGATGGTGTTTTGGGTGACATTGCTCCTACTATTTTAGATTTAATGGGAATTGAAAAACCCAAAGTTATGACGCAACATTCGTTACTATAACAGAAAACTATTAAAAGGTCTTTAAAGAGATTCATTAATTTGAGTCTCTTTTTTTTTTTTGAAATTTATAAATAAAAGTTAAAATTACAAAATTGATAGTATTACTATTATATTTGTATATATTTGTATCAAATAAAAATGTAAAACTTTTAAAAATTGTTAATATGAAAAATTTAATTTTGCTAGGAGCAGCATTACTAATTTCGACAGCTTCATTCGCACAAAAAAAAGAAACTAAAAGAGCTAAAAAAGTAATTGATTCTGTTGCTTGGAAAAAAGAACACTATGTTGTAGACAGAGATTCAGCTTATGTCGATCCAAGAATTGGCTTGAAGAAACTTATGGGCGGTAATAAACGATTTATTGAGGGTAAATCAATTAAGCCAAGGCAAGACATGAATACGGTCAAAAAACTCGAAACTGGTCAAGAACCTTTTGCAACAATTGTGGGCTGTAGTGATTCACGTGTGCCAAACGAAATGATTTTCGACCAAGGACTTGGTGATTTATTTATCATTAGAACAGCAGGTCAAGTTTCGGCTGCAGCATCTTATGGAAGTATGGAATTTGCAACCCTAAAATTAAAAACCAAACTAATTGTAGTACTTGGCCACACCGAATGTGGTGCTGTAGCAGCAGCTGTAGCTCGACCTGAAAATGTACCCGGACATATAGTAACCTTGATTAACGAAATCAAACCTGCAGTAGCTAAATGCGCTCATCTACCTGGCGATAAAGTAAACAATGCTGTAAGACAAAACGTAATTGATCAAGTTAATAATCTTAGAGATTTAGAACCTATATTACACAAAAAATATGTTGATGGAGAAATATTAATTGTTGGAGCTGTTTACGATATTCACACTGGTAAAGTTGAATTTCTAGAAGAAACTCTAAAGAATTTACCTCAACCAAAAAAATAATAAAAACTTAAAAGCTATGGTTATCATTTAACCATAGCTTTTATAACCTTTATACAATTATGAAGCTAAACTATTTATTATTACTTACTATAATCTTTTCAATTAACCAATCTTACTCACAAAATACTCGTAAAAACGAACGAAACGATATTGGTTGGTATAACTATTTTGGAACTTTCAAATTGAATGACAAATACAGTATTCACAGCGAATACCAATTGCGAAGAGATAATTTTATAACAGATAAACAACAAGGATTACTTCGCGTTGGTTTAAACTATCAATTGAATCAAAAAGTGCAATTACGACTTGGATATGCTTGGATTGAAACCTATCCTTATGGAGAAACACCACTAAATGGAATGGGAAAAGATTTCACAGAACATCGTGCATTTCAAATGGTAACCATCAACGACAAAATATCCAAACTAGATATTTCACATCGATTTATGTTGGAACAACGATGGGTTGGAAGATATTCTAATGCTTCGTTATCAAGTGAAGATCAATTTCCATTGCTGAATAGATTTCGATATATGGTGCGATTACAAATGCCATTAAAAGGAGATAAAATCGACAACAAAACACCCTATATTGCTGCTTATGACGAACTATTTATAGGTTTTGGCAAAAATGTAAATGAAAATATTTTTGATCAAAATAGATTTGGATTGGTTTTAGGATACCGATTCAATTCGAGTTTACGTATTGAAGCAGGCTATCTAAACCAGACATTGCAGCTTGGAAGAGAAGTTAATAACAGAAATGTATTTCAATACAATAATGGCTTAATCATCAATACCAATTTCAACTTTGATTTGACTTCAAAAAAAGAAAAGTAAAATCCCATCCAAATGAAAACAATTGATATTCAAATTATAGAAACTGCTATCGTAATTGTTACCTATATTATTTGCTATTTTACAACAAAAGTTGCTATCAATAACCTTTTGAAAAATACGCAATTAGAAAGAGGTCGTAGAAAAATTATGATAAAAGCACTGAACCTAATTTTCTTGATCACATCATTTATATTAATTGGCGCCATTTGGGGTTTAAAGCAAAACGAAATTGCACTATTTGCAAGTACCATATTAACTGCCTTCGGAATAGCATTTTTTGCTCAATGGTCTTTATTATCAAATATTACATCAAGCATTATTTTATTTTTCAATCATCCTTTAAAAATTGGCGATAAAATTGAAATATTAGATAAAGACTATTCGTTTGAAGGAGAAATTACTGACTTAACCTATTTCTTCCTCCATTTAAAATTAGAAAACGGCAAGATTATTACCATTCCTAACTCGTTACTTCTACAAAAATCAGTTGCCATTTCAGAATCAAAAAGTCAATAGGTTAAAAAAAAACTAAAATAATAGTGAAATTGAATTTATTAATAGTAATACTATTATCTTTGCAATTGAAATTATTGTCTCATCATTAAATTAATAGTAGTATGAAAAAAATTTATTATATATCCGCGCTATTTATAGCAGTATTTAATCTATCATTTGCACAAAATAATGAGACCGAAAAAGATTTTACTTCACTTACTGAAGCTTTAAAAAATCCTGAAAAAGTCTTTAGAATGAAAGTTACTACTCAAGAAATTAACTTATCTGATGAACAATGGTCACGATTCGTAAATCTTGAATATCTGAACTTGAATGGTGACCATTTGAAAGAAATTCCGGTTGCTATTACAAAAATCAAATCATTAAAAACGCTTGACTTAAGCGGCAACGACTTTAAAAATTTGCCCGAAGAGTTTTCTAATTTAACCAATTTAGAAGAGATCTATTTGAACAATGAAAAAAACATGAATCTCCCAAAAACACTTTCTGTTTTATCAAAACTTCCCAAATTAAAATCGTTACATCTTGAAAACGATAATTTATCTGCTTTGCCAAATGAGTTATTACTATTTAAAAATTTAGAATCACTGTATTTGAACAACAACAGATTTAAAGATGTTCCAAAATTGGAAGCCTTAGATCATTTAAAATACCTTGATTTAAAAGACAACAAAATCAAACCCGAATTACAAGATATGAAAAATCTAAATTTCGGATTCAAAATTAATTTTTAAGAACTATGATGGATGCCTTAATACCTTTAATTTCATTAATTGCTCTAGAAGTAATTCTAGGAATAGACAACATTATTTTTATTTCAATTTTAGCTGACAAACTTCCTGAAAGTCAACGAAACAAACTTCGTTATTGGGGAATTGGTTTGGCAATGATAATGCGATTAGCCTTGCTTGCCTTTATTTCTTGGATATTAAAATTAGATAAAACATTGTTTTCATTGTTTGAAATTGACTTCACCGGAAAAGGTTTAATTCTAATTGTCGGAGGATTATTTTTAATCTACAAAAGCACCAAAGAAATTTATCACAAAACAGAAATCGCCAATTCTCACGAAGGTGAACTTCCCAAAAAAGGAACTTTTTCTAAACTTTTAGGCGAAGTAATTTTGTTGGATTTAGTATTTTCTATTGATTCAATTATCACTGCTGTTGGTATGGTTGATGAACTTTGGGTGATGTATACAGCAGTAATTGTCACAGTGGTAATAATGTTATTCGCCTCAAGACCTATCAGCACATTTATTTCTAAACATCCATCGTTTAAAATTTTAGCACTTTGCTTTTTAATGATGATTGGTGTGTCCTTAATTGCTGAAGGATTTCATTATGAAATACCAAAAGGATATATCTATTTCTCGATGGCATTTGCCTTTTTAGTCGATGTAATTCAAATGAAAACTGTTCCCTCAAATAATACTAAATAAAAATGCACAATATACTTTCTAATATCATCATTGCTGTTAATGATAAATTATACGTTAAAAATCCTGAAACGTCGGAATTAGGTAAAAAAATCATAGAACAAAGTATTCTTTTAATAGATGAAATTGGCTTTGAAAATTTTACTTTCAAAAAATTAGGCGAAAAAATCAGCTCTAACGAAAGCTCGATTTATCGTTATTTCGAAAGCAAACATAAATTGTTGTTGTATTTATCTTCTTGGTATTGGGGTTGGATAGAATACAAATTAGCCTTCGCAACAACCAATGTTTCCAATCCGATGGAACGATTGATAAAAGGAATTACCATTGTTACAGAAAAAGTAGAAGATGATTCAACAACATTACACATTAATGAATCAGTTTTAAACCGAATTATTATTCAAGAGTTTACTAAAACGTTACTTACAAAAGAAGTAGATGAAGAAAATAAAATTGGTTTTTTTCTAGTTTACAAAAGAGTAATCAACAGAATTATCGAAATGATTACTGAAGTAAATCCAGAATATCCTTATGCCAAAAGTTTAGCATCGTCTATTGTGGAAGGAGCATTGCACCAACACTTTTTAAAAGACCATTTAAAAACAATTACTAATTGTAATGAAACCGTTTCACCAACCGATTTTTACATTAATTTAATAAAAAATACATTAAGATAGTTATGAATCAAACACCTTTAAAACGATTTTTCAACTTACTTAAGCTAGACAAAAGAGATATTTCTCAAATTGTGTTTTATGCTATTTTTGCAGGATTAGTAAGTTTATCATTGCCCTTAGGAATACAAGCCATTATCAACTTAATTCAAGCTGGACAAGTAAGTGTTTCTTGGATTGTACTTGTTGTTATCGTAGTGATTGGCGTAGCTCTTGTTGGAATTTTATCCTTAATGCAATTAAGAATTACCGAGAATTTACAACAAAAAATATTTGTGCGTTCTTCTTTTGAATTCAGTTATCGTTTGCCAAAAATTAAATTTGAAGAACTCTACAATCAATATCCACCTGAACTGGCTAATCGCTTTTTTGACACAATTTCCATCCAAAAAGGAACCTCTAAATTGCTGATAGATTTCTCAACGGCACTTTTACAAATTTTGTTTGGTATCCTTTTATTATCATTATACCATCCGTTTTTTATATTTTTTGGAATTTTATTGATTGCGCTGCTCTACTCTATTTTTAAATTTTCATACAGATCAGGTTTAGAATCTAGTTTAAAAGAATCTAAATACAAATATAAAGTTGCCAGTTGGTTGCAAGAAATTGCCCGAAATAATTTCAGTTTTAGAAAACAAGATAACTTTGATTTTGCGCTAAACAAAAACAACCATCTGGTTGAAGAATATATTGGCTACAGAGAAAAACACTTTAAAATTATCAAAAGACAATTCACTCAACTAATCGTTTTCAAGGTAATTATTACTGCGGGATTACTATTAATTGGTGGTTATTTAGTCTTGAATCAAAAAATGAATATCGGACAATTCGTTGCTGCCGAAATCATCATTTTATTAGTTATCAATTCCGTTGAAAAGATAATTATTGGGTTAGAAAGTTTGTACGACGTTTTAACATCTGTTGAAAAAATCGGACAAATTGTAGACTTGAACATCGAAGAACCACAATCTAAAAATCAAGATTATTGTTTTACCAACATCTCTTTAGAAACGGAAAACCTTAGATTTAAATTTCCTGATTCTACTGATGATGTTTTAGATAAAATAAATCTGAAAATTGAACCATCAGAAAAAATTTATCTTGAAGGTGAAAACGGTTCAGGAAAAACAACACTTACTAGAGTTTTATCAGGTGCAATGCAGCCCACATCAGGTTCATTTTTTATCAACGATGATACTTATCGCAAAATTGACTTAGCCCAATATCGCTCTCAAATCGGAACCATCACTCAAGGTGAAACACCATTTGAAGGAACAATATTAGAAAATATTACTTTCAACAATCCGCTGGTTTCTCACGAGAATGTAAAATGGGCCATCGAAAGCGTAAAATTAGGCTCGTTCATAAAAACATTACCTGACGGATTAGACACCAAAATTTTCCCTGAAGGACGACAACTATCATCTTCAAATGCGCAAAAAATTCTTTTGGCTAGAAGTATTGTTGGCAAACCTAAAATTTTGTTTTATGAAGAACCTTTAGACAAAATGGATAGAGAAGCAACCTTAGAGATTATCGATTTCATTACCGATCCTAAACACAAATGGACCGTAATTGTTTCTTCAAAAAATGATTATTGGAAACAAAAATGCAACCGAAACATCAAAATGGAAAATGGAAAAATAATTGCAGATTCTAAACTTTAATTGTTATGCTAAATATATCTAAAAAAAATCCGATTACCGAAAATATTGAGCACTACAGCACCGTTAAAAATTTGGCGAACCGACCGCATTATAAAATATTAAACAAAATAATACTGTATGTTTCTCTAATTGGTTTAATCATATTATTTCTGCCTTGGACACAAAACATATCTGGTTCAGGTGCGGTTACTACACTAAAACCTAATCAAAGACCACAAACTATTCAAACAGCCATTGCCGGAAGAATAGAAAAATGGTATGTTCAAGAAGGTGATTACGTAAAAAAAGGCGACACAATTCTTTTCATTTCTGAAATTAAAGAAGATTATTTTGACCCTAATTTAGTTCAAAACACTAAAAGTCAGGTTGATGCTAAAAAAATGTCGGGACAATCTTATGGCGGAAAAGTCACCTCACTTTCTGCACAAATCAAAGCTATCGAAAACGAGCGCGTCTTAAAATTACAACAAGCGCAAAATAAAATTCGTCAAGGAGTATTAAAGGTGAAAAGTGATAGTATGGATTTGGAAGCGGTGAAAACGCAAATAAAAATTGCTACTACACAATTCAATCGTTCGGTAACTTTAAACAAAGAAGGATTAAAACCATTAACCGATGTCGAAGAAAAAAGATTGAAATTGCAAGAAGTTGAAGCCAAAATCATCACACAAGAAAACAAACTTCTAGCTAGCAAAAACGAATTAATAAATGCCAAAGTTGAAATAAATAGAATCAGTGCAGAATATGCCGAAAAATCATCTAAAGCACAAAGTGATCAGTTTACAGCGTTAAGCAGCCAATATGATACCGAAGCTCAAGTTAATAAATTACAAAATCAATATGTAAATTATCAAATTCGTAACGGACTATATTACATAAAAGCGCCACAAGATGGTTATGTCAATCGCGCTATTCAGTCAGGAATTGGTGAAACCGTAAAAGAAGGAACTCAAATTGTGAGCATAATGCCATCAAAATATGATATTGCAGTGGAAACCTATGTTTCTCCAACCGATTTACCATTAATTCACAAAGGTGAAAAAGTCAGAATTTGGTTTGATGGTTGGCCAACAGTAGTATTCTCAGGATGGCCAAATATGAGTTACGGAACCTTTGGCGGAAAAATTGTTGCAGTAGAAAACTTCATTTCACCAAACGGCAAATTTAGAGTTTTAATTGCTCCCGACGAAACCGATGATGCTTGGCCAAAACAAATTAGTATTGGTTCGGGTGCACAAACACTGGCTTTGCTAGACAATGTGCCAATTTGGTTTGAACTATGGCGAACTTTAAATGGTTTTCCTCCAAATTATTACCAACCTAAAGGTGAAACATCAAAAGAGAAAAAGTAATGAAAAAAATTCAAGTTTTTATAGTATTATTTTTCAGTAGCTTTTTGTTTGGACAAAATCAAAACCTGCAAGAACTTAGTTACAACGAGTTTCTGGGTTACGTAAAAAAATACCATCCAATGGTGAAAAGCGCCAATCTTGAGGTCAATAGTGCGCAAGCCAATTTAATGATGGCACGCGGCGGATTTGATCCAAAAATTGAAGTAGATTTTGATAAGAAGCAATTTAAAGAAAAAGAATATTATTCTATTTTAAACAGTAGTTTCAAAATTCCGACTTGGTATGGTATTGAAGTTAAAGCAGGTTTTGACAATAGCGAAGGTGTATTTTTAAATCCGCAAAACTCTTTACCAAATCAAGGATTGACTTCACTTGGAATTAATATTCCGCTTGGTCAAGGATTGTTTATCAACCAGCGAATGGCCGATGTTAGAAAAGCAAAAATTCAAATTCAATTGAGTCAAGCTGAGCGAAAATTACAAGCTATTGAAGTTTTATACAACGCATCGGTTGCGTACTTTAATTGGAAACGAAACTACAGCGAAGTACAATTGTATTCTGAATATTTAAAAAATGCAGCCATCCGTTTTGAAGGCGTTGCTAGTTTAATAAAAAACGGAGACAAACCTGCAATAGATAGTGTTGAAGCTGGAATAATTGTTAGAAATAGAAAATTAAGTCTAGAAGATTCTCAACTAAAATTAGCCAAAGCTAAATTAGAATTATCCAATTTTTTATGGTTAGAAAACAATGTACCACTGGAATTACAAGATACTATCATTCCGGAAAGCAAAGTTGAAAACACCATTAGAGAAACGTTAAAAACTAATGAGTTATTAACCGAAACAATTTCGATAGAAGACCATCCAAAAATTAATTCTTTAGAAAGTAAAATTGCCATTTTAGAAGTCGAACGCAAGTTAAAAGCCAACGCACTTCTTCCAAAAATCGATCTAGGTTATCATTATCTATCGGAACCTAATTATTGGAATGATACTAATTTTAATAATTACAAAGTGGGTGTGAATTTTAGTTTTCCACTATTTCTTCGAAAAGAGCGCGGCGGATTGCAACTGGCTAAATTCAAAATTCAAGACACAAGGTATTCGTTAGATTTGGAACGTGTGCAACTTAAAAACAAAATCAACGCACAACAAACCGAAATCAACTCGTTAGAAAAGCAACGCAAATTGATAAACGAATTAGTTAGAGATTATAATACGATGCTAGGTTCAGAAGAACGATTGTTTTCGTTTGGAGAAAGTTCAATTTTCTTAATCAACTCGAGAGAAAACAACTTGGTTAGTTCACAATTATCTGAATTGAGTTTGGAGAATCGCTATTTAATTTCGAATGCTGAATTGTTTAAAATTATGGCCAATCCGGATTGATAATTTTACAAAAGACAAGTACTAAGTAGCCCTGATAGCAATGAAAATAAAGAATGTCTCGAGTTTTTCGGGACATTCTTTATTGTAATGGATAGCAGGAAAATGGAATCCAAGAATTCCCGAGCCATTCGCTCCTAATTTATATTGTGAATACCATTATTTTTTATTGTAAGAATAATGTATTTTTGCAGTCACAAAATTTGAAAAATGATTATTCCAAAAACGAGAGAAGAAATTGAGTTGATGCGCCAAAGTGCGTTATTAGTTTCTAAAACACTAGGTGAAATTGCAAAAGTGATCAAACCAGGTGTAACTACTTTAGAATTAGATAAATTAGCTGAAGAATTTATTAGAGACAATGGCGGAGTTCCTGGCTTTTTGGGAATGTATGGTTTTCCAAATTCGTTGTGTATGAGTCCAAATGCGCAAGTGGTTCACGGAATTCCAAATTCTACTCCTTTGCAAGAAGGCGATGTTATATCGGTGGATTGTGGGGTTTTAATGAATGAATTTTATGGCGATCACGCTTATAGTTTTGAAATTGGTGAAGTAGCTCCAGAGGTGAAAAAATTACTTCAAGTTACTAAAGAAAGTTTGTACATCGGTATTCGTGAGTTTAAAGCAGGAAATCGTGTGGAAGACGTTGGAAATGCCATTCAAAAATATACTGAAAGTCACGGCTATGGTGTAGTTCGTGAATTGGTTGGTCACGGTTTAGGAAGAAAAATGCACGAAGAACCAGAAATGCCAAATTATGGTAAAAAAGGTCGCGGTAAATTATTTGTTGAAGGTATGGTTGTTGCTATTGAACCTATGATTAATATGGGAACAAAAAACATCAAACAACTAAAAGATGGTTGGACGATTTTAACCGCCGACGGAAAACCAAGTGCTCACTTTGAACACGACGTTGCTTTAATAAACGGAAAACCAGAAATTTTATCGACTTTCAAATACATTTATGATGCTTTAGGAATTGTGAGTGATGAAGAAGTTGAGTTTAGAAATCATTATACGTTGTAATTTTTACACGAATTGCACGAATTTTCACGAATTCATATTTTGTTAGATTTCACAAATTATACAGTACGCCAAAATTGAATTAATTATTATATGCCATGAATGAAATTTATTTAAAAGAAGAGGTTTTTAAAATTGTTGGTTTATGTATGGAAGTACATAAAATATTATGAAAAGGCCATAGCGAAGTTGTTTACAAAGATGCATTAGAATATGGATTTAGACTAAACAACATTCCGTTTGAAAGAGAAAAAGAATACAGAATTCAATATAAAGATATTATTCTACCGAGAAAATATAATGCAGATTTTGTAGTTTATGAAGAGATAATATTTGAAGTAAAAGCAATTTCACAATTAACAATAAGCGATACAAAGCAAACACTAAATTATCTAGCTTCTTCCAAAAATAAATTGGGATTACTAGTCAATTTTGGAGAAGACAGTTTGAAATATAAACGAATTATTTTATAATTAAGATTTTACACGAATTTCACGAATTTTCACGAATTAGCAAGTTATAAACATTGCTAATTTAGAAATAAAACGAAGTTTTAAAATTCGTGAAATTTTATGTCAAATTCAATTCGTGCAAATTCGTGTAATTCGTGTAAAAAATAAAATTCAGTTTGAAAAAATAATAAATGAAAAAACTATTCAAGTTCATCTTAAATACAATCCCAAGACCAATTCTAATAAGATTGAGTATTGTGGTGCGACCAATTTTGGCTTTTCTTTTAAAAGGAAATCGATTTACTGACCCTATTGATGGAAAAAGCTTTAGAATGTTTTTGCCTTATGGATATGGAAACCAAAGAAATAACGTTCTTTCTCCAAGTACATTATCGTTAGAAAGACATCGTTTGCTTTGGCTTTATTTACAAAATGAAACTGATTTTTTTCAATCTGAAATTGATTCAGATTCTTCTAGTAAACAAACTAAAAGTTTTAGATTACGAGATACTGAAATAAATTCAGTATTAAAGGTTTTACATTTTGCTCCTGAACAAGAATTTTACAAACGTTTCAAAAAGCAAACCAATATTGACTACACAACGACCGATTTACTTTCACCATTGGCTGATGTTAAAGCGGATATTTGCAATTTACCGTTTGAAGACAACCACTACGACCTTATTTTTTGCAACCACGTTTTAGAACACATTCCTGATGACACTAAAGCGATGCAAGAACTGTACAGAGTTTTAAAACCTGGCGGACTGGGTATCTTTCAAATTCCACAAGATTTATCAAGAGCAACAACTTTTTCAGACGATACTATTGTTGACCAAAAAGAAAGAGCGAAAATCTTCGGGCAATACGACCACGTTCGTGTTTACGGAAGAGATTATTTTGACAAATTAAGAAGCATTGGTTTTAAAGTTGTTGAAGAAGATTATACTTCTAAACTATCACCAGCATTAGTCGAAAAATATTGTTTGGCTAAAGGCGAAATAATCCCGATTTGCTTTAAATAATTTTATTAGCACAATTGTAGATAATAATATTTAGTATCTTTACGTTTGATAATAAAATCATTATGTTGAAAAAATATTTATCTCTAGCAATTCTTTTCTTTAGTCTTTCGATAAGCTTTTCGCAAGAAAAAGAAGTAAATCCACCCTATCATATTAAAACAATAACCTTTGTTCAAAACGGACAAAATACCATTCCGTTGTTTCAATTGGGTGACAGCTTTCAATTTCAATTTGATGATTTGCACGGCACAGAAGACAATTATTACTACAAAATAACACATTGTGATTATGATTGGAAACAATCGCAATTATCAATAAACGAATACCTTAACGGATTTGACAACCAACGCATTCAAGACTATACCAATTCGGTAAACGCACTACAAATTTATTCCCACTACCGAATTTCGTTTCCAAGTAAATTGACACAATTAAAAGTAAGTGGCAACTATATTATTAGTATTGTTAACGAAGACCAAGAAGTCGTTTTTTCTAGAAAGTTTATTGTGTACGAACAATTGGTTTCTGTACCAATGCAAGTAAAAAGAGCTCGCACGGTTAAAAATGTCGAATATAAACACAATTTAGATTTCGCCATAAAATCAAACTCCATTACCTTTCAAAGTCCATTACAGAATGTAAAAGTGCTCTTGATGCAAAATGGAAAATTTAATAATGCAATCACTGGTGTAAAACCAATGTACACTGTTGGAAATGATTTGATTTATAAATACGATACCGAAACCCAATTTTGGGCGGGAAATGAATATTTATTTTTTGAAAATAAAAACATTCGAGCGGCTAACAATAGCATTGCAAAAATTGATACTGAAGGCGGATTATACAACTGCTATTTATACACCAACAATTCAAGAGCCAATACTCCTTATACTTATTGGCCAGATATAAATGGTAATTTTGCCATAAAAAATATTAGCGCTGAAAATGACGAAATCGAAGCCGATTATGCTTGGATTTACTTTTCTTTGTCTGCGCCATCATTTTATCAAAACAAGGATATTTATATCACAGGAATGTTCAACAACAATGTCCTTTCAGATGAAAATAAAATGGATTATAACGCCAAAAAAGGAATCTACGAAAAAGCATTAATGATTAAACAAGGTTTTACTAACTTCAATTACACCGTAGCTGATAAAAGTAAAAAAATTGATGATGAAAGTGCAATTGATGGTAATTTTTATCAAACCGAAAATAATTATTTTGCTATAGTTTACTATCGCGAAAACAATCAAAGGTACGATCGAGTTATCGGAAAAGGAATTGCAACTTCAACAGATATAATCAATTAAAAAATCTTTAACATAAACATCACATTAATTTTTTTATTAATTTTGTAACTTTACAAAAAATAATTACTATGGTTTCTCAAATCACAAGAGGCATAAAAATATCTGTAATCACTAGTTTTGAAGGTACTTACTACAAGAACTACAAGATTCATTTTGCTTTTTCTTATGAGATAACTATAGAAAATCACAGCAAAGATTCTGTTCAATTAACGTCACGCCACTGGGAAATATTTGATTCATTAAACGATGTAGAAATTGTTGATGGCGAAGGAGTTATAGGCAAGAAACCTGTTTTAAAACCTGGAGAATCTCACACTTACAGTTCTGGATGTTTATTATCATCACCACACGGCGCAATGCGTGGGTTTTTTAACATGATTAACTTTACCTCAACCAAGACCTTTAAAGTAATCGTACCTACATTTCGTTTGAGCGCACCTTACGCCTTGAATTAATATCATTTTATTTCCTAAAATCTATCCGAAATTTCTTTGTTGAAGTTTCGTAACATTTGTTGACAAAAATTTAAATTTTCCTTTGTACTTTTGTTACAAATTAAATAATTCGCATCATTTGAATTATCTAAGTATCAAATTGTCTAATTTTCAAATTATAAGATATGCCTAAAGGATTCTTTCACGTACCAAAAGCGGTTAATGAACCTGTAAAATCATACGCTCCAAATTCTCCAGAAAAAGCTGCTGTTTTAGCCGCTTACAAGAAAATGTGGAACGAAACAATCGATGTTCCAATGTACATCGGTTCAGAGCAAGTAAAAACTGGAAACACCCGCACAATGTCGGCGCCACACGATCATAAACACGTTGTTGGTACTTATCATTTAGCTGAAAAATCACATGTTGAAAATGCGATTGCATCAGCTTTAGAAGCTAGAAAAAAATGGTCACAAATGCCTTGGGAACATCGTGCTGCCATCTTTTTAAAAGCAGCTGAATTAATTGCTGGTCCATACCGCGCAAGAATAAATGCTGCTACAATGATTGCTCAGTCTAAAACTATTTTTCAGGCTGAAATCGATGCTTCGTGCGAATTAATTGACTTTTTACGTTACAACGTAGAATTCATGACCCAAATTTATAACGATCAACCTAAATCAGTTTCTGATATTTGGAATAAAGTTGAATACAGACCATTAGAAGGTTTTGTATACGCTATTACACCTTTCAACTTTACTGCCATTGCTGCAAATCTTCCTGCAAGTGCCGCTTTAATGGGAAATACGGTAGTTTGGAAACCAAGTGATAGTCAAGTTTTTTCTGCTAAAATTATTATTGATGTTTTTAGAGAAGCAGGTGTTCCTGATGGCGTTATCAATGTGGTTTTTGGTGATCCAGTTATGATTACTGATACGGTTCTTGCTTCGCCAGATTTTGCTGGAGTGCACTACACAGGTTCTACTTTTATTTTCAAAGAAATTTGGAAAAAAATCGGAAATCAAATTCACACTTACAAAACTTATCCAAGAATAGTTGGAGAAACAGGAGGAAAAGATTTTATTGTTGCACATCCGTCAGCTAATGTAAAACAAGTTGTCACCGGAATTACTCGTGGCGCTTTTGAATTTCAAGGTCAAAAATGTTCGGCAGCATCAAGAGCTTACATTCCTCAAAGTCTTTGGGCAGCTGTAAAAGAACAATTGATTATTGATGTAAATTCGATGAAAATGGGAAGTCCAGAAGATTTTTCAAATTTCATTACTGCTGTTATTCACGAAGGTTCATTTGATAAATTAGCAAGTTATATCGACCAAGCTAAAAAAGATGCTGATGCAGAAATTATCCTTGGCGGAAATTATGATAAATCTAAAGGATATTTCATTGAACCAACGGTTATCGTTACCACAAATCCAAAATATGCTACTATGGAAACCGAACTTTTCGGACCAGTGATTACGATTTATGTATATGAAGATGCTAAGTGGCACGAAACTTTAAAATTAGTAGACGAAACTTCAGAATATGCTTTAACAGGAGCTATTTTCAGTCAAGATAGATATGCAATTGTAGAAGCGACCAAAGCTTTGGAAAACGCTGCCGGAAATTTCTACATCAACGACAAACCAACTGGAGCAGTTGTTGGAATGCAGCCTTTTGGTGGTGCAAGAGCATCTGGAACGAATGATAAAGCAGGTTCGATGCAAAACTTATTGCGTTGGGTTTCGCCAAGAACTATAAAAGAAACTTTTGTAACTCCAGAAGATTACAGATATCCGTTTTTGGGAGAATAATTATCAATACATCTAGTAAAAAAGCTCAATCAGAAATGTTTGAGCTTTTTTTATTTGCCTGATTATTAAAAATTTGTATCTTCGAAATTCAAAAACCAACAAACTATGACTTCAAAAATTACTATTTTATTTATTTTTCTGTGTTCACTCTTTGGCTTTAGTCAAGACAAAGCTTATGACCTTTTAAAAACTAGTAGTGCCACAAAAATTTTACACGATAGAGTTTATGATTTATCAAAAGCTAGCACTATTACTGCAAAACCCATCACAGCCGATCGTTTTAAACAATTTTATCACGAAATTCAAAGAGCCGATTTTTTGCAGCGCTTTCCAAAATATGAAACCATAAAAAATCAGGCTGATTTAGGCAAAGCTACCAAGCAAATTCCGTTATCAATTATCATAACTGAATTCGAAACTATAAAAAAAGCAGCAGTAGAAAACGGCGACGTTTACTTAAAAAACGAACAATATACCAGCACTAAAAACGCCAGTACAATTTTTGATAATCACACTACAACCTTGCTTTCGCCTTTATTGCAAAAAGCCAATTTCAATACTTTTATCCTTGATGAAAACTTTATTTTTAATTCTACCAATAAAGAAATTGTTGCTGTAAAATTTAAAGATGCTGATTCAAATTATGCCAAAATTAATTTTGGAATTCCTTTCAAAATAAACTTCAAATCAACTGGTAAACAATTGGTTGATTATGTTATTGAATTTAAAGACGGTAGCCAAATTAGCAACTCATTTGAAATCAATATGGATGCAATTGAAAATTTCCAAGAAAAAAGCAGTACTTCATTAGCGCCAAATGTAGTTTCTACCATAACTTCGACAATTGCTTATCAAGGCTACAGCGAAACTGCACCTTATTTTGGTCAAGGTGAATATGAACTATTTTTAGACACAACCAACGGCATTCTAGACAAACCTATTTTTTTAATTGACGGTTTCGATCCAGGTGACTCAAGAAATAGTTCCATAATTTATCAATCATTAAACTACGGAACAGGTCAAAATTTGGCAGCCGATTTAAGAGCTCAAGGATTTGATGTTATCATCCTAAATTTTCCTATTTACACTCGACCTGGAACTACAACTGTTGTTGATGGTGGCGTAGATTACATTCAAAGAAATGCAATGATTTTGGTAGAATTGATAAATCAAATTAATGCACAAAAAGTGGGTAATGAACAAAATGTTGTGATTGGTCCAAGTATGGGCGGATTGATTTCTAGATATGCTTTACGTTATATGGAATTGAACAATTTGAATCATCAAACAAGGCTATACATATCATTTGACTCACCTCATCTTGGAGCGAATGTTCCTATTGGATTTCAACATTTGTTCAATTATATGGCTTATGGACCACTCGGAAGTACTGCTGTACAACCCGTTGTTGATGGTTTAATCAAAAGTCCGGCGGCGAAACAAATGCTAATCGATCATTTTGAAGGACATCTGCAATCAGGAAGTGCATTTGAATTTAACACAGCTTCCAATTCGCTACTTCCAACTGGCGCACCAAATTTTAGAACTGCCTTTCAAACGGAGTTAAACACGATGGGATTTCCTACCACAACACGCAATGTTTCCATCTCGAATGGCGCAAGTAATGGCACGATGAATTATTCTCCCAATTTTGAAGCGATGAATTATACGTTTAACGTAAGTTCTTCACAAAGAGCAATTATCAATTTAAGATTTACGCCAGCGGCAAATCAAACCAATGAAGTAAGCCGTTTTAGAGGACAACAATATTTTCTGTTTTTTTGGATTACAGGTTATGAAAGTGCTGCCAATTCAAAATCACCTGCATTTACTGATGGTTTAGATTCAGCACCTGGAGGAAGATTTGATATGGCTGGTTTTCAAGCTGGCGCAGGAACATCTGATCCCTTACTTACAGAATTCTTTGATAATTTATTGGTTGATTATTTTTGCTTTATACCAGCTTGGAGTTCTATGGCAATATCCAATACGAATAACTTATATGCTCCAATTACTAGTAATTCTGTAACACCATTTGCAGCAGCTTCTATTCCTACTGTTAACGAAAATCACGTTACCTTGAATGCACAAAACATCACCTTTGCATTAAATGAAATTCTAAATCCGACATTAACTACAAATACTAATTTAGCACTGACTAGTCTTTGGATTCAAAATCCGATGCAAAATAGCTTACAAATTAACGCTAACTACACTATAGAAAATGCTTCTATTATTGTAAAAGATGTACTTGGAAAAAATGTTTTTGAAATTAGAAACCAAAATATAAACGGCACACTTGACCTTCCGTTATCACTTTCGAATGGCGTTTATATGGTTACCATTGAAAACGAACAAGGCAAAATCACTAAAAAAATAATTAAAGGATAAAATAGAAAAGTCTCCAAATTGGAGACTTTTTTTATTTCAATGGCAAATGCACCACTTTTTTAGTTTCAAAAAACTCATCGGAAAAAAATTCAGATAAATTATATTCTGTCGCTTTCGGAAAATCTTTTAGCTCTTCAGATAAATCGCCACCTTTTAAATATAATATTCCGTTTTCTAATTCGTGCTTCGATTTGGTTTTCATTTTTCCTTTTACCCAACTCACAAAATCAGGCATATTGGTTACGGCACGACTTACGATGAAATCAAAATCGTGTTCTACAAGTTCGGCACGTTTTTGTTCGGCTTTAATGTTTTTTAAACCTAATGCTTTGATAACTTCATTAACTACTTTTATTTTTTTGGCGATAATATCAATAGCATAAAAATTAGCTTCTGGAAATAAAATTGCTAAAGGAATAGCTGGAAAACCACCACCAGTGCCAACATCCATAATTTTGGAACCCGATTTGAATTCTAAAATTTTAGCGATTCCTAAAGAATGTAATACGTGGCGTGTATACAATTCATCAATATCTTTTCTTGAAATGACATTGATTTTAGCATTCCAATCTTCATATAAATTTTGCAACAGTTCAAATTGTTGTTTCTGATTATCGGTAAGATTTGGAAATTGCTTTAGAATCTCTTCCATAAATTTATTTTTTTTACAAAAGTAAACAATTTGAAAATGTTTTTTTTTAATTAATTAACACTTGTGCAATCTTAATAATATTTATATTTGTAAAAATTAATTATTTCTATGAATACAACAATGCCAACATTCTCAAAACAAGATAGTTTGAAGTTTTTTAGAACTTTGAACTCTAGAGTTAACGCTTACTTTAAAGAGAATAAAATTGAAAAAACAGGAAACTGGAAACTGCATTTAAAAACAATTATACTTTTTACCGTTTTTCTAACACCTTATTTTTTAATAATCACACTTACCGATATGCCTTTTTGGGTATTCCTTTTATTATCCGTAGTAATTGGAATTGGAATGGCAGGAATTGGAATGAATGTAATGCACGACGGTAATCACGGTTCGTATTCTAACAAATCTTGGATCAACAAATTTATGGGTGGAAGCATCTATATTCTTGCCGGAAATGTTTACAACTGGCAAGTACAACATAACGTTCTGCACCACACTTACACCAACATTCACGGACACGATGAAGACTTAGATGCCGGACGTGTTATCCGTTTTACAAAACACGCTGAATGGCATAGTTTTCATAAATTCCAGCACTACTACTCTATTTTCCTTTATGGTTTATTGACTTTTAACTGGTCACTTACTACCGATTTTAAGCAAATGAGAGCTTATCTTGGCAGAAAATTATCTTATGGTGAAGCTAAAAGTCCGAAGATTTTATGGACAACCTTAATTATAACCAAAATCATTTATTTTTCTATATGGTTAGCTTTACCAATGATTTTAGGAATTGTATGGTGGCAAGTATTAGTTGGATTCTTTGTAATGCACTACACTGCTGGTTTAATTTTGAGCGTTGTATTTCAATTGGCTCATGTTGTTGATGAAACTACCAATCCAGCACCAAATGAGGCCGGAGAAATTGAAAACACTTGGGCGATACACCAACTGTATACCACTGCGAACTTTGCTCCTAAAAACAAAATAGTAAATTGGTTTACTGGCGGATTAAACCACCAAATTGAGCATCATATTTTCCCACATATCAGTCACATTCATTATGGTAAAATTGCAGAAATTGTAAAAGAAACTGCTCAAGAATGCAACCTACCATACCACGAATTTAAGACTATGAGAAGTGCTGTTATTGCGCATTTCAAACATTTGAAGGATTTAGGACAAAAACCTGTTCTGTCTTAATAAAAATTTAATTCTAAAGGCGTATTTTTGTACGTCTTTTTTTATTTACAATAATTTACAGCACACACAACACCATTATGAAAAACCCATTATCAGACAGAATTAATCAATTATCTACTTCACAAACGCTTGCTATGGCAGCCTTAGCGAGAGAATTAAAAGCACAAGGAAAAGACATCATTAGTTTAAGTTTGGGAGAACCCGATTTTAATACACCTGATTTCATTAAAGAAGCTGCCAAGAAAGCAATTGATGAAAATTACTCTACCTATTCGCCTGTTGATGGTTATATGGAGTTGAAAGAAGCCATTTGCCGAAAATTCAAACGTGATAATAATCTAGATTATAAACCTTCCAATATTGTAGTTTCGACTGGAGCTAAACAATCTTTATACAACATTGCTCAATGTATGATTAATCCTGGTGACGAAGTAATTCTTCCGGCACCTTATTGGGTTTCTTACTTTGAAATTATAAAAATAGCTGGTGGAATTCCAGTTGAAGTTCCGACTTCGGTTGAAAGTGATTTCAAAATTACACCTGAACAATTAGAAAAAGCAATTACTCCAAAAACCAAAATGATTTGGTACAGTTCTCCTTGTAATCCAAGTGGTTCTGTTTATAGTCGTGAAGAGTTGGCGGCTTTATCAAAAGTCATTTTAAATCAAGAAAACGAGATTTATGTAGTTGCTGATGAAATCTACGAACACATTAATTTCTCGGGTACTTTTTGTAGTATAGCTACTATTGATGGAATGTTTGACAGAACCATTACCGTAAATGGTGTTGCCAAAGCTTTCGCAATGACAGGATGGAGAATTGGGTATATTGGTGCTTCTGAAACCATTGCTAAAGCTTGTACTAAAATGCAAGGACAAGTTACCTCTGGAGCAAATTCTATTGCACAAAGAGCTACGATTACCGCAGTTGATGCTGATCCAAGTGTGTTGAACGAGATGGTTACTGCCTTTAAAAATCGTAGAGATTTGGTAGTTGGTTTAGTAAAAGACATTCCTGGTTTCAAGCTCAATGTTCCGGAAGGCGCTTTTTATGTTTTTCCTGATGTTTCTTATTATTTTGGCAAAACTTTACGAGGAAAATTAATCAACAATGCAGATGATTTCTCTATGTATTTGTTAGCAGAAGCTAATGTAGCAACTGTTACTGGAGATGCTTTTGGAAATGCTAATTGCATCCGTTTTTCTTATGCTACGAGTGAAGCCTTGTTAACGGAAGCTATGAAACGAATTAAAGAAGCAGTGGTTTAAACTTCCAATACATAAATTCTAAATTCCCATTTATATCAAACCTCAAAATTCAAACTTTGAGGTTTTTTTATTGGTTTAATTTTCTAATCACTTTTGCAGGATTTCCAACGGCTAGTGAATTCTCAGGAATATCTTTTGTGACTACCGATCCTGCGCCAATTGTACATCCATCTCCAATTTTTACACCTGGACAAATTACTGAGTTTCCTCCTATCCAACAATCATTACCAATTGAAACTGGTTTTGAAAACTCAACGGTTCTTCTTTCGATAGCGTCAAGCGGATGCGTAGCTGTATAAATATGAACATTGGGTCCAAAGAAAACATTGTTTCCAATTTCGATTTTCATTGTATCTAGAACTACACAATTGACATTGAAATATACATTTTCTCCCGAATGAATATTGTAGCCATAGTCACAATGAAATGGCGGTTCGATGTATAATCGCTTATGAGCGTTAGGCATTAATTCTCTTAGAATATTCCTTGCATTACCATTCATTACATACTCAGTAACATTCAATCTGTGCAAAAATTTCTTTGCGCGAAGTCGTTCAGCAACTAGAACTTTATCGTTAGCATAATAGCTTTCACCTGCGAGCATTTTCTCTTTTTCGGTTTTCATTTCAATGGGTAATTATTGGCCATTCAAATATAGTATTTCTTATCAATTTAGAATCACTTCTCTCTAAGGGTTTCTACGTGAATTTTACTGAAAATTTTGTTATTAGTTTGAAATAGATACTTTTGTTCAAAATACCAACTAATTATGTTTATTAAGAAAATAACGATAATTTTTATTTTAGGATTAAGTTTGACTTTTTTTGGATCTTGTAAGAACGAGAAAACCAAAACTATCCTTTTTGAAAAAAAGATAGAAAAAGAAGATGCAACAATGGCGTGGCTTCACAAGGTCGAAAATTATAGAAAAACCAATAAATATTTTCCGGTATTCTATAAGTATTACAACCAAAAAATAAAAGATAAAAACTACTTAGAAGCTACTAAAGTATTAGATATTGCTTGCGTTTTCTTGGCTGATTCTTATGATTTTAACGACCAATTTATGGCCACTGTCAATGAATTCAATATAAAATACAGAAAAGAAGTTCCTGCCTTAAAAACCACATTTATCGATGCTTATTTGGCTAACTACTATTTTGATAAATACGATTTAATAAAAGTTGAAGAATATTTTAAAAAAGTCACTGCGTTAGAACCTAATGACTATGCCAGCTGTTATAATGTTGCCAGAGCTTATTATGACTTGTCCTATCTGTATTATATAAAAGGAAAGCAAAATCTCAGTTTAGAAGCTAACCAAAAGTCGTTTGACTATTTCAGTAAAATTGATAATCCTAAAGGGTTAGCATTTGTATATTCTAATTATGCCAACATTTATACTGCGATTGGCGATAAAAAAAGAGCTATTCACAATGCAGATAAAGCGATACAAGCGTATAAAAGTATTGGCAATACCTATAATGTTTATATTGGACTAATTAATAAAATTTCTATTTATGATTTTTTAGGTGATTCTAGAAAAGCAGCATTAGTTGACTCCACTTACCAAGCTTATTTTAAGACCAATGACAATAATGATGTTTTAAAAATCAAATTTTATGGTTTTAAAGTCGAAAATTTACTTAACGAAAACAAATTAGACGAGGCAAAGAAAACCTTAGATGCCTTCAAAGCTTTAGTTGAGAAAGTTGATTCCGATGATTTTACTCAAGAGTATAAAGTAACCGATGCCTTATATCAAATTAAGAAAAATCCAAACTATTCTAATTTTGAGGATATAAAGAAGGCTTTACCGACTTTAATTACTAATCAGCAGTATGAAAAAGTGAACATGTTTTATGGCGTTTTACAAAAAAGTGCTCTTGAAAATAATGACTATAAAAATGCTTTTACTATTGAAAAAGACAAAAAAGTTATAGCAGATAGTATCGGAAACATTGCCACTAGAGGAAAAATAGCCGAATTAGAAGCTATTTATCAAACCCAGAAAAAAGAACAACAAATTGCTTTACAAGAGAAAACAATTGTAAACAAAAACACCACAATCGCATTATTAGCTTCTTTGTTTATAGGGTTGTTGTTGACTTTGGCAGTATATAGCGCCAAACAAAAACAAAAGAAACTTAAACTAGAAAAACAAAACGCACAAGAATATACCAAACAATTACTTGACAAAACGGAAGAAGAGCGCAAGCGCATCGCTAGTGATTTGCACGACAGCGTAAGCCACGAATTATTGAGTTTGAAAAACTTGTTTCAAGAGAAAAATGAAATCACTAATACGAAAATTGATGCCATAATAAACGATATTCGAATTATTAGTCGAAATTTACATCCCATTATGTTTGACAAAATTGGTTTACAATCTAGCATTGAACAACTGGTGGAACGTACCCAATCTGTAAACGATTTTATGGTTTCAGCAGAAATAGATTATCATAATTCTTTAACAACTCCTAACGAATTACAAGTCTATAGAATTATACAAGAATCATTGTCTAATATTATAAAATATGCTAATGCTATCGCAGCCAAAATCACTATTCTTGATAAAACCGATAGTGTTTTTATTGAAATAAAAGACAACGGAAAAGGATTTGATGTTACCGAAACGCTAAATGGTAAAAATGCTTTTGGATTGCACAATATTATCGAACGAAGCCGAGCTATTGGTGGTGAAGCCAAAATAATTTCAGATAAAAACGGAACCGTTGTAACGGTTGAAATAAAAAAATAATATGAAAATTCTAATTGCTGACGATCATCCTTTTACTTTACAAGGTACTAAAAGTTTTGTAGAATCTTATGGTTATAAAGTTATTGATACGTGTTCTAACGGAATTTCGGCTTTTAATTCTATAACAATGCATCATCCAGATATTGCCATATTAGACGTCAATATGCCAGGATTAGATGGATTAGATGTTGCCAAAAAAGTACAAGAAAGTAGGTTAAAGACCAAAGTAATTTTATTAACGATGCACAAAGAAATGACCATTTATAAAAAAGCTACTGAGTATGCTATTTATGGTTATATCTTAAAGGAATATGCTCACACTGAATTGGAAAAGTGCTTGGCCGAAGTAATAAAAGGAAAATGCTACACCAGCGCACATTTGAATGAAGATTTAATTCTAGATGCATCAAAAGAAAACAATTCTTTAAGTTCTTTATCGCTTACTGAAAGAAAAGTAATTGAACTCATTGCGCAACAAAAAACTAGTAAGCAAATAGCTGAATTGTTATTTCTGTCGGACCGCACAGTTGAAGGTCATCGAACCAACATCATAGCAAAACTCGGACTTCCTAAAGAAAAAAACATCTTGCTTATTTGGGCTTTGCAAAACTTGAACATAAAATAGAGTTTATAATCTATAGATAAAAGTTGTATTTTTGGATAAAAGAAATTGCCCGTTAATTATGCATCACTGCAAATAAAAAAATCGGCACTATTTAAAACTGTCAATTATAGTAAATGGTACGATTATGAAACCAATCATCCAAAACATCTCCAAACACGTTGCTTTAACACCTGAAGAAATAACTTTATTTCTATCAAAAATTGAAACGAAGAGCTTTAAATCTAAAACTGTTTTGTTGAGTTCGGGTGAAATTGCTACTTGCACTTACTTTGTAAATTCGGGCATCTTGAGAAGTTTTAATATCAATGATAACATTATTGAACACGTATTGCATTTTGCATGCGATGGATGGTGGATTGGCGATATGTATAGTTATATTTCAGGAAAACCAGGTAACCTGTTTATAGAAGTTTTAGAAGATGCTGAAGTAGTTTTTATAACAAAAAAGCACCATCAAGAATTGTATAAGGAGATTCCCAAATTAGAACGCTTTTTTAGAATTCTTGCCGAAAATTCTTTAGTATCACATCAAGAGCGCTTAATGGACAATTTGAGCTTGTCGGCAGAAGAGCGCTTTGAAAAATTCTGCGCTAAATATCCGACTTTAATTCAAAAAGTGCCTCAAAAGCAAATTGCCTCTTATATTGGCGTCACTCCTGAGTTTTTTAGTAAGATGAAAAGCAAGATGTTGAGAAAATAAGAATATTTTCTTTCATTATGTACTATGTATTAAAATAAAAAAATGACTTTGAGGTTTTCTTGTGATTCCCAAGCAGAATGAATCATCTATAACACTCACAAAAAACGCACTACTTGTCAATCCGACAAAGGAGGAATCGCACTCGTTAATCATACAAAGTAAAGCAAATGTGAGTTTCTGGTGAGATTCTTCGTGCCTCAGAATGACAAAAAAACGCACTATTTGTCATTCCGACAAAGGAGGAATCGCACTAGAATACTTTGTGAAGAAGCATCAGACTTGAGTTTCTGGAAGGATTCTTCGTGCCTCAGAATAACAAAAAAACGCACTATTTGTCATTCCGACAAAGGAGGAATCGCACTCGCTAATCACACAAAGAAAAGGAAACATGAGTTTCTAGTGGGATTCTTCGTGCCTCAGAATGACAAAAAAACGCACTGATTATTTTCCTGTTGAGAAAAGAAGTGCAGTTGGTAATTACATTAAAACATCAAAAGTAGATTGATAGTGAAAGACATAACTCTTGAATTATTACAAAAAATTAAGTGCTCAACTTAAAAAAAATGCGCAAAAATCAAAAGACAATTGCGCAACTTTTTATTGTTTCTAAGGCTTAAAAGTAGTACTCCTATCTTTCAAATTTAAAAAATAAAAAATATAATGCTAAATAATAGAATAGCGTAAGTTATAAACAGCACCAACTCTAAACGGTATTTAGTTACAATTTTCATTATTATTCTTTTACTAATTTTATAGTTTTAGTTTGATTATTTTCATTGGTCACTTTAGCTAAATAAATACCAGAATTAAAATCGCTTAAGTTTAAAGTAAAAGAACCAACAGTACAAACTTGCGTTTGAATTTGTTTTCCAATTAAGTCGTAAACCTCTATTCTTGTATTTGTATCTGATTCAATTGTATAAATTCCATTTGATGGATTTGGATAAATTTTAATTTTCGTATTGTCCTCAAAAGTTGTTGATGATAATACTGCATTGCCGAATATTTGAAAAGCAGAAGAATTTGAAGGACTATTGTAATTACTTGGTGTGCCATCTGGTGTTGTATAATTAGTGCCGCTAACAAAAAAATAATCGGCTGATGAACTAGACGCACCATAAAAATAGATTCTAAAAGAGATATTGCCAGGACCAAACGAGCTTAAATTATTTAAATCAACTGAGGTAAGTGCATAACCACTTGTATTTCTAGTAAAATTACCTAAATTAGAACTATAATTATCTACACTCCAACGTAAACTGACAATAGTATTTGGTACAGGAAACGGCACTGCAAAACCTGCTAAAACAAACCTATCAAAATCAACAACCCCATTTAATGTTAGATTAAATTCAATATACGGAGAAGAAAGTACGTTAAAATTCGCCTCAACATTTGGTGTAATTACTGTTCTTGAATCGTCTTGTAAAACACAATTAGAAAAATTAAGATTTGCTGCTGTTACATTTCCGTTGATACTATTGGCTGCTTTAGGATACGTTTCTGTCGATGGATTAAATGATGACCAAGCGGCAATACGATTTTGTGCATTAGTAATTAAAGAAAAAGTTAATAAAGTAATAAGTAGTACTTTTTTCATTTTGTTTGTTTTTAAAGATTTATTATTATTTGTTATGTAATTCGTAATGTTAGTTATTGCTTCAGCTCTGTACACTGTTTTCTGCAAAGCAGAAACGCATTAACAGCAGTTAAATGTCATTTTTATTAATAATGATTTTTATATTCTGTTATTATCTTTCATTATCTTAATGATATTATTAGATGTTGGAGCAACCCCATTTTTAAGACATATTAAAAAACATGCCTCATAATCAAGTGTCATTGCTTGGAGCGTATTTATCGATATGGTAAAAATCCAATTCTTCATAGTTGATACTCTAAATTATTTTAAGGATGAGGCAACTTTTTTTTCTAACTCGATTAACCCTCTTACTTCTTTAATATTTTTATCAGTAAGGGTGATATTTCTTTTTATACAAGCACGAATTGCTTCATCTTTTTTTAAGAAAAAGAATTTCAAAATATTTCTTATTATTTCTAGCAGTTCCACAGTGAAGTATTTTATTTTGCAAAGTTGCTTTAAGAAAACCTAAACACCTAACAAATGACGGGTAGTTGACGGGTAGTTTTGTGACTACCCAACGGGTAGTGAAAATCATAATTAATTGATTTTAATATAATTAACGTTTTTTATTTTAATTTTTTAAAAATTGTACAATTCCTATATTTGCGGAAAGTTAAATGTCTATGAAAATAAAGTTGTTTTGTTTTTTTGTTTTGTTTTGTGTGATTTCTCGTGCTCAAGTTGTTTCACTAAAACAACTTAAACAGCAAGTCACAAAAAATAATGACGCTTTGCAATATGATCAGTCCATCCAACTTTTGTGCGATTTTATATCGAATGATCGCACTACGGCATTTGAAAAATATACTGCCTACTTATATAAAGCTCATACCTACAAGCGACTTTTTAATTATGAATCCACTATAGAAAATCTTGATTTAGCATTTTCTGAAGGAATAAAAAGTGACCAAAAACAACTCGTAACAAATACAATTAAAGCGCAAAAAGCCTTTTGTTATTTTGACCAACATTTCTACGATAAGGCAAGTCTATTGATGAAAGACTTAGAGAAATCAAATTATGCAAAATTGGATGATGAAGACAAGTCATTTATTATAATGCAAGAAGGATATCTTGCATTTTTAAACAAAGACTTCAAGACCGCAGAAAATAAATTAAATCTGTCCATTGCTGTTGCTCAAAACAATTCTAATGTTAGAAGAAACTTACCCAACATGTATGGTAAAAAAATAGAATTGTATAATGCAATGAATCGCTTTGATAAAAGAGATGAAGCCTTTAGAATTGGAATTAAAATAGCTAAAGAGTACAAAATAATTAAATATGAAATGTATTTGTATGAAGTACTCCGAAATGTACTTCAAAAAAACAACGATTACAAAAATGCTTTTGAAATTCAGAAAAAATATGATTCAATAGCTTTTTTATATAACGCAAGTAATCACAACGGAAAAATAGCTGTTCTAGAAAAGAAAATTGAAAATAACAAACAAAAACTTGAGGAAAAAAACCGCTTATATCTTGACATTTTTCTAATAATTTTGATATCAATTCTAGTTTTACTTTTAATAATTTCAGTAAGATTGTACTTCATTGGAAAAGAGCGTCGAGCATTATTACAAGCTGAAAACAAACGAATTCACGATGAAATCGAAAGATTAACAAAACAAATCGATGAACAAGGAAATTCAACATTTGATTTTTCTAAATTTGATTTAACCGAAAGGCAGCTAGAAATTATCCAATTTATTAAAGAAGGAAAATCTAACAAGGAAATTGCTGCTCTTTTATTCATCTCTGAAAATACCGTAAAATATCATCTAAAGATTATCTATGAAATTTTAAACATAGATCACCGCTCGGAATTGACTAAATAATACCTTTTAGATAAAGGATAATTGCGAACGATAATTACAAAAAGAAAAGCAAAAGTGAGATTCTAGTGGGATTCTTCGTGCCTCAGAATGACAAAAAACGTGTTATTTGTAATTACGTGCATTTTGTTATTCCGACAAAGGAGGAATCGCACTCGCTAATTACACAAAATGAAACGTGAGATTCTATTGGGATTCTTCGTGCCTCAGAATGACAAATTGGGCATTCCGATGAATTCGAGTACCTAATTCCGATGCCTTCGAGAGCCTCAGGCAACGGAATTGGTGCTACTTCCTTTTTTTGCTAGTTTAGTGCTTCCTTATTTATTCGATGCATTATTTCTTAACCTACATTAAGTGTGTTTCAAATTGTATCACTGTAACTTTGTATTATAAAAATTAATACATTTATACATTATGAAAAATACAGTTTTACATACAGCAGATTCGAGAGGTCACGCTAATCACGGTTGGTTGAATGCTTATCATAGTTTTAGTTTTGCAAGTTGGTATAATCCTGATCGCGTTCAGTTTGGAATGTTGCGCGTTTTAAACGACGATACTGTTGCTGCCGGAATGGGTTTTGGAGAACACGGCCACGATAATATGGAAATCATTACTATTCCACTTGAAGGTGATTTGGCTCATAAAGACAGTATGGGTAATGCTGAAACTATAAAGACAGGCGATGTTCAAGTGATGAGCGCAGGCACAGGAATTCGTCATAGCGAATTTAATCCGAATGCGGACCAACAAACTAAATTGTTTCAAATTTGGTTGTTTCCGAAATACAGGAATGTGGAACCGCGTTACCAACAAATTACGTTGGACCAATCGCTACAAAAAAATGATTTTGCACAAATTTTATCTCCTAATGCAGACGATGCAGGTGTTTGGATTCATCAAGATGCGTGGTTTTATTTGAGTGATTTTGACCAAGATTTTGCCAAAAAACTTTCTCTTAAAAAAGAAGGCAATGGCTTTTACATTATGACTATTGATGGTGAAATTGAAGTAAATGGTGAAAAATTAGCAAAAAGAGATGCACTTGGTGTTTGGGACACTAATGAAATTGAAATTAAAGCCAATACTAACGCCAAGTTTTTAGTGATGGAAATTCCGATGGAACAGTAGTTAGTGGTCAGTGATTAGTGGTCAGTGATTAGTGGTCAGTGATTAGTGGTCAGTATTCAGTAATTCGTTGTAATAGCTCTTGGGAGTGTTCAGTTTTAAAAATAGAAAAGTTATGAAGGAAGTACAATTAAAAATCAATGATAAAAACGGTGTTTTTTATATTGATGTAGCTGGGAAACAAGAAGCGATGATGAACTTTGTTTTTGCAGGTGATGATAAAATCATCATCGATCATACCGAGGTTAATCCGGGTAATGAAGGCAAGGGTTTTGGTAAGAAAATGGTGGTAGAAGCCATTGAATTTGCCAGAAAAAAAGGTATCAAAATTATTCCGCTTTGTCCTTTTGCTAAAAGTGTTTTTGACAAAAATCCTGAATTTAGAGACGTTTTGTAATTTAAAACTGTAATTATGAATAGCAACGATTTAACTAAAGAATACACCAATGGAGAAGTGACCATTGTTTGGAAAAACGGCCTGTGCCAGCACGCTGCGGCTTGTGTAAAAAACAATCCTGAGGTTTTTAAACCGAAAGAGCAACCTTGGATTGTTGCTGAAAATTCGACTACTGAAAAAATTATAGAAACTATAAAAAAATGCCCTTCTGGAGCTTTAACCTATTATTTAAACAATGAAACAACCGCCTAAATGGAAATTTGCTGTGATGGTTTGGATAGCTATTTATCCTTCAATCACATTAGTTTCTCTTTTAATTGGAGACTGCATTAAATCTTTTCCGTTGCCTGTTAGAACCTTAATAATGACTGGAATTCTTGTTCCGTTAATGGTATTTGTATTACTGCCCTTATTGAGAAAATTATTAGGCAATTGGTTAACTAAATAAATTATAAACTATGAAAAAAATTATCGCTTTTGGCGCTTCGTCAAGTAAGACTTCTATCAACAAACAATTAGCAACTTATGTAGCTAATCAATTTCAAGATGCTACTGTAGAAATTTTGGATTTAAACGACTTCGAAATGCCTATTTTCTCTACTGATAGAGAGGCTGCATCAGGCATTCCGCAATTGGCTCATGATTTTTATGCTAAATTAGGAACGGCAGATGTTATCGTAATTTCGTTTGCGGAACATAATGGTGTTTATTCGACTGCTTTCAAAAATATTTTCGATTGGACTTCAAGAATTAACGCCAAAACTTTTCAGGAAAAGGATGTACTTTTACTTGCGACTTCTCCTGGACCTCGTGGTGCAAGTACGGTTTTGGAAACTGCAAACAATCGTTTTCCTTTTCAAGGTGCGGTAGTAAAAGGTAGTTTTTCACTACCAAGTTTTTATGACCATTTCGATAGCGAAAAAGGAATCACAAATGAAGATTTAAAAAATCAATTATTAGAAATCATCCAATCGATTTAACAAAAAAACGCCTGAAAATTTTCAGGCGTTTTTTTTATTTTGCTTTTTTCTTCATTGTTGTGTTTTCAAATGTTGTCACATCAATGACTTCTTCGTTGTCAATATCAAAAGAAATTTTAATACTATCACCCACAATTGTTATGGGCAACTGATTGGATATTTGCGATGAACCTACAAAAATATTCGGATAATCTTTGGTTGTAAAATAATAAAAGCTGTTTCCATTTTTTACATCATTGGTTATTCTTGTAATTATAGAACTCAGTTGTTTTTTGTTGGTCAAACTGGAAGCACTCAATTTATTTCCGGTCATATTATAAGCGCCTTTGAAAGAAGTCAAGGCTTCTCTCATTGAATTTCCGACACCTACAATAGTGTAATCGCTAATGGCTACCATCGCATACATTTTCACCAATCCGCCATCATCTTTTAAAGTCATCACATAAGTCGGAATTGAATTGATGTTATAAGGAATTGGTAACGATGATTTGTATCCTTTCTCTTGTACTTTTCCTTCTGCTGACCCTTGTGCTGCAAATTCTGTTGCGCCACTTTGCTTGTAAAAAGTAGTTTCTTTGGTTCGGGTATCGACTAAAACAAAACCCACAGCCGATTCATCCTTCCCTACAGAAGTTAAACCGGTGTACCAATAGGATTTATTGTCTTTTCCGTAAACCAAAGTTAACCCTTCTGTAATTTGCAATTTATTAGCATTAGAAAAATTCCAATAGCCATTTACATATTTGCCCCAATCGTTGAGTTGTTCTTCAATAAAATTTATAGGTTGCACTCTATCTACCCATTTTGGAGCATCTGCAATTTTGAATTCAGTCATTGTTCCGGTTTGCGCATCAACCACTACAATTCCGGTTGCATCGTTTCCTGCAAAACCAACTTTTTTATCATAAACTGTTGCTACCCAAAATGGTTTTCCGGCATCATCGATTTCAAAAGTATAATCGGTTACACCCACTGTTGCATATCCGTTTAAATATAAATATCTTTCAATTTGACTTCCAAAAAAAGCTTCCGTTTGGTACTTAATTTTGATGTCTTTTCCTCCAATATTCTGAACTAATTTCACATCACGTTCGTTAGTTGCAGAAACCATAACATAACCCGCAGTTCCTTCTTGATTGTTCCACCATTTAAAAAAACCAGAATGTAATAAAGGCGCTACCCAGTATAAATCATTACCCACTTTTTGAATACAAAAGTGCCCTAATTCGACTTGACTTCCTAAAGCCGGTTGTGACCCAAGAATTTTTTCACCTAATAAATAAGCCAAATCTTCATCTACTACACGTATTTCATCAATTGAAATTGGTTCGATATGATTAGCAATCGATTTGCCATCGGCTACACTACCAATTAAATTTTTATACGATTGACTTCTAAACATAGGAAGGCTTGTGCATAGCGGAAAAACTACAATATAAAACAACAGCAGACCAACAATGATATAATAAATCTTGCTAGGCTTTTTAAGGATTTTAACTTGTTTCCCATCATTAGAAACAGAAATTCCGGTTGCCAAAAGTAACGCTGTAAAAGTTATGATCAATAGTATGATAGGCAAACTGATAAAACCATAATTAATAACAGGCATACCAAAATAAAAGCATAAAAAAGCAATGATACTAAGTAGGATACTAACTTTAATTTTTTTCATAATTGGGTAGGTTTTTGTTCTTTGATTAGACGCAAATGTTAAAATAAAGTTACACCATTTAAATAAAATAGTATTTTTGCTAAAGTTTTGGGTACTTTTTTTAAACCCATAAACTTTTTAAACTTTTAAACTACATTTATGAAAGCATACGTATTTCCGGGTCAAGGCGCACAATTTACAGGAATGGGTAAAGAATTATATGACAACTCACCGTTAGCAAAAGATTTATTTGAAAAAGCCAACGAAATTTTAGGCTTTAGAATTACAGACATTATGTTTGAAGGAACCGCTGAAGCATTAAAAGAAACCAAAGTAACGCAACCTGCAGTTTTTTTACATTCGGTTATTTTAGCGAAAACATTGGAAGATTTTAAGCCTGAAATGGTCGCTGGACATTCATTAGGAGAATTTTCTGCTTTAGTTGCTAATGGCACTTTATCTTTTGAAGACGGCTTAAAATTGGTTGCACAACGTGCTTTAGCGATGCAAAAAGCTTGTGAAATTACTCCATCAACGATGGCAGCTGTTTTAAATTTGGATGATGCAATCGTAGAGGCTATTTGCGCTTCGATTGATGGTGTTGTTGTGGCTGCTAATTATAATTGTCCGGGACAATTAGTGATTTCAGGAGAATACAAAGCGGTAGAATTGGCTTGCGAAAAAATGAAAGAAGCTGGAGCAAAACGAGCTTTAATTTTGCCTGTTGGCGGTGCCTTTCACTCGCCGATGATGGAACCTGCTAGAGAAGAATTAGCAGCAGCAATTGAAGCAACAACCTTCTCAACTCCGATTTGTCCGGTTTATCAAAATGTGACTGCAAGTGCCGTTTCAGATGCTGATGAGATTAAGAAAAACCTAATCATTCAATTAACCGCTCCAGTAAGATGGACACAATCGGTACAACAAATGATTAAAGATGGCGCCACAAGTTTCACTGAAGTTGGCCCAGGAAAAGTATTGGTTGGATTAGTTGGTAAAATTGACAAAGAAGTAGCAACGCATTCGGCGTAATTCAGTTTTCAATATGTAGATTTCAAATGAGAATTCCATAGTTGTTGTCATTCCGCAGGAATCTCACAAGAAAATCCTAAAATAAACATTGTATAATAAAACTCCGAAAACCCATCGGAGTTTTTTTATTTCATCATCTTACGAATCTAAGAATCCAACATTCTAAAAATCCAAAAATCTGAACTATCTTTGTTACAAGAATGTTTATTATATGATTTCTACTTTAAGAACAGTAAACGTAACCCGATACATCACGCCATTGCGTGAAGGCGGATCGCTTCCTGCTTTGGCCGAAGCCGATGATGATTTTAAATATGTTTTAAAATTTCGCGGTGCTGGTCACGGTGTGAAGGCCTTGATTGCTGAGTTTCTTGGCGGTCAAATTGCGAAATTTCTTGGTTTGCCCATTCCGGAATTGGTTTTTGCGCATCTAGATGAAGCCTTTGGACGTACCGAAGCCGATGAAGAAATTCAGGATTTATTGCAGTTTAGTCAAGGTTTGAATTTGGGTTTGCATTACTTATCGGGTTCCATCACTTATGACGCTGCTGCGAATGATTGTGAAGCGTTGCTTGCTTCTAAAATTGTTTGGTTTGACGCATTTATTACTAATGTTGACCGCACTTTTAGAAATACCAACTTATTGCTTTGGAACAAGGAACTTTGGCTGATTGATCACGGCGCTGCCTTCTATTTTCATCATAGTTGGGACAATTGGAACGCTAATTCGCTTACTCCTTTTTCCTTAATAAAAGATCACGTATTGTTGTCGAAAGCCAACAAATTGGAAGAAGCACATTTAAAATTTACTTCACAATTAAACGATTCGATCTTAAAAGAAATTGTAAATCAAATTCCCGACGACTGGTTGCAATGGGAAAATGGTGCTATTGCTCCAGAAGAAATAAAAGAAGTTTATTTTCAATTTTTATCGATTAGGTTGGCCAACGCTAACATATTTTTAAAACAAGCTCAAGATGCACGAAAAACACTTATATGAGTACGCCGTACTTCGTGTTGTGCCAAAAGTAGAGCGCGAAGAATTTCTTAACATTGGATTATTGCTTTTTTGTAAACGTCAAAAATATTTACGAATTGAATATCACGCCGTTCCTGAAAAAATAAAATCTCTATGTACAGATTTTGATTACGACCAATTGCTTCAAAACTTAGAATCTTTTGTAAGTATTGGAAACGGCGATAAGAATGCTGGACCTATTGCAACCTTTGACATTGCAGAGCGCTTTCGATGGTTAACAGCCGTAAAAAGTTCTAGCATTCAAACTTCACGACCACATACTGGATTGAGTTTAGATTTGAATGCAACCTTTGCGAAACTTTATGCTGAATTAGTTTTATAAAACCCATTATATGAATAAAATACTTGCTTTATTTGAAAAAATAAATGATGTAAAAGTAATTGATGCTTCAATTGATTATACGGATTATGTAGCGATAGATTTGTCTACTACCAATGAAGGTTTGTCACTTTTGAATTTAACCGATGCCAATGCCTTTGAACATTATATTGAAGAATATCTTGCAAAAAAGAATGCGAAGGTGGCTTATGGTGGCTATTTAGAAAATAGAAATCTTTACAAAAGAAGTACGGTTTTCAATTCTGATAAATCGGAGGAGCGAAATATCCATATCGGTTTGGATTTGTGGATTAAAGCGGGCACATCTGTTCTCGCCGCTTTGGATGGAACGATTCATAGTTTTCAAAACAATACCTCACTTGGCGATTATGGACCAACTATTATTTTAGAACATCAAGTAGAAGAAATTACTTTTTATACTTTATACGGACATTTAAGTTTGGATAGTTTATCTGGCAAACAAGTTGGTGCAAAAGTAACCAAAGGAGATGTTATTGCAACTTTAGGTTCGGCGCCAATCAATGGTGATTATGCGCCACATTTGCATTTTCAAATTATAATAGATCTTGAAGGAAAAACAGGTGATTATGCAGGAGTAAGTTCGACAAATACTTTAGAATTCTATAAAAGCAATTGTCCTGATCCAAATGAATTATTAAAAATTTATTAGTTTTGAGAATATAACATTATGTTTTACTGTATTACTGATTTAGTATAGTACGGAAAATCCTACTGCGTCAACCTATTAGCTGTAAGTTTTAGTTCGATTGACAACAAAAAGAAAGCACAGCAAAACCATTTGCGTATAAAAATTTTTAAATGAAACTTCATCAATATCTTTTGCTCTTAATTTCTTTCTTCTCTTTTTCGCAGGGAAGTTATAACCTTGAAGTAAAATTTAAAACTGAAATCACAGCATTTGATTTTAATTCTGAATTAGAAAATCAAAAAAACAGATATGGTAATGGTTTAAAAATAAATTATCTAGGTAATGGGAATTTCGTTAGAAGTTATTTGAATAGTGGAAAAAAAGGCAACAAGTCACAATCTTACAATAACTTAACTGGACAATTAATTATAAGCTATAATGATTCTCTTGCAGTTGATACGTTGGATGTAAAACATAACACCATCCAATTAATTTATAAAAGAGAGATTGCAAGTGAATCTATTTTAAAATTAAAATGCAAGTGCCTTGTATATAGTGGCATATTTAAACAACAAATACCAGTAAAAATTACTTATTGTTATAGTGAAGATGCTCCTTTTATAGACGGAACACTATTCAATAATCATAATGATTTTTTCTTAGCTGATTTTTATAAAAGCACCAATAGGCCTTATTTAAAATTTTTAATGGAGACCTCCGACTTTAATTTGACTTTTACCGCAGTAGAAATTAAGAAAATACCATTTTAAAACTATAACATACTATTATTAATAATTAAATTATGAAAAAAATAATTTTATCTGTAGCAGTTGCCGCATTGCTACTTTCTTGCAAAGAAGAAACCAAAGCCAAAGTAAAAGAAGCATCGAAAGCTGTTGGCGCTGATTTAAAACAAGCGGCTGATTCAGCAAAAGTAAAGGCCAAAAAAGTTTTGGATTCTTCTAAAGTTGGAGAAAAAGCAAAAGCTTTGATTGCTAAAGGAGCAGAAAAAGTTGAAAAAGGTGCTAAGCAAGTTCAAGAAGCCACAAAAAAATAATTATTCGTATTTTTTTAATCTTTGGCATTTAATTTGTATACTTGTTATTGTTATTAATTTTAATCTTTAAAAAAATGAAAAAAACAATTTTAGCTTTAGCATTTATGGCTGTAGCATTAGTGTCTTGCGCAGACAAAACAAAAGAAAAAATCGACGAAGCTGGTGACGCTGTTGGAACAGAAATGGAACAAAGAGTTGACACTTTAGCCGATAAAGCAGGTGAAGCTGTTGACACTACTCAAGCTAAAGCAGGTGAAGCTCTTGAAGAAGGTGCTGAAAAACTTGACGAAGCTGGGAAAGAGCTGAAAGAAGCTGCTAAGAAGTAAAAAAAGAAAATCCTCATAAAATTATGAGGATTTTTTATTTCAATAAAGATGGTAGTTAGCTTCTAATTTTTTGTTCCCATTTCCATGCGCTTTCCAAACTTTCTTCTAAAGTAGATTGTGCCTTCCAACCTAAAACATTATTGGCCTTATCTGTATTGGCATAAGCCGCCGTAATATCACCTTCTCTTCTACCTACAATTTGATAGTTTAATTTTTGACCCGATACTTTTTCGAAGGCTGTAATTACTTCTAATACCGAACTTCCTGTACCTGTTCCTAGATTAAATGTTTCTACTTTTTCTAGGTTTTGTTTCTTTAACAAACGTTGCATTGCAATTACGTGTGCTTTAGCCAAATCAACTACGTGAATATAATCACGAACAGCTGTCCCGTCAGTAGTTGGATAATCATTTCCATAAACCGATAATTTTTCTCGCATTCCAATAGCGGTTTGTGTTATAAATGGCACTAAATTTTGCGGGATTCCTAATGGTAATTCTCCAATTTCAGCTGAAGGATGTGACCCAATTGGATTGAAATATCTTAGTAAAATAGCATTAATAGTAGTTACTTTGGCCACATCAGCAATGATTTCTTCACCAATTTGTTTTGTGTTTCCATAAGGTGACGCTGCCGGTTGAACAGAGGCATTTTCGGTAATAGGCATCATTTCGGCTTGACCGTAAACCGTGCAAGACGAACTAAAAATAAAGTTTGCATTAGGCAAGTTTTTCAATTCTTGCAGTACATAAACCAAAGCATTGATGTTGTTTTCATAATATAAAAGCGGATTTTCAACACTTTCGCCTACAGCTTTTGAGGCTGCAAAATGAATCACACCAGCAACATCATTGTGTTTTTTGAAGAAATTTTGAACTGATGCTTTATCGCGTAAATCCATTTTTTCAAAAATTGGTTTTTTGCCTGTGATATTGAAAATTCCGTCCAGAACACTTTCTGATGAATTGGATAAATTATCAATAGCCACCACTTCAAAACCCTCGTTTTGTAATTCAACAACGGTATGCGAACCTATAAAACCTAAACCTCCTGTTACTACTATTTTCATTTTTTTGAGATAATAGAAAAAAGAAGCAAGAGAAAAGACAACAATAAATCTTGCTTCTTTACTCTTGTGTCTATTTTCTTATTTTAAATATTCTAAAACTGTATCTGTTATAAATTTGATTTGCTCGTCGTCTAATTCGGTGTGCATTGGTAACGCAATTACTTCCTTACATAACTGATTCGTTACTGGGAAATCTTCTTCTTTGTATCTTGCATCGGCATAGGCCTTTTGACTGTGTAACGGAATTGGGTAATAAATTGCGCATGGAATTCCTTTTTCTTGCAAATGCGCTAACAATCCGTCGCGTTTTCCGTTGGTAATTCTAATGACATATTGATGAAAAACGTGGCAATCGCAAGTTTCGCAAATAAATGGCGCCCAAATATTTGGATTTACACTTAATGCCACACTGTATTTTCTAGCAGCATCTTGACGTGCTTTATTGTAAGTATCTAAATGTGGTAATTTCGCTTTTAAAACTCCAGCTTGAATACTATCTAAACGTGAGTTCACTCCTACTACATCGTGGTGGTATCTTTCATACATTCCGTGATTTACAATACCGCGTAATTTATGAGCCAACTCATCGTTGTTAGTAAAAATCGCTCCACCATCGCCATAACATCCTAAATTTTTAGAAGGAAAAAAAGAAGTTGCTCCAACGTGACCAATAGTTCCCACTTTCTTTTTAGAACCATCGTTCGATTTAAAATCGGCTCCAATGGCTTGTGCATTATCTTCAATTACATAAAGGTTATGCTCGTTTGCAATTTCCATAATCGCGTCCATATTAGCCGCACGACCAAACAAATGAACTGGAACAATCGCCTTAGTTCGTGGTGTAATTGCTTTACGAATTCTGTCAAGCGAAATATTCATATTATTCCTATCAACATCTACTAAAACCGGAGTTAATTGCAACAAAGCAATCACTTCAACCGTTGCAGCAAACGTAAAATCGGCTGTGATTACTTCATCACCAGGTTTCAAATCCAATCCCATCATAGCAATTTGCAACGCATCGGTTCCGTTTGCACAAGGAATTACGTGTTTCACACCCAAATACTCTTCTAAATCTTTCTGAAATTGATGAACCAAAGGTCCGTTTATATAGGTGTTATTTTCTAAAACATCTTGAATTGAAGCATTCACTTCCTCTTTTATTTTTTCGTATTGACCTTTCAAGTCAACCATTTGTAATTTCTTCATCTTAAAAAATTTGAAATACAAAAGTATAACATTTCTTATTATTTGGAGCGAATGGTTCGGGCTTTTTTTGGTTGCCATTTTCCTGCTTTCCGTTCCAATCTTTTTCTTTTGTTGCCTTCGAGTGCCTCAGGCAACAAAAGAAAAAAATTTCCTCTCCAATCAGGGCTAGTTAGTATTTGTCTTTTGCAAAATCAGATTTTCAAAAGAAATTTAGTTGTGAAAATCCGTTTAATCTGTAAAATCTGAGGCAAAAAATCTTATTTTTACCCAACTAAAAATCAACAATGCTTTTTCTATACAATTTAATTATAATTCTGGCTTCGCAAGTAGTAAAACTATTGGCACTTTTTAATCCGAAAATGAAACTTTTTGTTGAAGGTCGAAAAGAAGTTTTTTCAATTTTACAAAGTAAAATCAGTTCAACCGACAAAACTATTTGGTTTCACGCTGCATCTTTAGGCGAATACGAGCAAGGTTTACCAGTAATTGAAAAAATAAAAATACAGTATCCAAACCATAAAATTTTAGTAACTTTCTTTTCTCCATCAGGTTATGAAGTTCGAAAAAACAATACGGTTGCTGATGCTACAGTTTATTTGCCATTAGACACAAAATCCAACGCACAAAAATTCATCAAAGCGATAAATCCAGAATTAGTTTTCTTTATTAAATATGAATATTGGCCTAACTATCTGAATGAATTAAAGAAACAAAACATCAAAACCTATTTAATATCAGGCATTTTCAGAGAAAAACAAGCTTTTTTTAAATGGTATGGCGGTTTTTACAGAAACGCATTAAAAACATTCGACTACTTTTTTGTACAAAACGAAAGTTCAAAAAAATTGATTCAATCTATTGGTTTCAACAACGTAAAAATTTCGGGTGATACGCGTTTTGACCGTGTAGTTTCCATTTTAGAACGAGATAATTCGTTAGATTTTATAGAACAATTCAAAGACAATAAAACTACAATCGTAATCGGTAGTTCGTGGCCAAAAGACGAAAATTTATTGGTGCATTACATTAATAATACATCCGATGATATAAAATTCATCATCGCGCCACACAATATCAAATCGGAACAAATTGCAAATCTGAAATCACAGATAACGAAATCAACGATTTTATTTTCCGAAAAAAATTATATTGATTTATCAAATTTCAATATTTTTATTATCGATACGATAGGAATCCTTACCAAAATTTATTCCTACGCTGACATTGCCTATGTTGGTGGCGGATTTGGAAATCCTGGTGTTCATAACATTTTGGAACCTGCAACTTTTGGTGTTCCGATTATTATTGGTCCGAATTATTCTCATTTTGCTGAAGCCATTGCTTTAGTTCATCAAGAAGGTTGTATTTCCATATCAAACCAAAACGAACTGAACGAAACCTTTGATAATTTAATTTCCAATGAAGATGTTCGTCACGAAAAAGGACATATTTGTGCCACTTTTGTGCAAATGAATAAAGGTGCAACGGAAGTTATTTTGAAACATATTGAAAATTCAAAAATCAAAAATCGTTAATCTTCAATCGTTAATCATTTGACCACTTTCCAACCTTTAGAACCTTCACAAATCGAAACCATCACCCAAATGATGCAAGATTTCTATGCAATAGACAATTATCCAATTGATATTGAAGTTTCAAAAAAACTATTTCAAGAGTTTATTTCAGATGAAAAGCTTGGAAAAGCCTGGTTGATTTATTCGGAGGATGAATTGGTTGGCTATATAATTCTGACTTTTGTTTTTAGTTTTGAATACCAAGGAAGAATTGCTTTTGTAGACGAACTTTACCTTAAAGAATCTGCTAGAGGAAAAGGAATTGGAGCCAAAACATTGCAATTCATAAAAGAACAAATCCCTAAATTATCGTTAAAATTGCTCTATCTTGAAGTAGAACATCACAATGAAAACGCACAAAAATTGTATCTTGCCAACGAATTTGAAATTCATAATCGCAAATTATTAAAATACAAACTACACTAACATATGAAATATTTTAAACTATTACTCTTATTATTTGTCCTTCAAACGCAAGCGCAACAAGGCGGAATGTGGATTCCATCGATGCTAAAAGGAATGAACGAAGGCGAAATGAAAACCTTGGGAATGAAAATTTCTGCGGAACAAATTTACTCTATTAACCAATCGAGTTTGAAAGATGCCGTTCCTCATTTTGATGGCGGTTGTACTGCTGAAGTCATTTCAGACAAAGGATTGATTTTGACTAATCACCATTGCGGTTTTGATAATATTCAAAGTCATTCTACAGTCGAGCACGACTATTTAACCAATGGTTTTTGGGCTTACAAAATGGACGAAGAATTACCAAACAAAGATTTGGAAGTAACTTTTGTAGTTAAAATTGAAGATGTAACTTCTAAAATAGTCGAAGGTACGGCTAGTTTAACTTCGGAAGCTGAGAAACAGAAGAAAATTCAACAAAACATTTCGGAATTAGTTAAAAACGCTCCGAAAGAAGCATGGCAAGAAAATCGCGTAAAAACATTTTACGACGGAAATCAATACCTATTATTTGTAGTAGAAAGCTATAAAGATGTGCGATTGGTTGGTGCGCCACCGAGTTCGATTGGAAAATTTGGTTCAGATACAGACAATTGGGTTTGGCCAAGACACACCGGAGATTTTTCTCTATTCAGAATTTATGCTGATAAAAACAATCGTCCGGCAGCTTATTCGAAAGACAATGTTCCTTACAAACCAAAACATTTCTTTCCAATATCTATCACAGGTTTAAAAGAAAACGATTTTACAATGGTTATGGGTTATCCTGGAAGAACTACTGAATATTTACCATCGGTAGCCGTTAATCAAATTGTTGAAACTTTAAATCCGGCAAAAGTTGAAGTTCGTGATGCGGCTTTAAAAGTGCAAGATCGTTTTATGAGAAAAGATCAAGCCATCAAAATTCAATATGCTGCTAAATATGCATCAGTTGCGAACTATTGGAAAAAATGGATGGGCGAAACCAAAGGTCTGAAAAAAGCCAATGCGGTTGCTGCCAAACAAAAATTTGAGAAAGACTTTCAGCAAAAAGTTGTAAAGGCAGGAAAACAAGCTGAATACGGAAATTTACTTGCCGATTTTGAAAAAAATTATATAGAAATTAAAGATTATGCTTTAGCACGTGATTATTTCACAGAAGTTGCTTTGAGAAACACCGAACTATTATCTGTCGGCTATAAATTATACCAATTAGAACAGATTTTAGCCACCAAAGGCGAGCAATCTTTTACCGATAGAAAAAACACTCTTGCAACCGGAATTAGTGATTTCTACAAAGATTACAATGCCGAAGTTGATAAAAATGTATTTGAGCAGCTAATCTATTTGTATGCAACCAAATCACCAAAACAATTTTTACCTGAAAGTTTGAATAACATCAATGCAGCGCAACTAACAAATGATGTGTTTACTTCTTCAAATCTAACCTCACTTGAAAAATTTAGATCCTTATTAGAAGGTGATTCTAAAACCGTTATAGAAAAGCTAAATGCAGATAAAGGTTACCAACTAATAAAATCAATGTCAGAGGCTTACTCTAAAAATGTTGCACCAAAATATGACGAGTTAAATTTGAAAAACATTGCTTTGCAACGAACTTATATGAAAGCCATTTTAGAGTTGAGTCCGAAATCGGCTCGCATTTTTCCTGATGCTAACAGTACGCTACGTGTAACTTATGGAAAAATAAAAGGATACAAACCGAATGATGCAGTATATTACGAGCCATTTACAACACTTGATGGAGTTATGGAAAAATATGTTCCAGGCGATTATGAATTTGATGTACCTCAAAAGTTAATTGATTTGTACAACACTAAAGATTACGGTATTTATGGCGAAAATGGCAAAATGCCTGTATGTTTTATTGCTACTAATCACACTACTGGAGGAAATTCTGGAAGTCCGGCCTTAGATAAAAATGGTAATTTAATTGGCTTGAATTTTGATAGAGTTTGGGAAGGAACTATGAGTGATGTTTATTATTCACCAGACATTTGTAGAAACATAATGGTTGATGCAAGATATCTATTATTTATCATAGATAAATTTGCTGGTGCAAAAAACATCATTAATGAGTTGAAAATCATACAACCAGCGAAGAAAAAATAATTTTTATATTTATTTGACTTTGGCACGAAATTTGTAAAGTAATAAATCGGATTTCAAAGTGAGAATTTTTAAAAAAAGTTAAATAAAAGTTTTTTCGATTAAAAAAATTTATATCTTTGCTCCGAATTAATAATTAACCTTTTATATTAAATTAAGATGAAAAAAGTATTTTTAAGTTTAGCTGTAATCGCTGCATTAACTGTAGTATCTTGTAAACAATCAGAAAACGCTGAAGCTCCTGCTGCTGATACAACTGCTGTTGAAGCTCCTGCTGATACAACTGCTGCTCCAGCTGATACAACTGCTGCTCCAGCTGATACAACTGCTGCTCCAGCTGAGGCTGCTGCTCCAGCTACTGAAGCTCCAGCTAAAAAATAATTAGAATTTAAATTCTAATTTTAAAAAATAAGCTCTGCATTGCAGAGCTTTTTTTTATGCCTTTATTTACAATCAATTTTTGGTGGTGTTACTTTTATTACCCAAACACCTCTTCTGCAGGAGGAAATATATCATCTTGATTGGAAAAATCTAATATTTCAGATTTATGGAGCGATCTTTGAATTTCGGCGATTCCTTTCTCCATTAATAATTGAGTTGTATACCTTCTACTAACTGCAATTTCTTTTTCTTCTAGAATTAGCTTAAAATAAAGCTTGCCATTTTTTGATTTGAACTTCATGAAGAACAAGCTTTCGACTGATTTTTTTAGCGCTTCAATTGCATCTTCACATTCAAAACGCAATTCAAAATCATTACTTACTAAAATCGTCTTACCTTTTCTTGAGGTAAATTCATATTTATAATAACCGTTAACTCTTTTGGTAATAACAAAGGTACCCATATCACTTCTAGCGGAATCTAATTAAAACAAAAAAAGCTCCAAACATTAGTTTGAAGCTTTTGTACTCAGAGCGGGACTTGAACCCGCACGAACATTGCTGTTCACTGGATTTTAAGTCCAGCGTGTCTACCAATTTCACCATCCGAGCATTATAGGTGGTAGAGCGAAAAACGGGGCTCGAACCCGCGACCTCGACCTTGGCAAGGTCGCGCTCTACCAACTGAGCTATTTTCGCATTATCAAATTTTGTTAGAGCAGCAATACTTGTTCCGTATTGCGGTTGCAAATGTAACACTTAAATTGAATTATACAAACGTTTTTTTGAAAAAAATTGCAACAAAAACATAACCTGCTGATAACCTAAAGATTAGTTTTTAAGCAACATTCGTTTTATTTCATTTAATTTCATTAATGCTTCTACTGGAGTAAGTGTATTGATGTCTAAACCTAAAATTTCTTCTTTTATTTCTTCCAACAATGGGTCGTCCATATTGAAAATGCTTAATTGCATTTGCTTCGCCAGTTCGCCTTTATGGCTCGAGTCATCTTTTGCTGATTTGATTCCGTTTAAAGCATCACCCGAATGGTCTTTTTCTAATTTCTTTAGTAATTTTTGTGCTTTTTGAATCACTGTTTGCGGCATTCCAGCCATTTTCGCCACGTGAATTCCAAAACTATGTGCGCTACCTCCTTTTACTAATTTTCTAATAAAAAGTACGTTATCTTTTAATTCTTTTACTGCAACATTAAAATTTTGAATTCTTGGCAACATTTCACTCATTTCATTTAATTCGTGATAATGGGTAGCAAAAAGTGTTTTTGGGCGTGCTGGATTCTCGTGCAAGAACTCCGCGATAGCCCAAGCAATCGAGATTCCGTCATAAGTACTTGTTCCACGTCCGATTTCGTCTAGCAATACTAAACTTCTGTCAGAAATATTATTTAAGATGGATGCCGTTTCATTCATTTCGACCATAAAAGTAGATTCGCCCATTGAGATATTATCGCTTGCTCCAACTCTAGTAAATATTTTATCCACAACTCCCATTCTAACCGACTCTGCTGGAACAAAACAACCCATTTGTGCTAGTAGTACAATTAAAGCCGTTTGACGCAAAATAGCCGATTTACCCGACATGTTTGGACCCGTTATCATTATTAGTTGTTGTTGTTCTCTATCTAAGTACACATCATTAGCAATATAAGGAACGCCAACTGGAAGTTGCTTTTCAATAACTGGATGACGACCATTGGTTATTTCTAACTCAAACGTATCATCTATAATCGGACAAACATAATTATTTTCTATGGCTAACTGCGTAAAGGAAGTCAAACAATCCAGCTGTGCTATTAAGTTAGCATTAAGCTGCACCGGTTTAATGTAAGTAGCAATCCAATTGATTAATTGTTCGAACAATTGCCCTTCTATTTGATGTATTTTATCTTCAGCTCCAAGAATTTTAGTTTCATATTCTTTAAGCTCCTCAGTAATATATCGTTCTGCATTAACAAGCGTTTGTTTTCTAATCCATTCTGTTGGAACTTTATCTTTGTGTGTATTTCTAACCTCAATATAATATCCGAAAACATTATTGAAAGCTATTTTGAGCGAAGAAATACCGGTAGCTTCTGATTCTCGTTTTTCGATTCCTTCTAAAAATTCTTTACCTGAAAAAGCTATGTTTCTTAATTCATCTAATTCAGCGTGCACACCCACTGCGATAGCATTTCCTTTAGAAATTGAAACTGGTGCTTCTTGATTTAATGTTGTAGCTATTTTTTCTCTAAGTAAATCGCAAGCGTGCAAACTATCGCCTATAACCCTAACCGCTTCTTGTTTGCTTTCTAAAGCTAGTTTTTTTATCGGAATTATGGCATCTAATGATTCTTTCAAATAAATTACTTCCCTTGGTGACACCTTTCCTGTTGCAATTTTAGAAATCAAACGTTCTAAATCGGAAATTTGCTTTATTTGGTATTGAATTTTTTGAAGAATTTCTTGATTCTCTTTTAAATAAGTAACCACTTCGTGGCGGCTTTTTATCTTGTTAACCTCTTTTAACGGTAATGCTAACCATCGTTTTAATAATCTTCCACCCATAGGCGAAAGCGTTTTATCGATTACATCTAAAAGTGTAACCGCATTGGGATTGTAACTGTGATAAAGCTCTAAGTTTCGTATTGTAAATCTATCCATCCAAACATAAGCATCTTCAGCAATTCTTTGGATATTGGTAATGTGTTGCACTCTGTTGTGCTGTGTTTCAGATAAGTAATATAAAATGGCACCTGATGCTATTATTCCATCTTGTAATTCTTCTATTCCATATCCTTTTAGCGAATTGGTTTGAAAGTGGTTGGTAAGAATTTCAAAAGCATAATCTTCCTTGTAAACCCAATCCTCTAGGTAAAACGTGTTAAAATCTTCACCAAAGCTGTTTTTGAATTGATTTTTGTTGCTTTTTTGAATTAAAATTTCGCTTGGACTAAAATTTTGAAGCAATTTATCGATGTATTCTTCATTGCCTTGTGAAGTAAGAAATTCGCCCGTTGAAACATCTAGAAACGCAACTCCTAATTGTTTCTTTCCAAAATAAATGGAGGCTAAAAAGTTATTCGACTTTGATTGCAAAACCTCATCATTCATTGACACACCTGGAGTTACTAACTCTGTAACACCGCGTTTAACAATAGTTTTGGTCATTTTTGGATCTTCCAGTTGATCACAAATTGCTACACGAAGACCAGCTTTAACTAATTTTGGTAAATAGGTATTAATCGAATGATGCGGAAATCCTGCCAAAGCCGTTTCGGTATCTGATCCTGCGCCACGTTTTGTAAGTGTGATGCCCAGAATTTTAGAAGCTCTAACAGCATCTTCACCGAAAGTTTCATAAAAATCACCAACTCTAAACAACAAACAAGCATCAGGATACTTCCTTTTGATTTCGTTGTACTGCTTCATTAATGGGGTTTCTTTCGGGCTTTTATCTTTAGCTGACAAGGGATAATTGTTTAAAATTTTAGCTTACGAATTTAATTATTTAATATTAAAATTCACCATTAACATTTCATTTAATAAAAATTTGAACTTCATTGTGATTGAAGAACAATTTTTTATATAAATTTGTCTTGTTAAATTATTAATTACAAAAAAAATGAAAAAAATATTACTAGTAGCCGCAGTAGCTGTTTTCAGTTTAACAACTGTAAGCGCTCAAACTAAGTCTAAAGCAAAAAAAGCAGTAGCTGCCAAAGTGGATTCACAAAAAGTAGATGGTGCTGGAATGGTTTTTGAAACCGAAACTATCGATTATGGTAACATTCCTCATAATGCCGATGGACAAAGAGAATTTGTTTTCACTAACAATGGTAACAAGCCATTAATCATTGAAAACACCCAAGGTTCTTGTGGTTGTACTGTTCCTTCAAAACCTGAGAAACCTATTCAACCAGGAGAAAAAGGTGTAATTGGTGTAAAATATGCTACAGACAGAGTTGGTCCGTTTACTAAAACAGTAACCGTAACTTCTAATGCCGTTGGACCAAATGTAACTCCAATGACTACACCTTCTACAACTGGTGGCGCTCCAGTTCCAACAGGAAAATCAACTAAAATTATTACTATTAAAGGTAATGTTCTTCCGGATGCTCCTGCAACTCCAGTGGTAGAAACTAAAAGTTAATATTTTTTCTATACAAAAAAAGAGCTTCCGTAAATTCGGGAGCTTTTTTTTTTGAATATCTTTGTAAAAAAAGAATAATGCGTAAACTTGAAAACAGTGAGTTGGACAGAAAATCAGTAGATGATTTTAAACAAGCTACCAAAACTCCCATCATCATCATTTTAGACGACATTAGAAGTTTACATAATATAGGTTCTGTTTTTAGAACTTCTGATGCTTTTTTGATTGAAAAGATTTATTTGTGTGGTATCACTGCAACGCCACCCAATAAAGAAATTCATAAAACCGCACTTGGAGCAACAGAAACTGTAGCTTGGGAATATAACCAAAGTGTTCTTGAGGTAATTGAAAACCTTAAAAAAGAAAACACCAAAGTATTTGCGATTGAACAGGTAGAAAACGCTGTTTTTTTGGATGATTTTAAACCCGAAAAGAACAAAAAATATGCCTTAGTTTTTGGGAATGAAGTTTTTGGTGTATCGCAAGAAGCTATACATCTGTGTGATGGTGTGATTGAAATTCCGCAGCTGGGAAGTAAACATTCACTAAACATTTCGGTTAGTGCTGGAATTGTAATTTGGGATTTATTTCAAAAAATAAAAACGCTATAAAATTGTGAAAATCACAAACACCACTACAATACTTGTTTTCCTTTTTTCACTGCTTGGACTTTTTACTAAGGCTCAAACGTCAAATGTTGCACCTATTTTAACGGCAACCGGAAATCAGATATATTGTCCGGGAACACCAATGAAAATTGTCACCAATATGACCATTGTTGATCCTGATGATCCTGGTGTTACCGCTATTTATATTCAAATTTCATCCGGATATGTTTCTGGTGAAGATCTATTGACGCTTACGGGTTTGCATCCTACAATTACTAGTAGTTGGGACAGTAACACAGGAAAATTAACTTTGAGCGGTCTATTTAGCCAACCAACCTACGCCGAATTAGAGGCCGCCATTGAAGATGTTGAATATTCCAACAGCTCTTTTAATCCAAGTGGTGTTAGAACTTTTTCTATTTCAATTGGACAAGCAAATTATCTACCGTCTAACGGACATTATTATCAATACATACCAAATATTGGCATTACTTGGTCTGATGCGCGACTTGCTGCTACTACTAACTTTTATTACGGAATTCAAGGTTATTTAGCCACCATAACTGCAGCAGATGAAGCACAACTCGCTGGAGAACAATCACCTGGAGCAGGTTGGATTGGCGGAAGCGACGAGCAACAAGAAGGTGTTTGGCGTTGGATGACTGGACCAGAAGCAGGAACTGCTTTTGCTTTTACTTTTTGGAATACAGGTGAACCAAACAGTAGTGGTAATGAAGATTATACTCATATCACTGCTCCAGGCGTTGGAATTCCTGGTTCGTGGAATGACATTTCCAATACTGGAGAAGCTAGCGGTGATTACCAACCCAAAGGATACATTGTAGAATATGGTGGTATGCCTGGTGATCCAATAATTCAAATTTCTACAAGTACTACAATAACAATTCCGAGTATTACCTCATCAACAACTGTAGACACTTGTAATCCTGGTGTGGTTACACTTGAAGCAATGGCTAATGTACCTGTGATTTATTGGTATACCACGGCTACAGGTGGAATACCCATTGCTACAGGAACTAGTTTTACTACTCCTTTTTTAAATACTACCACAACTTTTTTTGCAGATCCTTTTCCGGTAGGATGTACGACAGGTATTCGAACTGCGGTAACTGCTTTTGTAAATACCACTCCAGTATTGACTACCAATACAACGGTAGCCACTTGTGAGAACACACCCACTACACTAACTGCTACCACTACTTCGGGAGTAATAAACTGGTATTCGAGTTTAACTAGCACGACACCATTAGCCACTGGAACATCATTTACCACTCCAGCGTTAACACAAAACACCACTTACTATATAGAAGGAAACAATAATCGTTGTTTATCTATTACAAGAATTGCTATCAATGTTCAAGTGAATCCGAAGCCCCAAGTTATTGATGAAAATCTTACTTTTTGTGAAAACGAAACCCTCACCTTAAACGCTGGCATTAACAATGTCACTTACTTATGGTCAACCTCTGAAACTACTAGTACCATTACCATTAGTGCACCAGGAACATATTCGGTTTTGGTAACCGATTTGACTCCACAGGGTTGTTCTAGCACAAAGACATTTACAATAACTCAAAATGATCTTCCAGTTATTGATGAAGTTGTAATCAATGGCACAACAGCAACTATCATCGTAAGTACCATTGGAGATTATGAATACTCGATTGATGGTGAAAGTTTTCAAACATCGAATGTGTTTACTGTTTCTGAAGGTGGTTCCTATACTGCTGTGGTAAGAGGAAAAAATAACTGTGGCTATGATTTCAGAGATTTTGCAGTCTTAACTATTCCGAGTTATTTTACTCCGAACGGAGATGGATTTAATGATGTATGGAGTATTAAAGGTATGATGAATTATCCCAATGCGAAAGTTTCGATTTTTAATCGTTACGGAAAGTTAATTAAACAATTGAATGCTGTAGATACTACTTGGGATGGCACTTTAAACAACCAACTTTTGTCGTCTGACGATTATTGGTTTACCTTTAAAAGAGACGATAGCTCATCGGAAGTAAAAGGTCATTTTTCATTAAAACGCTAACTTAATTTCTTTTGAATTTCATCAAGAATGAAAATATAATCTTCTTGATTTTTTACGAAATCTCTTTCAGATACATCGATAATAAGTACGTTTAAATCTTTTTGAGTTTTGATATAATCTAAATAACCATTGTTTATTTTTTCTAAATATTCTGCTGGAATTTCTTGTTCGTAACTTCTTCCTCTTCGCTTGATATTGGCCAATAAACGATCGGTATTTTGGTATAAATAAACATACAAATCAGGCTTTGGCATTTCTTTGTAAATAATATCAAAAAGCGTTTTGTATAATCGAAATTCGTCTTCTGCCAAGGTTACTTTTGCAAAAATCAACGATTTAAAAATATGATAATCGGCAATTATAAAATCTTTAAACAAATCAAATTGTGCTAAATCGTCTGCTATTTGTTGGTATCTATCGGCTAAAAAAGACATCTCTAGCGGAAACGCATATCGGTTTTGATCCTTATAAAATTTAGGCAAAAAAGGATTGTCTGCAAATCGTTCTAAAACCGTTTTAGCATTAAAATCTTCTGCCAATTTCGAAACCAAAGTTGTTTTTCCGGCGCCAATATTTCCTTCAATTGCAATGTAATTAAAATCGTCAAAACTGATTTTTTGCAACGGTGCTTTTAATTTTGAAATCTTTACACAATTACCTTCATCCTTACATTCTTTTAAAATATCTGAAATAGATTTTTGAGAAATCGGATGTGTCCAATCAGGAACAATTTCTTTCAAAGGCAACAGAACAAAAAGTCGGTCTTGAAGCAATTTATGTGGTACAATTAAATTGTCTGAAGCAATACTTTCATTATCGAACGAAATGATATCAATATCAATAACTCTTGGCTGATAATCGGAAGCTTCTGTTCGAACTCTACCCAACTTTTTTTCAACTTTCAAAATGTTTTTCAAAAGCTTTTGTGGGTTTTTGTAAGTATGAATTAAAACCGCACAATTATAAAAAGAATCACTAGAAAAACCCCAAGAATCTGATTCATATAGTGATGAAACCTTTATTACTGTACCCACTTCGTGATGCAAACTTTCAATGCAAAGTTCAATGTTTTCAAGACGATTGCCTTGATTGCTACCTAGAGAAAGTATGACTTGGTGTTGTAAATTCATATTTGGCAAAATAACTAAAAGAATTTTAGAATTGAAGTATATTTGTGGCTTCTGTTGATAACTATTTTTTAAAGAATTAAACAAATGGTTTGTAACAAATTAAAATTTTAAACTACTAATTAGAAAAACTATTTAAGTATGAGATTTTTAGGAAATGTATTAGCCACTATAGTTGGACTATTTATTTTTTGTATGATTTTTTTCTTCGGAATTATCTTAATTGGCGCAATTGCTGGCAGTGGAGATTCTGAAACAGTGACTGTTCAAAGCAATTCGGTTATCGAATTGGATTTATCTAAAATCAATTATGATTATGCTGGTAAAACCAATTATGACGATATGCCTTTCTTTAATGATAAAGATAAAAATAACGGTTTGTTTGACGTAATTAACGCTATTGCTTATGCCAAAACTGATTCCGATATTAAAGGGATTTCAATTTTAAACAACTTTTCAAATTTAGGTATGGCACAAACCAAAGCGTTGCGCGATGCTTTAGAAGATTTTAAAAAATCGGGCAAGTTTATTTACTCCTATGCTGATGTTTATTCGCAAAAAGATTACTACTTGAACTCCGTTGCCAATACCATTTATATGAATCCGATTGGAGAATTAGAATTCAAAGGTATGTCTGCGGAGTTGATGTTCTTTAAAGATTTACAGGAAAAATCGGGTATTAAAATGGAAGTTATTCGCCATGGAAAATACAAAAGTGCAGTAGAACCCTTTTTAGAAAATAAAATGAGCGATGCCAATAGAGAGCAAACTACTCAATTATTGACTTCGGTATGGAATTCTGTTGTAACCGAAGTTGCTACAAGCAGAAAAGTATCTGTAGAACGATTGAATCAAGTTGCAGACGGACTTTTAGCAAGAACACCTCAAATGGCTAAAGTTGAAAAATTAATCGACGTTATTGCCTATGAAGATGTTTATCATAACGACATCAAAAAAGCTTTGAAAGTTGCTGCTGACGAGGATTACGAAAGTGTTTCTATTGAAGATTATGCTGAAAAAGTTGCTGCTACCTCAAAAGATTATTCAGCAAAAGATAAAATTGCGATTATATATGCTCAAGGCGAAATTGGTAGCGGTGAAGGTGACGTAAACCTTATTGGTGAAGGTGCGATGCGTCGTTCTTTGCAAGAAGCTCGAGCTGATAAAAATGTAAAATCAATAGTTTTAAGAATCGATTCACCTGGAGGAAGCGCTTTAACATCGGAACTGATTTGGAGAGAAATTGAATTGACTAAAAAAGTAAAACCTGTAGTGGTTTCTATGGGAAATTATGCTGCGTCTGGCGGTTATTATATTGCTTGTAATGCCAACAAGATTTTTGCAGAAGCCAATACTATTACTGGTTCGATTGGAGTTTTTGGTGTTTTACCCAACTTTACGGTTGCAGCTGATAGAATTGGTCTAGATGTTGAACAAGTTAAAACCCATACTAATGCTGCAGGATATAGTCCGTTTATGCCTTTAGATGCTAATTATCGTGGTTTTGCTCAAGAAGGTGTTGAAAAAATCTACGCCACTTTTGTAAACAGAGTTTCTGCAGGAAGAAAATTGACATTTGAACAAGTAGATGCCATCGGTCAAGGTAGAGTTTGGAGTGGTCAAGATGCTCTAAAAATTGGTTTGGTTGACAAGATCGGCGGAATGGATGAAGCTATAAAAGAAGCTGCAAGACTCGGAAAAACGAGTAAATATAGAATTCAAAATTTCCCTGAATTTGAGAAAAGTTTTGAAGATGTTTTAGCACAATTTGGATTTGCACAATCGCGTCAAGCCATTATAAAAGAAGAAATTGGAGCTCAAAATTATAAAGTTCTTCAACAAATAAAACACATGACAAATCAAAAAGGCGTTCAGGCAAGAATGGCTTATGAGTTGAAAATTAATTAATCAAAAAACGATTGCGTTAGTTGTTTTTATCCGTCTTTTTTTTTAAAATGAGACGGATTTTTTTATTTGTAAAACGATTTCTACATTGAGCAAATTATGAAACATTTTGTGAAAATATTACAAACAATAACCATCCTAAAACACTAATTTTGTTACTTTCACAGAGAAAGGCAAGATATTTGCTCACAAATCGTTGCATAAATTTTAAATCTTATGGTAAAGAAAATTTTAAAAATCGTTGGAATTGTAGTGTTGTTATTAGTTGTTTCTGCTTTTGCAATTCCGTATTTATTTGAAGACCAAATCAAAGCTAAAATTTTAAAATCTATTAATGAAAGCGTCGATGCCAAAGTGGCTTTTACCGATGCTGATTTGAGTTTGATTAAAAGTTTTCCGAATGCTACTATTGCTATACAAAATCTTTCTATAATCAACAAAGCACCGTTTGAAGGAGACACTCTAGTTTCTGCTGGCGAACTTGATTTAAAAATGTCGGTGATGGAATTGTTTAAAGGAGATAACGAACCTATAAATATCGAGAAATTCAGTTCTAAAAATGCTTTCATTAATATTCTATTTGATAAATACGGTTTAGGTAATTTTGATATTGCTCTAAAAGGTGAAGATGAAAAAAAAGAAGCTGGAGCATCCAAGCCGCTATCTTTAAATATTCAAGAGTACTCTTTTGAAAACTTAAAATTCAAATATTTTGATGAGAAGTCAAAAATTTCGATGGTTGTTGATAGCATTAATCATACCGGAACTGGTGATTTTTCAAATGATGTTTTAGATTTAGATACCAAAACAACAGCCAAAGTTTCGTTGACAATGGACAAAGTGAATTATATGAACAACATCAATGTTTCTTTGGATGCTCTTCTCGGCATTGACTTAAAAAACAGCAAATATACTTTCAAAGAAAATAAAGCGAAAATCAACGAATTACCACTTGAATTCGATGGTTTCATCCAAATGGTTGACGCCGGACAGAACTATGATTTGACTTTTAAAACCCCAACTTCTTCGTTCAAAAACTTCTTGGGATTAATACCTTCGGCTTACGCGAGCAGTTTGGATAATGTAAAAACTTCTGGAGATTTTACCGTTGCTGGTTTTGCCAAAGGAATGTTGACTGATACAACCGTTCCAAAATTTAATATCGCCATAGCTTCTAACAATGCTTCTTTTCAATATCCTGATTTACCAAAATCGGTTAAAAATATTGTAATCGATACTAAAATAATCAATGAAACTGGTGTAATGAATGACACTTATGTCAATTTAGACCAACTCTCCTTTTCTATTGATCAAGATGTTTTTAATGCGAAAGCTACTATCAAAAACGTTGCAACAAATGCTTTGGTTGACGCCGCATTAAAAGGAACAATTAATTTGGCTAATTTATCAAAAGCTTATCCTATTAAATTGGAGAAACCACTTTCAGGAATTTTGAAGGCTGATGTTACCACCAAATTTGATATGGCATCGGTTGAAAAAAGTCAGTACCAAAACATCAATAATGCCGGAAATCTGAATTTAACTGGCTTCAAATATGTTGATGAAAACGGCAAATCGATGAACATCAACAGTGCGATTGTGCAATTCAATCCGAGTCGTGTTAATCTCCAAGAATTTAAAGCTACTACCGGAAAAAGCGATATGAATATCACTGGAGTTTTAGAAAATTTCTACGGATTTATTTTCAGAAATCAGAATTTGCAAGGAAACTTCAACTTAAATTCTAACCAACTTGCAGTTTCCGATTTTATGACAACTGCTGAGCCAACTGCAAAAACGGCAACTAAAGCTAAAACAGAAGCAATGAAAATTCCTGCTTTCTTGGATTGTTCGCTCACAGCAAAAGCCAATACGGTTTTGTATGATAACTTAACCTTGAAAGATGTTTCAGGAAAACTGATTGTAAAAGACCAAGCGGTAACTTTACAAAATGTAAAAACCAACATTTTTGGCGGTTCGATAGGTGTAAACGGAATGGTTTCAACCAAATCAAAAACTCCAACATTCACTATGAATTTAGGTTTGAATCAAGTTAATATTGCTGATAGTTTCACACAATTAGATATGTTGAAAAAAATTGCACCAATTGCAGGAATCATTAACGGAAAATTGAATTCAACTATCAAATTATCCGGAAATTTAGATGCTAATGAAATGACGCCCGATTTGAAAACACTTTCAGGTGATTTATTGGGTCAATTGTTATCAACTACGGTTAACGCTAAAAATTCAACTCTTTTGAATGCTTTAGATTCGAACTTGAATTTTATCGATTTGAAAAAATTAAATTTAAATGATTTGAAAGCTGCCGTTTCTTTCAAAGACGGAAAAGTTACGATTAAACCCTTTGATTTAAAATACCAAGATATTAAGGTAACTGTTGGTGGAACACACGGTTTTGATCAGCAGATGAATTATAATTTAAAATTTGATTTACCGGCCAAATATCTAGGAACTGATATTAATAATTTGATTGCCAAATTAACGCCTGCCAACGCCGCTAAAGTTGAAAACATTCCTGTTAATGCAATTCTTGGGGGTTCGTTTACTACACCAAAAATCACTACAGATGTTAAAGCTGCTACCACTAAATTAGCAAGCAATTTGGTCAAACAGCAAAAAGAACAATTGATTGGAAAAGGCAAAAATGAATTAGCCAATTTGATAAATAAAAACAAAAAACCTGGTGATACTACCAAAACTAAAGTTCCGGCTACTAAAGAAGAAGTGAAACAAGAAGTAAAAACCAAAGCTAAGGATTTGTTGAACGGTTGGTTAAAGAAAAAAGATAAACCAGCTCCAACAACAACTCCGTAATTATTGGTTTGTCATTTCGACTAAGGAGAAATTGCATTAGATTATTTGATGCGATTTCTCCTTTTTTTCTTAATGGAAAAGTTATTATCAAAAATTGTGTACTTTTGATTTTTACACCAAAAGATTTTCAAATAAATCTAAAAACCTGATGAACCAAAGTCTTAAACTTTATTTACAAGAAGAAAGAAAATCAAAAAGAAAAGGTGGTTTGTATCACAAAACCCAAGTGAATCTTGCTTATAATTCAAATAAGATTGAAGGCAGCAAGTTAACTGAAGAACAAACTAGATATATTTTTGAGACACGAACAATTGGATTTAAAGATCAAGATGCTGTTTCAGTTGACGATATTATTGAAACATCGAATCACTTTATTGCGTTTAATTTTTTAATAGACACTATTGAACAACCGCTATCAAACGACATCATTAAAGAATTCCATAAAATTTTAAAAACCGGAACTTCCGATGCTATGAAAGATTGGTTTAGCGTTGGTGATTGGAAAAAATTACCTAATGAAGTTGGTGGTTTGAAAACAACATCACCTAAAAATGTTGATTTAGAAATGACTTCACTGAATGAAACGTACAACTCCAAAACAATCGTTTTTGAAGATATTATTGCCTATCATTACCATTTTGAAAAAATCCATCCTTTTCAAGACGGCAATGGAAGAGTTGGTAGATTGATAATGTATCGCGAATGTTTAAAAAATGACATTATTCCTTTTATAATTGATGATGAACATAAACAATATTATTATCGTGGCTTAAGAGAATTTGAAACTATCAAAGAATATTTAATAGACACTTGTCTTTCGGCTCAAGATACTTATAAAGAATGGGTTAAGTATTTTTATGAAGATTTATTTAAGTAATAAATCTACAAACTAATCTTCACCACATAACCTTCAAAAGTTCGAACATTAAAAACGGTTCCGTCCTCGAAGATTAAATATTGTCCTTTTATTCCGGTGAGTTTTCCTGAGAAGTTTGGTGCTTTATCTAAATTCAAACTGCTTACTTTTTTAGGATATTCTAAAACTGGAAAATGTAAATCATACAAATCTTCTTTTTCTGGATGATAGAATTCTTGCACTTCTTTAGGAATTAGGTATTTCAAATTGGCACGTTCTTTTATTAAATCGGCAGCCGGAACTTCATTTTTTAGCATTTTTTGCCAATTGGTTTTATCGGCAAAATGATTTTTCAAAGCCACCTCGGTAATTCCTGCCAAATATCGATTTGGAACCTCAACAATTGGAATGGCTTGCACTGCACCTTGATCAATCCATCGTGTCGGCACTTGTGTTTTTCTGGTTACACCCACTTTCACTTCGCTTGATAAGGCCAAATACACAATATGCGGTTGCAATTGTACTCTTTTTTCGTATTCCAAATCTCTATCTTCAATGTCTAAATGCGCTGTCGATAATTCGGGTTTCATAATCCAATCGCCTGCTGATGCGCTACTCATAAAGCAATCGTAACAAAATCCTTGACGGAAGATTTTCTTCTTTTTCCCACAATTCAAACATTGATAACCCAAAAAATTAATTTCTAACGATTTGTTTAATAACTGATTCAAATTGAGAAAACTGTTTTCAAAAACTAAATAGTACTGAATTGGATTAGAAAACTCGGTTTGCATTTTGGTGAGAACGCCTTCGTATTGCATATTAAATATTGGATTTATGATATTAGATTTTAAATATTTTACTATTTTAGCGTAAATATAGATGTTGTCTAACATTAAACCAATCTGATTATGAAAAATTTCTTTATTGTAATTTGTTTTATACTATTGACTTCTTTTACGATTAAATCAAAAATTAATCTTCTTCCCGATGGTACTTATGTTGCTGTTTTAGATGAAAAATACAAAAAAATGGAATTGAATGATTTTGAATTTACTGTTCAAAACAACCAATTCGTAATCAAGAAAGCTGACAAATTAGAAACATTCGAAATGGAATGGTTGGATGAGAATTCTTTTGTAGTAAAAGGATATACGGAATCAGTATCGCCAAATACATTTGAACAAAACCTATTAAAAGATTACAGACCAACATTTAATATCTTTAAAAACAACAAAAACGAATATAAATTCACGATTGGTACAGAAAACGAAAAAGAACCAATTTTAGCTGGAAAACTAGTTCAAACTGTGAATCAAAAATAGTTTTTTTAATTGCTTAAATGGTTACAGAAGCAATCTTAATAAACCTTACTGCCTTAATGGTTAAATCAAATAGTATTTATTTTTAAAATATCACAACCAAAAAAAATGCCTTTTCCAATAATTAATTCTATCGCGTCTTGGGTTTTGAAGCAACGCATTCATCAGATTGAGTTGTTTCTAAAATATCCTAATGAAGTTCAAGATGAATTGCTAATGAATTTAATTCGCAATTGTGAAGAAACCGTTATTGGAAAAAAATATGAGTTTGATTCAATAAGAAGTTACAAAACGTTTACCGAAAGAGTTCCGGTTTCTACCTACGAAGAATTGGAACCTATGATTGAACTCACTCGAAAAGGCGCACAAAATGTCTTTTGGAATACGTCAATAAAATGGTTTGCCAAATCAAGTGGAACGACCAATGCTAAAAGTAAATTTATTCCGGTAAGTAATGAAGCTTTGGAAGATTGCCACTACAAAGGCAGCAAAGATTTGTTGTGTATGTATCTGAATAATAACGAAAACTCAGATATGTTCCTTGGAAAAAGTTTACGTCTTGGCGGCAGTTCGCAGATTTATGAAAACAACAATACTTCGTTTGGTGATTTATCGGCAATATTGATAGAAAATATGCCAATGTGGGCTGAATTCAGTAGCACACCAAGCAATAAAGTTTCGTTAATGAGTGAATGGGAAACCAAATTAACCGCTATTATTAACGAAACCAAAACTGAGAATGTAACCAGTTTTGCTGGCGTTCCGTCATGGATGCTGGTATTATTGAATCGAATTTTAACCGAAACCAACAATTCTAATTTGATGGAATTGTGGCCTAATTTGGAAGTGTATTTTCACGGCGGCGTAAATTTTGAACCTTATCGTGAGCAATACCAAAAGATCATTCCGAATAGTGATTTTAAATTTTATGAGATTTACAATGCTTCTGAAGGATTTTTTGCGATTCAGGATTTGAATTACTCTAACGATTTATTGTTAATGTTGGATTATGGAATTTTCTATGAATTCATTCCGATGGATACTTTTGGAACGCCAAACCAACGCCTTGTTCGTTTAGCCGATGTTGAATTGTTTAAAAATTATGCTATTGTAATCACAACTAATTCAGGATTATGGCGTTATATGATTGGAGACACGGTTCGATTTACTTCCTTAAAACCATACCGAATTAGAGTTTCAGGAAGAACGAAACATCATATTAATGTTTTTGGCGAAGAATTAATGGTTGAAAATACGGATACTGCGATTGCTAAAACAAGTTCGATATTGAATTGTGAAGTCAAAGATTATACCGTTGCTCCTGTTTTTATGAAAGGAAAAGAAAAAGGCGCACATGAATGGATGATTGAATTTAAAAAGCATCCGGAAGATATGGCGCAATTTCAAAAAGTATTGGACGAAACGTTACAAACCGTCAACTCCGATTATGAAGCCAAACGCTATAACAATATGACTTTAAACCCATTGAAAGTCAATGTTGCTCGTGAAAATCTATTTTATGATTGGTTAAAAGAGCAAGACAAATTGGGTGGACAACACAAAATTCCGAGATTGTCTAACGAACGTGATTACCTGGAGCAATTGATTGGGATGCAGACGAGTGTGAAAAATTCTATACATTTGTAATATATATGTTTGCTCTGATAAATAAAATTTATACCTATGAAACAAGTTACCATAAATATCAAAGACAATAAATACTCCTTTTTTTTAGAGCTGTTGAACAGTATGGATTTTGTTTCCATTGTAGATCAAGAAGATTGGTATGAAAACCTTTCTCAAAATGAAAAAAATTTAATACAAAAAGGAATTCAAGATATTGAAAATGGTCAAATTGATTCCCACGAAGAAGTGATGAGTTTAGCAAGCAAAAGAATATCTGATTTAAGAAACTCTCCTAAATGAACGTTATTTGGTCCGCTTTAGCGAAAGATTATTACCTCTACATTATTGAACAACTTTTTACGAAATGGAACATTAAAGTTGTTGAGAAATTTGAAAAAGAAATCAATACTTTAGTAGATAACATTTCAAAAACAATCAAATCTGTCCGCAGTCCAAAATTATGAATTACCATAAATGTATGGTAAACAAACACATCTCTTTAATTTATAGAATTGAAAATCAAAGAGTAGAAATTATAACCTTGTTATTCAACAAATCTGATCATTTGTATTAATGAAAAAAACTGCCCTACTTTTCCTTCTAGCGATATCCATACTTTCTTGTGGACCGAAAAGAATGAAATGTTATGGAAAACGTTGTGTGCAAACTTCGATAAAAAAAGAAAGTTCAGTACCTTTGCACCGCAATTCGTAATTCCCAAATCTTTTTTTGAAAACAAAACTTTACTTAGCTTTATTTTGTGTTGCCTTTTTTTGGGGTACTACTTTTTTAGGAATTCGAATTGGTATTGAAACCATTCCTCCTTTTCTTCTTGCCGGTATTCGCAATCTAATTTCGGGTTTTTTGATTTTCTTTTATTTGTTATTTCAACGAAAATTGGAACCCGTAAATCCGAGGCAATTCTTAAGAGTATTTATTTTGTCTATCATGATGATTGTGCTAGCCAACGGATTGACCACTTATTCTGAAAAATACATTACTAGCGGTTTGGCTTCCTTAATATCTACATTGTCGCCTTTTTTTGTCCTGATTTTGAATTTGATTTTGGGCAACGAAAAACTTTCGATTAAAACTTCCCTTGGCATTTTGCTTGGAATGTTTGGTATTTTCTTAATCTATAAAAACAGTCTAGCCGATTTATTGAATCCAGAATACCGACAAGGCGTTTTTGCCATTTTAATAGCCGTTTTAATGTGGGCTATCGGAACCATTATCACCAAAAAAGGAAGTTCCAATTCTTTAACGATGCTGATGAATGTTAGTGTACAAATGATCATCGCTGGAATCATTTTAACAGCCATTCAATTTATTATTACTCCAACAATCTCTTCTGAAAATTGGAGTTTGCGCAGTGTACTTGCAATGATATACTTAGCGATTTTTGGTTCGGTTGTTGGCTATGTTGCTTATAGTTATTTGATTACTCAAATGTCTTCTACCAAAGTGTCTGTTTTGTCATATGTAAATGTGGTTGTTGCATTGTTTTTGGGTTGGCTAATCTTAGACGAAACCATTACGCCACGAATTATTCTTGCAGCGTCACTAATTATTGGTGGTGTCATTATTGTAAATTATAAAAAGGCCAAATAATTTAGTTTTTCTGTAACATTTGTTGATGATAAAAGTCTTATTAAGAAATCATCATCCGTGGTTGTTCCAAATTTTTTGAATGGCTTCGGATAAAAAATCAATCAACGAATGAAATCATTAGTACTTACCTTAGCCGTTTTAATGGCTAATGCTGTTGTGGCGCAAGAAACTGCAACACCAAAAGACACGCTCAAGAAAAAAGTAGAAGTTCTTGACGAAGTAAAAGTTGCCACTAAAAAACAACTTATCAAAGTAGAATCCGATAAAACCACCGTTTCTATTAAAGACAACGCTATGTTGAGTACCGGAACAGCCTATGAAGCCGTAAAAAAACTTCCAGGCGTTATTGCTTCACCAACTGGTGGATTATCGTTAAATGGCAAAGGTGTAGCTATCTACATAGACGGTTCACCAAGCACACTCAGCGGAACAGATTTAGAAAATTATCTGTCGTCACTTCCGGCCAATGCCATTGAAAAAGTCGAATTGATTTATAACCCTGGAGCAGCATTTGATGCCAATGCCAGTGGTTCGGTTATTAATTTAGTAACTAGTTCTAAACGATTGAAAGGTGTTAACGCGAGTTTTAACATTAATTATAATTTCAATAAATATCAAAAACCTAGTCCGCAAATCTTATTGAATGGTAAGGAAAAAAACTTGAGTTGGCAAACGATGATTGGTTATAATTATATTGATAGAGAACAGCTTTCTAAAAACGGACAAACTTTTACCTCTTTTAATCCAGATAAATATCTCGACCAACGACGATTGACGCTTACTACCAATAGAAATTTCTATATGCGCATTGGAACCAACTATAAATTAAGTAAAAAATCGAATTTACTTTTTAATTATAATTCTACTTATAGCAATGATAGAGATGTTTTTGATGCCAAAACAACAGGAAGTGACATTACAGAATACTTAAATGATGGTGTAACTAAAACAAAATCTAACAACCACGAATTAAGTTTGCAATACAAAACCAAATTAGACACTATCGGAAGAACGCTTGACATTACTGCTTTTTCTAATTCATTTAATAGAAATCCTGATTCTAAATCTAATGCTTTTGACGGCGTGACATCTAGTTATAATAATTTTTCGAGTGACTTTGGTTTGTTAAATTATTATTTGAAATATGATTTTGCCATTCCGTTTGAGAAACTAAAACTTTCTATTAATACTGGAGGAAAATTCAACACCATCAAAGTCAACAACACCGGAAGCTATAATTTGAATACGCCAATCACTGATATCATTGACTTTGATTATAAAGAAACCAATTTGGCTTTTTATGCCGAAGCTCGAAAAAAGATTAAAAAGTTCAATTTTACTTTAGGACTTCGTTATGAAGATTTTAATGTAGATCGTTCTGGACTTGTTGACAATACGAGAACCGACTTAGACTTCAGTAACCGCAACATTTTCCCGAATGTTAGTGCTTTGTATGAAGTTGCTCCAAGTGTCAATGTAAGCGCTTCTTATTCCCGAAAAATATCACAGCCTAATTACAGCGCTTTAGATCCAAATGGTTCTAGTTTTGATCAATACAATGCGTCATCAGGAAACTTATTGTTGAATCCTACCTTTTATGACAATTATGAATTCAAGATTTCAGCAATGGATTTTATTCAATTGGGTGCTAATTATTCGGTGGCTAAAGATGAGAATTTGTTTATTTTGAATACCGAACCTGGACAATTGGTAAGTACACAAACGTTTCAACAGTTTGACAAATTTAAAACGATGAGTGTTTTTGCCAACTTCCCAATTCCGTTGGATTACTTCTTTAAAGGAAAAGAGGAATTCAAAAATAGAATGAACAATATTGACAAAATGAATTATATCTTTTTGAACATCAATTACATCAAAAACTTAACGGAAGGATACAATTTCTCTTTTGAATCGAAACCTGTTTGGAATTATGCTGCGCAAGCCCAGATTTTGTTGCCTTGGGATATAAAAAGCAGTATGACCTATTTTATTTTGCCTGAAGGCGGTACTTGGCAGATTTATAAAATCACAAAACCAATTCAACAATTTGACATTTCGTTGAACAAAGATTTCTTGAATAAGAAATTAAAATTAGGAATTCACGCTTTCGATTTATTCAATCAAAATGAGGTTAATGCCTTGGTTTCTTCCACCAACTTAGAAACTAATTTTAAGGAGAAAAATGACTCTAGGGTTTTTAGAATTTCGTTAACTTATAAATTTGGAAACTTAAAATTAGAAAAAGAAAACACCGATATTCAAGTTGAAAAAGTACAAAGTGGTGGTGGTTTAGTGAAGTAATTCATAGATTAGTTATAAATAAAAATCGATTATAAAAATGCTCCAAAAGGTAAATCACTTTTTGGGGCATTTTTTGTTTAAATGAAAAAACAGGTATTTATACCTAGTTGTTGAGAAATTTTTTTGCTTAAATTTGTTGAACATTGCATAACTTAATAATATGATAATAAATAACTTATAATTAGGTTCTCTTTTTAATATAACTTTATATTTAAAAACATATACTATGAAAAAATTGATATTATTACTTCTAACAACTTTCATCTTTAGCTGCTGCAACAAAGATGATGACCAACCCAAGGCAGAAATTGATAAACTACCACCAGCTACACAAGTTGGAGCCAACACTTTTGGTTGTCTTTTAGATGGTGTTGCATTTAAACCAGGTGGCGGACCAAACCCATTAGACTGCGTATACCAATATGTTAATGGAGGTTATTATTTTGCTCTTCAAGGAAATAAAAGAGATAGTAATAATAATTTATTAAGTGTTTCATTAGGAACAATTAATTTACAAATTTTTGAAAATAACACCTATCAATTAAAAGAGCAGCAAGATGGTAATGCTAGAGGCCGTTTTTATTTAAATACTTTATACAACGATACCTCACAAATTTATACCGGTGAATTAACAATTACAAAATTAGACCAAGTTAATAAAATCGTGTCAGGAACGTTTTGGTTTGATGTTCTTCATCCTTTAACTAATGAAGTTGTGAAAATAAGGGAAGGTCGATTTGATATGCAATACACAAACTAATAGCAAAAATGGCATGAAATAGAAATTAAACTGATAGTCTTTTGATGATTTAACAGAAAAAAAACATAAATAAAAACCCGATTCTGAAATTTCAAAATCGGGTTTTTTGGTTGTATTAGAATTAAAAATTACGATGCAATTTCCAATCGTTTCAATAAATTTTTATTCAAAGTATGTTCGGCATACTCTTTATCAATTTCTAAAGATTTGTCATCAGAACTTGGCAATTCGTACATCGCATCGGTTAAGATTGCTTCGCATAACGAACGCAATCCACGCGCACCTAATTTGTATTCTAATGCTTTTTCTACAATATAATCTAAAGCTTCGTTGGTAATGGTGAATTTCACATCGTCCATTTCAAACAGCTTTTCGTATTGCTTGATTAACGCATTTTTTGGTTCGGTTAGAATAGAACGCAACGTTTCTTTATCTAAAGGATCCATATGAGTTAACACCGGCAAACGTCCAATAATTTCTGGGATCAATCCAAAATCTTTGATGTCTTTTGGGATGATGTATTGCAATAAATTATCCTTATCGATATTGTCAACATTTCTTGAAGTTGAATATCCAACTGCGGTTCTGTTTAAACGTTTTGAAATGATTCTTTCAATTCCGTCAAAAGCTCCACCTGCGATGAACAATATATTTTGAGTATTTACCTCAACAAATTTTTGATCTGGATGTTTTCTTCCGCCTTTTGGTGGAACATTAACCACAGTTCCTTCTAATAATTTCAATAAGGCTTGTTGCACACCTTCACCAGAAACATCACGAGTTATCGATGGATTATCGCTTTTACGTGCAATTTTATCAATTTCGTCGATGAAAACTATGCCTCTTTCTGCTTTAGTTACATCATAATCGGCTGCTTGAAGTAAACGTGTTAAAATACTTTCTACATCTTCTCCAACATAACCAGCTTCAGTTAAAACCGTTGCATCAACAATAGCCAATGGAACGTCAAGCATACGAGCAATAGTTTTTGCTACTAATGTTTTTCCAGTTCCAGTTTGTCCAACCATAATGATGTTTGACTTTTCAATTTCAACATCATCATTTGCGCTTTGTTGCATTAATCTTTTGTAGTGATTGTAAACCGCTACTGACATTACTTTTTTGGTTTGCTCTTGACCAATTACATATTCGTCAAGAAATGCTCTGATTTCTTTTGGCTTGCGCAAAACTAAATCGGTAGCCATTTTTGCATTGGAATTGGTTTTTAGTTCTTCTAAAATAATTCCGTGTGCTTGTTCAATACAGCGGTCGCAGATGTGTGCGTCAATGCCGGCAATTAGTAAATTGGTTTCCGGTTTTTTTCTTCCGCAGAAGGAACATTCTAATTTTTCTTTTGCCATTATTTAGTGATTAGTGAAAAGTGATTAGTAAGTAGCTCTTCACTATTTACTAATCACTAATTACTTATATTTATCTTCTTAAAACTTCATCAATCATTCCGTATTCTTTTGCTTCGTCGGCAATCATCCAATAATCGCGTTCAGAATCTTTGTGTACTTTATCAAATGTTTGTCCTGAATGGTGTGAGATTATTTCATACAATTCATTTTTTAATTTCAACATTTCTTTCAAGTTGATTTCCATATCGGTTGCAACACCTTGTGCTCCACCTGATGGTTGGTGAATCATTACTCTTGAGTGTGGTAAAGCCGAACGTTTTCCTGCTGCACCAGCACAAAGCAAAACAGCACCCATTGAAGCTGCCATTCCTGTACAGATTGTAGCTACATCTGGTTTGATGTATTGCATAGTGTCATAAATTCCCAAACCAGCGTAAACGCTTCCGCCTGGAGAATTGATGTAGATTTGAATGTCTTTAGAAGCATCTACTGATTCTAAAAACAATAATTGTGCTTGAATGATGTTCGCCATATAATCATCAACTCCTGTGCCCATAAAGATGATTCTATCCATCATTAAACGGGAGAAAACATCTAATTGTGAGATATTTAACTGACGCTCTTCAATGATATATGGAGTTAAACTAGCTGTTAGTTTATCATAATACAAACTATTTACTCCGTGATGTTTGGTAGCAAACTTTTTAAATTCTTTTCCGTAGTTCATTTTAAAATATAGTTTAAAAGTTTATATGTTTAAAAGTTTAAAGTTGTTGAACTTAACTTATAATTTATTATGTACTGCAAAGGTCATACCTTTTATTTTATGTGACAAACTGTCTGTTGCATTTTATCTTTTAACTCCAAATTAATGACTGTTGCCCTAGCCCAGATAGTAGTGGAAATCCTTTTTTGTGAAAAATCTATTTTTTCTTGGCAAAAAAGAGCGACCATAGAAGCTTCTTTTTTGGCTTAGAAAAAAGATTTTTGCAAAAAAGATTGGAACGAATAGCTGGATTAGCTTCAAAAGATTCTGAAACGAGTTCAGAATAAAAAGCGCCAAAATCAATTGACTTTGACGCTCAAATATAATAAAAATATCTTAACCTAATTACATTTCACCATACATTGCTTTGATGAACTCATCGAAGTTAACTTCTTTAGTTTTTGCTTTTACTTTATCTTTATACAAGTTAAGCATTTTTTCGCTCATTACTTGTTCTGAAAGGCGTTTTACTTCGTCTTGGTTGCCCATAACTCTTGCAACAATTCCTTGAACATCTTCATCTGTTGGATTCATTTGTCCGAACTGTGCCATTTGTTTTTTGATTAAACCAGAAGTAAAATCTTTTAATTCTTCAAACGTAATTTGAAGATTATTTTCTGCCATTACTTTACCTTCGATTAATTGGTAACGCAATCCGTTTTCAGATTTTGCATATTCTTCTTCCGCTTGTTCAGCAGTTAAAGGATTTTCACCTGCTGATTGAATCCATCTTTTTAAGAACGCTGCTGGCAAATCAAATTTTGTGTTGGCAATCAATGATTCCGTTACATCGTTCAAGAACTTTTGATTAGATTGTTGCTCAAATTGTTGTTCAGCATCTTCTTTGATTTTAGCTTTCAATTCTTCTAGAGAATTTACAACACCAGGTCCGAATAATTTATCAAATAATTCTTGGTTTAATTCTGCTGGCTCGCTTGCTACCACTTCATCAATAGTAAAAGTTACCTCGATATCTAAACCGTGAACATCATCGTGACCGATGGCCAAAACATCCATTAATTTATGGTCGTCGTTGAACAATCCTTTAGTTTTAAGAGTAACTACATCACCGACTTTTTTGCCTAAGAACAATTTAGCTGTTTTTGCATCAGCAAACAATTCCATATCAAGAGTTGTTCTGTTATTGATGCCTTTTTCTTCATTGGTAAAAACACCTGAAACATCATTTCCTTCTTCAACCACAGTTGCAGAAATAATTTTTCCGTATTGTTTTTGAATTCTTGCTACTTGAGCATTCAACATGGTTTCGTCTGCAATAATTTTATATTGAACTACATCGTTTTTAGCTGCTAAATCAACAGTAAAAGTTGGTGCTAAACCTAGTTCGAAATCAAATTTAAAATCTTCAGCATCCCAATTAAAATTATCGGTAACTATTGGAAGTGGATTTCCAAGAATGTCTAATTTTTCTTGTTGGATGTATTTGTTTAAGTTTTCTTGTAAAACTTTATTAACTTCTTCTAATAAAATGGCTTTACCGTATTGTTTTTGGATTAAGCTCATTGGAACTGCTCCTTTTCTGAAACCTGGAATGGCTGCATTTTTGCGGTAATCAGCTAAAACTTTTTCTACTTTTGGAGCATAATCAGCTTTTGAAACTTCAACGGTTACAACAGCATTTAGTGCATCTACATTATTTCTTGTAATATTCATTTCTTCGTGTTTTATACATACTAAAATTGGGTTGCAAAATTATAACATTTCTACAACCCAACCAATTTTATTTTATTGATTTTAACTATTTTTTTCCTTCACCCGAAAGTTGATAAACCAATGATTGTGAAAGCGATAAAATGATACTAAAAATTAGCGCTGGCCAAAATCCATCAACATCAAATCCGTCTACAAAATGATCACACAACAATATAATAATTGCGTTTATAACTAGTAAAAACAAGCCTAGTGTAAAAACAGTAACTGGCAAGGTAAAAAGCACCAAAATAGGTTTCACAAAGAAGTTTAAAAGTCCGAGTACAACAGCTACAATCAAGGCTGTTGTAAATTGATCGACCACTACTCCTTTCATGAAATAGGAGATCACCATAACGAGTAAAGCCGTTACTACTATTCTTAAAAGTAATTTCATTTTTTATTGATTTTTAATTAGCTCTTTATTTCAAAAAACGTGCCGTTTCTTCAAAAAACAATTTTGGATTCTCTGCATGCAACCAATGGCCAACATTAGGCATCGTTACAATTTCAAAATTAGGAAAGTGTGTTTTTATTTTGGGCAAATCTGTATCTAAAATATATTTTGAATTGCCGCCACGAATGAACAATGTGGGATTGTCAAAATGGGCATTTTCCGACAATGCCGTTCCGATGACCTCCGTTTTTTCGTTAAATACTTTTAAATTGAATCTGAAATCGAGTTGTCCTGGCTCTTTCCAGTACAAGTTTTTCATTAAAAATTGGCGTGTTCCAAAATCAGGAATAAACGGATAAAGTGTTTCCTCTACATCGGTTCGGCTTGGTTTTGTTGAAAAATCTACCGCATTCAATCCGGCTAAAATATCTTGATGATGTGGCGCATAGTATTTTGGACCAATATCGGCCACAACTAGTTTTTCGACCTTTTCTGGATAAGTCGTTGCAAAAAGCATTGCCACTTTTCCGCCCATTGAATGACCGATGATAGCAACTTTTTCAAGCGCGTGTTCTTTGCAATACTCTAAAACGTCATTTGCCATACTGTCATAAGAAAACTCATCAGAATGAAAACTTTTGCCGTGATTTCTTAAATCTAAAGTATGTAATTGAAAACCTTCTGCTGCATACAAAGCTCCAAAAGATTTCCAATTGTCTGACATTCCTAAAAATCCGTGAATGATTAAGAGTGGTTTCCCTGTTCCTTCTATTCTTGAGTATAACATTTTACTTCAATTTTTGCAAATACATATTTACCACATTATCCAATCCTAAATAAAGTGCTTCAGAAATTAGAGCGTGTCCGATAGAAACTTCCAACAAACCTGGAATATTATCTTTGAAAAATTTAATGTTATCCAAACTCAAATCGTGACCCGCATTTATTCCTAAGCCTATAGCATTGGCTAAGATGGCTGCATCGGTATAAGCGTCAATTCCGTTTTCATTTCCTAAACTGTATTGATGAGCAAATTCTTCGGTATATAATTCAATTCTGTCGGTTCCAGTTGCTTTTGCACCTTCTACCATTCTTAAAATTGGATCTACAAAAATAGAAGTACGAATACCATTTCTTTTAAATTCAGTAATCACTTCAGTCAAATATGCCTTATTTTTAATCGTATCCCAACCTGCTGAAGAGGTAATGGCACCAATAGCATCGGGCACTAAGGTTACTTGCTCAGGTTTACATTCTAAAACCAAATCAATAAAATTGTGTTGCGGATTTCCTTCAATATTAAATTCAGTATATACAACTGGTCTCAAATCTCTCGAATCTTGATAGCGAATGTGACGTTCGTCCGGACGTGGATGAATAGTGATACCTTGCGCTCCAAATTTTTGAATGTCTTTTGCAACTTGCAATAGGTTTGGAACGTTTCCGCCACGCGCATTCCTCAAGGTTGCGATTTTATTGATATTTACACTTAATTTAGTACTCATCTTTTTTGTTTTTTAGCAAGCGATTAACAAATTATCAGCTTAAAAAGAAAATGAAAAAATCTTTCCAACTTTGGCTACTAATAATTTTGTACAAAAATACAAAGTTAAAATAAGGTTTTATGTTCTAAAATTTGATTATTTTGCAACAAATATTGAATCCTTGCTATGACTGAAATTAACGATTACATCACCAACGATTATAAAGCTCTTGATAGCCAAGACACTATTGCTGATGTACAAGATTTTTTTATTGATGTTCCTTTTTCACATTTTTCAGTTTTAAACGAAGGTGTTTATATAGGGTGCATTGCTTCTGACGATATTGAAACGTTTGATTCTGACAAAAAAGTAACAGATTACCGCTATACACTTGAAGGCTTTTTTGCTAGAAAAAATATGATATGGTTGGATGTTTTAGAAGTTTTTGCTAAAAACCATACTAATGTTGTTCCGGTTTTAGACGATGATAATTCGTATTTAGGATATTATGAATTGGAAGATATTGTTAAATTTTTTCACGAAACCCCTTTTTTAAAAGAACAAGGTGGTATCATCGTAATCAAAAAAAGCATACTTGACTATTCGATGAGTCAGGTTACGCAAATTGTAGAAAGTAATAATGGCAAATTATTAGGATTATTTATTTCCGAAGCTGATGTTGAAAGTGTGCAGATCACCATTAAAATTGCCCTTGGAAGTATGAATGATATTATTCAAACTTTTAGAAGATACAATTATGAGATTATTTCAGAGCATCACGAAGATAATTATTTAAATAGTTTAAGAGAACGTTCTGATTATTTGGATAAGTATTTAAATATATAAAATCAGATTTTAAGACATTAAAAATAGCACACCGATATAGAAATCTAAAATCTAAAATTTTATGAAAGTTGCCATCTTCGGACAATATTATCAAAATGACACTCGACCAATAATAAGAGATATATTTGTATTTCTTAACAATAATAAGGTGGAGTTGTTTATTGAAGAAAAATTTCTGAAAATTTTATATGAACAAGAAATTTTAAAGAAAGAATATAAAACTTTTACTTCGTATCAATGTTTAGATTCTAGTTTTGACATATTAATCAGTATTGGTGGTGACGGAACGATTTTGCGTGCTGCAACTTTTGTGCGAGATACAGGCATTCCAATTTTAGGCATAAATGCAGGACGACTTGGATTTTTAGCCAAAGTTCAAAAAGAAAATATTGAAACCTTTTTACAAATAGTTTTAGAAAAAAAATACACCTTATCAGAAAGAACCTTATTGAGTTTAGAATGTTCACCAGAAAATGAGCAAGTAAACGAACTCAATTTTGCGATGAATGAAGTGACCGTTAGTAGAAAAGACACTACTTCGATGATTACTATTGAAACCTCATTGAACGATGAATATTTAAATTCTTATTGGGCAGACGGTTTGATTATTTCCACACCAACAGGTTCAACCGGATATTCTTTAAGTTGTGGCGGACCAGTTTTAACGCCCGATGTAAAAGGATTGGTAATTACACCAATTGCTCCACATAATTTGAATGCTCGACCTTTGGTAATTCCAGATGAAACCGAAATTAAATTGCGAGTATCCGGACGTGAAGAACAATATTTAGTTTCACTAGATTCGCGCATAGCTACCTTAAATAACAATTCAGTTTTAACAATTCGAAAAACACCTTTCAAAATCAATATGGTAGAAATACCTGATGAAACCTTCTTGAAAACCTTAAGAAACAAACTACTTTGGGGCGAAGACAAACGAAATTAATACCTTTTTTAAAATACTACAGCCCACTTTTTTTCGTTAATTAACAGTTCGTTTTAAACGAATTTTATTTTAAACATTAACTGTGTCAATTTTAATTTATTATAAATACTAATATGATGTTTTATTAGTGGCTAGAATTATTATATTTGCACGCTATTTTTCGATTAATGAAAAGATTTTTTTTAATAATTTTATTGTTTGGTTTCACAAAATTAAATGCTCAAATTCACGAAGTTGGAGTTTTTCTTGGTGGTAGCAACTATATAGGTGATATTGGAAATACCGCTTATGTAAACCCTAATGAATTGGCCTATGGCCTTTTATATAAATGGAATAAAAGTCCGAGACATTCTTGGAGAATATCTTATACTCAGGCTAAAATTACTGGCAATGATTTAGATTATGAAGTGTCTGGAAGATTTAAAAGAGGATATGATTTTGAAAACAACATCAAAGAATTATCTTTGGGCTTGGAGTTTAATTTTTTTGATTTTAATCTTCACGATTTTGAGAGAAAAGTGACACCTTATGTATATTCAGGTTTAAGTTACACCAACTATAATGAATTATATACCATTAATGGTGTTTCAAAAGAAGATAAAAACAGTAGCGTACTTGCCATTCCTATTGTATTAGGAGTAAAATCTAATGTGTTACCTAATTTAATTTTAGGACTAGAAGTTGGAGCAAGATATACAATGACTGACAATTTGGACGGTAGTTTTCCTAAAAATGAAAAACTAGAATCGTTAAAATTTGGAAATATAAATAGTAAAGATTGGTATGTTTTTTCAGGGTTTACTTTAACGTATACCTTTGGTGAAAAACCATGCTATTGTGCAGATTAATAATATTATGAGTTTGATTGAATCAATAAATAACGAGAATTTACCACAACATCTGGCTATCATTATGGATGGCAACGGTCGTTGGGCTAAACAAAAAGGTTTATTGAGAGCTTTGGGTCACGAAAACGGAACAAAATCTGTTAGAACAACTGTTGAAACTTGTGCAAAACTGGGTATTAAAAATTTAACCTTATATGCTTTTTCAACAGAAAATTGGAATAGACCAAAATTAGAGGTAGATACTTTAATGAAACTACTAGTTAGTTCCTTGAGAAAAGAATTAAAAACACTACAAGAAAACGATATCCGATTAAATTCAATAGGAAATCTATCTAAAATGCCAAAATCAATTCTGAAAGAATTAAATGAGGTCATTGAAAAAACCAAAAATAACAGCAGAATGACCCTTACTTTAGCCTTAAGTTATGGCTCTAGAGAGGAATTATTAAATGTTGTTAAAAATATAAGTGATAAAGTTAAAAATAATATAATTTCAATAGACGCTATTGATGAATCAATTATAAATGAGCATCTTTACACGCACAATCTACCCGATGTAGATTTATTAATTAGAACAAGTGGTGAACATAGAATCAGTAATTTCTTGCTTTGGCAAATAGCTTATGCCGAATTATTTTTTACTGATGTTTTGTGGCCCGATTTTACAGAAGAACATTTATATGAAGCCATTATTAGCTATCAAAAAAGAGAACGAAGATTTGGAAAAACAAGTGAACAAATTAAACAATCCTAAAGTGTCAATAAACTACCTTAAATCCTTACTAACACTTTTATTCCTAGGAGTTGTTTTTCAATCAAATGCACAAGATAGATTGCCGTTTGACCAAGGAAAAAAATACATCCTTGCTAATGTAAACGTATTGGGTAAAATCAGCTATAATCAACAAACCGTGGTAACCTTTTCTGGTTTAGAAAAAGGACAAAACATTGCTGTTCCTGGTGAGGAAATTAGTGCGGCAATAAAAAAATTAGGTAAATTAGGATTATTCAGCGACATCGATTTTTATGTAAATGAAATCAAAGGCGATAGTATTTATTTGGATTTAGAAATTATTGAATTACCTAAACTAAATGAAGCCAAATTTGTTGGTGTTAAAAAGAATAAAGCCGAAGAATTGATTAAGGAAAATTCTTTAACAAAAGGTAAAATCGTTAATGAAAATTTAATCACTACAACAAGAAACTACTTAGAAAATAAATACAAAAAAGACGGTTATTTTAACACAAAAGTTAACATAAGAACCATTGCAGATACGACTTCAAACACCGTAAATATGGTTTTGAATATCGACAAAGGTGATAAAATCAAAATCAGACAAATTGCTTTTCAAGGAAACAAAGAGTTTTCAAATAAAAAGCTAAGAAAATCAATGAAAAACACGAAGGTAGTTAATCCTATCCGTGTTTTTAAAGCTTCAAAATTCATCAAAACTAAATACGAAGAAGATTTAGTAAAAATTGTTGAAGACTACAAAGAAAAAGGTTTCCGTGATGCACGTGTTGTAAGTGATTCGGTTTGGTTAGACAAGAAAAAAAATAAACTTGCTATCAATATTAAAGTTGAAGAAGGTCAAAAGTACTATTTCGGAAACATCAAGTTTTTAGGAAACTCGGTTTATTCTGATCAACTTTTAAGTGCGGTTTTAGGCATTAAAAAGGGTGATACTTATAATGGTGTTTTACTTGAAAAAAGAGTGGCTGATAAAACTAAACCTGACGGTGAAGATTTAACTAACTTATACCAAAATAATGGTTACTTATTTTCAGTAATCAATCCGGTTGAGGTAAAAACTGCTAATGATTCTATTGATTTTGAAATCAGAGTTACAGAAGGTCCGATCGCCTACTTTAATAAAATCACTGTTGTTGGAAATGATAAAACTAATGATAAAGTAATTTATCGTGAATTAAGAACCAAACCAGGAGAAAAATATAGTAAAGACGATTTAGTTAGAACAATCAGAGAAATTGGACAATTAGGATTCTTTGATCCTGAAGCGATTGATCCAAAATTTAAAAATGTTGACCCAACAGCTGGAACAGTTGACATCGAGTATAATCTGGTAGAAAAAGGATCCAGTCAAATAGAGCTACAAGGTGGTTACGGTGGTGGCGGTTTCATTGGAACACTTGGACTTTCGTTCAACAACTTCTCAGTGAAAAATATGTTCAAAAAAGAAGCTTACAAACCACTACCAATGGGTGATGGTCAAAAAGTAGCTTTGCGTTTGCAAGCAAGTACGTTCTTTCAAACTTATAGTTTGTCGTTCTCTGAACCTTGGTTTGGTGGTAAAAAACCAGTAAGTTTTTCTACTTCATTATCACAAAGTAAACAGTTTCTTTTTACAGGATCATCAGCGAGTGTAGATAAAAGCAAAAGTTTTAACATAACATCTTTATCAATTGGAATTGCAAAAAGATTAACCGTGCCAGACGATTATTTTACACTTTCTAATGCCATCAGTTTACAGTATTATGACTTAAATAATTACAATACAGGATTATTTACTTTTGGAAATGGTTCTTCTCGTAACCTTGCGTTTAACATTGGTCTTAGCAGAAACAGTAAAGGAGTTAACCCAATTTATCCAACAAGAGGTTCAGAATTTAGTATATCGACTAAGTTCACTTTACCTTACTCTTTAATCAATAACATAGATTATGCTGATTTAGGAAATCAGGCTGAATACAAAAAAAGATATGTTGCTAATCCTGATCCTGATTTAAATTTTGGTGCCGATGGAATCAAAATTAATGACGGTGATTTTATTAAAGAAGCTACCGTTATAAACCCGTTAACAGGACAACAAGTAACCGGAAATATTAAAGTTACTGATTTTAGAGATGCCGATGCAGACCAGTCAAAAATTGACCAAAAAAGATTTAATTGGTTAGAATACTACAAAGTAAAATTCAAAGCCGATTGGTTTACTAAATTATATGGTAATGACCAAAACGCACTTGTTTTACGTACTTTAGGAGAATTTGGTTACCTTGGTGCTTACAACTCTGCAAGAGGTGTTGTTCCGTTTGAACGATTCTTTGTAGGAGGTGATGGATTAGCTAACTTTGCCTTGGATGGTCGTGAAGTTGTACAATTAAGAGGTTATCCTAACCAATCTTTATCATCGGTAAGTGGTGGTTCGATTTATAACAAATTCTCTTTAGAATTAAGATATCCTATAACTTTGAAAGCACAAGCGTCGATTTATGCGCTATCTTTTTTAGAAGCTGGAAATTCGTTTGACAATTTTAAGGACTATAATCCGTTCTCTTTACAACGATCAGCCGGATTTGGAATTAGAGTGTTCATGCCTGCTTTCGGATTATTAGGAATCGACTTTGCACACGGATTTGATGCGGTGCCAGGTTTAACAGAAAAAAGTGGATGGCAAACACACTTTATTATTGGTCAACAATTTTAGTATATTTGCTTAACATTTCTAAAACTTAAGTTTATGAAGAAATACATTTTACTAGCATTATTTGCAACAGTAGCAATTACAAACAGTGTTAAAGCACAATCTAGAGGAATCAAAATAGGCTACATTGATATGGAGTATATTTTAGAACGAGTTCCTGATTATGCTGAAGCAAAAAATCAATTGGAGCAAAAAGCAGAAAAATGGAAGCAAGAAATTGAAACCAAAAAAAATGATATCGCCAAATTAAAAGAAGCATTAAAAACTGAAAAAGTACTTCTTACCAAAGAATTAATACAAGAAAGAGAAGAAGAAATATCTTTTCAAGAAAATGAATTGATTGATTACACACAGAAGAAATTTGGACCAAATGGTGAGCTGATTGTTCAAAAAGCCGTTTTAGTAAAACCAATTCAAGATCAAGTTTTCAACGCGGTTCAAGATATAGCAGATGCAAAAAAATACGATTATGTTTTCGATAAATCATCTGACCTAACCATGTTGTTTGCTGCAAAAAAACACGATATTAGCGAAAGAGTTATTCAAGTTTTGACACGTTCTGAAAAAAGAAAAGAAATGTCTAAAAAGCAACTTAAACTTGAAGAAGAAAGAGAGCGCAAACAAGAAATGATTGATGACAATCCGTTACTTTCTGAAAAACAAAAACTAGCTGAAGAACGTAAAGCGGCTCGTTTAAAAATGGTTGAAGACAAGAAACTTCTTGCTGAAGAAAAGAGAGCTGAAGCTGAAGCAAAAAGAAAACAATTGCTAGAAGAAAAGAATAATAAAAAAAATGGCACAGTTTCTGATAAGCCTACTACAGATAATACAAATGACGGTGACACTAAACCAAATGCTGTAGCAGATAAAAAAGCAGAAGTTGAAGCACAAAAGAAAAAAACGCTAGAAGAACGTCAAAAATTAATTGATGATAGAAAAAAAGCAGCTGAAGAAAAAAGACTTAAAATATTAGCCGATAGAGAAGCTGCCAAAAAAGCCAAAGAAGACGCAAAAAATAATAAACCATAAATAATAAATTAAAACAATAATTAATACGAAGAATGATGAAACAATTTAGAACTTTTTTAATAGCAGCAGTAGCTTTATTTAGCTTTCAAACAATGAGTGCTCAAACTAAAGTAGCACATGTTGATACTAATGAAATCATGACTAAAATGCCAGCTGTACTTGATGCTCAAAATCAATTGAAAAAATTGAGCGATACGTATACTGCAGAATACAAAACTATGGTTGATGAGTATCAAGCTAAAATTAAAAAATATGAGGCTGAAGCAGGAACAGTGACAGAAGCTGTTAACCAAACTCGTCAATCAGAAATGCAAGACATGGGTAGAAGAATCGGTGAATACCAAGATACTGCTCAAAAAGATTTACAAAAGAAAGAAGCTGATTTAATGAAACCAATTACTGAAAAAGTAAAAGCATCTATTCAAAAAGTAGGAAAAGCTAAAGGTTTTAACTATGTATTAAATGCTGGTGATTTATTATTTGCTGACGGTACAGACATCACTATTGATGTGAAAAAAGATTTAGGATTTTAATAAAACCCGAATTTTCAAAGAATCTATTTAAAATATTTAAAAACTGCTCAATTATTTTGAGCAGTTTTTTTTTACATTTGTTTTATGACAAACAACAATCCTATTGGGTTATTCGATTCGGGCATTGGTGGCACTTCCATCTGGAAAGAAATCCATCAATTACTTCCTGATGAAGACACGATTTATCTAGCTGATAGTAAAAATGCGCCTTACGGACAAAAGTCTAAAGACGAAATCATTGCATTAAGTTTTAAAAACACAGAATTTCTTCTGAATCAAAATTGTAAAATCATTGTTGTTGCTTGTAATACTGCTACTACTAATGCTATCAAAGAATTAAGGGCTAAGTATGACGTTCCTTTTATAGGTATTGAACCTGCCATCAAACCTGCTGCATTACATTCTAAAACTCAAAAAATAGGCATTTTAGCAACCAAAGGCACTTTAAATAGCGAGTTGTTTTATAAAAATGTAGAACAATTTCAAGATATAGAAATCATAGAACAAATTGGATACGGCTTAGTGGAGTTGATTGAAAATGGCAAGATTAACTCCTATGATATGAAAGATTTATTAAATAAATACCTTAGACCAATGATCACTTCAAACATTGATTATTTGGTATTGGGTTGCAGTCATTATCCGTATTTAATTCCACAGATCAAAAAAATACTTCCAGAACATATAAAAATCATTGATTCAGGAGAAGCCGTTGCAAAACAAACCAAGAAAATAGTAAATGAAAAAGTAGGTTTTAGAGCTATTGCAACAGAAAGTAGACAACAATTTTTCACAAACACCAACCCAAAAGTATTAATTGATATTCTTGGAAAAGACTTTAAAGTCGAGGAAAAAGACTTCTAAAACCCTTTGTATTCATATTCTTAACGAAAGTTATGTTCAAATAGAGTATCTTTGCAAAAAATTAAACGCATGAATACTTCTAATAATAAAAAACGAACTGGTCCAAGTAAACCAAGTGGTGATAGAAAAAAAACTCCATCAACCTCTAAACCTGCTATGGCTAAACGTTCTCAAAATAGAAAACCAACCGTAAAGAAAGATTCGCCAAACGTTCCAAAACCGATAAAATCGGATGAAATTCGTTTGAATAAATACATAGCCAATTCTGGTGTTTGTTCGCGTCGTGATGCTGATATCTACATACAATCAGGAAATGTAAAAGTAAACGGCATTCCGGTTACAGAAATGGGTTATAAAGTAAAACCTGGTGATGTTGTCAACTTCGACGGTGCTACTTTAATGCCTGAGAAAAAGGAATATTTTGTACTTAACAAACCTAAAAATTTCACTACTTCTACAGATGAAGTGGAACACAGAAATGTTTTAGAATTGATAAAAGGTGCTTCAACTTCATCATTGGCTCCAGTGGGAAGAATGGATAAAAACACCACCGGATTATTATTATTTACGAACGACACCGATATCATTAGAAAATTTAGTTTACCTAATCAAAAATCGGCTAAAATCTATCAAGTTACTTTAGACAAAAATTTGAAATTTGAAGATTTAGAAAAGATTTCAAACGGCGTAACTTTAGACGGTCATAAATTGTTTGTAGACGAAGTAAGCTACATCGAAAACGAACCAAAAAACGAAATCGGAATAAAGTTAAGAACACCTAATGTTAAAGTTGTTCGCGCCATTTTTGAACACTATAGTTATACAGTAATTAAAGTAGATCGTGTGGCCTTTGCTGGTTTAACCAAAAAGAATTTACCAAGAGGTAACTGGAGAGTTTTAACAGAACAAGAAGTAATCAATCTAAAAAACTTATAACCACGTTCTTCGTGGTTTTTTTTATCCCTATGACAAGTCAAAAAAATTTATCGATAGCACACGCGTGGTTTGAAGCTTTCAACGCACATAATTTAGACAAATTACTTTCTTTATATGATGAAGATGCCGAACATTTTAGTCCGAAACTAAAAATAAGACATCCTGAAACCAATGGCATTGTAAAAGGACAAACTGCTTTAAGAACTTGGTGGGAAGACGCCTTTGAAAGATTACCTAGTTTACAATACAAAGTAACTTCCTTAACTGCCGATTCTGATAGAGTCTTTATGGAGTACGTTCGACACGTTGAAAACGAAGAAAATCTATTAGTAGCAGAAGTACTAGAAATTAAGGAAGGAATGATTGTTGCATCGCGCGTATATCACGGTTAAGATATTATCTTATATTAAGGAAGTAACTATTTCTATAATCTAAAAGATGATTGTATCTATAAATTTTGTAATTTTATTACTTTAACCAATAAACAAATAAAATTATGGCCGTATTAAAAGTAATTGAAGTACTTTCAAGCTCCGAAAAAAGTTGGGAAGACGCTACTCAAAAAGCCGTTGAACAAGCCGCAAAGTCATTGAAACACATTCGATCTGTTTATGTTCAAGAACACAGTGCCGCAGTAAACGATGGCAAAGTAACTGAGTATAGAGTAAATTTAAAACTTACTTTTGAAATTGAATAACCAAAACTATTTAAAACACTAAAACAAAAAACTATGGGATTAGGAGGATTTTTTAAAAACTTATTTGGGTCAGCTAAAGAAAAAGCTAATGAAGTAGCCGACAAAGCTGAAGATTTTGCATCAGATGCAATAGATAAAGTAAAAGAAACAGCAGCGCCATTGGTAGAAAAAGCTGAAGAATATGCAGAAATTGCCAAAGAAAAAGTAGCTGAATATGTTCCTGCAGCTAGTGAAGCAGTTGAAAATGCTGTTGAAACAGTAAAAGAAAAAGCAGAAGAATTAGCAACTAAAGCAGAGGAAATGGCCGAAAATGCGGTTGAAACTGTAAAAGAAAAAGTAAATTCATTTACTAATGATGCAGAAGAAAATGCACCAGCAGCTCCTGCAGAAGACACAAATAGAGTTGAAGAAGATGCCGATTAATTTTGGAAAAAAACTATCTTTGTAAAAAATTTAAATCACACTTTTTAGTGTGATTTTTTTATTATGGAAAAAACACTTCACATTGGCAGCATTCAAGAATACACGAAGCAATTTATAGATGTATTACTAAACTATTCTCCAAAATTAATTTCAGCATTTATAATATTATTTGTTGGTTTATATGCCATAAGATTCATCAATAGAATGGTCAAAAAGATTATGGTTAAAAGAGAATTTGACCCTACTCTTTCTAAATTTCTTGCTGATATATTAATTTGGATTTTAAGGGTATTACTTTTTGTAACATTCATTTCCAAACTCGGAATTGAAACCTCTTCCTTTGTTGCCATATTAGGTGCTGCAGGATTGGCAGTTGGTTTGTCTTTGCAAGGTTCACTTTCAAATTTTGCTGGAGGAATGTTGATTATATTATTTAAACCTTTTAGAGTTGGCGATACTATAGAAGCTCAAGGCGTGGTTGGAACAGTTGCAGAAATTCAAATATTTGTAACTAAACTTACTTCGGCAAATAATCAAATTATTTACATTCCGAACGGAATTTTATCTAATGGAATTATCACCAATTTTTCGGTAGAAGGTATGCGAAGAGTTGACTTGGTTTTCTCTTTATCTTATGACACTAATATCAAAGATGCGAAGGAAATCGTGATGAATGTGATGCAAAATCATTCTAAGGTTTTAGAACATCCTGCGCCAACGGTCTCTGTTAAAGCATTAACAGATAACGCAATTCATCTTGCGATAAGACCTTGGTCAAAAAATGAGGATTTTAGCGAAGTATCTTCTGAAATATTAGAAAATTGCAAAACGGCCTTTGATTCAAAAGGAATTATCATCCAACCTTTTGTAAGAGAAAATGCTAAATAGCTTTAGTTTGCACCATAAAATCCTTTAGATAATAAGGTTCAAAATAAGCCACATCTTCAAATGCATTCTCTTCAAATTTTTGAAAAGAAAGAGCACTCATATCTTTAGCTGAAGGATAAAAAACGTTGTCGATAAAAACAAAATTAGGCTTAGTTAACACAGTTTTGGCTTTCTCATTACAATCACCAACAAAATAAACTACATCATCAATGGCAGCAAAACTTGCTTCAGTCAAAATCTCAGCTTGAACTTCTCTAATCATTTCTTTTTTAGCATTGAAAATAGCGCTGTAAACCTCCATTCGTCTTGCATCAATCATAGGAACGATTATTCCATCATTATGATCTAATTGACTAGCCAAAACCGTTAGAGTATCTATTGCTATCAAAGGTATAGACAAAGCATAACACAAACCTTTAGCAGCAGAAACACCTATTCGCAAACCAGTATATGAACCTGGACCTTGACTAACTGCAATGGCTTTTAAATCAGAAAATGAAATCTTGGCTTCACTGATAATTTCTTCTATAAAAACGTGCAGTTTCTCGGCGTGAGAATAACCTAGCTCCGCTATTTCTTTACAAAGAATGGTCTGTCCGTTTTTCGCTAAAGAAACAGAACAATTTTTAGTTGCTGTTTCAATGTTAAGAATATAACTCATTGCTGTTTACTTTTTTTCTTCTTTCTTCTTTTCAGCGATTTTTACTTTATCACCCGAATTTAAATTTTTAGAAACTGTAACATAAGGTCCAACAATTACTTCATCTCCTTTTTCAAGACCTGAAATAATTTCGATATTGGTATCATCTTGAATTCCTGTTTTTACGATTTTTATTTTCGCTTTACCACCAACTTTAACAAAAACACATTCTAATTTTTTATCAGATTTTGCTTTTACTTTATTGTCGTCTTCACCTTCTTCAGCTTCAAATTTTTTGGTAGCCGTAGTATCTGATTTTACTACCACTGAACTAATTGGCACTCCAATCACCTTTTCTTTTCTTGTAGTTATGATATCAACTGTAGCCGTCATTCCTGGTCTAAAAGGCGAATAAGTATCTGGCTTACCTTCGATTAAATCTAAATAAGATTCTTTAAGAATTCTGACTTTAACTTTAAAGTTGGTAACTTGATCGGCAGATGTTGATGAACTTGCAGAATTAGAAATACTAGTTACAATTCCTTTAAATTCTTTTTTCAAATAAGCATCAACTTGAATCTTAGTTTCGTCACCAATATTTATTTTAACAATATCATTTTCGTTGACATCTACTTCTACTTCCATATTGTTTAGGTTGGCAACTCTTAAAATTTCAGTTCCCGTCATTTGTTGCGTTCCAAGAACACGCTCGCCTAATTCTACATTAAGCATTGAAATTGTTCCATCTGCAGGAGCATAAATTGTAGTTCTTCCTAAGTTGTCTTTGGCTTCTTTTACTGTTGCATTAGCACTTTGAACATTATAATAAGCCGATTGTTTACTTGCCTGTGCTACTTCAAATGAAGCAATAGCTTTATCCCAATCAGAGCGAGAAATAATTCCTTTTTCATATAATGATTTGTTTCTATTGTAATTAGCCTGAGCTTCTTTAAAAGAAGCATCTGCTTGACTTAAACCCGCTTTGGTACCAGAATAATTAGAAACCGAACGATTTAAACCTGACGTATACAAATCGGGATTAATCTTTACTAACAAGTCGCCTTTTTTCACTACTTGTCCTTCTTTTATAGGCAAAGCAATAATTTCTCCTGAAACTTCAGAAGATATCTTAACCTCTATTTCTGGTTGAATTTTTCCTGTTGCCGAAACGGTTTCTACAATAGTAATTTCATCAACTTTTGCAGTTTCAACCTCAGTAGCATTATCTCTATCTCCAAAAACTCCCGATTTTGAAAGCGCTATTAATAAAACTACTAATCCAAAAATGATTCCGATTATTACAAAAATTTTCTTTTTTGACATCTTACTGATAATTTAATTTTTTTCTTTATTATTTTGAAGTGTAATAACTATTGCGAACATAAATACTTACACTAATGAAACCTAAAACTATTGGTGTTATAAACGAATCTGATTTTCTAAAATACATAATTGGTAATCCGATAATCGCACCTATTAAAAAAGCTTTAAAACATTTATAAAACAAAACCCTATTCACACTATTTATTTTCAATGATAGGAATTCCGAAATAAAACTCTAGAACTTTAGTTTTAAAAACGTAATCATATTTTGTTCTAATCACTTCCGACTGTGCATTTTCTAGAGTAATGGTTGCTTGCGAAAAATCAAAAGCATTCATCATTCCAACATTATAGCGTTCTTTCGAAAAATTATAAGCTTGTTTTCTAGCTTCTAAAGCTTTTTGTGCAGCATCAAATGATTTTCCGGCATTAACTACATCATTATATGCCTGATAGACATTGCGTTCTAAATCTAACTCGGCTTGTTTCAATTGAAACTCTGTACGTTCTTGATTAATCTTTGCGCGTTTGACTCTACCTTTGGTTGCAAAACCATTGAAAATTGGCACATTTAATTGCGCTCCAACTGCGGTTCCATCAAACAATGATAACTGATCAATAAAATTAAAAAACGGACTTTCAGACCAACGAGTATTATATCCTACAAATCCAGAAAGTGTCGGCAAATAAGCAGCTTTAGCAATTCCAACATCTTTTTTAGCAAGTTCTACATTAGAAGTTGCAATTTTTATGTCTTTAACTGACTCTCTAGCTTTTGCCACTATGCTTTCTTGTGTTTCATTAATTACACTAGAAAGAGGAACATCAACTGGTACATCAGAAATTTCAAAAGTACTGTAATCTTCAATTAACAATATTTGACACAAAGCAATTTTAGAAATAAGCAAGGCATTTTCTGTACCAATAATTTGTTGTTGTTGCGATGCATCAGTAGCTTGCAATTCAAAAATATCTCCGGCAGGAACTGAACCCGCTTCAATTAATTTTTGAGTTCTTGTGATATTCTCTTTGGTTACTATGTTTTGGTTTTTCTGAACTTTTAATTGTTCTTTATTGAATAAGATTTGCAAATAAGCATTTGCTACAGACAATGAAATATCGTCTTTCATCTTATCTAACCTATAGGAATTGGCTATTTTATTCAGTTTTGCTCGCTGCAATGTTTTCCAATTTACCAATCCGTTAAACAAATTAACGCTTGAATTTAAACCGGCATTAAAAGATTGAAAGGTTTCATTTTGAAACTGGTTGGTAACCGGATTAATACTTGCTCCAGTATTCACACTAAAACTTGCATTTCCGTTTAAAGAGGGTAAAAAATTGCCAACCGCTTCCATTTTCTCAACATCAGAAATTTTTAAATCCAATTCGGATTGCTTGATGCTGATGTTGTTTTTCAAGGCATACTCTACACATTCTTTGATGGTCCATTTCTTAGTTTGAGCTTGGGATGACCATCCGAAGACAAGTGCAAAAAAGAAAATTATTTTAAAACTTACGTTTTTCATGTTTATTTTAATCAATAGTTAAAATACAATACTGCAAATTTAAGCGTTTTATAATCAAAACAATTAAATTAACGTTTTCTTATCTGACGATAAATTAGTTTTTTTGTTACATTCACACCCAAATTAATTTTGATTAAAAATGAAAAACTATTTTGTATCCTTAATTTCACTAGGTATGTTTTCGCTACTAATTGGATGTTCCTCTACAAATAAAATTGCAGCTTTAAAACCTGAGCCTTCTCAAAATGCGCCTGTGGCTTACAAAACAACCACTTCCTTTGTAAGTATGCCAATGGAAATCTCTTTAAAGGAAATTGAAAACCAGTTAAACAAAGCGTTGAATGGTTTAATCTATGAAGATAATAATCTTGAAGATGACAAAACTGAAATGAAAATATGGAAAACTGGCACAATTAAATTAATTGAAAAGGATGGGAAAATTCAGTCTATTTTACCGTTAAAAATATGGTCTAAAATAAAATATGGCACGGAATTTATGGGTTTGAACGACACTAGAGAAATTGATTTAAACGGAACCATAACCCTGCTTAGCACAGCCAAATTATCTAATTGGAAAATGAATACCACGTCAACCATTGAAGATTTTGAATGGAGCGAAAGTCCAACGATTTTAGTAGCTGGAAAAAAAGTCCCGATAACCTACATAATTAATCCTACGTTATCCATTTTTAAATCGAAAGTGGCTAAAAAAATTGATGATGCCATCGAAAAATCGTGTGATTTCAAACCTTATGTATTGAATGTCTTGCAAACATTAAGTACGCCATTTGAAACCAGCAAGCAATATGAAACTTGGTTCAAAATGAATCCTATAGAAGTTTATGTTACCGATGCACAACTGCAAAAAAGTAAAATAAAAATGAATCTAGGATTGAAATGTACGATGCAAACAATGGTTGGTCAAGAACCTAAAAATGTTTTTGAAAAAGAATCTGTGAGTTTTAAACCAGTTACAACCGTTCCTGATAAAACAACTGCTACTGTGGCGGCAATCTCGACTTATGAAAGTGCGTCACGCATAATAACCAAAAATTTTCAAGGGAAGGAATTTGCCTCTGGAAGCAGAAAAATAACGGTTCAAAAAGTTGATTTGTGGTCTAAAGAGAGCAAGATGATTATCGCTTTAGAAATGACTGGCAGCTTGAATGGAACCATTTATTTGACAGGAATTCCAAATTATAATTCGGTTACAAAAGAAATTTATTTTGAGCAAATGGATTATGTTTTAAACACCAAAGGCATCTTAACTAAAACGGCTAATTGGTTATTGCAAGGCGTAATTTTGAGAAAAATTCAAGAAAATTGTCGTTATTCTATAAAAGAAAATTTGGACGAAGGCAAGAAAAGTTTGCTGCCTTACTTGAGTAATTATTCGCCAATGAAAGGAGTTTTTGTGAATGGAACATTAAACGATTTTGAATTTGAAAAAGTAGAATTGACCAACGAAGCTATCATAGCATTTATAACAACCACAGGGAAACTGAATATAAAAATTGATGGAATGGAGTAAGAAAAGAAAAAGCCTCACAAAATATGAGGCTTAAATTATTCTTGTTTTTAATATTTAAATTATTGTTTGGTTAAAACAATATCTTTTGGAATTATAAAACTTGTATTTGGTACTGGAGTTCCAGCCAAATAACCCCTTGTATGATTCATTATTTTTAAACTTAATTGATTTGTAGTGCCATCAATAAATTTAAATATTACAGTTTGAAATGGTTTGTCTGGATTAGCTAAATCTCTAAAGCTCATATTTAATAGATTATCCTCCATTGGCCCTGATGCATACATTGAATGATAGTCTGGATATAAATTGGTAGATTGATTGATTGTATTTGATACAATTGTAGAACCATTATCGATTGTGTAAGAATAATCCCCAATAATATAATCTTTATAAGAACCATATTGCGGATAATATTGATGCTCAACTTTTTCTAATTTAATTGTTAACGTTTGGTCACCATCTGTCCAAATCCAAATCCCAACGAACGGATTAATTTTATTTTGAATATCTTGAAGATAAGATCCTGCAGGCAAGTCTTGTAAAACATATCCAGAATTGCTATCGTAAATTTGACCCTTTACGTTTGTATATGTAAACGTAAAAATTATTGCTAATAAAAAATTTATCTTTTTCATATTAATTACAATTTGTTGGTGATACTTGATTAGTTATTGGATTATAAACTTTCTTTTCCCATTCAGTGCTATCCTCATTTCCTGAATAAAAATTTAAACCAATATCTAATTCAGACATCATTTTAAGAAAACCAAGTTCGTTTGTTGCAACACTATTATCTGGTTTTATATTGTATTTTTTATTAAAAATATCCTTTTCAAATTCTTTAAAATCTTCATAATTGCCTAAATGTTCATTTCCAAAGTTAATAAATTTTGTTCTATCAGATATAGTAATTATATAAGAAGTTCCGTCTTCAGTAACAACTCCATAAAAGAAATCACTTGTTATCGATGGATTTAATAAAATATTATATAAATCTTGTAAATCTGGTGAGGAAAAAATACTATACAAATCCTTGTAATGACTATGAATTAAGCCTTTTATATTTGTAAAATAGTTATAAGTAGCTGTTGGATTATAAACATTACCACTAAAAGGGAAAAAATTATAATTATCTATTGTTGTTGCTGTATTGATTGGATTAGGGTTATCATAGACTGAATAAACTTTTTCGAATTTATAATTTTTTGCTGCATAAGATAAATCATTCATTTTTTGTTGGAATTTAGTATCATTTTTCAAGTTGTTAACTTTTTCACAAGGATTTGTATTGTGGTTATCAACTATTGTTGGACACAATAAACAACCACTAGGAACTGTAATAATTGAAGGATTTGCACCACCACCGCTATTGGGTCCAGTATTACTACCATTATTAGTACCCGCATTGGTTGAGTTACCATCATAACCACCGCCATTATTTCCTCCTTGAACTAACATTGTACATGTAGTTCCAGTTGATACCCACTGCCAAGAAAATAGGGGTTGTTGAGTTGGTATGCCTCCTTGAGGTTGTGTTGATACATATCGATATTCAAATTCTTCAAAACAAATCCATTGTGTGACTACTATTCTTCCCTCAGCGTCTATTGGATAGTATTTAGTGGCACTATTTCTAAACTCATCTAAGGTTAAGTTTTGAAACTCCTCTTTTGTAAATTCATACTTAACATAATAAACATCATATTCGCCATTACCTTTAGAATTAAATATTAAGTTTTCTAATTTTCCTACATTATTATTTCTAATAACTTCAAATGTGTATGAATGATGTCCATCTTTTTCAAGATAAATGGCTTTTTCATCATCAAAATAAAAATCGTTTATAGAATCATAAACCATTCGACCACAGCTGACTTTCTTACTATGTTCTTTTTTAAATTTTAAATTCTCAATTTTTGCGATAATTTTCTGGTTTATGTAAGGATTTTTAAAGTCTTTCATAGAGACTTGCCTAAGGATAATGTCATTACTATAAACAATATCATCATAAAGGTCTTTTTCACAACTACTAAGTGTTAATAGAGCAAAAATAGCAATGTATTTAGTAATCTGTTTTAATCGTTGTTTCATAAAATAATATTTATAATTAATAAGAGTGTAAAAAACTTGATTAGGTTGTAAACTAAAGTAATTATAACTTATATTACTAAGAATGAAACAAATGTACACCTATAAATATTGATTTACTATACGTAGTTTTACGTGTTTTATGTTTAGCATAAGGACTTTTTTTGAGAAAGGAAAAGTAAAAAAGCCTCAGAATTACTGAGGCTTTGAATTATATCTACTTTGAATATTAAATTATAGAGTTGTAAAATCTGTTTATTTATGACTTTTCTAATTTCTTTTTCGTAATCATTCTATAAACTACTATACCTACGATACCTACTAAAACGTAAGGAATCACCATAAGATATACGATACCGTCATTAACAGCTTCGGCTTTCATTGTGTTTCCTTCACTTTCAAGTGACGCTCTACACATTGCACATTGCGCATAGGAAGAAAAACAAGAGCACAAAAAGACAAGCAAAAAGACCAATCCATTAACTGCAGAAATCTCTCTTTTCCCCTGTCTATTTTCTATTTTCTTTACTCTATTTTCTTTAATTAACATAGTACGGAGAAATCATTAAGTAAACAATAACACCAGTAACTGCAACATACAACCATAGAGGAAAAGTAATTCTAGCCAATTTTTTATGTCGGTCAAATTGCTGAGACAATGCTCTAACATAAGTGAATAAAACCAAAGGAATGATTATTACAGACAATGCAATGTGTGTGATCAAGATAAAAAAGTAAATGTATCTTATGGCACCTTCACCACCGAATTTAGTTGAATCGGACGTTAAATGATAAGCAACATACATAACTAAGAAAATTACTGAACAAGCAATTGCCGAAGTCATTAGTTTTTCGTGTAACGCACGATTTCCACTTTTAATTGCTCTTACTGCTAAAACCAAAAAAATAGCTGTAAGACCGTTAATGGTTGCATATATTGGTGGTAAAAAAGAAAGTGGCTCCACATTAATTCCGAAATCTTTTAATTTTATTGAAAAAAGAATTGCCACTACAATTGGGATTAGTATTGAAACAATAATAATCGGTGTTTTAAATTTATTTTCTACTGTATTACTCATATTTATTCTTTTAATAATAGTTTAATATCTTCTTTTATTTCTTTAACTCCTTTAGCCACTAACCCATCGTAATATAAAATTGGATTGCCTTGACTATCTTTTCTGCATCTAATAAATCCGTTTTTATCAACTAATGCAAAAAGACCTGAATGTTCAAAACCACCTTCTACTTTTTTATTTTCTGCCGCATATAAATTAAAACCTTTATTTGCTAAACCGATGATGTATTCTTTATCACCAGTTAAAAAATGCCAATTTGGCGAAGTTATACCAAGTTGATTAGCATGTTCTTTTAATACTTCAGCCGTATCAGTTTCTGGATTGATGGTGATTGAAGCCACTGCAAAGTTAGTTTCATTTGAAAATTCCTTTTGGATGTCTTTCATATTTTTATTCATAATAGGACAAATTGATGGACAAGTTGAAAAGAAAAACTCGATAACATAAACTTTTCCTAAATAACTTTTATCAGATATTTTAACCTTATTTTGATCGGTAAGTTCAAATTTGGGAACAGGTCCGATTTTAACCAAATACTCTTCTTTGACCATTTCATTGGAAAGACTCATTCTATCATTTTGTATAACTGAACCGTCTTTGACCCTATTTACAATTTTTGGCACAATTATAATTCCGAATACCAAAATTATAAATGAAATACCAATATATGATTTACTTTTCATAAGAATTAGATTTTTCTTGATGCGTTGTTATTTCTTTTTAAAGCTAATCGATACTCTGCCAAAATAATTTTAACATCATCAATCATTTGATTATAAAGTTCAGAAACTAAAACTGTGTTATATCCTTCCTTATATTCAGGTTTACCTTTTTTATCGTTTCCTTTGCGACCTCTTAAATTTCTCTTTTTATCTACAATATAAACATTTGGCGTACCTAATTTATCATCAAGTTTTCCAACTAACTGCAACTTATCATAGAACGTTTTGATTTGTTCTGGAGAACCAAAAACAAAGTTCCATCCTGCTTGAGTTCCTAATTTGCTGATGTCTTTCTGAATTTTTTGCACTTCATCTTGTGTTCCATCAGGAAAAATCATTACCATCTGAAAATCTTTAAAATCTTTGTTACGGCTATAGATTTTTTCATATAGATTAAAAAAACTCCCTTTTCTTTTTTCGACGTCATAACCAATAAAACCAACAATACTAATTTTATTAGTTAGGGCAACCGGTTTACTATCCAGTGTTTTCCACGTATCAATATCAGGAATACCTTTGGTAATGGTAGGAAGATTTACAAAACTATTTACACCTGACGCAAAAAAAAGATACGTAACTAGAGGAAGCACAAACAAAACAAAGAGCACAATTTTCTTTTTCATTTTTTCAAAATTTGAATACACAAAAATAAAAAAAAGGTACGCAACGCGTACCTTTTTATTGAATTAATATAATGTTAAAAATTCCACTTGATTGTAGCATTTTTAAATACCTCAAAGATATAGTTACCTTCAACTAAAAGGATGAAAGTAAGATATAAAACTAAGAAAATTACAGTCCAAACAACCGATCTTCTCAATGCTTTAGTTTCGCCTTCCATGTGCATAAATGCCCAAACGATTCCGTAGGCTTTAACTAATGTTAAAATTAAGAAAATCCAGTTTAAAAGGTTAGTACCTAAGAAATCTGTCATATGAAGTGCTTCTGGCTTAAAAATACCAAGAACAACTTCTACTATTGTTACAGCAGAAAGAAACCAGAAAACTTTCCAAATTCTACCTGTATTTGATTCGTGTGCGTCGTGTGCCATTATTTTTTATCTTAAAGATTAAACTAAATAGAAGAAAGTAAATACGAAAACCCAAACTAAATCGACAAAGTGCCAGTATAGTCCAACTTTTTCAACCATTTCATATGATTTTCTTTTTTCATAAGTACCCAAAAGCACATTAATAAAAATAATGATATTAATAATAACTCCTGAAAATACGTGAAATCCGTGGAAACCAGTAATGAAGAAGAAGAAATCTGCAAACAATTTACTTCCGTATTCGTTGTGCTTTAAATTAGCTCCTTCAACAACCAATTTAGCATCAGCTAATCTTTTTTCAGATTCAACTCTTGAAAGAATAAACTTGTGTTTTGGTTTGTTTAATGCTTTATTTTCATTTAAACCAACAGCTGTTTTGATGGTTTCATCACCATAAATTACTTCCGTTCTTACTAGTAAGTCGGGATTTGCTTTAAATCCTTCTAAAACTTCATTTACAGAATAAGTTGACAACGTCTCTTCTTCCATAAACCATTTCCCTTTACCTCTAGTTAATTGTTCTCTATCTTCAGGAAGAACAACTGCAAAATCAGCTAAAGGAACACGTTCTCCCTTACTATTAACAAATTGAAGAATACTTCCTCCTTTGGTTTCGATAGCTCCGAATTCACCGTGGATAAAGTTTTTCCATTCCCAAGCTTGAGAGCCAACGAAAATTAAACCTCCGATAATCGTTAAGAACATATAGAATGCCACTTTACCTTGCTTCATTTGATGACCTGCATCTACAGCAAGAACCATAGTCACAGACGAGAAAATAAGAATAAAAGTCATTAATGCTACATAGTACATTGGAGCTGGAACTCCGTGCATAAATGGAAAGTGAGTAAACACTTCATCGGCTAAAGGCCAAGTTTCAATAAATTTAAATCTAGAAAAACCGTAAGCTGCTAAGAATCCTGAAAAAGTTAATGCATCAGAAACGATGAAAAACCACATCATTAATTTTCCGTAACTTGCTCCTAATGGCTCATTATTTCCGCCATCCCAAGATTTTCCTACAGTATTTGCAGTAGTAACTGTCGATCCCATAAAAAGTTGTTGTTAAAAAGTTCCCAAATTTACGTTTTTTTCTTATTTAAAGAAATATAAAAACAAAAATAAATAAATCCACAAGAAATCAAGAAAGTGCCAATACATTGCACCTAGCTCAATACCAAGAAATTGAGATGAATTGTACTTTTGTTTAAAATGATTATAAATTATAATTAATAGTGAAATTATTCCTCCTGCTAAGTGTGCCATATGCACATACACCAAAACATACAGGAAAGATATGGTAATTGAACCCGATCCACCAACTGGATAAAGATGATTTTGGAACAATTGAGCAAATCCTTCGAATTGGAAATATATAAATCCCAAACCAAGTCCTAAAGTCGCCAATAAAAACAATGTTGTGGTCGAACGATCGTCTTTTTTTATCGCTTTTTTAGCTAAATGAATCGTTACACTACATAATAATATTATGGCTGTACTGATAAAAAAAGCTGTTGGCATTTGAAAATCCTTCAACCAATCTGGCCTAGATTTACTAACAACCATTGCACTTGTTAAACCAGCAAACATCATTACCATACTAATCATAGCAAAAATCAACAAGAGCTTATAAGATCTTGCGGTACGTTCTTTATATTCTTCAGCTGTCATCATGACTATCTTAAAAATTTATCTGTTATGTAAATTATTTGTAACAAAGTAATGTAAGAAACACTTACTAACATTAGTGCTCTTGCTGCTTTTGAAGTTCTATCTTTGTATAACTTAAAAGCGTAAATCAACATCCAAATTCCTAGCGCAAAAACTAAAATTGCTGCTATTGGACTTATAAAAAACTGCCCTGTAAAACCTAAACATGGCAAAAGTGACGCTACTATCAACCATAATGTATAAAGAATTACTTGCGTAGCTGTTTTTTTATCGCGTTGTCCTGTTGGTAACATGAAAAAACCTGCCTTTTCGTAATCTTCATATAAAAACCAACCAATAGCCCAAAAATGTGGAAATTGCCAAAAAAACTGAATCATAAATAATGTTCCTGCCTCAATTCCGAAATTTCCTGTTGCGGCAACCCATCCTAACATAAATGGAATTGCTCCTGGTATTGCTCCTACAAAAACCGACAACGAAGTCATGGTTTTTAAAGGTGTGTAAGCGCTGGTATATAAAAAAATTGAAATAGCTCCAAACATTGCTGTTTTAGGATTGATCAAATAAAGGAGAATCAAACCAATGATAGTCAGCAAACTTGCTATAAATAAAGCAACATTTGGTGCCATTCTTCCTGCTGGAACAGGACGATTTTTGGTTCTATCCATTAATGCATCTAAATCTTTTTCTATGACTTGATTAAATGCATTGGAAGCTCCAACCATACAGTATCCACCAACAATTAACATAATTAAAGTACTCCAACTAAAAGGATTGTTGTCGTCAAAACCAAGCAAATAGCCAGCAATTGATGAAAACAAAACACTTATTGCTAAACCAGCTTTGGTGATTTCTTTAAAATCTTTGATGATAGATTTGGCTGAAAGTGTAGTTGTTGTAGGATTCAATGAATTAATTATTGCTATTTTTATGGTGCAAAAGTAGTTTATCAAAAAGGATTTGACAAAAAACAAACCATAAAATTATTTAAAAATTAATAATCGAAATACCAATTAAAAATATCACATCTTAAACCAAGCGAAATCCAAGTAGTAGATTGTTTTTTTGTGGCATCGGTTTCAACTGTTGGATTGAAATCTCTGTAGATAATACTTGCAAAAGTCTTTAAGTTTGTTGAAGGATTAATTAAATATCCAGCTTGCAAATCAGCTATAACAATATTGGTTTTATTTCCTTGGCCAACTGTTACACCGTTATCGAATGGTCTGTTGTCGTTGTAACTTAAATAAATATTGCTACCATAATTTTGAGTTGCATCAAAATCAAACCCTCTTACTCCTACCGTTAACTTGGCATCTGCAAAGTATCTGCCTTTGTGGTAACGAGCTATAGCTACTAATTCTTTGGCATTTCCACCCCATTGGTGACCTAGACTTTGATTGCTGTTTCCGTAATTTGTTAAAGCATTACTATGAGAATAGACATAAGGTCTGATGTGATTGTATTCCACTTGAAGCATCAGATTCTCTATATTAAAAGCATTGAAATATTTTGCTCCGATCTGGTAAGCAAATTTATTTTTCCAACTTTTATTGGCTTCTTTTACTTCATTGAATGAAAATTCATCAATTAGAAATTGTCCGTAGAAATTAATTTGATTGTTCCATTTGTATTTAGTTGTCAATCCTAACAAAGCATTCCCGCTTTTAGACGAAGATGCAAACTCTACTGCACGATAAAAAATAATTGGATTTACGAAACTCATATCAAATCCTCTATCGTTTTGTTTAGACCAAACTACTGATTCAAAAAAACCTAAATTGAATCTTTTGGTAACATTCCAACTCAAATAATGGTTTGCAACAAACTTTGTGGCATAAGTACCATCAATTGTGGCGTCATTTCTAACATCTTTCATCCACATGTAATTGTTGGTGTATTTAATCTTCCAAAACGTAGTATTGATTTTGAAATACGGATAAGGACTTACACCATCAGTTAAAAACAGCGAACGATATCCGTCACCTAAGAAATTTCTACCATATCCTAATTGCAAATCAAAAAACTTGCTTGGTGCAAAAGTTAAATTAGCTTCTGCCATAGGAAAATCAAAAGCATCTGATTTAAATTCTTTTGCGATTCCAATACCAGGAATAATTGCAGGATTTCCTCCTGATGGTTTTATCGAAATGGCATAATTGTTAAAATAATCAGCAAAACGACCTTGACTTTCAAAAATGGTTGTTGTAAAGTTCAATTGACTTCCTAATCCGCCACGCACTTGTATTCCACGTGTATTTACATAAGTATAATCAGCAACACTTGGATCACTTTTACCCGTTTGTAAATCGAAAATTGGGTTTACAGTGAACCAATAATCATCACCTTGAATGGCTACTGTATTTTCGTTCCAAAGTTTTTTTCCCCACCAAGAAGTTTTGTTTTTTAGTAGCTTTTGATTTTCTGCTTCTAGATTATAATATTTTGAAACTTCGGCATAGGTATAAGGTTTAGATGCCGTGTGATTATTACTACCAACTTGATTCAACGCCGGATCGAATTGTGCATAATAACTGTGCGACAATGGAATGCTCAAATGACTTTGAAACTGTGGATTATTAAATTTTTTATAAACGATGCTATCGAATTCGGTTAGTTCTTTGTTTTTATCTTTAGGAGTATAAATAGTAGTTGGTTTGCTAGCTATAATTTCTTGTTCCTTTTCTGCCTGCATTTCAGCGGCACTTTGAAGCGGAATTGCAATTTTGATAGTATACTTGGCATAAGTCGGTTTACCATTATAAGTTGGCGGACTCACTTTTGGCATTGCACCGAAAACTCGTTTGCTTTCTTTTATTAATTCTTCTTCATTTGCGTCAACATATTGCACTTTGAATGTTCCTTTTTCGTCCACTTCAAACAAAACTATGATTGTACCTTTATAGTTATTGTCTTTTAATTTCGCAGGCACTTGAAAATTATTGTAAACAAAATTCTGTAGTTCGATATTGAAGCAATTTTCAAGTTCTTTGGCTTGTAATTTCTCACAATTAGGAAAAATCGGCATTTGCTCACTTGATTTTTGAGCCATTACCCCTACTGAATTTAAAAGTAAAAAAGCAATCGTTATTTTATTAAACATCCTAGTATTGAATATAGTTTAGTAATCGTTATTTGTTATTTGTCCGTTAGCAATGGCTTTGGCAGATGACGTTCCAATTCTTTTAACGCCAAGATTAATCATGGCAACTGCTTCTTCATAAGTTTTAACTCCACCAGCAGCTTTGATAGCAAGTGGCGATCCGTTTTCTAGCATCATAATTATTGATGGAATTGTGGCGCCATTTGGTAAACCATTTTCAGTTTTATAAAAACCAGTTGATGATTTTATAAAAATTGAATTATAGGATTCTTCCCTAAAATTAGACATTACAACATTCTTAATTAGTGTTGAAATCTTGATAATCTCATCGTCGTTTAATGCTGCAACTTCAATAATCCATTTAACAATTTTGTTATGGTTTATACCTAATTTGGTTCCTAAAAGAACTTCTTGTTTTACCACATCACTTTCACCTTTTTTAAAGGCTTCATAGTTGCATACAAAATCTAAATCATCGGCACCGTCTACAATTGCTTTGTGCGCTTCGGCTAGTTTTTCTTCTAAAGAATAAGTTCCTTCGTGAAAACCAATGACTGTTCCAATGGTAAGTTTAGAATTGGCTTCAGAAACCATTTTTCTTGCCATAGCAACCTGATCGGGACGAATCATCACTAATTTAAAACCTTCCTCAATAGCTTCTTGAACAAATTCTCGCACCACTTTATTATTTTCTTCAATAGAAAGCCCGGCTTGTTCAGGTGTTTTTAGGTAAGTAGCGTCTAAATAGTGTTTGATGTTCATTTTCATAGTTATTACAAACGATAAAGGTACAAAAAATCTGTATCCAATTTATTGTAGTCAAAAATAGAAAAACTTGAAGAAATGCTAACTCATTAATTAACAAACTTAAGTAACTAACCGTTAACTATTAATTTTAATTAAAAAACAAAACCACTCAATGAGTGGTTTTGTTGTTTACTATAGTTGTCATTAAAATCATTCCTACTATTGCTCCAGCTGTGTTTGCAACAACATCAAGCAAATCGGCCGATCTTGTTGTGGTGAATAGCTTTTGGCAAATTTCCATTGCAATTCCATAGCCTATCGCCGCAAATAGAATCTTAAAATTATATTTGGTTTCTTTAAAAAACAGCGACCACAAAATTACAAACAGTAAATAGAATGTAAAGTGAACGAACTTATCTTTAAAAGGAACTTTAATATTGCTACTGACATCAGTAAACGTTGCTAAACTCAAAAGAGTAATAACAAGCGTCCAAACTATTGCTAGCAGAAAAAAGATTTTTTTATTATGCACCTATCAAAGTTGCGTATGCTTCGCTATCTAATAATTCATCCCATTGAGATACATCAGATACTTTTACTTTAACCATCCATCCTGCACCATAAGGATCAGAATTTACAGTTTCTGGATTACGCTCAAGGTCTTCATTGAATTCGATTATTTCACCAGACAATGGTAAAAATAAATCAGAAACTGTTTTTACAGCTTCAACTGTACCAAAAACCTCATCTCTTTCAAGTGTTTGATCTAGTGTTTCTACTTCAACATAAACGATATCTCCAAGTTCGCTTTGCGCGAAATGTGTAATTCCGATAGTTGCTACATCACCATCGATAGAAACCCATTCGTGCTCTTTGGTGTATTTTAAATTAGTTGGTATGCTCATTTTGTTTGTGTGTTTAAATTTAGGTCAAATGTATAGTTTATTCTTAAATTTTTAAAATGATTTTTATGCTATTTCAATTAATTTCCGAAGTTGTATCTTAAAGTGAATCCACCTCTAATATTTGTAATTGGGAATGATGTTGAAATTACCGCTTGAGAGAACGAATGATCATAATAGAAAATAGCTGTTAGGTTCTTACTAAACGAATAATCAGCTGTTAATCGAGCCGACCAAATGTTTTGTCCTCCACCTAATTGATTATTGTTATAATCTAAATAACGTACAATAGTTTTGTTATTTCTATAAGAAAAATCAATTTTTAAATTTATATCACTTTTGATAACTCCTGATGGATCATCGGCTAATTTGGTTGAAAAAATTACATCTTTGAATCGGTAACCCGTTCCGATAACATATTCGATACCTTTAACCTCAGTCAATAGATTATTATCAAAACTTAACGATAACGCTCTATCTTTTTTCATTTCGGCCAAAATCTTGAACGAACTCTTTGTTTCAAAATCTACACGAATTAACGGATTAAACTGCTCCACAAGGTTAACGTTTCCGACAAGTGTTTTTTCGTAGAAATTATTATTCAATGGGTTTAGTTGATTTTCTTTATAATCAAGATTTGATCTAAACGAGTTGATGGTATAAGATGCTTTGTAATTGTGTTGTAATGAAAAACGTTTGAATTTATCTTTAAAGAATTTGTAACGCATTAAACCCGTATATTTAATATTCCAGTTTGGAATTGGGAAATTTCTCAAGATTCCTAAAGAAACATCATTAGCTCCTGCACCAGTATAAGCAGCTAAAAATGCTGGTAATAAAACCGATTGACTGTTTTTACCAAATCCTGCTGGATAACCTTCGGCATCGACCGTATAAGGAGTTGCTCCATAATAATTAGCCGCCAATCTGTTAGCGATTTTTAAACGATTTTCACGGAAATCTTCAAAAGCTTCTGAACCAAATTCATCACTTGATTTAAATGCTGTTTTAATCAATACCGTTGAAATAGCAAAATTTCCTGTACTATATGGTGATCTTGAATTATATGTTCCGTCAGAGGATACGTCATATTGTTCTGTGAAATTATTTGCATAAGTTCTATTAGCATTTAAATCAATTTTAAAATCTGGGAACAGATCAATATTTGCAGTAACATCAAGTGTTCGTGTAAGAATTTGAGCGTAATTTAAATTAAACTCAGGAAATTTAGTAAGCCAACCATTTTTAGCGGCTTCAAATCGGATATCATCTTGCGAACCGAATGCAAATCCTAATGAAGGTTTAGCTGTACCAAAGAAACCAATACTTGGCAAGAAACCAGGCAATGCTGTACCTTGATTTTCGGTATAATTGATTTGAATGTTTTTTACGCTAGTCAACACACCAATTAAACCATCGACAAAAGGATTGCTATCTTTTACTGGAGTAGCTGTTTGGTTGGTGATCTTCTGACCTGGTTTTGGCGGCGCAACGGCTGTGGTTTTAGTCTGTTTTTTAGTTTTGGTCAAACCTAAATACTTATAAAAAGCATCCATATTAAGTTGCGTGTTCAATTTATGAGCACCAGAATTTTGAATGGTATTTCCTAAACTGTATTCGATTCCGTTAGAAACAACAGAAGAGAAAGCCAATGATGAACGCTGCCAACTAAAATTACCAGTGTAAGTATAACTAGATTTGACAAAACTTAAGAAAGGAATCTTATTGATTGGCAATTCATAGTTAACTGTCAATTGCTGGTTGTGTTGGTTTGGCGTACCAATATTCCAGTAGTCTGTCCAAATCGTATAAGAATTATCAGGAACATTATTCTCATCTAAATAATTTCTAACTAAGTTATTGGATGTTGCATTAAAGTTTAATTTTAGCGCTTTAGTCAGATTATAATTGAATCCGTATTGGTAATTGAATAAGAAATTTCTTTGGTATAAAGCATCCAAACCAAGACCTTCAACATCAACTAATCTAAATTGTTGCTTGTTAAACTGACGTGTAATATTTGAACTAAAGGAAATATTAGAAGGTAAATAATTGAAATTAAAATCGCTTAAGAGTTTCCAATAACTACTTTTCTTGAACGCTTTAACTTTTTTGAAAGGCTCAATAGGTTTAGATTGAAAGGCAAAAGTATAATCAGCAGTTGTGTTAACTTGTTGATCTATGAAATTTTCTAACTCATAGTTGTGTCGGTCAACTTGATTATAAGAATACGAAAGTGTTAAATTTTCAGGATCATAAAAATGTGGTTTTTGTTTTTCGCCACGTTCTTTTTTAACTCCAATAAAATTGATACTTTTTCTTTTAGTATAATCAATGGCTCTGTTTCTGATGTTGCGTTTTTCGGCTTCATCAGCAGTTACATCGATTAATTGTTGTAGTTCGATATCTTGATTAAACGGATCATATTTTGGAGTAATAAATTCTTCGCCAACGGCATAGTTGAACGGCAGATTGATTCCCCATTTTTTTGGTAAAAGTTTACCAAGACTCATATTAGTCACCAAATTATATTGCAAGATGTCTTCACGACTTCTTTCGTTCGGACCTTGCTCTAAAGTTCCAAATCCGATAGTGCTTAATCTACCTGTTGCCGAAAGGTTTGCAAAATCGGCTAGGTTACCATCAAGATTTGCAACAGCTGCCATTCCACCTTTGTTGTCCATTTCAGCAAGACGAAGTTCGTTGAACCAAACTTCACCTTTAATACGTCTAGGATTTAACGGATGTTGTGGTGTGTTTAAATCGTCGGTTTGATTTTTAACCCCAACCATTAATGTTCTTACCAATCCGAAATTAGGATTTCCTCGAATACCAATTTTCAATTTGTTTACTTTTCCTGATGCTGATGGATTCATATCAGGATCATCTTCATTTCTGTAAAAGATTTCACCTGGCGCGTAGACATAATTTAATGCTAAGATTTTTAGCTTGGTTAGTAATTCTGTAGAAATATCAATTCTATTAGATTCTGGCCAAATGCCTTCAGGTGAAGGGTCACCAAACTGAGTTTTCTTTAACGGAATTTCAACTTGATAGAAATTTTCAGTAAAGTCATTACCAAATCGAATGAAAGCAACCATTTCGTCATCTTCTAATGAAGGTACATCATCGGCTGGTGCTTCTGCGTGTACAAACATTTTCAATTTTTTAAACTGACGCATGTCGACACTTACGTTTTTGAAAACTGCACGAGAATCTCCTGGCTCTAAACCATCGCCATCAACTCTAACAGCTAGTGATTGTTCGTTTTGAGGAATCAAAGTATTATTAAAAAACAATTCTTCTAACTGCACTCCTGGAGGCGTTACATAATTAATAGGTAATCTATCGCCATTTTCTTGAACGTTTACTGCTTGAGAATCAAAATCGGTTCCATCATCAGTAGTATCGGTATCAGTTGGATCTAAGGTGTTTTCAAATCTTCTCCATTCACCACGAACTAAATCTAAAGCTCCGAAACGCAAGGTAACTTGACTTTCAAAACCTGTCATAAAAAGTCTCATAAATCTTATAGAACGAAAATCTGAAATACTTCCAACGGTATTTTCAGGTTGAGAAACCGGTACTTTAAATTGGATCCATCTTGCACTAGTTTCTACTCCATTAGGCAATGTAACGATTGGAATCTCTCTAACATCAGTAACATATTTAGTATTACCTACTGCCATTCCTGGTCTTACATCAATACCATATTCATAATACGCATTAATAGTATTCATAGTATTGTCTCTGTTGATGTCTTCAACATCTGGAACCGTTGTAGAACCACGATTGGTGTCTGTTACATCAATTGGAGAGTTACCTTCGGTTCCGTTATAATTTTTATAGCGGTCAAAAACCGAACCGGTTGTATTTAAGAAATAAGTATAATTATCTTGAGCTGGATCTGCAAATGAAGAAAAACTTGGAAATTTTGCTGCTTCTTGAGCATCGGTTAAACCATTAAATCCAACATCTTGAGCTGTTCTATTTCCGGCATCAGAATCGAAAGCATAAATTAGTGATTGCGACGCAGGAACATCACCCCAAAGTGGCTGTGGATTTACCACAATTTGATTATTACCAACACCGTTTTCATAGAATTTTCTGCCGTCTTTTAATACATCTTCCGAAATTTCACCAAGGTTTATATATACTTTACCAGTATTATTAGGATCAGTTTCAATAGGCCTTCCTGGACCAGTAAAATAGGGATCTAACATCCAAAATTGAATGTACTCAACATTTGACTGTTCAAAATTGGTTGAATTTAACGCACGAACTATTCCACCAAAATTATCTTTTGGATTTGGCAATGTATTATCTGGAGCTGTTGCAGTATTAAAATTGTATGGACCGCGTTCTTCTGGAAAATAAGTTAGATCTAAAGTATTAATAACTTGTGTTTGACCTTGTGCAATTACTGTATTAGGAAATAACTCTTGACTAAAAATTCTTCTTGTAGAGTTTAAAGACAAGTCGTCTTCTGAAATTCCTGATGGTCGTTGTGTGTAAAAAATTGGATCAATAGAATACCAAGCTAATTTTGCTCTTTTAAAACCATATTCTAACCCATTGGATGTTCCGCCAAAATCTAAATAACCAGGTGTTGATCCAGTAGTTGGTCTTTCAGGTGTTGAAGATAAATACCACGAAAAAGGTGATTTTAAATCGATAGTGGTTTGTGAACCTTCAAAATCGTCAACATAAATTGTGGCTTCACCCTGAAAACGGTCAGCTTTTGGAGAATTGGGTTGCAAATAAGCAACTTCACCTCTAAAAGAAACTACAGAAGGAACATCGGTATCAATATTTGGAAGTTTGTTTACTAATCTAGTCAAGAAAGGTACTTCGGTAGAATAACTCGTATTTATTCCATAAATTGAATTGTTTACTGATTCTTGTCCGTAATTAGATTTTTGAGTAAAAGGTCTTTCCGTCATTTTCAAGAACGTTGCTCCCAAAATGAATTTTTCTGAAAATTTATGCTCTACGTTAACCCCAAAGAAACGTCTTGTTTGCTGACCAAAAACAGAATTATTTTCGACCGAAACTTCAATTGGTGTATTTGACGCTGACAATGCTGGATCAAGAATTTGAACTCTTCCTGCTTGGTAATTTACTGTATAGTCGACGCCTTCTACAAGTACTCTTCCACCTGCGCTTACTACGACAGAACCTTTTGGCACATTGAAAGCACCAATTGGAATTCCATCACCACCGGAAGATTTGAACTTACCTCGAAGTTGGAATTTATTTTTTTCACTGTCTTGCAACGCTGCTGCTTGTGTGCTTTTGTACAACGTTCTAAAAACATATTTTGCTTGATTAGGATTGTAAACTAAAGCTGGATCACCATTATAATCTTCTCCTGCACCATTTCTTAATTTTTCAAATAAGTACTTACCAAATGGTTCTACCGATGTGAAAATAATTCGACCATTTTGTTGATCAACTGTTAAACCAGGAAAGAAATCAAAAAAACCATCACCACCATTTTGTGGATCGTTGTTGTAATTTAATTGGTCTACCCCAAATACTTTTAACAAAGGCGTTTGCTCTACATCAGCAGGAAGTGGCGAAGTAGAATTGGCTTGTGTTATGTAGTTTAATGGCGATGGATCAGTATATAAGATATTGAATTTGAAATCTTCTTTTTGCAATTGATAACCACCAGGAATTTGATAAATGTTTTTCATCATCAAACCCCAAATTGGTTTTTGTACTGTAGTTAAACTACTTTTAAGCATTTTCAATATTAACGCTTGTGATGATGGTACTCCAGTTGGATCTACTTGAGTTGCTTCTACACCATCATTACCAAATTCACCTACTTGGTAAACTTGATCTCCGATGGTATATTGATAGGCTACAGCAAGAACTTCGTCATTGGCTAAACGCTGCTGCAAAGAGATGTATCCTAATTGTGGATGATAAGTAAACTCGTTTGGACTAAGCTTTCTAGCATTTTCAAGTTTTGCATAATCAATACCTTCACTTACAGGAACAAAATTATTAAAACCTGCATTTGAAGTAACGATTTCTCTAATATTTGTATTTAAAAAACCTCCACCTGTAGTAATTAAAGCAGGATCATATTTATTGTTGGAGTTTTTAGAAGGAGTATCAGTAGGTGCTAGGAAAAAAGTATTTCCAGGATTATCTAAAGGATCAATTGCCACTATTTCTGTCGCTGGAATTGGATTTAAAGTTCCAGATTCATTTAAAGGAGCTTCACCTAAATCTTGTAAGGCGATGATATTTCGTAAGTTATTATTGTTTGTAGTAACTCTGTTTTGTCTGTTTGTTAACCAAACCTCAATACGAGTAATTTGAACTCGACTATCGATTTGAGGATAATTTCTTAAAGAGTAATCGTATTTGTTTTTGAAGAATTGTGATAAGAAAAAGTGTCTATCGGCATCATATTCTTGAGCAAAAAGTTCAAAATTTTGAATCGTTCCGCCACCTTGCGCAGTAACTGTTTTAGTCTGTGATTTTTGTTCAGAGAAAACTCCGGTAACGGTAGTCTTTCCGAATTGTAATTGAGCTTTTACTCCAAACAAACTTTGTGCGCCTCGAATCAAAGAACTGTTTAGTGGCATACTTACGTTACCAACCTCAATTTTCTGAATAATATCATCCTCAGTTGGAGAATATTCTAATTTAATAAGATTTTGAAATGCAAAAGTGGATTGAGTATCATAATTAGCATTTACATTCAATCTTGTACCTACTTTTCCCATCAAACTCATACTGATTCTTTGGTCAAAATCGAAGGTTGTTGTAGCTCTATTTCTAGGAGAAAAGGACGGATTGTCTTGTTTTGTATGTCTAAAACCTAGATCTACTTCTACCGAACCTGTTGGTTTTACATCAATAGTATTTCCTCCAAAAATGGTTTCGAAAAAACTAGAATTTACATAATACCTTGGCAATAAATTCTTTTTATCTTCTTCGGTACCTTTTCCATCAACTGCTTTAGATTTGTTTTTAAAGTACTCGTGCATTGACTCTTTTAGAACCAATTTTTCATATTCTTTTGGAGTAAGAATGATGGGATAATTGATGTTAAAACCTTCAAAAGTTTTGGTAAGCACATACATATTAGTAATAGGATCATAAGTGTAAGCTTCAACTACACTTTTAGGATTTGCAAGTTTGATTGCTCCTGTATTGTATCCTTTTATTGAATCGTTTACTTCATCATCTTGAGCAAATGATACTTGACCGACGAATAGCATTCCGATAAAGAATGCTGTTTTCACCACGAACGATGTATATTTAGTGTACTGTGTTTTCAAAAACTATAAATTTTTTAATGCTTGTTTAATAATACTTTCAACAGTAGCATTTGGGTCATTACTGATAATTCTGTCTACTACTTTTTCGGAAGCTTTTCTAACAAAACCTAAAACCTCCAAAGCAGATAACGCTTCATCACGATTTGTATTGCTTTGTAACATAGAAACTTCGTCTAAATCGTAAATTTTTAACACTTTATCCTTCAAATCAAGGATGGCACGTTGTGCTGTTTTACCTCCAATTCCTTTTATAGATTGAATAGTTCCAACATCACCACTAGCTAGTGCTTGAATAATTTGTTTGGGTTCTAAAGAAGACAGCATTGTTCTCGCAATTCCTGCTCCAATACCAGAAACTGAAAGTAACATCTTAAATATTTCTCTTTCTGATTTTTCTACAAAACCATATAAGGAATGGGAATCTTCCTTCACCATTAAATGAGTAAATAATTTTACAAAATCAGTTGCAGGTAACAAAGTGTAGGTATGCAGTGAAATATTAATATGATAACCCACACCATTGCAGTCTATTACAACTTCGGTTGGTGTTTTTTCAACTAATTTACCTTGAATATGTGCTATCATAGTTTTTTTTAAGCTTTCCAAATATAACAAAAAAGTTTAATTGGCATTACTAAAGCCGATTTTCTGTTACTTTTTGACGTCAAAATTCTTAATTCGTTTACTTTTCTCTTGCGCATCTACAACTGCAACTGCAGCCATATTAACCATTTCTTCAACACTTGCGCCTAATTGAAAAATGTGAACCGGTTTATCCATTCCCATTACAATTGGTCCGATAGAATCCACTTTATACAATTCTTTGAGAAGTTTATATGTAATATTAGCCGACTCAAGATTTGGAAAAATTAGTGTATTTACTTTTTTTCCGGCTAATTTTGAAAAAGGAAATTTCGCTTTCAGCATTTCTGGATTCAGTGCAAAATCGGTTTGAATTTCACCGTCTACAATTAAATCAGGATAATAATGATGTAAATAGGCTACTGCTTCTCTAACTTTATTAGCACTTTCGTGACTAGATGAACCAAAATTAGAAAAAGAAACCATAGCTATCACTGGCTCGATACCAAACATTCTAACCGTTTTTTCGGTCATTAAAGCAATTTTTGCTAAATCATCTGCAGATGGATTTGGATTAATTGCCGTATCTGATAAGAACATTGGTCCACGATTAGTCATCATCATATTAGTTGAAGCAATCAATGAAATTCCTGGCGCTTTGCCAATTAGTTGCATCAAGGGCTTCACAACCGATGGATAACTTCTTGAATAACCTGAAACCATTGCATCAGCATCGCCTTGGTTTACCATCATTGCAGCAAAATAATTACGCTCGCGCATCCATTTTTGTGCATCAAGTTGCGACACTCCTTTTCTTCTTCTCTCTTTCCAGAAGATATCGGCGTATTCTAATCGTCGTTTATCTTCTTCAGCAGTTTTTGGATCTAAAATTGGCACATCAGCATCAAAACCAATTTCTTCTTTTAATTCTAAAATATCTTCTTTTCGTCCTAACAAAATTGGATGACCAATTCCTTCTTCATAGACAATTTGCGCTGCTTTTAGTACGTCTAATTGATCAGCCTCAGCAAAAACTATTCGCTTCGGATCGGTTTTAGCTCTGGTTGTTAGCAATCGAACCATTTTATTATCAGAACCCATTCGTTCTAATAATTCTTCTTCATATTTATCCCAATCCGTAATTGGATTAAGCGCCACACCACTTTCCATTGCTGCGCGAGCTACTGCTGGAGCTACCATTGTAATTAATCTAGGATCAAATGGCTTAGGAATAATATAATCTCTTCCAAAATTTAATCTCGTTTCTCCATAGGCAATATTTACTTGCTCAGGCACCATTTCTTTTGCAAGAGCAGCAAGAGCTTTAACCGCAGCCATTTTCATAGCTTCATTGATTTTAGTAGCTCGAACATCTAATGCACCACGGAAAATATAAGGAAAACCTAGTACATTATTAACTTGATTAGGATGGTCTGAACGACCTGTTGCCATAATAATATCATCACGAGTGGCGATGGCAAGATTATATTCTATTTCTGGAGTTGGATTAGCCATAGCAAAAACAATAGGATTGCTAGCCATACCCAATAACATTTCTGGTGTTAAGATATTACCTGCGGAAAGTCCGAGAAAAACATCTGCATTTACTAGCGCTTCGGCCAATGTGGCTCCTTTTTTGCCAAAAGAATATCTTTTTTGAAGTTCAGATAAGTCGGTTCGATCACTTGATAAAACTCCGTCTTTATCGAACATAATTATATTTTCGGGCTGAATTCCTAATAAAACATATAAATTAGCACAAGCTAAAGCCGCAGAACCTGCACCTGAAACCACCAACTTAACGTCTTTAATATCTTTATCTGCCAATTCAAGCGCATTTAACAATGCTGCCGAAGATATAATTGCTGTTCCGTGTTGATCATCATGCATCACCGGAATATTTAGTTCTTCAACTAAACGTCTTTCAATTTCAAAAGATTCTGGTGCTTTGATATCTTCAAGGTTAATTCCCCCAAAAGTTGGAGCAATATTTTTAACTGTAGCAATAAATTCTTCGATATTTTTAGTGTCTACTTCGATATCAAAAACATCAATATCAGCAAAAATTTTGAACAATAATGCTTTTCCTTCCATCACTGGTTTTGATGCTTCTGGACCAATATCACCAAGTCCTAAAACCGCAGTACCATTAGAGATTACTGCAACAAGATTTCCTTTAGAGGTATATTTGTAAACGTTATTTACGTCTTTAACAATTTCTAAACAAGGTTCGGCAACACCAGGAGAATAGGCTAATGACAAATCTCTTTGTGTAGCATATTTTTTAGTTGGAACAACCTTTATTTTACCTGGAGAAGGTTTAGCATGGTATAAAAGTGCTTCTCTTCGTTTATTGTCTTTATGCATTTTATTTTGTTTATATTCAGACTTACAAAGGTAAAAGTATCCATTGAAAAAGGAAACAATTATAGATTTTCTTTTAATTATTTTTAAAAACGATAAAAATAAAAAAAGCTGCGATATTTAAACCACAGCTTTTAGATATAACAAAACTCAAACTAACTTTCTATTGTATAATTTCTTTAATATTTATATTGTCGGGCAACCTACCAACATTTTGAAGTTTGATAGTTGCTAACTTTTGAGCAATAGTAATACTTTCGTCAAGATTTTTCCCTTCTATTTGAGCAAATAAAAAACCTGTCCAAAAGGCATCACCTGCTCCAGTTGTATCTTTTATTTCATCAATGTGAATAGCTTTTTGAAAAAACAAACCTTCATTTAAATCGGATACAGCAACGCCATTTTTACCTTTGGTTAAACATATAGTTGTAGCACCAAGATTGTGAAAATATTCAAAAATATAATCTTCTGATTTTACCTCAGAAAACAATCTATAGCAATCATCTTCACTTAACTTTACTAGCGGATCGTTTTGTAAATATTCTTTTAGAACTTGTTTAGCTTCTTCTCTATTGGGCCAAATTCGCTCCGAAAAATTGATGTCAATACTTAATTTCAAACCTAATTCTTTGGCTTTCTTTGCTCTATTCAAGATGGTTTCTCTCGCAGGATTTTTACTTAAAGCAAAACAAGTGGTGTGAAAAATCTTAGCTTCTGCAATTATATCATCTGGTAATTGCGACTCAAAAATTTCACAATCAGCTTGTCTGTAAGGGATGAAATCGGGTGTTTCTGATGATTTTGAAACAAAAATCACCGAGGTTGGAGCAACATCAGATTTTCTGACTTGCGAAGTTTTAACATTATTAGATTTTAATTTTCTCACTACATAATCACCTAAACCATCTTGACCACAAGAAGCCACAAGAACTGCATTCAAACCTAGTCGTGAAGCATTAACAGCAACATTGGTTGGCGAACCACCTAAAAAGCGATGATAATCTTTGGTTCTATTGATGGATGTATTCATCTCGTGACCAATAAAATCGATTAAAACTTCTCCTATACTTATTATATCTATTGATTTCAATTTAAAAAACTATTTTAAAATTAGTATATAATGACTGATGAACTACTATGGTTGCTGCGGCACTCCAAGCACAATTTGACACTCCGTTAGGAGCTTTAGTATTGGTATTAAAATTCTCGTAGAAAGAATAATTTTCAATAGCATTAGCTTCATTTAGGTTATCCAAAATAACTTCTGCCTCTTTTGATTTATCTTTAGAAAATAATGCCAATCCGAAAAAACCATTGACCATTGGCCAACTTCCACCATTATGAAATTCATAAGGAAAATTTCTGAATTCATATTTGCAATTGTTTTTCAAAAGATTCCAATCTTCATCATTAGAAAAAACTGGTGGCCAAAATGCTGGCAACAATCCCAAACTAGTTTCGGATGCTAAGGAAACTGAAAATTCTATTATTTTATTTTGAAACTCTTTCGAACCAATATCCAATAATAAAACCAGTGAATTTGCAAATGCGTCATATTGTGTTTTATATCCTGATGGCGAAAATGAACATGGCATAAAATCATTAAACACTATGGCATCATATGCTTTTTGATGGTACTTTTCTCCATCTGCTTTAGGCATAAAATTAGTTTCTATTTGATAAACTATTTTGTCAATTTTATCGGATATAGATTCCTTCTTTTGAAAATAATTATAACTTTTCAATGCCCAAACTCTCAGCAACTGATCGTATAAAACATAACCATCAGTAATGTATTCATCAGCCCAATTACCGGATAATGGAACATATAAAAGATGTTTGTTATTAAATTCCCAAGCTTCGAGTAATGATAAGCATTTTTCGATGTTAGCTTTATGTTTTTCTAAAAATTCTAAATCGTTGGTGTGAATAGTATACTGACAAACACCGATAATGAACCAAGTTACCGCATCAACTCGTCCGGCCAAACCACCATAACTAACTTCATTATGAACACCATCATTAAATACATTAGATGGAATAGTTCCGTTTTTATGTTGATTATTGGCTAATGTTTCGAGCGTTTTTTTGAATGTTTGAATTAAAAATTTATCTCCAGAAGCCAATGCTGCCAATCCGCAAATTACTCCATCGCGAGCCCAAACTCGTAGGTAATTTGTAGTATTCTCGGCACTTGCAAGAAATCCGGTTGGTGTAGCTACTTTATTTAATAAATCAAGAGCTTTATTGTATGCGAAATTTTTCAATTTAATTATTTTGATTAGGGTTTTTGGCTTTGATAAAAAGAGTACAAATTGCACTAACAACTAGTAAAAGTCCTGCGAATGTTATTGCTTGTCGTGGATCATTATTTAAAAAATGTTTTAAGATAAAACCAAACGTAAGTGTTTGAATAAACATCGGAATTACAATCATCATGTTGATAATTCCCATATAAACGCCATATCGTTCTTTAGGAATGTTGGCAACCACCATTAAGTAAGGAATTCCCATCATACTCGCCCATCCAATTCCGAAACCTGTTATTGCGGGAAATAATAAGTATTTATTTTCTATATGTGGAAATAGCAAGAATCCAATTGCTGCTAAAAGCAAACATACAAAATGCACATATTTTGGCGAATATTTCTTTGCAAAACCAACTAATAAAAACGCTACTAAAAAAGTAACAATATTATACCATCCGTTAACTAATCCTGTCCATCCAACAGCTTCTTCATATAAAGTAGGGTTCGACTGTGGTGTTGCCTGCCAAACTGATAAAGCAATACTTTTAGAGGAATTTTGCCAATAGCAAAAGAGTGCATACCATTGAAATAGGTAAACAAGAGCTAGTTGCCACATTACTTTTGGCATATCTGCGACTGCAGAAAAAATATCTATAAATGGAGTAAAAATATTAATTTTCTCTTTTTGAATAAGTAATAACTCTTCCTCGGTTGGAGGAATTTCTTTTGTCGTATGTGAACTCCACCAAACTGATACCACTGAACAAACTGAGCCTAAAATAAATGAAGCAAAAACCCAAGTTGGCAATTTACCTGTTGTGCCAATAAAAATTAATGGAAAAATAAACAACGATACATTAGCTAAAGTTTGTCCTAAACCTGTAAAGAAACTCTGCGCTTGAAAACCCATTGGCTGTTGCGCATCGTCAAGTTTATCTGCAATAAAAGCTCTATAAGGTTCCATTGCCGTATTGTTTCCTGCATCTAAAATCCATAATAAACCAGCTGCCATCCATAACGAACTACTAAACGGGAAAAGGAATAAAGCAATACTACAAACCAAAGCACCAATAAAGAAGTAGGGCTTTCTTCTTCCTCCAAATTTTGGCAACCAAGTTTTATCACTTAATGCACCTATTATAGGCTGAATTAACAATCCAGTAAGTGGACCGGCAAGATTTAGTAACGGTAATTCGTCAGGACTTGCTCCAAGAAAATCATAGATAGGATTAACGGCACTTTGTTGCAAACCAAAACTGTATTGGATTCCGAAAAATCCAACATTCATATTGATGATTTGCCAAAAACTTAATGAAGGTTTATTTGCCATTATTTACTTTAATTTTTTTAAGAATTCTTCAAAAACACCATTATTGGTAAAAATCACACCTTGCTTATCTATTACAGGAATTCCTAAATTAGAAGTACTTATTCCGGCAGCTTTTAATTTGGTTAACATTTCTCGCAGCGCTTCAGCATTTTTATCAATATCAAAAAAAATGAATTCGATGTTGTTTTTTTTCAGATAATCTTTAGTATCAATACAATGATGACACTCATTACTACCATAAACAATCATCACTTTTTTTGATGTTTCTTGTGCGGACAACTCTGTTTGAAAAAGAAAAGTAAAAAAGAAAACTAAGAGTGCTAATTTTTTCATTTTTGATATTTTTAATAATTCCTAATTTAAAAATAATTCCCATACCAGCTTTCACTGATATAGGAATTATCAAAATTAAACATGAACTTTTTTATTAGAATCTATAAGCTATTGTTAATGAAGTTGTTCTTCCGTTAATAGATCTAGCTCTAACTATATTGTCTGTATTTTCAGTAATACTTCCTTCTTCAACTTCTGTGATACCAATAGTATCAAAAACGTTATTAATGTTTAATGAAGCAGAAAGACCTTTAGTTAATTCAAAATTGATGAATGGATTAACATAAGCATATCCTGGCATTACTAACTTATTGTCATCTTGTGCGTAAGCTTTAGTTGTTCCGATTACTGAGAATCCAAGATTGTGTTGTTTGCTACCTCCGAATTTCAAAGCTGGAACGATGTTGTAGATAAAATCTGCTTGTCTACGAGGCTTGTTTCCATTTAACGCTGGAGTTACAACATCATCAGCAATTTCTGCTTTAGTATAAGTAACACTTCCGTTTACAGAGAAGCTTTTCACTCTATAGTTTCCTTCTAATTCTAAACCATAAGAATTGTATTTTCTTTGGATTTGTCTGATTCCACCACCAACACCACCAAAATCCCAGTTTTGTTCAGATACATTAGCATAAAATGCTGTAGCATAAATTGCAGAGTTTTGACCTTTTCTTTTGAAACCTAATTCTGCTTGGTTTACCATATCAGCACTTAAACCAGGAACTGCAGAACCATCGTTTAATACGTTTGGTCCGAAAAGTAAACGATCAGCATTAGCTCTACCACCACGACTATATCTTGCAAAAACAGATTGGTTGTTATTTAACAAATAATTTCCACCGAAAGAGTAAGAAACATAATCATAATCGTAGTTAATTGGTTTTCTGTTAGCATTATCTACAACTGAAACATTAACTTCTGGTCCTTGAATAGTGCCATTATTATCAACATCTAAATTAAGTGCTTGCGTTGCACCTGCATAAGAACCACGAGCTTTTCCAGAATCAAAACGGAAACTAACATCGAAATTGAATTTTTCAGTAAACTTGTACTGACCCGCAACATAAGGAGCCGTTACATCATAATTAGCATCATAGTTTCTTGTACAACAGTTACCCCAAAATGGAACACCATAAGCATATAAACCATTAACAGAGTTTGGTCCAGCATTTAACAAAGCTGCATTCTCACCTTTAACTTCTAACAAATAAGAATTCCATAACCAAGACATGTTGATGTTTTGGAATGCTTTATAATATCCTAAAGTCAAATCAAAGTCTCCGAATTTTTTAGTCAATTTCATATCATTTGTAAAGTTGTTGAAATTGTTGATTTCAGTATCAAATGTATGAATTCTCATCACTAAAGCATTGTTATTAAAAACCTGACCTGCAGATGGACCGTTAGCATAAGTTAAATTTGGAACAGAAAAACCTGTTGCAATTGAACCTGCAGTTGCTACTTCTGCTGGAAATGGAGATACGAATCTACCATTGTGATAATTTTGTCTAAAACGCTCTTCAACTTTCCAGTCATTACCCAAGTCAAATTTCATTTCTCCACCAAAAGAAGTTGCTACCGGACGCATTCCATCTGCTAAGTTACTTCTTCTTCTTTCGCCATCAGCACCCATAGTTAAGTTGTCTAAAAAGTAAGGACTGTGTGGTGTATCGTGACGGATATCAAAATTAGCCAATGAACTCCAATTTGGATTAGCATTTGTTCCTGATACTTTTACAGGCATTGGTAAATAACCTATTGATCTATCATTTAAATATTTAAAATACAAACGAACATAACCTTTTTCAAATTCTTTAGTCATATTAGCTTTAAATTGACCTCCTAAATTTGCAGTATAACCAGCATTTCTTGGTCCTTCACCTTGACGGAAGAAACCACCAACGTGAAAACGTAAAGTTTCAGAAATAGGAGAACCATATTCAAAATCAGTTCTGTTATTTCCAAAATCAACTCCAATTGATTGCATTAATGAACCACCTTCTCTTTTACCATCTTTACTGATAAAGTTGATGATACCTGCAGGAGAGTTACTTGCTAAAGTAGAAGCTGAACCTCCTCTAATTGCTTCAACTCTGCTAATTGTTTGATCATTTCTTACAAATATATCAGCATTACCGAAAGCTACGTCACCAAATTGCATCACAGGCATTCCGTCTTCGTGAAGTTGTAAAAATTTTGCACCACCAGAAGCAATTGGAATTCCACGAACAGTAATGTTTGCATTACCTTCTCCTCCAGTTGATTCTGATTTGATACCAGGTAATAATCTAAACAATTCTGCGGTTGCTCTTGGCGCACCTTGCTCAATTTGAGCAACAGAAACAGAACTAATAGAAACACTCGATTGAATTTTTGAGCGCGGATTAATTACTCCAGTTACTACAACTTCTTCAAGAGAAGTTGCTTCTTGCTCTAATTGTAGGTTAGCAACTGTTGCGCCGCTGATGGTAACTTCTTTCTTCAAGGTTTTCATACCAATATAAGAAACCGTTACCGTTGTTGATCCGTTTGATAAGCCAGAAATAGCATAATTACCATCCGAATCGGTAGTTGTAGCTTTTTGCGAAACCGAAACATTTGCGCCAGAAACAACATTTCCTTTGTCATCGGTAACTTTTCCGCTCAAACTACTTTGTGAGAAAGCACTATTAAACAACAAAAGTGCTGTTAAGAATAGTAAGTTCTTCAAAAATAAAGTACTTTTTTTCATTTTTAAATAATTATTTGATTAGTAAATTTAGTTAATAATAATTCCGAAATTATATTTTTAATTATTAATAAATTGAATTTTTAGCATCGAAAACGTTTTCGAAACGAACGAAAACGTTTTCGATTTTATATTTAAATTTTTTTTTACCATATTTGTTAAATGAAAGAGACTACTTTAAAACAAATTGCAGAAACCTTAGGCATATCGATTACAACAGTTTCTAAAGCTTTAAAAAATTATCCTGACGTAAGTGAAAAAACAAGAAAAAAAGTTTTAGAACTTTCACAGGAACTGCATTACACCCCAAACAGTTTTGCTGTAAACCTCAGAACAAAAGAATCGAGAACAATTGGATTAATTATACCCGAAGTTGTGCATCATTTTTTTTCAAATGTCATTAATGGAATTATAGCTGAAGCAGAGAAAAACGGATATTTAGTAATTATTTTACAATCTAATGAATCGCTTGAACTAGAGAAAAAACAAGTTGAACTTTTAATCAACAAAAGAGTTGATGGTATCATTATGTCGCTTTCTAACGAATCAAATGATGATGAGCACATCAAAGAAATTTTGAAAAGAGAGATTCCCTTTGTACAATTTGACAAAATTTCGAAATTTATACCGAGTTCAAAAGTTATAATTAACGATCAGAAAGCGGCATTTGAGGCCACAGAACATCTTATAAAAAAAGGATGCAAAAAAATTGCCCATATTCGCGGACCTGTGAATCCACAAAATTCGATCGATCGATTTTTAGGATATAAAAAAGCGTTGGAACATTATGGAATTCCGTTTGATTATAACCTGATTTACACTTGCAAAAATGTAACATTTGAAGAGGGAAAATTATTTGCAGAACAACTATTAAAAGAACACGAAAACATTGATGGTATTTTTGCTATTACCGATTTGGTTGCAGTGGGTGTGATTGCCCATTTCAATGAAAACAATATTAAAGTTCCTGAAGAAATAAAAGTAATTGGCTTTAGTAATTGGTTTATGTCGCAAGTAATAACGCCAAAATTAAGTACTGTAGATCAACCGAGCTTTGAAATGGGAATACAATCCTTTCTTTTATTGTTGGAAGAAATAAATTCTAGAAAAGAAATTCTAGAATTTAAACCAAGAATAATAGAATTAGAAACTAGTATTATTGAAAGAGAATCTACTTCAAAAAAGTAATATTTCGCTTAAAACCTTCAAACTTTGTTCGTTTAACGGCCGAATTTTTAAAAACCTTATTAAAAGTATCGTTAGTAATTTCTTCCCAATCTTTTTTTGAGAAAGACAATAATTCTTTATTGGGATTAAATAAAGGTTCGTTGTGCGGTTTTGAAAAACGATTCCAAGGACATACATCTTGACATACATCACAACCGAAAGCCCAATCATTGAATTTACCTTTCATTTCAACTGGTAAATTATCTTTTAACTCAATGGTATAATAAGAAATGCATTTACTACCATCGACAATGTAGGGAGAAACTATTGCTTCCGTCGGACAAGAATCTATGCAAGCAGTACAAGTGCCACAGTGATCGGTTGTTGGCGTATCATATTCTAAATCTAAATCGATAATTAGTTCAGCAATAAAATAAAACGAACCTACTCTTTGAGTAATTAGGTTACTATTTTTTCCAATCCATCCTAATCCGCTTTTTGCGGCCCAAGCCTTATCAAGAACTGGAGCAGAATCAACAAAAGCACGACCATTTACCACACCAATTTCCGATTGAATAGAAAATAAAAGCTCTTGTAATTTTTCTTTTATCACAAAGTGATAATCCTGACCGTAAGCATATTTTGAAATTTTATAACTATCTGCATTTTGTTCTTCCGAAGGAAAATAATTTAAAAGTAAAGAGATTACGCTTTTAGAATCATCAACAAGAAGTTTAGGATTTAATCGTTTATCAAAATGATTTTCCATATAGGACATTTCACCATTAAGATTTTGTTTTAACCAACTTTCTAATCTTGGAGCTTCCTCTTCTAGAAATTCGGCTTTAGAAATACCACAAGAAAGAAAGCCGAGTCTTTTAGATTCGGCTTTTATAAACTTGCTGTATTTTTCTTTATTTTCAATCACAATTAAAACAATCCTCCTTGAATGTTTGTTTTTATTTTACCTAAATGCTTATATGCTTTTTCAGTAACTTCTCTACCTCTCGGCGTTCTGATTATAAATCCTTCTTGAATTAAAAATGGTTCATACACTTCTTCAATTGTTTCGCCGCTTTCTGAAACAGCAGTTGCTAAAGTCGAAAGACCAACAGGACCACCTTTGAATTTATCAATTATCGTTGTTAAAATTTTATTATCCATTTCATCTAAACCGTGAGCGTCAACATTTAAAGCTTGAAGCGAATAACGAGCAATTTCAATATCAATTTTACCATTACCTTTTATTTGCGCAAAGTCACGTACACGACGAAGCAACGCATTGGCAATTCTTGGTGTTCCTCGGCTTCTTCCAGCAATCTCAATGGCAGCTTCCATAGTTATTGGCATTCTCAGGATGGCTGAACTCCTTTGAACTATAGTAGTAAGAAGCTCGGTATTATAATACTGTAATCTACTTTGAATTCCGAATCTAGCTCTCATTGGAGCGGTTAATAAACCGGATCGAGTGGTTGCGCCAACTAGCGTAAAAGGATTAAGATTGATTTGAACAGTTCGTGCGTTTGGACCTGATTCAATCATAATATCAATTTTAAAATCCTCCATTGCAGAATACAAATATTCCTCAACAACGGGACTCAAACGATGAATTTCATCAATAAACAACACATCTCTTTCCTCTAAATTTGTAAGCAAACCAGCTAAATCTCCTGGCTTATCGAGCACTGGACCTGATGTTATTTTTATTCCAACACCTAATTCATTAGCCAAAATATTAGCTAAAGTAGTTTTACCTAAACCTGGTGGACCATGAAATAATGTATGATCTAAAGCTTCGTTTCTTTGATTTGCTGCTTCAACAAAAACCTTTAAATTATCTAAAACTTGATCTTGACCGGTAAAATCATCAAAAGACAAAGGCCTCAATTTCTTTTCTAAATCAAGTTCATCGGAATTATAGCCAGAATTTGTTGGATCTAAATTTTCGTTCATACTACAAATATATAACAAAGTTATAAGTAAAAAAAAATGCCTCTCATAAGAAAGGCATTAATTATATTGAAAGTTTATATTAATGGTGTAAAACTTCTTCACCTGGTTTCATCGGAACGTTTTGCGGAACAAAATCATCATCGTGACCTGGTTTACTATAGTCATATGGCCATCTGTGTACTTCAGGAATTTCACCTGGCCAGTTTCCGTGAATATGTTCAACTGGAGCAGTCCACTCAAGTGTATTCGATCTCCAAGGATTTTGCACAGCTCTTTTACCGTAGAATATACTTGAAAAGAAGTTATATAAGAAAACCAATTGAAATGCACCACCAACTAAAGCAAACATTGTAATGATAACGTTTACATCTTGTAAATCATCAAATAATGGGAAATTTGTATTAGTGTAGTAACGTCTTGGCAGACCAGCCATACCAATAAAATGCATTGGGAAGAACACTCCGTAAGCACAAATAGCAGTTACCCAGAAATGCACATAACCTAAGTTCTTATTTAACATTCTACCGAACATTTTAGGATACCAATGGTAAATACCAGCAAACATTCCATAAAGTGCAGAGATACCCATTACCAAGTGAAAGTGAGCAACAACAAAATAGGTATCGTGCACGTTAATATCTAGCGTACTGTCACCCAAAATAATTCCTGTTAATCCACCAGTAATAAACGTCGAAACTAAACCGATTGAGAATAACATTGCAGGGTTTAATTGCAAATTACCTTTCCATAAAGTAGTAATATAGTTAAAGGCTTTTACGGCAGAAGGAATAGCGATCAAAAGCGTTGTAAATGTAAATACAGAACCTAAGAAAGGATTCATACCTGAAATAAACATATGGTGACCCCAAACGATTGTAGATAAAAATGCAATTGCAAGAATCGACATAATCATAGCGCGGTAACCAAAGATTGGTTTACGTGCATTAGTTGCGATAACCTCAGATGTAATTCCAAGCGCAGGCAACAAGATGATATATACTTCAGGGTGACCCAAGAACCAAAATAAATGCTCAAACAATACAGGAGAACCACCTTGGTAATTCAATACTTCACCTGCTAAATAAATATCTGATAAAAAGAATGAAGTACCAAAACTTCTATCCATAATTAAAAGTAAAGCAGCTGATAATAAAACTGGAAAAGATATCACACCAATCACAGCAGTAATAAAGAAAGCCCAAATTGTAAGAGGCATTCTTGTCATTGTCATACCTTTTGTTCTTAAATTGATTACAGTCACAATGTAGTTAAGCGAACCCATTAAGGATGCAGCGATGAAAACTGCCATAGATACTAACCATAATGTCATACCTAAACCAGAACCAGCAATTGCTTGCGGTAAAGCACTTAACGGAGGATAAATCGTCCAACCAGCAGAAGCAGGTCCAGATTCAACGAAAAGAGATACTACCATAATGACACTTGATACAAAAAATAACCAATAAGAAACCATATTAAGGAATCCAGAAGCCATATCTCGTGCACCAAGCTGTAATGGGATTAATAAATTACTAAAAGTACCACTTAATGCTGCTGTCAAAACGAAAAATACCATTATAGTACCATGTATTGTAATCAATGACAAATATGCTTCGTTTGTCATAACTCCTTCTGGAGCCATTTTCTCTCCAAGGAAAAAACTAAATACTTTAAAAGATTGCTCTGGCCAAGCCAATTGCAATCTAAAAAGCAAAGACATACCAACACCCAAAATACCCATAAAAATACCAGTCAAAAGATATTGCTTAGCAATCATCTTATGATCTATACTAAAGATATACTTTGTGATAAAAGTATCTTTGTGGTGGTGTTCATGATGATCATCGTGGTGATCATGACCGTGATTATCGTGTTCGTGACTCATATTATAAAATATTATTATATTCTTTATTTTTTCATAGGAACTTCAGCAACTGCTGTAGTATCATTTTTTGTCGCTGTTGAATCCGCTTTTACAGGATTTTCTTCAGCTAATTTTGCAGCAGCTTCTTCAGCAGCGGCAGCTTTAACAGATTGAACTAATTTAGTTTTTTCATTCAACCATTTTTTGTAATCAGACTCATTGTCAACTACAACCTTCATCTGCATATTGTAGTGTGAAGAACCACAAATTTTGTTACATAACAAAAGGAAATCAAATTGATATGGATCTAAAGCAGTTTTACCTTCGGCAACTAGATCTTTACTTTTTCTTTCTCTAATATTATTGATATTAGCAACTTTTTCTGTCATTTCTTTTGTATCTCTCATCTCATCTGTCGTCATCGATGGCGTAAATGCAAACTGAGTAACCATACCAGGAACACAATTCATTTGAGCTCTAAAGTGCGGCATGTAGAAAGAGTGTAATACATCTTGAGAACGCAATTTAAAAATTACTTTTTTCCCTTTAGGTAAATGTAATTCATCAGTAACAATATCATCTTGAGCATTAGGATCAGCCAAATCAACTCCTAAAGTGTTAACACCTTCAATTAATCTAACGTTTGCTTTACCAAGAACATTATCAGCACCAGCATATCTTGCAGTCCATTTAAATTGTTGTGCATATACTTCTATGACGATAGGCTTTTCTTCTTTCTCATTTACAAACATAATATCTGTCCAAGAATATAAACCGAAGAAAATTAAAACCGCTAAAACAATAGCTGGTATCGAACTCCAAATAAATTCTAATTTATTGTTATCAGAAAAATAAGTAGCTACCTGACCTTTTTTTCCACTATACTTATAACCAAAATAGTGTAGCAATGCTTGCGTGATAGTTTGAACCACAAAAATAAGCATCATTGAAATCCACATCAACTGGTCTACATCTTTACCATGTTCTGAAGCTGAATTGCTCATTAAAGGAAAACCGCCATATTTAACAACACATATAATTGTTATTAAATAAATAAAACCTAAGAAACCAAATAATAAATAACCATTTATTTTATTATCGTTATCATCAGCTACCTGAGAATCATCAGCTTGTTTACCAACTTGAGTTAGATCAAAAATTTTAGTTAGTTGCCATAAAGCAACCGATAATAAAACTAAAACAAGAAGTACTAAAATACTTGTCATTTGTTCTTTTCTTTAAATATTAATAATGAAAATGTTTACTTTCTTCGATGAAAGGGTTACGTTTTGGAGTAAGTGGAACTTTAGATAAAGCAGTAAATACAACAAAAATAAACAATCCTAAAAAGAATAATACTGAAGCTATTTCAGATACACCAATGAACCACTGGTCGCCAACTGTTGCAGGCATAACCATATTGAAGAAATCAACATAATGACCGAACAATATTACAACTCCAGCGCCAACAATAATTGGAGCAATTCGTTTAAAATCAGTGTTGATTAAAACTAACAATGGAAATATAAAATTCATAACAACAGCTCCGAAGAAAGGTAAGTTATAGTGCTCAATTCTTGTTATAAAATAAGTTATCTCTTCAGGAATATTTGCGTACCAAATAAGCATAAATTGAGAAAACCATAAATACGTCCAAAATACACTGATACCAAACATAAATTTAGATAAATCATGAATGTGACTAGAATTCACATTTTCAAGATAACCTTTTGATTTCAAGTAAAGAGTAACCATTGAAATAGTAGTAATACCACTTACGAAAAAGCTCGCAAAAACATACCAGCCAAACAATGTACTGAACCAGTGAGGATCAAAAGACATCAACCAGTCCCACGACATAATAGATTCAGTAACAATAAAGAAAACTAAAAATCCAGCTGAAAGTTTAAAATTCTTTTTATAAAAAGTATTATCATTTGCCTCATCTTGTGCCAAACAATTTTTTCTTGATAAATGACGGTACAGATTCCAACCTATTAAAAATACTGCTGCTCTAATCAACCAAAAAGTAACATTTAGATAACCAGACTTACCGGCAATTAATTTATCATAGTTTTCGTGACCAACCTCAGTTACGCCATCTTCCATCCAAACAAACAAATGATTTAAATGAAGAGCTGATAAAACTAATAAACCGAAGAAAATTAAAGAACCAACAGGTAGATAAGCTGTAATACCTTGCATAACTCTAAATAAAACAGGAGACCAACCTGCTTGAGCCACTTGCTGAATTGCATAAAATGCCAAAGTACCCAAAGATATTAACATAAAAAATATACAAGCAACATACAATGCCGACCACGGTTTGTTTTGCAACTGATGAAAAACGTGTTCTACGTGTTCTTTATGTTCTTTTTCTAAATCAGCTTTCGATGTAACGTGTACAGCTGCTTTATGATTATCGTGATGCTTCTCTTCTGCTACGGCAACAACAGTATGACTTACAGAATCCGCTGATGTTGCATTATGTAAACTATCGGTAGCAACTTCTTCCACCTTAGCTTCTTTTTCAACTTTATGTGTAGCAATGACCTCATGAGAACTGTGAGCTTCAACTTTAGCACCGTGACCACTATGATGACTTTCTGCAACTATTTTTTCGACTTCTTCTATAGTTTTGGGAGCAGATAAAAAACCATACACTATACCAACTAATCCTAAAATCATTAGAACAAGCGCTGTGTTTTTTAAACCTTTTGAAAATGTGTACATATCTATAACAATCTGTTTGTTCTACAATTATAATTGACTTTTAAGTTTCATAACATAAGCTGAAACCATCCAACGCTCTTCTTGATTTAACTGAGTTGCATAAGAACCCATTGAATTCAAACCAAAATTAATTACGTGATTCACGCTACCTTCAGTAATTGGTCTATCGGCGTAACTAGGAACACCCAAAAACTTACCTTGTGTAACTAATTTACCTTTACCATTACCTTCATTACCGTGACAAATAGCACAATAAATAACATAAAGTTCCTCAGCTTTTTTCATATCAATCTTTGACGCGTCCAGCGGAGACTTGGAACTAATTTTAGAGGCTTCATATCCTTCAGGTGAATTTGGAAACTCATAAGGAACATAACCTCTTTTAATTGTTCCAACTGCAGGTAACTGACCTTCTTTACCTTTTAACCCGTTAACTGAATTAAAAGCATTTGATTCTGAATAAGTTTCATAAGCTACCGACTCATACATATTTGGCATGTACTGATAGTTAGGTGAAGCATTATCTTTACAAGATGAAAAAGATACTAGTAAACTTAGTGCTAATGTGATTTTTAAAATACTTTTCATGACTGTTTAGTGCTTATCAATTACTTTAACTTCGACTGCACCTGTATTTTTTAAAAATGAAGTTAATTCCTCTTCATTGTTATTTACAGCTACTTCCATCAAGAAATGATCGTCTGTTGTTCTAACATCAGGATTTTCTGCTTGTTTAAATGGCCATAATTTACTTCTCATATAAAAAGTAATAACCATTAAGTGTGCTGCAAAAAATACTGTCATTTCAAACATAACCGGAACGAAAGCAGGCATATTTTGAATATAACTCATACTTGGCTTTCCACCGATATCTTGCGGCCAATCTTGAATCATAATATAATCCATCATTGTAGTTGCAACAGTGATACCAATACAACCGTATATGAATGCACAGATTGCAAGTCTAGTTGGCGCTAAACCCATAGCTTTATCCAAACCGTGAACAGGAAATGGAGTAAAGACTTCTTCAATATGATGATGTGCTTTTCTTGTTTGCTTTACAGCATCCATTAAAATATCATCATCATTGTATATTGCGTGTATAACTTTATTACTCATAACAAATACTAATGTTTTTCTGAATGATTGTGCTCTTGTTTTTCTCTTTCTCTTTTATAATTTTCACCTGAAGATTTCAAGATTGTTTTAACTTCCGCCTGAGCAATAACAGGGAAAGTTCTAGCATATAGTAAAAATAAAACAAAGAAGAAACCTATTGTTCCGATGAAGATACCGATGTCAACAAATGTTGGAGAGAACATAGTCCAAGATGAAGGAAGATAATCTCTGTGTAACGAAGTAACAATAATTACGAAACGTTCAAACCACATACCAATATTTACAACAATTGAGATTATGAAAGAGAACATAATACTAGTTCTCAATTTTTTTGACCACATAAATTGTGGAGAGAAAACGTTACAACTCATCATTGCCCAATAAGCCCAAGCATAAGGTCCTGTTGCTCTGTTTAAGAAAGCATATTGTTCGTACTCTACTCCTGAATACCAAGCAACGAATAATTCCGTGATATAAGCAACACCAACTATAGAACCAGTAATCATAATTACTATATTCATTAATTCAATATGCTGAACGGTAATATAAGCTTCTAGGTTTGAAACTTTTCTCATAATAATCAGCAATGTGTTTACCATTGCAAAACCAGAGAATACAGCACCAGCCACAAAATAAGGAGGGAAAATTGTTGTATGCCAACCAGGAACAACTGATGTAGCAAAGTCAAATGATACAATTGTATGCACAGAAAGTACTAAAGGTGTTGCTAATCCTGCTAGAACAAGAGAAACTTCCTCAAATCGTTGCCAATCTTTAGCTCTACCACTCCATCCGAAACTTAATATAGAATATATCTTTTTATTGAAAGGCGTTACAGCTCTATCTCTCAACATAGCAAAATCAGGAAGTAAACCAGTCCACCAGAAAACTAATGATACTGAAAGATACGTTGAAATTGCAAATACGTCCCAAAGCAATGGAGAGTTGAAGTTAACCCAAAGGGAACCAAATTGATTAGGAATTGGAACAACCCAATAGGCTAACCAAGGTCTACCCATGTGGATAATTGGGAATAAACCTGCTTGAACAACTGAGAAAATTGTCATTGCTTCCGCAGAACGGTTAATAGCCATTCTCCATCTTTGACGGAAAAGTAAAAGTACAGCAGAAATTAATGTTCCTGCGTGACCGATACCAACCCACCAAACGAAATTGGTAATATCCCAAGCCCAACCTACAGTCTTATTAAGACCCCAAGTTCCGATACCAGTTGAAATGGTATAAGTGATACAACCTATTCCCCAAAGGAAAGCTGCTAATGCAATTGAAAAAACGGTCCACCATTGTTTGTTTGCTCTTCCTTCAACAGGCGCAGCAACATCGACAGTCACATCGTGATAACTTTTATCACCAATAACTAATGGTTTTCTAATGGGTGCTTCGTAGTGAGACGACATAATCCTTTATCTTGTTTCTTAATTAATCTTTATTTTACTAGGTATTTCTAACTTTAACGTGGTAGATAACGTTTGGTTTTGTACCAACATGCTCTAATAAATGATACATTCTTTTATCTTCAAGTAATTCTGCTACTTTAGATTCTTTATCATTTACATCACCAAATATCATTGCTCCAGATGAACAAGCATTTGAACACGCAGTTTGGAATTCACCGTCTTTTATTTCTCTTCCTTCACGTTTTGCATCAAGAATTGTTTTTTGTGTCATTTGAATACACATCGAACATTTTTCCATTACTCCACGAGAACGAACGTTTACATCAGGGTTAACAACCATACGACCTAAATCATCATTCATATGGAAATCAAACTCATCATTATTGTTATACAAGAACCAGTTAAAACGACGTACTTTATAAGGACAGTTGTTTGCACAGTAACGAGTACCAACACATCTGTTGTAAGCCATTTGATTTTGACCTTGACGACCATGAGAAGTAGCAGCTACCGGACAAACTGTTTCACAAGGTGCGTGATTACAGTGTTGACACATAACAGGCTGGAAAGCTACTTGAGGATTGTCTGCTGGACTTTCCATCTGGCCAAATCCGCCTAACGAACCTTTATCTCCGAATAAACCGTCAAATTCTTCTTTTTTCTTGTTGTCGCCAGCAAAAGTATCTTCAGAAGAATAATATCTATCGATACGCAACCAGTGCATATCACGACTTCTTCTAACTTCAGATTTACCAACTACAGGCACATTATTTTCAGCGTGACAAGCAATAACACAAGCTCCACATCCTGTACAAGCATTTAAATCAATTGATAAATTAAAGTGATGCCCTGTTGATCTGTCGAAAGATTCCCATAAATCAACTTTAGTTGCTTCAACTTCTTTATGATCTAAAGAAACCATTGGAACAGGATTCCATTCTTTACTATCTTTTGCAGTATTAAAAATTTCTAATGTTGTTTCTTTAACAATGTCACCTCTACCCATTAAGGTCTTTTGAGATTGAACACATGCAAATTCATGCTCACCACTTCCTTTAGAAATAGTAACCGCTTGCACATTGTTAAAATTATTATAGAATGCATAAGCATTAATACCAACTTGCATCTCTTCTTTCAATGCTGCCTTTTTACCGTATCCTAATGCTAAACCTAAAGTACCTTTAGCTTGTCCAGGTTGAACAATTACCGGAACATTTTCAATTTTAACACCATTAACGTTTAATGTAGCATAACTTCCGTTAAGACCACCATTTGCAACAATCTTGTTTTCTAATTCAAGTTTTTCAGCATCAAATTGAGAAACAGTTACATAGTTATCCCAAGATACTCTTGTAATTGGATCTGGAAACTCTTGTAACCAAGGATTATTTGCTTGTTGACCATCACCTAATCCTACTTTAGTATATAAAACTAACTCAAAACCTTGAGCTGGCTTAGACTGCGCTAAAGCAGAAGCTGCGCCAGAGTAATCAGCTGTACCACCACTTAAAGTATTTAATGAAGTAACAAAAACTCCATCATGTAAAACTTTATTCCAAGATGCACCACTAGTATAAGCAACAGAATTGCCTTTAATGTAATCATAGTATGTTCCTGCAATTCCATTCCAAGACATTAGTGATTCTTGAAATTGTTTCGTACTGAATAATGGACGAATAGTAGGCTGAACTAAAGAATAAGTACCTTTAGTTAAAGTTAAATCATTCCAAGACTCTAAATAATGTGGAGTTGCCGCTGCTATTGTAGAAAGTTCGGCTGTTTCATCTTCTTTCATAGAAAAAGAAACAGATGTTTTCACTTTCTTCAAACCATCTACAAATGATTTACTATTTGATAAAGTGTACACCGGATTAACACCGCTCATAATAAGCGTATGAACTGAACCAGCATTCATATCTGAAATTAACTGTGCAACTTTTTCATTAGAACCTTTTCTAATAAGTCTTGTCCCGGCAGTTAATAAAGCTTCACTTTTTAAAACTTGATTGATAGCAAAGACTAACAATTGTGCATTTTTATCTTGAATACCACAAACTAAAAGTCCTTTGCTTCCAGCAGACTTTAATTGATTCGCTGCTTTAACAACTTCCACTTCATTTTCAATTTTAGAAATTGAAACAGACGCACCAGTTATAACAGAATATATTTTTAGTAAAGCTAATTTTTGATTAGCTACAGTCATCGGTACTCTCTTATCAGCAGCAGCACCAGATAAAGTCATATTTGCTTCAAATTGAAAATGCTTAGACATTTTTCCAGCTTGAGGAATTCTTCCTTTAGCATATCCAGCATCAAAACCACCACCTTGCCAATCACCTAAGAAATCAGCACCAATAGAAACGATTGTATTTGCTTTTGAAAAATCGTAATCTGCTAATCCTCTTTCACCATAAACTAGTTCAAAAGCATCAACTGCTGCAGATTCAGAAACCGCATCATACACAACGTGTTTTGCAGTTGGATTTTTAGAAATAAAATCAGAAATTAATCTTTCAGTAGAAGGACTTGCCAAAGTGCTTGTAAGTAAAACCACTTGCTTTCCAGAAGACTTAGCTTCTGAAAGACTAGCTTTAACTCTAGCATCTACTTCTTTCCAAGTAGATGACTTTGCATCAACTTTTGGACCTTTTAAACGCATACTATCATATAATGATAATACTGAAGCGTGTACTCTCGCGTTAGCAGCGAATTTAGCACCATCAATAGCGTTATTTTCAATTTTGATTGGACGACCTTCTCTTGTTTTAACTAAAAGGTTTGCAAAATCAAATCCGTCAAACATAGTAGTTGCATAAAAATCAGCAACACCAGGAATAATTGTATCTGGCTGAACTACGTAAGGAATTGATTTGTGAACAGGACCTTCACAAGCAGCCAATGATGCAGCTGCAGTTGTAAAACCTACGTACTTTAAGAAATCACGACGAGTAGTTGATGAAGAAGATAATGAACTATTAGCTAAAAACTCATCCGTAGGGATTTGTTCCACAAATTCATTAGTTCTAAGCGTCTCAACAATAGAACTATTTTCGTTTAGTTCCTCAACACTTTTCCAGTATTTTTTGTTAGATGACATCGTATATAAATATTAGCTTCTTAATAATTTGATTAATAGTGACATTTACCACATTCTAAACCTCCCATTTGTGCTGCAGTCAATTTGTCTACACCATATTTTTTAGAAAGTTCTTTGTGAATTTTATCGTAGTATGCATTTCCTTCCATTTTAACATCGGTTTTTCGGTGACAATCGATACACCATCCCATTGTTAAAGGAGCGAATTGCTTTTGAATTTCATAAGTTTGAACTTCACCGTGACATTTTTGACATTCAATACCACCAACAGTTACGTGTTGCGCGTGATTGAAATATGCAAAGTCTGGCAAATTGTGTATTCTAACCCACTTAACTGGCTCAGTTTTTCCAGTATATTTCTGAGTGCTTTGATCCCAACCAACTGCTTTGTACAATTTCTGAATCTCTTTATCATAAAAAGCTTTTGAATACTCTTCAGTAGCAGTAGTATCTGAAACTTCTGCAATATTTTTGTGACAGTTCATACATACATTTAATGAAGGAATACCCGCATGCTTGCTTACCCTCGCAGATGAGTGACAGTATTTACAATCAATACCATTACTACCAGCATGAATTCTATGAGAATAATGAATTGGCTGCACCGGAGCATAATCTTGATCAACACCAACCTGCATTAAAAATCCATAAACAAAATAACCACTTGCTAGCAATAATAAAATTGCAGATACCAGCACTAAAAATTGATTTTTTGCGAATGCTTTCCAAAGTGGAATAGTTTTCACCTTTTCAGCAACTTCAATACCATTAGCTTTTGCAACTTTAGTCAACACATTGTTTACTAAAAACAACATAACAACTAAGATTAGCATAACAAAAGCTAAAGCCCCTAAAATAATATTGTTTGAAAGACCACTGTCATCCGACTTAACAACACCAGGCACACCAGCAGGAACTGGCGGCTCTGCTTTAGGTTCGTTAGTATAAGCAATGATATTATCAATATCTGCAGTTGACAAATTTGGAAATGCAGTCATTACTGCTTTATTATTTTCCTCATAAACTTTTACAGCTTTTGCATCACCAGATTTGATTAAGGCAGAACTGTTATTAATCCACTTGTACAACCAAGGCATATCATATTTTGCAGATATACCTCTAAGAGCTGGACCTGTCATTTTTCTATCTAAGTTATGACACGCTGCACAATTTGCATTGAATAACTCTTTCCCTTTTGCAGCGTCACCTCCAGCTGTTGCCGCAGGCGCACTTGCTGCCGCAGCTGGCGCTGCTGCAGGATCAGCCGCAGGTGTTGCCGCCGCATCTTGTGCAAATGAAGAAAAAGAAAAACTCAGCAATAAAGCTAATCCGAATGCATAGATTCTTGAAATCGAACTATGGTTACCCACTTTTTTCATATTATAAATGATTATCGACTAAATTTTGGTATGGTTTTTTCTATAATACGAATAAACTAACCAAATTACTTTTTTTAAAAACTTGAGCAAAAATACGATTTAAGAACTATTCTCAAAACCATAAATATATCTTAATTATTAATTTATATTAATTCTAAATAACTTTTAATTTTACACCTATAACTTTATCTATTACATTTGCATAAAAATCAAATCATTATGAACTATTTCACAGAAAAAAATTCCTTAAAACTACTATTTTTGACTCTTTGTTTATTCAATATTAATTCTATAAAATCACAAAATGTTGTTGTCAATCAAGACTTAAAATTTGAACAGTTACTAAATGAAAAAAGAAAAGTAAACTCCTCAATAACAATAAACAACAGATATAAAATTCAAATTTTTAATGGTAATAGTGAGGCTTCTAAAAAAACTTTGATACAATTCAAAAAAGAGAACAAAAGCTATGACGCAACCATAATTTTTAATACGCCATTCTATAAGGTTTGGGTAGGAAATTTTAAAACAAGAATTGAAGCTGAACGAAATTTAAACTTATTAAAGAAAAAATATCCAAATGCAATTTTAATTAAGCCTTCTAAAATTTAAACAAAAAAAATCCCGATTAACTCGGGATTTTTTATTTGAACTAATTTATTTCAGCTTTTTCTTAACTTCAACTTCTTGGAACGCCTCAATAATATCAAGCTGCTCTATTTCGTTGTAGTTTTTAATTTGGATACCACAATCATATCCTTTCGAAACTTCTTTTACATCGTCTTTAAAACGCTTCAGAGCCGTTAACTCACCTGTAAATATAACTACTCCTTCACGGATAATACGGATTCTAGAATTTCTAAAGATTTTACCATCTGTTACCATACATCCTGCAATTGTACCCACTTTAGAAATCTTGAATGTTTCACGAATTTCTGCCGTACCTGTAATTTCTTCTTTCAACTCTGGAGATAACATACCTTCCATTGCGTCTTTTAAGTCATCAATTGCATCATAGATAATTGAATAGTTTCTGATATCAATCTCTTCTTTATCGGCAAGTTGTCTTGCGTTTCCAGCAGGACGAACATTAAATCCGATAATGATCGCATCTGAAGCTGAAGCCAACATAACATCGGTTTCAGTAATTGCTCCAACTCCTTTATGGATGATATTAATTTGAATCTCTTCAGTAGATAATTTGGTGAAAGAGTTAGACAATGCTTCTACAGAACCATCAACATCTCCTTTTAATATAATATTTAATTCTTTAAATTGTCCTAGAGCAATACGACGACCAATTTCTGCCAAAGTAATATGACGTTGTGTTCTCACAGATTGCTCGCGCATTAACTGTGTTCTCTTCGCTGCAATTTGTTTAGCTTCTCTTTCGTCTTCGAAAACATTAAATTTATCACCTGCAGTAGGAGCACCATCTAAACCAAGAATAGACATAGGTGTTGAAGGGCCAGCTTCTTTAATACTGTTACCTCTTTCATCATACATTGCTTTAACCTTTCCGTGATTTTTACCTGCTAAAACATAATCACCAACTTTTAAAGTACCAGATTGAACTAAAATTGTTGAAACATATCCTCTACCTTTATCTAACTGCGCTTCAACAACTGTTCCAACCGCGGCTTTATTAGGATTTGCTTTTAAATCTAAAATTTCAGCTTCAAGCAATACTTTTTCTAAAAGTTCTTTCACACCAGTTCCTGCCTTAGCAGAAATATCGTGCGATTGATACTTTCCACCCCAATCTTCAACAAGCAAATTCATTGAAGCTAATTTCTCTTTAATTTTTTCTGGATTAGCGTGAGGCTTATCGACTTTATTAATTGCAAAAATCATTGGAACTCCTGCTGCTTGTGCGTGAGAAATTGCTTCTTTAGTTTGAGGCATAATATCATCATCGGCAGCAATTACGATAATCGCAATATCGGTAACTTGTGCACCACGAGCACGCATAGCTGTAAACGCTTCGTGACCAGGTGTATCAAGGAATGTTATTTTTTGACCATTATCTAATTGTACTGCATATGCACCAATGTGTTGTGTAATTCCGCCCGATTCACCTGCAATAACATTTTCTTTACGAATATAATCAAGTAAAGATGTTTTACCGTGATCTACGTGACCCATTACCGTAACAATCGGCGCTCTATTTACTAAATCTTCTTCTCTATCTTCAATTATTTCAATAGACTCTTCAAGATCGGTTGTAATAAATTCAACTTCATAACCAAATTCATCAGCAACGATAGTTAATGTTTCGGCATCTAAACGCTGATTCATTGTCACCATAATTCCTAAAGACATACAAGTACCGATAACTTTAGTAATTGGCACATCCATCATCGTTGCTACTTCACCAACAGTAACAAACTCGGTTACTTTGATTGTTTTGCTACCTTCATCTAATGCTCTTTGCTCATCATCTGAACGTTGACGGTGTGTATCTCTTTTATCTCTTCTATATTTAGCTGCCTTAGATTTAGAACCTTTACCTTGAAGTCTTTCAAGTGTTTCTTTAATTTGGTTTTTAACCTCTTCTTCTGTAGGCTCAACTTTTTGAACAATAGCTGGTCGATTTCCTTTTTGGAAACCTCCTCCACCTGGCTTGTTAGCCGTGAATTTATTTCCACCTGTACCTGCTGGTTTATTTGGACCGCCTTGGTTATTTCCTCCCGCATTTCCTGGACGAGCTTCACCTGGTTTTGGTGGAATTCTTTTTCTTTTATTTTTGTTAGGATCAACTTTGTTTGCACTATTGATCTTAGGTGGCGTGGTTTTTTTAGGTTTGTTAAACTGAGATAAATCAATTTTTTGACCTGTTAAAGTTGGACCCGAAAGATTTTGATATTGTGTAGTATGCGTTTCATCAACAGCAGGAGTTGCTTCTGCAACCTTTTCAACTTTTGGAGTTTCAACTTTTACTGGCTTTTCAACTGCAACATCCTCTTTAGGCACTATTTTAACTTCAGCAACCACAGTTTTTTCTTTAACCGGCTCTGGTTTTTCATTTACAGCAGCTGGTTTTTCTTCAACTTTTTGTTCTGATTTTACGCTTTCAGATTTATTAGCAACAATTGGCTTAGGGTCTAAATCAATTTTGCCAACTTGTTTAGGACCAGAAACTACAGCTTTAGCTTTAATTACTTCAAGACGTTGACGCTCTTCTTCAACTTTTCTTTTGTCTTCAATTTCTTTCTCTCTTTCAAGACGAAGCGCTTCTTTTTCTTTCTTAATTTCTTCGCTAACTCCTTTAGACGCCTCTTTATTGCCTTTGTCTCCGGCAAATTGATTTTGTAGAATATCAAACTCTTTATCAGATATCTTAGCGTTTGGATTTGCGTCAATAGCAATTCCTTTATCCTTAAGATAATCGACAGCTCTCTCTAACGAAATATTTAATTCCCTTAAAACTTTGTTTATTCTAATATTTCTTTCTTCAGACATAAAATCTTTTATAAATTCTTTTTTTTATTGGGGTGAAAAATTAGTCCTCAAACTCCTCTTTCAATATGCGCATTACTTCTTGTATTGTTTCTTCTTCTAAATCAGTTCTTCTTGCTAAATCAGCTACATCTTGTTTTAAAATACTTTTGGCAGTATCCAATCCAATTTTAGCAAATTCATCAATAATCCAACCATCTATTTCATCTGAAAACTCTGTTAATTCAACATCATCATCTTCAGCTGTACTTCCTTCTCTAATTACATCTAATTCGTATCCAGATAATTGACCTGCTAATTTAATATTTTGACCACCACGACCAATTGCTTTAGAAACTTCTTCTAATTTCAAGAAAACTTCAGCGTGCATTGTTTCTTCGTTAATTTTAACCGAAGATACTTTAGCTGGACTCAAAGCTCTTGTAATTAACAAAGAAGCGTTGGTTGTGTAATTAATAACGTCAATATTTTCGTTTCCTAATTCACGAACAATTCCGTGAATACGTGAACCTTTCATACCAACACAAGCACCAACTGGATCGATTCTATCGTCATAAGAATCAACAGCTACTTTTGCTTTTTCACCAGGAATTCTTACTACTTTTTTAATCATAATTAAACCGTCGAAAACTTCTGGAATTTCTTGTTCAAATAATTTTTCTAAAAACTTCTCAGAAGTTCTAGACATAATAATTTGTGGCTTATTACCTTTTAATTCAACGCTTTCAATAATTCCTTTAACATTATCTCCTTTACGGAAAAAATCAGAAGGAATCTGTTTTTCTTTAGGCAATACAATTTCATTACCTTCATCATCAACTAAAATTACAACTCTTGGACGAACGTGATGTACCTCTGCTGTATATATTTCACCGATAATATCTTTAAATTGTTTGTATAAATTTGTATTATCGTGTTCGTGGATTTTAGAAATTAAGTTTTGACGTAATGCCAAAATTGCTCTTCTTCCTAAATCTATCAATTTAACTTCTTCAGATACTTCTTCGCCAATTTCAAAATCAGGCTCTATTTTTCTAGCATCAGAAAGTGTGATTTCTAAATGCTCTAAATCTAAATCATCATCAGCAACTACAATTCTTCTTTGCCAAATTTCCATATCTCCTTTATCAGGATTTATGATAATATCAAAATTGTCATCAGAACCATACTTCTTTTTTAAAGCATTTCTAAAAACATCTTCTAAAATCGCCATAAGCGTTACTCGATCAATAAGTTTATCATCTTTAAACTCTGAGAATGATTCGATTAATGCAATATTTTCCATTATTCTATTTAATTAAAATTTATTGTAACAACTGCTTCTTTTATTTCTTCGTAAGGTAAATCTAGTTGTTTAAGTACGGTTTCCTTACCTTTACCTATCTTTTTTGGTTCTCTTGCTGACCAAGACAAACTTATTTTTTCGTCATCGGCTTTAACCAACTCAGCTTCTATTGTTTCATTTTGGGTTTTCACTTTCAAAGTTCTTCCAATATTTTTTATGTATTGTCTTTTCAACTTTAATGGCGTTCCAACTCCCACAGAGGCAACTTCTAATTCAAAATCGTGCTCTTCTCTGTCTAAATTATTTTCAACAACTCTGCTGATATCTATACAATCTTGAAGATTCACACCCTTATCACCATCCAAAGTTACAACAATCTTGTAATTATCTGAAATTGATAAGTCTATCAAAAACATTTCTGGCTTTTCAGATAAAGCTTCGTCTAGAAGATTTGAAACCTGTTCTTTAAATGTCATATTTTTATAAAAAGAGGGAAGCAGTGCTTCCCTCATTATTCATTTCTGTTTAACAATGGTGCAAATATAGAAAAAAATATTTATATTAAATTCATTGATTTTTATATTTTTTTCATACCTTTATAGTATACATAATTAATAACCTATCAATACACTAAATATAAAGTAATATGAAAAAAATTCTTATACCTACAGACTTTTCTCAAAACGCTGAATACGCTTTAAAAGTTGCCGCACAAATTGCTAGAAAAAACAATGGTGAAATTATATTATTACACATGCTAGAGTTTCCAAATCAAGCAAGTGATGCTATTGGATCAGGTGCCGCAATTCCTGAAATAATGTTTTTTAAGAATGCCGCAATAAAAAAACTTGAAGACCTAATGGACGAAGAGTATTTAGAAGGATTAAAAGTCTCAGAAATTGTTCAATTTGAATTAGCTTTTGACGGAATATTAAAAATTAGCCAAATAAATGATGTTGATTTAATTGTAATGGGTTCGCACGGCGCAAGTGGATATAAAGAAATGTTTATCGGTTCAAATGCTGAAAAAGTAGTTCGTAATTCAAATGTTCCCGTGTTAATCATCAAAAAAGAAGAAAAAGATTTCAAAGTAAATAACTTTGTTTTTGCATCTGATTTTAGTGATGAAGTTAAAAAGCCATTCGAAAAAGTTGTTGAATTTGCCACAAAATTTGATTCTACACTGCATTTGGTAATGGTTAATACGCCAAATAATTTCAAATCAACTTCATCATCAGAAGAAACAATGAAAAAGTTTCTTGCTAACTTTAATGTCGAAAAAGTTGAAACCCATGTTTACAACGAAACTAATGTTGAAAAAGGCATATTAAATTTTTCTAATAGCATTGATGCCGATTTAATTGGAATGAGTACTCACGGCAGAAAAGGTCTCTCCCACTTCTTCAACGGAAGCATCAGTGAAGATTTAGTGAATCACGCCACAAGACCAGTAGTCACATTTAAAATATAAATAAAATTAAATAAGCCCTCAGTTGAGGGCTTATTTTTTAGGACTACATCTATTATTAGTTTTCAAAATTAATTACAAAAAAAAATCCCAACTAAAAAAAGTCGGGATTTTATGTTGGTCTACTAGGACTCGAACCTAGAAAGACTGCACCAAAAACAGTTGTGTTACCATTACACCATAGACCAGCTTTCAAAACAATTTCAAAATAAATATGTTATTTTGTCCTTGATTGCGGGTGCAAATTTAATACAAAATTTATTTTACACAAACATTTATGTAACTTTTATCTAAAATTTAATTAAAAAAAAATCTTAAAATCATAACTAGCTAATTTATTTATATTTAGATAATATAATTTTATACACTTATCAATCGCTCGAAAGTTAATCGTAGGTTAAACATAGAACAAAACGATGATTTATAAAATAAATCGTATTATTTTTGAAATTAGAATTAGGATATGAAACAAAAAATAAACATACTTACAATATTATCAACCATAGTACTACTAGCGCTCTGTATTATGCAATATTATTTGGTTAAAACCACCTATAATTACAAAGTTGCGCAATTCAAAATTGAAGTTAAAGAAAAGCTGGCTCAAATAACTAATGACTACAGCGACATTGACAGCACATTGTTTAACAACAAAGATTATATATACAACGAACTAGCCGAAAATTATCTCGTTGATAGAAATTATCGTTCACAAATTAGAAAACAACTTATTGAAAATCATTTGAGGAAACAACTAACTGAAAAATTGCAAAAAAAATTCAATAAAGAGTTTCCTGACAATTCCATAGATTTCGCGATAATTCTCAACAAGTTTGTTATGTATACTAATGCAAAAAAAGTAGACACCTTGTTTGCAGAGAAACCATTTATTGAAAACAAGATGTATGGGAATCTTAACTCATTAGATGACGCTTTTTTGATTAGGAATTATGTCGGAACAACGAGCGCGAATACCTCAAAATCAAAATTTAAATTGTTAACAGAAGATAGCTTGTATGTTTCTGTAAAAAACTGGGAATTGATAGTTTTAAAAAGAATGTCATTGTTACTGATTTTTGCTTTTGCGTCTATCATTACTTTGATAACAATATTTGTAATAACAATTAAATCGTTAATAAAACAAAAGAAAATCAGCGATATTAAAACTGATTTTATCAACAATATAACTCACGAATTAAAAACACCGCTTACTACATTATCGGTTTCGACAAAAATTTTAGAACGCAAAGAAGTAAAAGAAAATGATCTGGTTTATAATCAACTTATTCAAACTATCAATAGACAAAACGAACGTTTACAGAACTTAATTGATCAGGTAATGAGCAATTCGTTGGGTTTTGAAGAAATAGAATTAAATAAAGAGAAAATCAAAACCAACTCTTTTTTGCACACCATAATTGATGATTTTAAACTTGCCAATCCTTCTATTGAAATTCAAACCAGTTTTAATTCTGAAACGCAATTAACATTAGATAAATTTCATCTTACGACGGCTATTGTGAATGTTTTAGAAAATGCCGTTAAATATGGAGCAAAAACCATTTATGTGACAACTAACATTGAAAACAACGAATTTAAAATTAGTATTGAGGATGACGGAATTGGTATTGCCAAAAACAAACAAAGTTTACTATTTGACAAATTTTATCGAGTTGAAAAAGGAAATCTTCATAATACTAAAGGTCTTGGACTTGGACTTTATTATGTAGATCAAATCATAAAAGCGCATAAAGGAACTATCAATTTGGTAAGTGATTTAGGAAAAGGAACCCGATTAACATTATCAATTCCATCTTAAAAGATATGAAGAAAATACTTTTAGCAGAAGATGATATCGACTTTTCTGAAGTTTTAATTCAGTATTTACAATTACATAATTTCAATGTAGTGTGTGCAGAAAACGGCAATAAAGCCTTAGAAATTTTCAAAAACGAGCCATTTGATATTTGCATTCTAGATGTAATGATGCCCGAAATGGATGGCTTTACATTAGCCGAAGAGCTACTTAAGATTAATCCAGATACTCGTTTTATATTTTTAACCGCTAAGCAACTAAAAGAAGATCGAATAAAAGGCCTTCAACTAGGCGCTGATGATTATGTTGTGAAACCATTTGAAGCCGAAGAATTAATTTTAAGGATAAATAATATTTTAAAAAGAAGTGAAACCAATTTAAGCAACCCAGAAACCGATAAAATTCTTATCGGAAACTATGTATTTGATACCAAAAGAATGTATTTAAAAATTGGTGCAAAAACACAACAACTAACCGAAAAAGAAGCTACTTTAATTTTATTTCTCTTCAATAATAAAAATCAAATAATTAAAAGAGAAACTATACTTAACGCGATATGGAATAACAACGATTATTTTTCAGGAAGAAGTATGGATGTTTTTATTACTAAAATTAGAAAATATTTTCAAGATGACAGCCGCATAACCATTGAAAGTAAAAGGTTTATTGGACTTGAATTTAAAATCAATGAATAAATTTATTTAACTACTAAAATAGTGACCTTGTTGATGGTCAAAACAATAAAATTTCGTAAATTAATATAAATAACCCAAAGAGATATTGCAGATTAAGCCTTAAACAATTATTAAATACATTAAATTTTATCAAGCTCACTTTAGGTGGTTTCGATAAAAAAATAGTTTCTTTGCAATTAAATTAACATCATACTTATATATGACAACATTTGACTTCAAAAAGTGGAATAACATTTTAGGATGGGCTGCTTTTTCAATAGCATTAATTACTTACACCTTAACAGTAGAACCAACTATGAGTTTTTGGGATTGTGGTGAATACATCGCTACAGCTGCAAAATTAGAAGTAGGACATCCGCCAGGAGCACCATTATTTCAAATGTTGGGCGCCTTTTTTGCAATGTTTGCTACAAGTAGCGACAAAGTTGCCTTGATGGTAAATATGATGTCGGTTTTTTCAAGTGCCTTTACTATCTTGTTTATGTTCTGGTCATCAACAATATTGCTTAAAAAAATTATAGCTTCTTATTCTGAAATCAATAATTCTAATGCTGTTGTAATTCTAGGAAGTTCTTTTGTTGGTGCTTTAGCTTTTACATTCTCAGATAGTTTTTGGTTCAATGCCGTTGAAGCCGAAGTTTATGCAATGGCAACACTACTAATTGCACTTTTATTTTGGTTAGGATTAAGATGGGAACAAGAAATGCACGAACCTAAAGGAAACCGTTGGTTACTTTTAATAAGTCTTGTAGTTGGACTATCATTTGGTGTTCACTTTATGGCATTACTTACAATACCATCTATCGGATTTTTATATTTCTTTAAAAACTATAAAAAAGTTACTATTACAAATTTTATTTTAGCAAATGTTATCATAATTGCTGTATTACTTTTTATTTTCAAACTCCTTTTACCATACACCTTAGCATTCTTTGGTAAAACCGAAATTTTTATGGTAAACAACATAGGCTTACCATTCAATTCAGGAACTATTTTTGCACTTTTACTAATAATAGCCTTCTTCTACTTCGGATTGGGTTATACCAGAAAAAAAGCACATCCAACTTACAATACCGTTTTACTTTGTATCCTGTTTGTTTTGATTGGTTTTTCAACTTGGATGATGTTGCCAATTAGAGCCAATGCTAATACACCAATAAACGAAAACAAACCATCAGATGCTGCTGAAGTTTTAGCATACTATAACCGTGAGCAATACGGAATCAATCCGTTGTTTTATGGTCCGCAGTATACCGATGCTTTTGCAGGATTAGACGAAAACAATCCTTATCTTGATAAAGCTCCTAACTATGAAAGAGATGAAGCTTCGGGGAAATATGTTATTGTAAACGATTATAAAAACGCAGAACAAAACACTGATGATAATCACAAAGCAATCTTACCAAGAATGTGGAGTACTGATAACATTGAAGGCTATATGAACTTCACTGGTGTTCCAAAATTCAAAGTAAAATCAGAATATGTTGAAGAAAAAGAATTAACCGATGTTGTGGCTGAATTTAGACAAGCTTACAGCAGCGGTAAAATCGATAATGATGGTTATGTATCCTTCTTGAAAGCCTATGGTGATTATCTAGATATTGAAAAACCATCAACACTAGACAATCTAAGCTTTATGTTCGAATATCAATTTGGATATATGTATGGTCGTTATTTATTGTGGAACTTTGTTGGAAGACAAAATGATAATCAAGGTCGATATGACAATTTAGATGGAAACTGGTTGAGCGGTATCAAATTTATTGACGAAGTTCATTTAGGATCACAAGAAAATCTAACTAAAGATATTTTAAACAATAAAGGAAGAAACTTATACTACTTTATCCCATTATTCCTAGGTTTGATTGGATTAATGTATCACGCTCAAAAAGACTTAAAAAGTTTTTACGTATTGCTAGCTTTGTTTTTATTTACAGGTTTAGCTTTAAAAATATACCTTAACGAAAGACCATTTGAACCTAGAGAACGAGATTATGCCTTAGTTGGTTCCTTCTACGTATTTGCAATTTGGATTGGTTTTGGAGTATATGCTATTTATGAAATGCTGAAAGAAAAAATTACTTCTAAAATTGTTGGACCAGTTGTGGTTGCAGCAAGTTTAATAGCAGCACCACTATTAATGGCAGCTCAAAATTGGGACGATCACGATCGTTCTGGAAAATATACTGCAATTGCAATGGCTAAAAATTATTTAGATTCTTGTGATCCAAATGCTATTCTTTTTACTATTGGTGATAATGACACATTCCCACTTTGGTACGCTCAAGAAATTGAAGGCTACAGAACCGATGTGAGAATTGTAAACACAAGTTTATTAATGACCGATTGGTATATTGACCAAATGAAACTTAAAACCTATAAAGCCGAAGGTTTACCAATTTCGTTCGAACACAGCCAATATGTTGCCGATAATAGAGATGCAATCTTGTTTAATAAACAAACAGAAAACCGTTGGTTAATCAAAGATTTTATCAATTTTGCTAAAAGTGAAGATACAATCACAACTGTTGAAATGCAAAGCGGACATAAATTGCATTTCTTTCCAACTAATAAAATTAGAATTCCAATCGATAAAAATGCTGTGATTGCAAATAAAATTGTTAATCCGAAACAAAATGACTCTATCGTTCCTTTTATCGATATCGATTTAAAAGGTGGCGCATTGTATAAGAATCGTTTGATTATGTTTGACATTCTAAACAATAATAACTGGAAAAGACCCATTTATTTTAGTCCGGGTAGTTTTGGCGATGACGATTATTTATGGATGAAAGATTACCTTCAATTAGATGGTATGGTTTATAAATTAGTGCCAATAAAAACACCAGTTGTAGAAGAAAACTATCCAGATATGGGTCAAATGGATACTGATAAAATGTATACTCTTGCAACCAAATGGAATTGGGGCAATGGCGAAAGCACTAAAATATACCATGATCCAGAAACAAGACGAAATAGTATCTCTTACCGTACTAATTTATCAAGATTAATGGAACTCCTAATCAAAGAAGGTAAAATAGAAAAAGCTAAAAAAATAATCGATTTAGCTATTTCTAAAACACCGATTGATTATTATGGTTATTATTTAACGCTGGAACCTTTTGCTGGAGGTTATTACAAAACTGGAGAAAAACAAAAAGCAAGAGATTTAATTGCAAAATTAGCTGATAAGTATAAAGATAATTTAAGATACTACAGCACCTTTAGTTCTGCTGATCAAAGTTTTATGGCAACCGATATCGTAACCGACATTGAGCGCTACAGAAGTTTATTAAAAGTTATGAAAGCCAACGGTGATATTGAATTTTATAACAAAAACAGAAACGAATTTAATAGTTTCAACAACAGATTTCAAAGATTCCAAAGAGATATGGAATAGATAAAATTAATTCATAAATAAGTGCCGGTAAATTAATTTATCGGCACTTATTTTTTATATTTGAAATATGAGCTGGGTCAAAACAAATCAAATTATTAAAAAACTGTTTTCAAATTATGTTTGGGATCTTCCAAATAATGAAAACAAAGTATACTTAACTTTCGATGATGGACCAACTCCAGAAATCACGGAGTGGACTTTAAATTTACTCCAACAATACAATGCCAAAGCCACATTTTTTTGCATTGGAGATAATATAAGAAAGTATCCTGAAATTTTTAAAAAGGTAATAGATGATGGGCATTCGATAGGCAATCACACCTTCAACCATTTAAATGGATGGAAAACATCTACCAATGACTACGTTGAAAATGTAAAATTATGCGAAACTGAACATGCAAAAGTAAGTACGGAACATTGCTCACTATTTCGTCCTCCTTATGGAAAAATAAAACCTTGGCAATCAAAACAAATTAGAAAAATAGGATACAAAATAATACTGTGGGATGTAATATCGTATGATTTTGACAGCACTATTTCTAAAGAGGATTGCTTAGAAAATGTATTAAAAAATGTAAACTCTGGTAGTATAATCGTTTTTCACGATAGCAAAAAAGCATTCTCAAACTTGGAATATGTACTTCCAAGAACATTAGAATTTTTAACTAAAAAAGGATTTGTTTGTGATAAAATAAAATAAATCACACTCCGAACTGTCCTCCTGAGCTTGTCGGAGGATTAAACTTGCTCTTGCACTAAACCAATTATAGTATTAGCATCTAGTTCACCCGATTGTCTCCACACCATTTGACCTTCTTTATAAATCATTAGTGTTGGTAAACCTTTAATTCGAAGAGCTTCGGCTAGTTCTTGGTTCTTATCCACATCAATTTTAATCACTTTTGCTCTATCGCCAAGCGCAGCAGCAACATCTCTAATTACAGGATGCATTGACACTGAAGATTCATTCCACTCTGTGTAAAAATCAATTAACACAGGAACTTGAGCATTTATAAGTTCGCCAAATTTTGACATAAAACCTAAATTTTTATATATTCTTTTCTAAAAAAGAAAGTATTAGTAATACAAATGTAGCATTTTTAACTAATTATACTACGTTTTTGCCTTTTTTTAGTTCAATTACTGTAATTTCTGGCATAATCCCTACTCTACCAGGATAAGCATGAAATCCGAAACCTCTATTTACGTAAATAAATTTCCCAAGGTTTTCATACAAACCAGCCCATTGTTTGTAAACATATTCCACTGGACTCCATTTAATTACACCAGGAATTTCAATTCCAAACTGAAATCCATGCGTATGCCCAGAAAGGGTTAAATGAAAATGTTTCGGATGTTCTTTTACCTCAGCATCCCAATGACTTGGATCGTGACTCATTAAGATTTTAAAATCTTCTTTTTTCAAATTCTCAGAAGCTTTGCTTAAATCTCCAACTTTCTTAAATTTTACACCCCAATTTTCTACACCAACGATGGCAATTTCATCAGTACCTTTTTTAATTTTAGTATTTTCGTTTAACATCAACTTAAAATCTATTTGACGATGTAAATCCTTAATATCTTCGAAATTTTTATTTTTAGCATCTTCCGATTTCCAATCTACATATTCACCATAATCGTGATTTCCCAGAACAGAATATTTTCCGAATTCATACTTTTTTATCTTCTTAAACGTATCAATCCAAGGATGCATTTCTGTTGCATGTGTATTAACAATATCACCTGTAAAAAGCAATAAATCAGCTTCTTGTTCATTAATTAAATCAATAGCATAGCTAATTTTTTCAGGGTTATCAAAACTACCACTGTGAATATCTGATATTTGAGTGATTTTAAAACCATCAAAAGCATCGGGTAAATCATCAAAAAACAAGGTCTGTCTTAAAACTTTGTAATTGTACTTTCCGACTGTCATTCCGTAAATCAATGACAAGAATGGCACTGCTGCAATACCTAATGCCACTTGGCTGACAAATCTTCTTCGCTCAGGAAGAAAAGTATCGTTACTGCTGTTGGTAAAATAATTTTTGGTACCTATTAATAATCTCAAAACATCTTCGAGCAACATAACAAATGTGATCAACAACTTAGGAACTAAAACCAACAACAAAACACCAATAGTGAACATAAACAATTGGGTTTGTCCTATAGTCCTATCAAATTTAGAGAAACCATAAAACACAAATGCCACTGCGGCTAAAGATATTAGTATGTAGGAAAATTGCACCCATCTTACCTTAGTGAAGGTTTTAACAGCTTGAAAAGCATAAATTTCTATGATTGCAATTATTGTAAATAGGATAATCCAGCGAAATGCCATTTTTAAAAATTTTAACAAATTAACGAAGAAACCTAAAACAAAATCAATTCATTATAAAAATTTTAACTACAGTTTGCTCTGTGAAATAAAATGATTCTTTCGTGAAAAATAAATATCAATTCATGAAGATCAAAAAACTACACAAATTAATAAATAGATTTTTGTGACTTAAAATCTAAAAAACACTCTAAATGAAAAGAATTTTACTTTTAATTGCATTTGCCATTTTAGGAACTAACGGAATGGCACAAGCACCAACGAACGGATTGATAGCTTATTATGGATTTGAAGGCAATGCATCAAGCCATAATCAATTACATGATCTGACAAATATGACAGCTACAGCAGTAACCTACGTTTCTGGCGGAAATGGAACTGGTCAAGCAGCGAGTTTCAACAATTCTGGTTTAAAAACCGTATCTATTGCTCCTCAAATTACAAACGAATTTACTTTATCCTTTTGGCAGTATAATTCAGCCTCACAAGTTCAACCTTACGCCACAAGATTTGAGTTGTTTGGTTCTGCTTTTTATAGAAATAATGGTGGAGCAGGAAGTGCATCGCATGCCAAAATATCTATTTCCAATGGTACTTGGGTTGGACCTAACATGACTGTTGATCTTTCAAATAATACTTGGCAACATATAGCGGTAAGATATGATACAAGTGGCGGTTTTAGTATTTTTGTAAATGGAATCCTTGATGCAACACTTAGTCAATATGTTACTTTTGCTAACTTAATAAAATACAATACTATTTTTTCAATTGGTGGCGGAGCCGATATTCCAACAGGAAATTTTTTAGCAAATAAAGCTTTTACGGGCTATATTGACGAGGTTTATGTGTATAACAGAGCTTTAAACAGTGCAGAAATTAATCAAGTTAAAAATGCTTATGGTGCAGCTGTAACACCACCAGTTATTTCAGCTGTTTCACATTTGCCATCAAGTAATTCGACTACTGTTGCTTATTCGTTGAATGCTAATAATAGTGCAACAACATCTATAGTGAAATATGGCACAAATGCAGATTATGGACAAACGGGAGTTTTTCCAAATCAAGTTAACGGACTTTCAGCTTCAGGAAATACAACAAATCCTGGTAGTGCTTTTTTACCTAATTTAACACCAAACACTTTCTACTACTACCAAATTATCGCAACAAATTCAGGTGGATCAACAACTTCTACTGTTGGAACATTTACAACAACTGCCTCAGGTGGTGGATTAGCAGGTGACTTATTGGCCTATTATAGTTTTGAAAACAATAATAATAGTTATGATAATGTTCATAATTTAACAAATTCGGCAACTCCAAATCCAACATTTAGTGCGGGAAAATTCGGTCAAGGTAGTGATTTTGGAACCGGTGGTGGCGCATTAACCAACACAAGTATGAGTCCAGTGTTTAATGTTCAGAATTATACCATTGCATTTTGGGAAAAAAGAACAGTAAATACTATTCTATATAGCACTTCATTCGAATTGTACGGATCACATTATATGCGTGTCACTGGCGCTAATATGTCGGCTGGATACCGAATTATGTCTAATGGTATCTTTGAAAATGCTGGAATGCCGGCAACAACATATATGGATACTTGGACACACTATGCATTTGTTTTTGGACCAACTAATTTAGCCAATCCATCAGGACCTAAAAACATGAAATGCTATGTAAATGGTATTTTGGTTGGTTCTTCAATGGGAAATTATGCAAGCACAGAAGCTTTACACAAATTTAACAGTATAATTTCAATAGGAAATGGTACTAATACCGATGGAACTATTAACGTTTCAAAAGCATATACTGGACTTTTAGATGAATTTTATATTTACAACAGAGCTCTTTCTGCTAACGATATTGGATTTTTGATGAATAACTCTGCTGGAGTAAGTATGCTTTCTAACAATGACTTTGCAAAAAACAACTTAAAAGCAACTATTTACCCAAATCCAGCTTCAACTAATTTTACTATTGAAATGGAAAACGAGGTAAACTCGGTTGAGATCTATTCTCTTCAAGGTCAAAAAGTATTGATTTCTACTTCAAAAGATGTCAATGTTTCTAGTTTATCTGCAGGAATGTATTTAGTTCGAATTGAAGATTCTAATAACGCAGTTTCAACTCAAAAATTAGTAATAAAATAAAGATGAAAAAAATAGCTCATTATCGCTTGGAGATTACGTTAACGCTCACCTATGCATTAATTTTTTTATTGATTTTTTATAGTTTTTAAATCTCTTTTAAGTTAATGTAAATTAACCGTCACTTTACTCTTGAAGTGGCGGTTTTTTGTTTTATGAAAAAAGCTTTATGAAAATCAATTTGCAATTCGTGAAAGAAAATCTTCGTTTCGTGAAATGTTAAAATATAAGTCTGCTCATTTATAGACTTTTGTCACTGAATTTAAACTATGTATTTATGAAAAAAATATTACTTCTTATTACAATCGCTTTTATAGCAATAAAAGGATTAGCTCAAGCACCAACAACAGGATTGGTAGCTTATTATAACTTCCAAAATACTTTGAATAGTAATTCTGCATCACATAGTTTTACAAATGCAGGAACTAGTAACATTTCTTATACAACAGGAAAAGATGGTCAAGGTGCTGGTTTTAACGGAAGCGCAGCTCTTATGAATGCTACAATGACAAGCTCAATAACATCACAAGCCAAATATACAATTGCATGGTGGGAATTTAGACCTACAAGCACACCGTCCAACTATTCAACTTCTTTTGAATTGGGAGAAACTAACTATTACAGAGCAACAATCTCGTCAGGATGTTATGCGCCAACGTATTATCCTAATAGATATGAATTTGGTTTGTTAGACGGCCCAGCCTACAGATGTCTTACTTTACAAGAACAAGCGACTTTGGCTGGCTCTTGGGTACATCACGCAGTTGTTCACAACGGAACTTCGGTTAGTTATTATTTAAATGGAGCTTTGAATATTAACACCTGGCTTTTAAATTACTCTGGTTTAAATTTAGCAACAAATAATTTTACTTTTGGCGGAGGAACAAATGGTGGTGCTATTAATAGTGCGAAATATATGAATGGAACATTAGATGAATTATACATCTATAATAGAGCGTTAACAGCATCTGAAATAACATTAGTCAAAGACGCAACTTATACCTACACATTTGAACCTAGTATTTCTAACATTAGCTCAACTCCAACACCAAATAATGCAACTATAAATTATTCTATAAATGCAAATGGATTTGCAACAACATCTATAATAAAATATGGAACATCCGCAAGCGCTTTGACAAATCAAATAACAGGCGGAACTGCTGTAGGAACATCGGCAACTCCATTAAATTCAACACTTCCAAGTTTAACTCCAAATACAACCTATTATTTTCAAATTGAGGCTACAAACTCTGTTGGAACTTCTACAAGCACAACACAGAGTTTTACAACACCACAAATACCAACGCTTATCACAGAATACAACTTTAACAACACTTATAATAACGTTTTAGGAAACGCACCTTTCACCTCAAATTCAGGAACTGCTTTTACTAGCGATAGAAACGGTTCGCCTAATAGTGCATTATACATTAACAATACAGGAACAACATCAACTATTTTAGGATTACCATATGGAAATAGTGCAAGAACAGTTTCTGTATGGATAAAAATGGCAGTACTTAATCCCTTTGGTTTCAATTTTATATATAACTATGGAAATTCTACAAATTATTATGGAACTTATTTTAATAATTCTAATTTATATCACTTTCAAAACGGTAGTAGTCATTTTGTAGCTAATACAACCTCTCTAAACACTTGGATTCATTATGTATTTACATACGATGGTACTGTTTCTAAAATCTATAAAAACGGAGCTTTATTAGGTACAAATACGATTGCATTTAACACTTTAAATAATGGGAATTTATTCCGTTTAGGTTTAACCGAAAGTGGAGGTGTAAATTATTTTAATGGTACAGTTGATGACCTTAAAATATATAATTATGCTATTTCAGATGCTGATGTTACAAGTTTATTTTCAAACAATATTTTAGCATCCGAAAATTTCACATCTCAAAACCTAAAAGCAACAATCTATCCAAATCCAACTTCAGATAATTTCTCAATTGAAATGGAAAACGAAGTAAAATCAGTAGAAATTTATTCGATTCAAGGTCACAAAGTATTGACTTCTAATACAAAAGATATGAATGTTTCTAATTTATCAAAAGGAATGTATTTGGTAAAAATCGAAGATTCAAATAATGCAGTTTCAACACAAAAATTAATTATTAAGTAAAATGAAAAAAGTAATCCTAATATTATTCCTAGCGTTAAGTTTAATGTCTATGAACACAAATTCAAACCATTTAAGTCTGAATGAAGAAATTACAATCACTGAAAAATTCGATATCAAAATAAAAAATGATACCGATAATGAAGTAAAAGTGATCAATGCAGGAAGTGGCGGAAGTTATAGTTTAACTAAAAACGCAACTACCACAATAAAAATGGAAGAAGGCGATAAATTGCACTATTACGAAAAAGGCAAAAAAGGAAATCTAATTCTAACAGCCACAAAAGAAATGCACGGAAAAGTGCAACTATTGAGTAAGTTATAAAATAAAGTAAGTAGTTTTTTTTAAGAAAATACCGCTCAACAGATTATTTTTTGTTGGCGGTTTTTCGATTGAAATAAATTCTTAAATTGTCAAACCAAAACCAACCAATGAACACAATTAAAGCACTTATTGTAGATGATGAACTCAATGCCAGATCATTACTACGAAATTTTATAGAAGATCATTGTCCAGAAATACAAATTATAGCTGATGCGGAAGACGTAAAATCGGCAGTGAAAATCATTAATAAAAATCATATTGATTTGGTATTTTTAGATGTTGAAATGCCTAACGAAAATGGTTTTGCGCTGTTCGATTACTTCAACAAACCCACATTTGAAACTATCTTTTGCACCGCTTATTCGCAATATGCTATCAAAGCTTTTGAAGTTTCGGCAGTGGATTATATCCTTAAACCCATTGGAATTTCCAAACTAAAAGAAGCGGTAGAAAAAGTCTATGAAAAACTTAATAGAAATCTGCAGCCGACTAATATGGATGTGCTACGAGAAAATCTGGCAGAAAATAAAATCAAAAAAATTGGCGTTCATATTGGTGACGGAATTGTTTTTATGGACTTAAACGATATTCTATATTTTGAAGCCGATGGATCGTACACCACAATCCATCACAAAAACGGAAAAGATTTGGCAGTAAAAAAAATCAAACATTTTGAGGATTTACTTTCGTCAGACACTCGTTTTTTTCGAATACATCGTTCTTATTATGTCAACATTACTTTGATAAAAAAATACAGCAAAAAAGACGGATTATCTGTAACTTATGATGATAAAATTTTGCTTCCTATTTCGAGAGAGAAGAAAGAAGAATTTGAAGAATTTATGCAACTAAATAACATTTTATAAATGCGTTTAAAGAAAATCTTATTTCTAAGTTTATTTGTTTTGGGCAACTTCATTTTTGCTCAAAACACTACTGACTTAAAATCGAAACTTGATAATTACAAAAAAAGTGACACTACAAGATGTTATTTATTAGACCAAAATATTGAAGAGGAAAACGACCATAATATTTGGATAAAATACAATCAAGAATTAAAGAAAATAGCTCAAGAAAAAATCAAATCAGAAAGCAATCTTGTTTTAAAGAAAACTTATACTAAGTACTTAAGTATTGCTTTTAACAACGAAGGCGCATTTTATATTTATAACGAAGAGTTTGAAAAAGCAATTCAATTCTATAGAAAATCATTACAAATTACTACCAAAATAAATTACGATTACGGTAGCGCTTTAGCTCTTCAAAATATTGGAACGGCGTTTGACTATTTAGGAAAATTAGACAGTACATTGGTTTATATGCAAAAAGCCTATGTGTATGCAAAACGATCTAAAAACCAATCCAATTTGGCTTATATTTTAACCGATTTAGGATTTGTACATAACAACTTAGGAAACAATGCTCTTGCCATAAAATATAATCTTGAAGCGTTACCATTATTTGAAAAAATGGGTGATTTAGATGGTTTGGAGCGCACCTATTTTGCATTAGGAAGAATTTTTGACAATCAAAATGACTACAAATCAAGTACTTCTTATTATGAAAAATGCTTGCAAATTGATAAAAAAACCAACAATAATGAACGTTTGATTTTAATATTAAACAGTTTAGCTGCAACAAATATTAAAGAGCACAAATTAGATAATGCTTTACAATTCAACAATCAAGCATTTAAAATTGCCTCAAAATTAAATAATGTTGATCTTATTGCTGCTTCCTTTAAAAATTATGGAGATATCTATTTTGAAAAACAAAATTTCTTAGAAGCAAACAATAACTATAGTAAAGCTTATGAAATATACAAAAAACTGAACAGTGATACTTTTATTTCAAAAACCGCAATCAAAATTGCAACTTCATACTACAAATTAAACCAACTTGATAAAGCAGAAGAATATGGTTTACTAGGTTATAATTTAACTAAAAAAACCAATTATAAATCAGATCAAAAAGATGCAGCGGAAATTTTAAGCGATATTTATTCAAAAAATAACGATTATAAAAACGCTTTTAATTTCAAGAAAATAGCTTCTGATATAGGTGAAAAAATTTATTTTGATGAAAGTAAAGACATTGCCTTAAAAGCCACTTACCAATATGAAACCGAAAAAAAAGAAGCTAAAATCAAAGAATTAAACCAGAAAAAGAAAATAGCCGAGCTTCAATCTAACAAGAAAACCATTCTTATCAACAGTTTCATTATTTCCTTTTTAGCATTAGCCATTCTAGCCTATTTTTTATTCTTCAGATTTAAAGAAAAGAAGAAAAACGAACTTCTCGAAACCAAACTTGCAGAAGCCGAAAAACTACTTGAAGCCGAAAAGAAAGCAACAGATAGCGAACTAAAAGCTCTGAAAAGTCAAATGAATCCTCATTTTATTTTTAATGCACTCAATAGTATCCAAGAACAATTTATGTACGGCGATAAACTGAAAGGCAACGAACAACTGAGCAATTTTACGTATTTAACACGTCAAATTTTAGAAGTTTCTGGCAAAAAACAAATCACCATTGCAACTGAAATTGATATTTTAACAAAGTATCTCGATTTAGAAAAAATGCGCTTTGCCAAAGATTTTGAATACACCATTTCAACTTCCGAAGCAATTGATGAAGATTATCATAAATTACCACCAATGTTACTGCAACCTTTTATAGAAAACAGTATCAAACACGGATTGATGCACAAAAAAGGATTGAAAACAATTAGCATAGATTTTGACTTAGATGAAAATGAAGAATACATCATTTGCACCATCATAGATAACGGAATTGGAAGAACAAAATCAGCTGAAATCAAAGCTAAAAATCAAAGTAAACATAAATCGTTTTCAACAGAATCCATCGCACAAAGATTAGAATTACTAAACGACAACCATTCTATAAAGCAATTAATTACCTACTCTGATGAGTTAGATAATGATGAAATTGTTGGAACAAAAGTCGTAGTTAATATTCCTTTAGGATAAAAAAAAGTGCAAACTATTGCTAGATTGCACTTTTAAGAAAAAACTAAAAACTACTTACTTAACTATTAAAAATCCAAATTCCTACAATTGCCATAATGAAATAGACAAAAAATAAAGTTATTTCTAGTCGGTGTTTAGAAAATAGATTCATACTATTCTATTATTAATTTTTTTGTGGCAAATGAACCGTTTAAATCTTGAACTTTAACAATATACATTCCAGAAGCTAAATTTGAAATGTTTATTTCTTTGTTATCTGCCGACAGCACTTTTTGCCCTTGTAAAGAGTAAATCTCTACTGATTTGATTGACCCATCAATTTCAATATTTAAAATATTATAAGCAGGATTTGGGTATAAATTAAATTTTAGGTTGTTTGAACTAAAATTATCCGAAGATAATAAATTTGGATTATTATAAATTTGAGTTACTTGTCCTTGTGTTAATGCTTGGTTGAAAATTCTAACATAATCAATATCAGCATTAATACCTACAATTCCTCCAGGATTTACTCCCATTCTAAAACTATCACCAGTTGTATTTAAAGCTGTTATCACTTTACTACCAAGTAATTGACCATCTCTATAAACATTCATCTCAGTTCCAAAATAAACAAACATATATTCATACCAAACACCTGTTGTTGCACCCGAATTTGGAACTAAATCATAGTCGTAATTTGTTCCACCCCAACCCAATAATTTAACTGTGGATGCAGTTTGATGTCCAGCGAATGCTTGACTTGTAGTTCCTGTTCCCCAATTAAATAAATAATTTTCACCTGGAAAAGCTCCATTGTCATATTTTACTTTAATATGAACACTTCTTGCTGATGAACCTACTGGTAAATTTGGTAATGAAGTTTGTGTTCTTGCATTTATTAATTCTAATGCGCCATTTGAAACTGTTCCGTTAGAAACAAAAGCATGAGATCCGCCGATTGGTGTGTTTAAAGTAACTGAACCATCTTGGCTATTAAAATTATTATTAAATTCAAAGTTGTAAATTGGTGTTGGAAAAGAAACTGCTGCCGATGTTGTAAAACTAAATGTATTTGAAGTTGTTGATCCATTTCCAACAGCAACAATATTAAAATAATAAGTTGTACTAGGCTGTAGACCTGTTAAATTTACTGTTTGAGAAGTATTTACAGTTGTATTTACAGTTGGACCTGCTACACTTAAATTTAAATTTGATGAAGAAGTGCCATAATTTACGGTTGTTGTAGTATTTGCCCCACCTGTATTGATATCAAAAACAATATTAGCAGCATCGCTGGTTGCACCTGCACCAATGTAACCAAATGTTGGAGCATTACCTTGTGTAGTAAATGTTGCAACAGCAGATTGCGAAACTCCATAAGCATTTGTTCCTTCAACTACATAATAATATAATGTATTAGGAGTTAATCCTGTTAATTGCACATTGCTAAAGTTATCTGTAAATCCTAAAGCAGAAAACCCAGTTGCGGTATTGTTTAAACTTGACGCAGATAAACCATATTTTACTACAGAAGTCGAATTGCCTCCATTTGGTTTTAAAACATAATTAATTTGCGAAGCAGAAGTGGTAATGTTTGTGGGAGCATTTACTTCATAAGTTGGTTTTGCAACTTGCGTGTATGTAAGTGTAGGTGAAAAAACAGTACCTGCACTATTGGTTGCTTGAATTCTATAATACATTGTAGTTCCTGCAGCTGCTGCTGATAAATTGTATTGTGTTGTAGCCGTACAAGCAGTATTTGTAGTTCCAATTGCAGTAGTTCCAGTTGCAGCAAGTTCATTAGCTGCTGCTGTTTGACCATATAAAACAGTTGTAGTTGTAGAAGCTCCACCAGCATTTACAGTATAAGAAATGTTGGCGCCTTCGTGAATTAAAGAAGAGGATACATTAGAAATAACAGGAAGTACAGCTGGTGAATATAAATTAGAAATTTGTGCTTGTGTTAATGCAACATTATAAATTCTAAAGTCATCAATCATACAATTTACAGGATTAGCGACTGTTTCGTTAGCATATTTTCCTAAACTCAACCTATTTCCTGAGGATACAGTATTGGTGTTTAAAACAGCATTTGTGGTATTTACAAGTACACCGTTCACATATCTCTTTATTGAAGTACCATCATATGTCATAGCTATATGAACCCAACCATTTGTTAACGAATTAACGATGTTTAGGGAGAAGTCATTAGAACCCCATACATAAAAATTCATATTAGTGTTTGAAGGAAAATCAAACCCAAAAGCTTGATTTGCTGTATTCATTCCATATCCTATAATTCGAGATACAGCATATAGTCCTGGTGTACCTTGTGGAGATAATTTAATCCAAGAAGAAATAGTCCTCGCTGATGCGCCAGACGGAAGATTTGGGCATACTGCACCATCATTAAAAGGTGTTGTGAAAATAGCGCTGTTAGCATTTCCATTTCTATCTGCTCCATACTGAAAAAATGCTCCCGAATTTGCAGTAAAGTTAGAACTAACAGCTCCAGTTCCTGAATTGTTAACGTTACCATCAAAATTAAACTGATAAACTGCTGTTTGTGCATTAGATATTCCAATCACAAAAAATAATAATAAAAAGTGTAATAGTTTTTTCATAATAAAATATTTTTAAAATTTTGAGCGAAATTATAAATGCAACCTTTTATTAAACTATATGAATTCATAAACAGTCGATTTGACTTTATAAATAGATTATTAGGTTTTAAGTTGATTTTGCTTTTTATATATTCAATGTTAGAGATTATTATTATGAATGGTTGTTTTGACTTCATAAATGGTAAATAACAGCCGAAATACTTTTAAAAATAATTGTTATTTTTGATAAGCTAAAAACTTCTAACTATGAAATGAGCATAACTCAATATTTGGTTGCAAAGACAAATCATGAAATGCGAATTACATATGACCAATAAAAAACAGTAAATATCAACATATGAAAGCAATTATTGTTGACGATGAATCACACGCTCGTTCATTATTATTTAACACAATAAAAGAGCACTGCAAAGGAATAGAAGTTATTGCGGAAGCTGAAAATATTAAAGAAGCCGTTAAAATCATTAATAAAAACAATATCGAATTGGTTTTTTTAGATATTGAAATGCCAAATGAAAATGGTTTTGCACTTTTTGAATATTTCGACAAGCCTAATTTTGTAACTATCTTTTGTACCGCTTATTCCGAATATGCCATTCAAGCTTTTGAAGTATCGGCAGTAGATTATTTATTAAAACCAGTAACCATAAGCAAATTGCAAGATGCTATTGAAAAAGCCATAAAAACTCGTGGTCAAAATCAAATTTTGCAAAATGTCAACATACTTCGAGAAAATATTTCAGTTAATCAATTACAAAAAATTGCATTACCACTTTCTGATGGGTTGATATTTATAAAAATTGAGGAAATCTTGTACTTTGAAGCAGATGGATCTTATACGTATGTAATTACTAATAAAGAAAAATATTTGGTAAGTAAAAAAATTAAAGAGTTTCACGAATTATTAATTAATGATTCTCGTTTTTTTAGAGTGCATCGCTCCTACTTGGTCAATATTCAACAGATAAAAAAATACAGTAAAAAAGATGGTGCTACTCTCGTTTTTGATAATAACAAAGTAATCCCTGTAGCTAGAGAAAAGAAAAATGAATTTGATAGTTACATCGGAAATATTAGCGTATAATTTATGAAAAAAAATGCTCTTTTATTTTTGCTGCTTTTCTGCAATATGTTGCATTCACAATCGTTTTCAATCAAGAAAACTTTAGAGAAATGCAGTGAAATTAATCAAGAAATCGAAAATGAACAAGATGAAACCATTTGGTCAAAACAGAATCAAGACTTAAAAAAAATTGTACTTAGTACTATCAAAATCAAAACACTTTCTGAAAACGAAAAAAAAGAATTTGCTAAATATTATAGCATAGTGTTATTAAATGAAGGTGCTTATCAAACCTTAAAAAGCAAATACACTGAATCAATAATTTCTTATAAAAAATCATTCGCTGTAGCTCAAAAAATAAAGTACTTTGAAGGTTGCGCTTCAAGTTTACAAAATATTGGAACTTCATTTGATTATTTGGGTAAAATTGACAGTAGCTTAGCCTATTTTAAAAAAGCACTAAATTATGCTTACCGTTCTAAAAATCAAGAAAGTATCGCTTTTGTTTTAACCGATTTAGGATATGTAAACAATAATATTGGTAACAACAAACTAGCAATTGAATACAACTTAAAAGCATTAAAAATATTTAAAAAACTTAATGATTCTGAAGGCATTGAACGCACCAATTTTTCTATTGGAAGAATATTTGACAACCTTAAAGAGTATGAAAAAAGTCTTGAATATTATAGTGATGCACTTCAAATATCAATTGCTACTAAAAATGAACAACGACAATGTTTAAATCTTAACAGTATTGCGAACATTTATTTTTTACAAAAAAAATATTCTAAAGCAAAACAACTTTTAGAGCAATGTTTAACAATTTGTAAAAAAAACCAATACACTTCCATCTCAGGAGTTAGTTATAATTTACTTGGAGATATTGATTTTGAATTAAAAAAATTTAACGAAGCCAAAATAAAATATTTGCTAGCTAATACAATTTTTAAAAATGATGCTAATAATTTCTTTTACGCTAAAACATTATTCAAATTAGCACAACTTAATCTCAAAGAAAACAATATTAAATCGGCTCAAGAATACGCAATAGAATGTTATAAATTGAGTTTAAAAAACAATTATCCTTTCGAAATTAGATCGGCTGCCGACTTACTTTCACAAATTTATACAAAACAAAAAAACTATAAACTAGCACTTGATTTTAAAAATATTGTTGCAACAGTTAGTGATAGTATCTATTATGACGAAAACAAAAACAATATTTTAAAAGCAGAATACAAATACAATTCTAGTTTAAAAGAAGCTCAAATAAAAGCATTGTTCCAGGAAAAAAAAATTGCAACTCTTGAATCACAACGCCAAAAAACCATTGTTTTAATTCTTGGAATTGCTTTAGTTTCAATTTTAATAACCTCTTATGTTTTATTTAATCGTTATAAAATCAAAAAACAAAACGAACTATTGAAATCGCAACTTTTTCAGGCTCAAAAAACCATCGAAGCAGAGAAAAAAGCAACTGAAAGTGAACTAAAAGCATTGAAAAGTCAAATGAATCCGCATTTTATTTTTAATGCGTTGTCAAGCATTCAAGACCAATTTATGTTTGGTGACAAAGTGACTGCTAATGAACAAATGGGGAATTTTACTTATTTAACAAGGCAAATATTAAATATTTCTGGCAAAAAACAAATTTTGCTTTCTACAGAAATTGATATTCTTTCAAAATATCTCGAACTCGAAAAAATGCGTTTCAAAACCGATTTTGAATATAAAATTACATCTAGCGATAACATTGACGCAGATTATCACGAAATACCGCCAATGCTTATTCAGCCATTCGTAGAAAACAGCATCAAACACGGATTGCTACACAAAATCGGAATTAAAAAAGTAACGATTCATTTTGAATTAGATACAAACGAAGAATACATCATTTGTACGATAACAGATAACGGAATTGGAAGAACAAAATCAGCTGAAATCAAAGCTAAAAATCAAAGCAAACATCAATCATTTTCAACAGAATCAATTGCACAACGATTAGAATTACTAAACGAAAACCATTCTATAAAGCAATTAATTACCTATTCCGATGAATTAGAAAACGATGAAATTGTTGGAACAAAAGTCGTAGTTAATATTCCTGTAGGATAATTACAAACAAACAACATTATAAACGTTCAATCCCAATATTACAATTGTTGCAATTGCTAACAACATCATTTTAAAGTTAAAATTTTTAATAAATACTGACATAATTTCTATTTTTTCTGTAAAAGAAAGATTTTAGCAACAATGTGCTTTGACAAAATTTACGAAAGGTAAAATTTACTTCACGAAATGTAAATTGGTGGAGTAAAACAAAAGAAAACCAAAACCAGTCAATACGTTACTGGAGAAGAAGATTAATCAGAAAAGCATTTATTGCTGATGATGAAAATTACAACTTTTTATCTGCCGATTATTCCCAAAAAGAGGTTTTCCGTTTTTAAAACAAAGAATTGTAAGTTATTTCTAATCTAAAATATTCCTTAACTAACTTTTTAAATAAAATTTTCCGCAACGTCTAAATTATCGTTAAGTTTAGGATATCTCATTGAAAGAAATTAAAACTTTTTTTGAATCAAGATAAAGCATCCAAATTTGCAACAATAAGAATCATAAATCTCTCGTCTAGGCAAACCTTCAGAAAAAAAATTTATAAACAAGAGGATTGTCCCTCAATAAATTATAAAATTAAAAATAATAAAAATTTCAATAATTTTCTTTATTGTATTCTAAAAAAAAGCTGCAAATACATTACTATTTGCAGCCTTAAAATAAACTAGTTTTTTTTAAAATCCTAAGCCAACAGCCATTGCTGAAACACTTGGAGAAAAGCTCACTACACTTGTTGCAGCTCCAGTTGTTAGATTAATTTTATAGATACCTTGCACACCATTTACAGTTAAAATTGAAAATGCTTGATTACTATTGCCACCAATATCAAATCCATTCATTGCAGAAGCATTTACACCTAAACTTCCTACTAAAACTAGGGTTCCATTATTTGGTGGGTTTTGTAAATATAAACTACTATTATTAGTATCAATAACAAAAAGTTGCGTAGCTGTTGATTGAGCAAAATTGTTTGTATATGCTGCAGCTGTTACAGAAGGTGTTCCTGGATTTAAGTTACCATCAGTTGCTACAACAGTTCCTAAATCTGGATGTAAACGTAAATTTTGTCCTGTGTTGCTAACTAAACGTATTCTATCAACCGTTGGATTAAAATCAAATCCAAAATCTGTACCAGCAAGCGCCGGAGTTAATCCAGAACCGATAGCAGTAACTTGACCATTAGCTGTGTTTATTGTTAATAATCTGCTTTGATTAGTCACGGCATACAAAGCACCATTTGCTGGTCTGAAATCTAAACCTACAATTTGTTCGTTAGCATTCATTCCTGTTAAGGCAATTGAATTAGAAGAACCTAAAATTGGATGAATTCTGTACAACATATTTGATGTTGATGTTGCATAAGCAATTGGTTTCGACTTAAATGCAACTTCTACAATTTGTTGAGAAAAAGTTCCAATCCAAGTAGCTTTTCCATTCATCAAACTGATTGTGTACAATTTAGATACATTAGTCTTATTATTTACTGCCATTGCATAGTTAGAATCTGGTAAAATATCTAATCCTCCAGCACCTTCAAAATCTACCTCTAAAGCACCTACTTCCTGTAATGCTCCATCGTTTGGCGGATTTTGAATATACAATTTATCAGTTGCATAATCGATATCGTATAGCATTGTTGAAGTAGTTCCAGCAAAACTATTAGTATAACCTATAGCTTCAATTCTTGCATTAGCCACACCATTAATGTTTCCATCAGTAGCCACAACAGTACCTAACTCTGGGTGTAATCTTAAATTTTGACCATTATTAGAAACTAAACGAATTCTATCAACTGTTGGATTAAAATCAATTGAGCTTGAAGTTCCTGCAATTAATGGAGAAAAAGGTGTAGCGCCAAGTGGCGTTGCTAAACCTGAAGTTTCATTAATGATATACAAACGACTTGATGAACCTAAACCGTATAATTGTCCGGTTGCTGGTCGGTAATCAATACTAATGATGTTTTCTCCAGATTGTAATCCAGTAATAGTCAAATTACGAGTTGGAGAACTTAAATTTCTTGCACTAAAATAAAAAATTTTGTTATCATTACTCAATGCTGTAAAATCCACAAGTGGCGCTACTTCAGGCATTGGTGTTGGCTCAGGCTGTGGCATTGGCGTAGTATCATCATCTGAACAAGCCACAAAAATTGATAATAAACTCAGTAATAAAACTGATTTAATAGGTAATAAAATTTGTCTCATAATTAAATTGTTTTCATTTATATACGAAAAATATGATATTATGGATTTAATTCCTGCCAATTTTTTTCTGTATAAACCAAAAACACATATATTTTTATAACTTTGAAAAATTATAGAACACCTTTATTATGTCACAAAAACGCCTTTACCTTCTCGACGCATACGCACTAATCTTTCGAGGTTATTTTGCCTTTATAAAAAACCCAAGAATTAATTCTAAAGGAATGGATACTTCGGCCATTATGGGATTTATGAATGCCTTAATGGACGTAATCAAACGTGAAAAACCCGATCATTTAGCCGTAGCTTTTGACAAAGGTGGAAGTACCTATCGTTATGAAATGTACCAAGAATACAAAGCACATCGTGACGAAACTCCGGAAGCAATCAAAATTGCCGTTCCATATATTCAAGAATTGTTGAAAGCGATGCACATTCCGATTATTGAAGTGGCAGGATTTGAAGCTGATGATTTAATTGGAACTTTGGCAAAACAAGCCGAAAAAGAGAATTATCAAGTTTATATGGTTACGCCAGATAAGGATTTTGCACAATTGGTTTCCGAAAATATTTTTATGTATAAACCTGCGCGAATGGGAAATGACATTGAAATTTGGGGAATTCCAGAAGTATTAGAAAAATTTGAAATCGAACGACCAGAACAAGTGATAGATTTCTTAGGAATGATGGGCGATGCAGCCGATAATATTCCGGGATTACCTGGCGTTGGTGAAAAAACGGCAAAGAAATTCTTGAAAGAATATGGTTCAATGGAAAATCTTTTAGCAAACACGCATCAACTAAAAGGTGCAATTAAAGATAAAATTGAAGCCAATGCCGAATTGGGATTATTGTCTAAAAAACTAGCCACTATCCTACTCGATTGTCCTGTTGAATTTAATGCTGAAGATTTTGAACTTTCAAAACCTGATGTTGAAAAAACTGACGAGTTGTTCAACGAATTGGAATTCCGTCAAATGAAAGCGCAATTTGACAAACTTTACAACGACAATAGCGCTGACAACAGTAATGAAGAAGTCGCTCCCAAAAAAGCTCCAGCAAAAAAATCTAACGAAGATCAATTTGATTTGTTCGGATTTTCTGATGAAGAAAGTGATGATGCAAAACCAAATTCGTTCTATGCTACTTTAGAAACTACCAATCATAATTACACAATTATTCAGGGTGAATTAGGTATAAAGTTGTTTTTACAAAATTTACTCAATCAAACTTCAGTATGTTTTGACACCGAAACCACCGGAATTGATGCTTTGAATGCTGAGTTGGTTGGAATGTCATTTTCTTGGCAAAAAGGCGAAGCATTTTACATTCCGTTTCCAGAAAATCAAGATGAAGCACAAATATTGGTTGATAAATTCAAGCCGTTTTTTGCAAATGAAAACATCGAAAAAATTGGTCAGAATATAAAATATGATTTGAAAATTCTGTCTCATTACGGAGTTCAAATCAAAGGGAAATTATTTGATACAATGATTGCGCATTATTTGATAAATCCTGATATGCGTCACAATATGGATGTTTTAAGTGAAACTTATTTGAAATATTCACCAAAATCAATTGAAGATTTGATTGGTAAAAAAGGTAAAAATCAAAAATCAATGCGCGATATTGCTTTGGAAGAAATCAAAGAATACGCTGCCGAAGATGCTGATGTAACTTATCAATTGAAACAAAATTTCAGTCCGATTTTAGACAAAGCCGAAACCAAAAAGTTATTTGATGAAATCGAAATTCCGTTGATTCCAGTTTTGGCAGCGATGGAATTGGAAGGAATTAATTTAGATGTTCCGTTCTTGAAAGAAATGTCAGTTGAAATGGCAAAAGAAAGTTCTGAATTGGAACAAAAAATATACGAAACTGCTGGTGAGAAATTCAATTTGGCATCACCGAAACAATTGGGTGACGTTTTATTTGACAAAATGAAAATTGGAGGAGCAAAACAAAAGAAAACCAAAACTGGTCAATACGCAACTGGCGAGGAAGTTTTAAGTTATTTAGCCAACGACCATCAAATAGTAAAAGATATTTTGGAATGGCGTCAAATGGTGAAATTGCAAAGTACTTACATCGATGCCTTACCAAATCAAGTCGATAAAAAAACCGGTCGCGTGCACACCGATTATATGCAAACCGTTGCCGCAACTGGTCGTTTGAGTTCGAATAATCCTAACTTGCAGAATATTCCGATTCGCACTGAAAGAGGACGACTGATTAGAAAAGCATTTATTGCTCGTGATGAAAATTACACCTTATTATCTGCCGATTATTCGCAAATAGAACTTCGAATTATAGCAGCGCTTTCTGGAGAAGAAAATATGATTAAGGCGTTTCAAAATAATGAAGATATTCACCGAAGTACGGCTGCAAAGGTATTCAATGTGCCTTTAGAAGAAGTTACAAAAGAACAACGTAGCAATGCCAAAACGGTAAACTTCGGAATTATTTATGGTGTTTCTGCCTTCGGACTTTCCAATCAAACATCGCTTTCGCGTAAAGAAAGTGCCGAGTTGATTGATGCCTATTATGCAACTTATCCAAAACTGAAATCTTACATGTCAAATCAAGTTGATTTTGCTAGAGAAAACGGTTATGTTCAAACCATTTCAGGTAGAAGACGTTATTTAAAAGATATTAATTCGGCCAATATGATGGTAAAAAGTGGTGCCGAACGAAATGCTGTAAACGCTCCAATTCAAGGTTCAGCAGCTGATATCATCAAAATTGCGATGATAAATATTCATAAAAAGTTAAATGAAAAGAATCCCGACGGCTCGGGATGGAAATCAAAAATGTTACTTCAGGTGCATGACGAACTTGTTTTTGACGTGCACAACTCAGAATTAGAAAAAATCAAACCAATGATCAAACACGAAATGGAAAACGCTTTCAAAATGGATGTTCCGCTAGATGTTGAAATTGGTGTTGGTGAGAATTGGCTTGAGGCACATTAATTTTAGTATTCAGTTGACAGTAGCAGTTGGCAGTTGAGGAACTAGGAATATCGAAATAAATAGTTTTAAATGAAGAAAATAATTTTCTTACTCTTTTTTAGTTTATCAAATTTGATTTATAGTCAAGTGGATGAAAAAATTCTACTTGATAATTTTATTACTTCCGTAAATACTTGGAACGGTGAAGAACATATTTATGTTTTAATTAATTTTAAAGATTTAAATACTAATTTGATCAAAGAAATCTGCATAATAAAAAGTGAATTAAGAAATGCATTGGCTTGTGAATATAGTATTTCTAAAAATGAAGCGTACACAAAATTAGAAAATTATAAATCTCAAAATTTTGAGTTTAAGAATATTGATGCAATTACCATTTTAAACAGATATTATTACTCAGAAAATCAATTCAATGAATTTAAAAAAAATGTAAATATTGATAAAATTGTTAACGATATTGAAACTAAAAAAAATTGGTTTTTGGATTTGGATGACCTTAACTCTAAAGAAAACCTTTATGCTTCCTTACTTTCAAAAAAAGGTTATATCATAAATATTACTTTTCAATGTTTTGGTCAAAGTGGACTGTGGTGTTTAAGTTGTCTCGAAAACAAGTAATCTTTTAAATTTATCTATCTTTGTCGAAATTTATTTGAATGTCAATACTTTCGCTTCCTGAAAAAACCATAAAAATCATAAAATCAATCACCAATAGTACCTATTTAGATTTTATTGGATTGTTTATCGTCATCACTGCTTCGATTGCATTAGGTTATCACAAAACCGAATATAAATTTACTTTCCAAAGCAAAAACTATGTTTTCTTTTTAGGATACGTTTCAATCATTAATACAGGATTATCAATGATTGGCAATCGATTGGTTACTAAAAAGAATAATTTTGGGAACATTCTTGCAACTTGCAACACCTTCTTGAGCGGTTCTATTGATTATTTACTTGGAAATGTTGGTGCGATTTTAACTTATCCAGTAACTTTTATTGGAAATTATTTGGTTTTTAAAGCTTGGAAAAAAAGTACCGTTTTGCGTTCAATCGACTTTATATTTTATCGCAATTTAGTTCTTGGGTTTGTATTCTCATTGGTTCTTAATTATATTGCTTTCAAATATCTTTCTGAAAAACCAATTGATTGGAGATTGTTTTTTGCCATCGCAATTCCAGCCGGAATTACCTTTGGTGCTACTTTCAACACCGCGAGAATGTATCCTGACAATTGGTTTATGTGGCAGTTTTACAACATTACCAAACTTATTCAAAACCTGTTGCAAATGAATATTGCGAATACTGCAAAATATGTTTTCTATTTATTCAATGCAATTATTGGCTACATCACTTGGAATGACGACAAGAAAAAAGAAGTAAATTAAATCATCCTTTTACAACATCTACTTGTGAAAATAATTCTTGATAGAAACCTGGTTTTTACTGCTTTTCAAAATCTATTAATCTTGACAATTTCTGGTATTTTAATAGAATTGGGATTACTTAATTCCACAAAAGCTAATGAGTTTGTTTTTATAAAAATTACACTCTTCTTTTTACTCCTATTTTTTATCCTATTTCTACTGACAAAAAAAGGACTATTTGTAGAAAAACATCAAATTTATAAAGGGATTTTTCTTTTTGACAAGCTACTATTTAAATCTCTAATTACTTCAGAAAGTGGTAAGATTACTCTAGTTCCTGGAAATTTATCAACTAATTACAACTACTCTTTTGATATAAAAGAATTTCATAATTGGGAACCCGATTTAAATCATTCCATCAAAATTTATACTTTATTTTTAGTAAACGATTCCGATTCAGCAAAAAGAAGAATAATTGCTGTTAGGAAGTTAAGTCAAGCCAAAGAGGCAATAGAATTTCTGACCAAAAACACTACTTTAAAGTTGGAATAGCATCCCAAAAATTAAACTATAATAAAAATCGATAAGTAGCTTTTATCAAGAAGATATTCTCAGGTTTTCTTCCTAATATTTGCGAATCTAAACTCGAGAATAAATCATCATTCGGATTTCCTAAACCAGTTGTTCCTTGTGACCAAACTAAGAAAATTTCAGAACCTGGAATATATTCCCATCGAACGACTAAATTTGATCTAAACTGAACGTATGCAAAATCAGGATTTCTAATACTATAATCTACTGAACCATTCCTATCTTCATCAACTGAATAAAGATCATTAGAAGCATCGAATGCTATTTGATTAGTATCAAAAATCGAAATTCTGTCACCAAAATACTTAGCAATCGGATTCGTTACTCGATTAAAATTAGTATACTTTCCGCGAGAAATATAAGGTTCTCCATAATATTGGATGGTCAAGTTTGGATTAATATTAAAATCCATTCTAATAGCAGCACTCAAGGTTCTTTGATCAATATTGGCCATAATGTATCGTGGCGTAGCGCCAAAATTAGTTTCGGTTACATATTGCGTTTTACTTTTATTGATAGTATAACCTGGATTTAAAGAAACGGTAAAAGCATTTATAGGTTGATAAGTCATTCCAGTAGTAAACTCGGTATATGAAAACGAATTGTCTTTTCCTTGAGACACCACAACTCCAGAATCAAAACGCAGTTTTTTTCGTGAATCTGTGGCAAAATTTAAAACATTTATAACTTCTTCAGAATATCTAAATCTTGGCCCGCCTTGCAAAATAGTATTCGTGAATATTTTAGGCTTGTGCGTAAATTGATAATAAATAGCCCAATTACTCTTAAAATTAGCATTAGAACTCACTGAATATTGTGTTCGATTGTGATTCCCATCAAAATCATACGATGTAAATTGTTCGAATCGGGCATTAATTCTTCTAAAATTACCAATTGGTTTTAAGGTTTGATAACTCAAAATACCAATTTGTCGCAAGTCATCGGCTTGTCTTAAAAAACCAACATCATTCAATTCTAATTCGGGTGAACGCCACGTAAAAATTCCGTAATAACGCCAATTTCCAACGCTATTTTTTCCTAATTCAAACTTTCCTCCAGTTCCTGTCAACGAAGTTCTGTTGGGATCAACTTCAACGTGATTCGCATCAACTCTTTGAAACAAATGCGTTAATTCTTGTTGCGTATTTGCAATAGCTTCTTTGCTGCCCATCACGTGACTTGTTACTACGTTTCCACTGAAATAATATTTTCTGTTTTTCCAATTGTGCATAAAATCAAATCCCGCTGTGTACGCTGATTTTCTTAAATAATTTAATTCATCACCTTGAAGATTTCTGTTGGTTGCAGTAAAAATTCCACCTACAAAACTGTTTCGATTATTAAAATCTTTCTGCGCACGAGTCACAATATAATTGGTAAGAGGTTCAACAAGCGCTTCTCTTTTATTGGTATTGTCATCGATTTTTGCAAATTCTCGATCGGTTAAACTTTCTAAAATTCCAATAGACCAACCGTTTTTAGTTTTTCCACTAAACTTTGCCGCACCAAGAATGGTACTATTATTTGGAACATCAACAAATTCTCCATTTGAAGTGTTTGGATAACCTTGAGGACTTCTTCCAATTCGTCTAGAGTAAAACAAATTATCTTGTCCATCAGCAAATTGGTAGTTGAAAATGTTTTTATTTTCAACAAAAAAAGGTCTTCGCTCTTGAAAAAATATTTGAAAACCATCTAGAGCAATCGCAGCTGGATCTGCATCAACTTGACCAAAATCAGGATTAATTGTCAAATCTAAAGTCAAGTCATTAGTGATTCCGATTTTAGCATCTAAACCTCCATTTATTTTGGAGTCAGCACCATCACGAAATGGATTTCCTGGTTCTTTTTCATAAGTTTCTAATTGTGAAACCACAAAAGGTTGAATTTCCAATTGCTTTTGCGGTTGAATATCTACCAAACCTCTTAATTCACCAAATTCGCTCACCCAACCTGGCGCATCACGCTTTACACGTTGCCAAACCGAACGTTCCTCGGCACGAAAATAACGTCGGGTTGATTGTAATCCCCAAATTTGCTCTTTATTATTTCCAAATTTCAACTGGCTAAAAGGTATTTTTACTTCGGCTGTCCAACCTTCGTCATCAACATTAGTTTTTACGTACCAAATTGGGTTCCAACTTCCATCCCAATTGTTTCCGTTTTCCGAAATAAATTCATCGCCTTTAACTCCTGATGCTGATATTGTAAAAGAGAAACCTGTTCGTTTATCGTTATAACTATCAATATTAATTTCAACCCAATCACCTTCAAATCCATCACGTCTTGATAACCGCTTCACGATTCCTTTCGGATCTTTGTCATAGCATTTAAAAGCAAAATACAAATAGTTCTTGTCATAAACGACTTTAAACTTTGTTTGCTCTGATGGTGGTGTATTTTCGTCAGGTTCATTTTCAATATAGTCGCTTGTCCAATCAACTATATCCCAACTTTTTTCATTGATTAAACCGTCAATGGTTGGAGCTTCGTTACCGTTTAAAGGTTTTGTAGTATAAACTTTCTTAGGAACAGTGTCCTTATCTTGGGCATAAGAACTACAAAAGAATAAAGTACCAACTAGGATTGGTAATAGTTTATGAAAGTGCATGATTGTTTGTTTTTTGATTGATGATTATATAAATAGACCTCCAACTTTAACAATTGTTACACTAATTTCAAACTTTAACAAATAGGCACAAAAAAACCATCAATAGTACACTGATGGTTTCTTTATATGATAAAAACTATTATAATTTTCTAGTTGAATCTCTCTGTCTCAATTCCGTTTTTACAATGGTAGTTTTGTGACTATAATTTTCATCTTTACTTTCTAACTTTTCAATTAGCATTTTGGTAGCTACTTCTCCAATTTCTGGTCCGTGTTGACTTACCGTTGATAAACTTGGCGTTAATCTTCTTGACCAAACACCATCGGCAAAACCAATAACTGAAAGTTCATTTGGAATATTCAATCCTTTTTTAATTCCCATTTTCATTGCCATTACTGATGCGTGTTCGTCTAGCGCAAAAACGGCATCTACTTTATTTTTATCAAAAAATCCATCAGCTTTAGCATCAAAATCATCGGCATCTTCTCCAAGAACAATTAGTTTATCATCTACCTTCAGTCCATTTGATTCTAATGCTTCATAAAAACCTTTAGCGCGCAATTTTCCAACACTCAAATTATCAATTGACGAGAACAACGCAATTTTCTTACAACCCGTTTTAATTAAATGTTCGGTAGCATTCACAGCCGAATCTAAATCATCAACAATCACTTTATCACAATTTACTTCGTCTGCAATTCTGTCAAACATTACAATTGGCGTGCCTTCATTGATAATCGATTTAAAATGACCAAATTGCTGCAATTTTTGAGCTTCTTCCGATATTGACAAAATAAAACCATCAATAGTACCATTGCTCAACATTTCAAGAGCACTAATCTCTTTTTCTATTGATTCGTTTGAAATACAGGTAATCACTTTATATCCTTTTTCATCGGCAACTTTTTCAATTCCAGTAAAAACCTTTGCAAAAAACTGATTCAAGATATTAGGAATAATTACACCAATAGTTTTGGTAGAACGATTTTTAAGGTTCAACCCAATAACATTTGGTTTATAATTTTTCAACTTCGCATATTCTTGTACCCGAATTTTTGTTGGTTCGCTTATTTCTGGACTATCGTTCAATGCCTTAGAAACTGTCGAAACAGAAACTCCAAGTTCTTTGGCAATTTGTTTTAAAGTGGCTTTTGATTTCATCTTTCCTATATATAAGGTGTAAATTTATGAAAATTATAAATAGAAGCGAATGGTTTGTGCATTTTTGTAATCCATTTGCCTGCTTTACGTTCCAATCTTGTCTAAAAAGACAAGGATTTCCACTTCAATCAGGGCTAATTAGGCATCAATTTCGAAACGATAAATCGTTATAATTCAAAATAATAATTAAAAATCAAAATCCTTTTTGCATATATAATAAATAATTGTACTTTTGCACTCCCTTAATTGGGAATGGAATGTTTAATTAAAATAATATTATGGACGCATTAAGCTACAAAACAGTTTCTGCCAACAAAGCCACAGCTGAAAAACAGTGGATTGTTGTAGACGCTGAAGGTCATAACTTAGGTCGTTTTGCTTCAAAAGTCGCGATGCTTTTAAGAGGTAAATACAAGCCAAGTTACTCACCACACGTTGACTGTGGAGATAACGTAATTGTTATCAACGCAGAGAAAATTAACCTTACAGGTAACAAGTTAGATGACAAAACGTACATCAGACACACAGGTTATCCTGGAGGACAAAGAAGTTTGACTGCTAAAGTTATGCAACAAAAAAACCCTGCATTATTAGTAGAAAAAGCTGTAAAAGGAATGTTACCTAAAAACAAATTAGGTGCGCAATTGTTCCGCAACTTAGATGTAAATGTTGGTACTGAGCACAAACATGGCGCTCAACAACCAAAAACCGTTAACCTTAACGACTTAAAGTAATGGGAGTTATTCACAAAATCGGTAGAAGAAAATGTGCTGTTGCACGTGTTTATGTTACTGAAGGTACAGGAAAAATCACTGTAAACAAAAAAGAATTTGCAACTTACTTCCCAACAGCTACTTTACAGTACAAAGTTTTACAACCAATGTCATTGACAGAAAATGTAAACAACTTTGACGTAAAAGTAAATGTTTATGGTGGTGGTTCAACAGGTCAAGCAGAAGCTGTGAGAATGGCTATTGCAAGAGCAATGTGTGAGGTAGAAGCTGAAAACAGAGCTATCCTTAAACCAGAAGGATTACTAACAAGAGATCCAAGAATGGTAGAACGTAAAAAATTCGGTCAGAAAAAAGCGAGAAAGAGATTCCAATTCTCGAAACGTTAATATTCTGGTTTCGCACCTCGTATCTGTCTCACTGAGCGCAGTCGAAGTGTTATTTTTACAATTAAAATTGAATTTAAAACAAAGTTGTCGATATTCCTTATTAAAAAGGGAATTAGTTTAGCATCTAAATTTTCAAGACATATCGAAAGTGACTACTTGAAAATTGCTAATCACGGAACGTAAACTATTACACAATGGCAAACAAAATTGACGTTAAAGAATTATTA
>NZ_JAIXTJ010000018.1 GCF_027483985.1 Flavobacterium sp.
GGAATGCGTTTTGGTTCAAATGTTTTTTGATAGTAGTACGAACTTACGTCTTGCGAAAGACAAATAGTGAGTTTAATTGATAAGGCCTGCGTAATTTCTGCCGCTGACTACTAACGTTTTGCCGCTTGGCGCTGTTGCGGATTTTCAGCACCAAACTCTCACAAATATAGACAAATTTTTAATTCAAGACTCAAGCTTCCAGAAAATTACTGAAATCGCAATGGCGCCAAACGGCTGTTAGTAGTTCGGCGGTTTTAGAAATTCCGCATCATTTTTTTTAAAAAAGTCCGCTTCAAAGTTTCGCTTCAAAGTTCCACTTCAAAGTTTTTCTACAAAGTTCCGTTTCAAAATTTGGTTACAAAGTTCGTCAAAGTTTTTCTTCAAAGTTCCGTTTCAAAGTTCTGTTTCAAAGTTTCGCTATAAAGTTCCGCTTCAAAGTTTAGCTTCAAAGTTTCGCTTCAAAGTTCCATTTCAAAGTTCCGCTATAATTGTCATTTTAAAGGAATGCGTTTTGGTTCAAATGTTTTTTGATAGTAGTACGTACTTACTTCTTGCGAAAGACAAATAGTGAGTTTAATTGATAAGGCCTGCGTAATTTCTGCCGCTGACTACTAACGTTCCGGCGCTTGGCGAGGTTGCGAAGTTCGGAACCGATTATTTTCTATCAAAGATAAAATTTCTTGCGAAACGTAAACGTGAATTTACCACAAAATTCGCAATCTTGCCAAACGGCTGTTACCAGCTGGCTTTATCTCATTAAAGTGTACAATAAAAAAATACCGAAAGTTATTAATGACCACAATAAACTTTTATTATAATATTTAAATTTTTCAGTTACAATATTAGAATTTATAAAAATTTGTGAATTTATATCATTTAGGTATTTTTCATTATTCTCATCATTTGTTTCAATTTCAAAATCCTTAAAAGTTTTTGTTGAGATAGTTCCAAAGAAAAGGTTGGAGTTTACATTCAATTTTTCTTGTCTGTATATTTTTGAATCAATTCTACCGATTAAGGTTAAATAAATATGATATAAAGTAACTATTGAACTAATAAAAAATGCAACAGTAATTATTAACCCAATAAACCTCTTTACACTTATCCAATCAATTTCATTTGCCTTTGAAAATGATAGCGATTGTATCATTTCTGTTCCAATATTTGAAGTAAATATGATTGTTATGATTACTCCAAAGAATGTCATAACAAATGAACTTTTTGTATCACAATTTGAAATCCATTGATTTATGATTTCTAATTTCTTCAAACTTTTTTCTATTTTTTCCATAATTTTTAAATTTTCCAATTTACAGTTCCACCATATATGTTGGTGGAGACATTTTTTATCTGATGATTCGTGATTTCTTTCCAAAAATTTCCAGTTATACAAATTCTAGATGGGTTTGCCTTTTTAAAACCATTGTAAACAGCTGGAGTCATTAAAATAGGAGGAAAGTCAATTTTTGATTCTATTTTATCAAATCTAATTAATTTTCCGCCAGAATAACAGACACCAAGTGTATTGTTAAAGCTTAAACTTTTAGAAAATTCTTCATTTGTGTGAATACGAGTTGTAGTGGTATCTAAATATACATCATTTGATTTCTTTACAGGCTGTTGACCTAAAAGACTGGTTAATCCAAACATATTTCCAAAATTATATGGATTATATGTAACCTTGACAGAAGAATTATTTAAAGTTTTATTGGCGACATCAGTTAATCTTGATGCTATATTTGCGGGATAACCTACCCAAACTAAATTTTTATTATCAATATTTTCAGTTCCTTTTCTGTGTAATCCTACTTTCACAACCTTTAATAGACCAAAATCAATACCTATACCGCATTTAAACTCAACTTCTTTGAAGTTTGAATTGATAATATATTCCGAAACGTGATAAATAGAGATTGCACAATCAACAGCATTTGTATAACAGTCTTTAGAAGGAAATACTATCATTACTCTGTCGCCAATAATATTTCTAACAGAACCATTATGATGTTTAGCTAATTTGAGCATTGATTTAGAAAATATACTATAAATTCTCCCCATAGTCTGGGTGTGGTGTTTTCTATTTAATTCAACAGAATTTCTAATGTCAACATAAAGTACACAAGTTTCAATCTCTTTACCTATTTTGTCTTGACCTCTTTCAAAAGTAAGAGAAGTATCGTGTCTCGAAGGAACAAGATTTGTAGAGGAATATTGGAAATTTTTATTTTTGATGTCTAATACATCTGCTGTTATTTCATCAAGTATTCCCTTCATTTTATATAAAGTATTTATTTGTTTGGGTGTATTTATAATCTACACCTTTTAAATCCGTTGATATCGGTTTTATTCCCTCAAGAGTCCAAAGTCTTGTGTTTTTATTTAGATTTTCATTCCAATTGCTTACAAAAGAATACTTTACAAAATAGTTTATTTTTTCATTTTCGCTAATTGATTCAAGTCTAAATAATTCTGTTAAAGGTTTACCAACTATGGTTAATTCATTGTAAAATGCAGATTTATTTCTGAAATAATTTATTTTACCAAAATGAAATGCAACTTTACTTTTAAATTTATCTTTCTTCTTTGTTTCAACTATTATTTTTTTTGCGCACTTGTCTGCTTCGATAATGCAATCATTTAAGCTTTTATTCAAAAATGGTTGTCCAAAAAGGCAGATGATTCCATCACCTATAATTTTATCAATTTCACCACCAAATTCATATATTATTGGGATTACTAGATCATAATATTCATCAAAAAATGTACTTATCTGTTTTCCGTTTAAAGTACTATTTTTACTTGAGAAATCACAAATATCAATAAACAATAACGCAACATCGGCATCTTTTCCATCATCAAAGTATTGAACAAAGTTTGTTCCTAAACTGCTAATATTATTTTGAATTGACAGTTCAATATTTTTAGAATCTAAAGATTCATTAATTGAAAAGGTTTTAATTGAACGAGTAAATGCACTTGCTTTATTATACTTTAAATTAAGTTTTTTTATTTGCTCTAAATTTGCCATATTATTGTTTTAGATTCTGGATTTCTGCGATTCTGCGGTAAGCTTGCTGGTAACGTTTCGCGGCTTCAAGAAGTGGCGATGAACCAAGACCAAGCCTTTACAAATATAAACAAAACTTTTAATTAAAAACCTTTCCAATTTCTGATAAATCCCAAGCCTCGCCATTTCTTGAAACCGCTGTTACCAGCTGTTTTATTCTGATACTTCGCAAATAACTTCGTATGGTTCTTTTGGAAATCCATATAATATTATCTTTTTCTTGTCAACATATTTAATAGGAATCAGTTTGTCGAGATGAATGTCATCATAAAAAGAAAGTAATAAAGTTTCATTTATTTTTTCAAGTACAATTCTGCTTCCTTTTCTGTTTAGTCTTTTGTTTATTTCTTTTATTACTTGCGAATCTAAATCTTTATTGAAACTAAGATTCATTTTCTCACCACGCCAATTGAAATCAAACCTTAAATTCTGAATTTCATTTTCTGTTAGTTTGGTTTCTGTTGCGTTTAGTTTCTCGTAATCATTTTCAAATATGCAATCTTCAGTTGTTGATTCTGTTTCACTTAATACTCTGTAGATTTTGCCATTTCTATAAAATCTAATTCGATTTGGATTGATACATTTATGTTCAACTTCGTTCAATATTTCTTTTCTTTTTTCTTTAGTTATTTCCAATGAGTTTATTTCATCACTTTTCTTAACACTAAAGTGATTTATTATGTTTCCATCAAACTGAATAATTTCTGGATTTCCATAATGGTCTGGAGTTTTTATAAATAACCAATTTTCTTTCATATGCAGTTTTTCAAAAATAGCTGGTAACGTTTCGCAGCTACAAGAAGTTGCGTACTTCATTCACTGTCAATTACAAATATAGACAAAACTTTGATTCAACAATTACCATTTCTGACAAAAACCAAGCCTAGCAATTTCTTGTAACTGCTGTTGTGCGATGTTTTTTATTATAGATTTTCACTTCTTCCAATAATTAACAAAAGTTCTTGAGCAGAACGATGATCTTCATCAATGTTTGCTAATTCTAAATATTTTCTTGCTAATTCTATTGACTTTTCAACAATTTCTCCTTCTAAATGTATTATTCCAATTAAATAATTTGCTTCATCAACTTCAAATTGATTGTTTTCTGGAAATTTAATTTTTTTCAATAATTCAAATGCTTTATTTTTATTTTTCTCAATTCCAATTCCATAATAATAGCATTTTGCAATAGTGAATTCTTCATAATTTGAATCTAGTTCATTCGCTTTTTCATAATATTCAAATGCTGTTTCAAAATTTTGTTGATTTCTATATTCAATTCCTAAATTATAAGAGGCTTCACTAATTCCAAGTTCGATTCCTTTTTTATAAAGTTCAATAGCTAAATCTAAATTTTTTTCACAACTTTTACCTAAACTTAAATAATCTGCATAACTAACAAGTGCTTTTAGATTACCATTTTCGTAAGCTTTTTTTGTCCAATTAAAGCCTTCTAAATCATTTGCTTTTAATATTTCTACACCGTCTATTTCAATTCCGTTTTCATAATAAATTCCAACTTCAAATTGTGCTAAATTATTTCCATTTTTAGCTTCACTTAAAAGTTTTTCCCAAGTTTCTGCACTATTAATTTCTGTAAACATTTTTATGGTTTCTTTTATGTTTTCTGTCGCTCCAAAATATCGCACAACGTTCTGCGGCTTCATGAAGTGGCGATGAACCAAGACCAAGCCTTCACAAATATAACAAAAACTTTTAATTAAAGAACTTTCCAATTTCTGATAAATCCCGTGCCTCGCCATTTCTTGAAACCGCTGTTATGCGACGGCTTATTCATTTTTGTCATAGAATGTCACTTCAAAATACCATTTTCGTTTATATTCAAAATTCACATTTCCACTAATTATTTTTAAAACATTTATATCTAAACCAGTGCTAAGATTTATTGTTTCTGTAAATCTTTCAGATATTTGATTTCCATTTACTCTTCCATTAATAGTGGTCATAATATTTGGAAAGTCATGGATGAATAAACTTGACTTAAGTGCCCGTTCTGCGTCGAAAGTTCCTTTACCAAATTCTTTTTCTCTTAATACTTCTTTTTTAAAATTTACGGAAGCACCAGCATCTAAATTTTTAGCTTTTTGTTTGGAATCAAGTTGAACTTCAGTATGATCTTCAATCAAAATCTTCTTTGCACCCAAAGCTTCATAAGCTCTTAGAGTTTCTTCAAGTATCATAGTTTTAATTAGCTCGTTAGAATTTTCTAATGGAATTAATAAATTTTCATCTTTTGGATGAGAACAATAAAGACCATAATTAAATTTTCCGTCTTCTCCGCCAAAATGTTTGCTCGATGAAATTTCGTTTCGAGCAATAATTGTCATTCTTGATCCACCATTAGATTTCATTATTGACTCAAAAATTTTATTTTTTTGAACATAATTGTCAAAAATACCATAGAAGAGTTCATTATTTTCAGCGATGTTGTAATCATTTTCTAAATAATCGTTGTCGAAAATAATTTGTTTGGGAGCATCTAATAATTTATATCTAACAGACAATTCATTTTTTGTTCTGCGATTGTAATGTTGGTCAATTGCGGTTATTACTATTGTAATTCCACCTATTACAGGTTGAAAAGCTGATAAAATTATATTACCAATAAAAAATGCTTTTTCTGATTTATTATAATCTTTAAACTCTCGTTTCTCTTCTTTTTTTAAAACTCTTCTGCCATAAACTCCACATTCATGTTTTTCTTTAATTCTTTCGACTAATGCGTAATATTCCATTGTTTGTTGTTTTGAATGTGATTTCTAAAGCTGTTGCATAACGTTTTGCCGCTTGGCGCTGTTGCGGATTTTCAGCACCAAACTCTCACAAATATAAACAAATTTTTAATTCAAGACTTAAGCTTCCAAAAAATCACCGAAACCGCAATGGCGCCAAACGGCTGTTAGTAGTTCGGCGGTTTTAGAAATTCCGCTAAACGAATTTAGAATTCCATAATCAGTTTCCATTTCCGTCTTTAAGTTTCATTTCGAAGTTCTGATTCACAGTTTTGGTTCAAAGTTCTGTTTCAAAGTTCTGTTTCAAAGTTCCGTTTCAAAGTTTTTCTTCAAAGTTCCGTTTCAAAGTTCCGTTTCAAAGTTCCGCCGCAAAATTCTGTTTTAAAGTTTTTTTTTAAAAGTTTCATTTCAAAGTTCTGATTCCAAGTTCTACTACAAATAATTAATAAGTTTTGGTTTAAATAATTTTTGATAGCAACAATTAATTACGTCTTGCGGAAGACAAATGTGAAGTTTAATTGATATGACCTGCGTAATTTCTGCCGCTGACTACTAACGTTTTGCCGCTTGGCGCTGTTGCGGATTTTCAGCACCAAACTCTCACAAATATAGACAAAATTTTAATTCAAGACTTAAGCTTCCAAAAAATCACCGAAACCGCAATGGCGCCAAACGGCTGTTAGTAGTTCGGCGGTTTTAGAAATTCCGCTTCATTTTTGTAAAAAATTCCGCTTCAAAGTTCCACTTCAAAGTTTTTCTGCAAAGTTTTTCTGCAAAGTTCCGCTCCTAAATTTGGCTCCAAAGTTCTTCAAAGTTTTTCTTCAAAGTTCCGTTTCAAAGTTTCGCTATAAAGTTCCGCTTCAAAGTTTAGCATCAAAGTTTCGCTTCAAAGTTCCATTTCAAAGTTCCGCTATAATTGTCATTTTAAAGGAATGCGTTTTGGTTCAAATGTTTTTTGATAGTAGTACGAACTTACGTCTTGCGAAAGACAAATAGTGAGTTTAATTGATAAGGCCTGCGTAATTTCTGCC
>NZ_JAIXTJ010000052.1 GCF_027483985.1 Flavobacterium sp.
AACTTAAAAGGTGGTGGTATCACAAATACAAATGGTACAATCACAATAAATAATAATTCTGCAATCACTTCTAACATTTCACTTGGTGCTGCTGCTCCAACTGATGGTGGTGGTGGTATTTATATCGCTGCAGGAACTGTTAATGTAACTGGTGGTTCTATTGCTTCTAACAAAGCGATCACTGCTGGTGGTTCTGGTGGTGGTGTATTCAACTTTGCTGGGACTTTCTCTGCAAACGGTACATCAATTACACAAAACATTTCAAATAGAGCTGGTGGTGGTATCGAATCTGCTGCAGGTTCAACTACTAATTTAACTAACGTTATTTTAAATGCAAACAATACTGGAGTAATTGCTTCAGGTGCAACTGCTGCTACTCCAGGAAATGGTGGTGGATTCCACATAACTGGTGCAGGTAATGCAACTATCATTGGTGGTACTGCAAATGACAATTTAGCAGCTCAAGAAGGTGGTGCTTTATGGAATGGTTCTGGAACAATGAATGTGTCTAATATCACTGTAAATAACAATTTAGCTTTAGGAAACTTAGCAGATGATGGTGGTGCTGGATTATTCAACAACGCTGGAACATTAAATATCAGCAATGCTATTGTTACAAATAACAGAGCTACTGGAACTTTAGGTTCTGGTGGAGGTATCTTTGGTTTGAACGGAAGTATTTCTGTAACTAATTCATCTTTAGATTCTAACTCAGCAAACAGAGCTGGTGGTGCTATCGAAGTTGTAAATGGTACATTGACTATTTCAAACACCAACATGACTAATAATGATGTTGATGGTGGTGCTGGAACTCCTGCTCCAGGAAATGGTGGTGCATTACATATTACTGGTGTAACAACAACTACAATTACTGGTGGTGTTGTGACTGGAAATGAAGCAAGACGTGAAGGCGGTGGTTTATGGAACCAAACTGGAAGTACAATGACTGTAACTAATGTAAAAATTGATGCTAACATTGCGAGAGGTAATGGTGTTGCTTTTGGTGGTGGTGGTATCTTCGTGAACGGTGGAAACACTATAGTTAATTCATCTTCAATTACAAATAACGTATCTACTGGTGCTGCTGGAAATGGTGGTGGAGTTCACGTTAAAACAGGTTCTGCTACAATAAATACAACAACAATCTCTGGAAACACTTCTGCATCTAATGGTGGTGGTATATTCAGTAATGCTGGTTTGACTTTAAATGCTGTAACTATTGCTAACAACTCAGCTGTTGTGGGTGGTGGAATTGCAAATACAAGTTCTTCTTTACCTGCTTTGAAAAATACAATTGTAGCTTCTAATACAGCTTCAACAGATTCAGATGTTTCTTCTACTACTGGTGCATTTGTATCAAATGGATTTAACTTAATTGGAAGAGCTTCAGCAGCGGCATTCGTTGCTTCTACTGGAGATATCGTTGGAACTAACGCTACACCAGTAAATCCATTATTAGCAAGCTTAGCTAACAATGGCGGAACTACATTGACACATGCATTACTAGCATCAAGTCCTGCAATCAACAAAGGTAATGCTAATGATATGTTTGCTGATCAACTTGGAAATCCAGTTTTCGCTGGACGAAGAGATATAGGTGCATTTGAAAGTCAAAATAGAGGAATTCTATTAGGTTCTTTACCTGCTGCAACTTGTGGTACTACACTTTCTGGATGGTATTCTACAATTACAGCTAATTTTGCTTCTGGTGCAACAAACTATAGATATAGAATTACTAAAGTTGACGCAACTGATGCTCCAATTGGATCACCTGTTGTTATAGAAAGATCTGTAAACAACATTTCTTTAGCTAATGTTCCAGGAACAACTTACAATTCAACTTACAGAATTGAAGTATCTGTTTTCTTTGATAACATGTGGCAACCTTACGGACCATCATGTAATGTGAGCACTCCAAACCCAGTTAGCACAATTGGTAATCAGTGTGGAACTACTTTAACATCATTTAGTCAATTTGTAACGGCTAATCCTGTACCTGTAGTAACTGCTTACAGATTTAGAGTTACAAGACTAAACAACCAATTACAAGCAGTTGGATTGCCACAAGAATACACTAGCTCTAGCAATAAATTTAATATGAACCAATTAGTTGGTATATTATATGCTACAACTTATAGTGTAGAAGTTGCTTTAAGAAATACTGACGGTACTTTCTTGCCTTACAACGTAGCTTGTAACATAGTTACTCCTAATCATCCAACAACTCAAATTTCAGCTAATCAGTGTGGTAACTATTCAGTTCCAAGCAACACAACGCTTATTTTTGCTGATGGTGTAAATGGAGCAACTCAATACAGATTTAGATTATTCAATGCTAATTTTGATACGACATATACTACAAGTAGTAACCGATTTACATTGAATAATTTCCCTACTTTGACGCCAGGTATGTATTCTGTTCAAGTAGCTGTTAAGTTACCAAACGAACCAGAATTTGGTCCTTATGGTGCAACATGTTCACTTAGAACTCCAGGTTTCAGCGGTACTGTTGGTAAAGATGCAAATTTCGCTAGAACTACTGATGCATTTACTGGATTTGAAGTTTCTTCCTACCCTAACCCATTCAACGGATCATTCCAATTGAATGTGAAAGCTAATGCTGATGAAACTATAGCAATCGTAGTATATGACATGGTTGGAAAACTTGTTGAAAACAGAACATTAACATTAACAGATATTGAAAATGTTACTATAGGAGAATCTTATCAAGCTGGTATATACAATGTAATTGTATCTCAAGGCAATAATAGCAAAGCAATTCGCGTTATTAAAAGATAATTTCTTTAAATAGAATACAATGTTACTTAAGAGGCAATCGTAATGATTGCCTCTTTTGTTTATTAACCATTGCGCTTTATGAAAAAAGAGGAACTCTTATTAAAAGAAATTTTGTTATTTTCACAAGTAATTATTCAAATGTTACAGCCTTATAGGATATTCTAAAGATGCTTTTATGAAAATTGTACTTAAAATTGTGTCCCTTTTTCCAATCTTATTTCTATCAGGTTGTAAAAAACACGATACTATTTCATTTGATGGAAAAACATTAATTGGTTTCGAAGCAATAAAAGTTGCTATTGACCCAAAACGACCTCAATATAAATGGTTTTATAAAACCAAAATAACATTCAAAAAAGATAGCGTTTTTATCCAAAAATCCCCAATTTCTGTTTACAAAAAAGATACTTTATATTCAGCCAGTGATGGAGGATTTTATAGTTACAAAGGAATATGGAACGATACAAATGGTAAAATCGAAGTTAATGTAATCGAAACCAATTGCAATTATTGTCCAGAATCAATGCAAGAAATCAGGAAAGGCGTTTACCAAAAAGTAATTCGCAAGAAAGAATATAAAGGCAAAAGAACGAATAAAGGTTTGAATTTAAATGGAATTGAATTTAAATCATAAACTATTATTCGAACAAAATCAGCAAACAATTAAGACTATTTTTTACAAATAAAACCAACCTTACCTTTCAAAATATATCCTAAAAAACTAATACTCAAACTTACCATACTCACTTATTATAGTAAGTTTTTTTGTTTCGCTTGCTTCTACTCTACCTACAATTTGAGCTTCCACACCAAAAGAATTTGAAATAGCAATAATATCATTGGCAATTTCTTGAGGTACATAAACTTCCATTCTATGACCACAATTGAACACTTGGTACATTTCTTTCCAATCGGTTTTAGATTGCACTTGAATTAATTGAAATAAGGGTGGCACAGGAAATAAATTATCTTTAATAACGTGCACATTATCTACAAAATGTAATACTTTAGTTTGTGCTCCACCAGAACAATGTACCATTCCATGAATGTCGTTAGGAGAATATTTATCTAAAATAGCTTTGATTATTGGCGCATAAGTACGCGTTGGCGACAGCACTAATTTTCCGGCATCAATTGGAGCATTTTCAACAGCATCGGTCAATTTTACGTTACCAGAATACACTAAATCTTTTGGTACTGCACTATCAAAACTCTCTGGAAATTTTTCTGCTAAATAATTCGCAAAAACATCGTGTCGTGCTGATGTTAATCCGTTGCTTCCCATTCCGCCATTGTAACTTTTTTCGTAATTGGCTTGACCAAAACTTGCCATTCCTACAATGACATCACCAGGCTTTATATTGGCATTATCGATAACTTTGCTACGTTTCATTCGAGCTGTTACGGTTGAATCAACAATTATGGTTCTAACTAAATCTCCAACATCAGCTGTTTCACCACCAGTAGAATGAATGGTTACACCAAACGATTTTAATTCCTCTATCAATTCTTCAGTTCCGTTGATAATTGCTGAAATTACCTCGGCTGGAATCAAATTTTTATTTCTTCCGATGGTAGATGAAAGCAAAATATTATCGGTTGCACCAACGCACAATAAATCATCAATATTCATTATTAAAGCGTCTTGAGCAATGCCTTTCCAAACCGAAATATCGCCAGTTTCCTTCCAGTACATATAAGCCAAAGACGATTTTGTTCCAGCACCATCGGCGTGCATTATCAAACAATAGTCATCGTCATTAGTTAAATAATCGGGAACAATTTTGCAAAATGCCTTTGGAAATAATCCTTTATCAATATTCTTGATGGCATTATGCACATCTTCTTTAGAGGCAGAAACTCCGCGCAAAGCGTAGCGTTGGCTATTATCAGAACTCATTTGTTGTAGTTAGTTGCCCATCGACAAGCTCAGGGTAAATGTTGTTGCGCAAATATAATTCAAAGATTGTAGAAAGCCGATTTCAGAAGAGCATTTTTATTTTTAATTTTCAACAATTAAAATTTCAACTCTACGATTTTCGTCTTCCTCAAGAGCATTTTTTTCTGGAATAGGATGAATAGGTCTCGAAACACCGTAACCTTTGAAAGTCATTCGCTTTCTATCAATTTTATTTCGAATCAAGTAATTATAAACCGTCTTTGCTCTTGCCGCAGAAATAGGATCATCTTTATCATTTAATTTACAACATATATGTCCTTGAATTTCAATAATCAACTTCGGATTATCTTCCATAATACATAACAATTCATATAAAACAGACTCTGATTTTGGTACAATCTTAGCAGAATTATTGAAAAAATAAATATTATCTAGCTTTATTAAATCTCCTTTTTTAGCAAGTTTTACTTTATCCTTTAAAGGCTCTTTTGAAAGTACTTTATTTTTTTCGCCCAAAATAACTTCCTTTTTTTCTTGAAAAATGATAGTTACTCTCCTATTCTCACTTTGGTTTTTAGATTGTTCAAAATCTTCACCAAATCCACGAATCTCAATATCTTTCCTGACTTCAATGCCGCTTTCTTTTAAAAAATTATAAACTTCATTTACTCTTTTTAAAGCAAGTGTATCATTATAAGAATTCGTTCCTTTCCAATCGCAAAAACCATACAACTTAATTACTTGGTAATTTTTACCTTCTGCAATCCAAGTATTGATTTTTTTTACTGCTTCGTCATTAAGATTGAACTTATCGAAATCAAAATATACGTTAAGTTTCTCTTGTGCTTGTGCAAAAAAGGGAAAGAATATTATAAGAAATAGATACTTTTTCATAATATTATTTGTCTAAAACCATTATCTCAACTCTTCTGTTTCTGGCTGCTTCAAATTCGCTTTTCTCCGGAATGGCGAACTTGGGTTTGGAAACACCAAATCCTTTGACCTTAACCCTAGCATCTGCAATTCCTTCTGATATCAAAATTCTTCTTACTTGCTTAGCTCTATCCAACGAAAGATTTCTTGCATCTTTTTGTACACAACAAATGTGTCCTTGAATTTCAATTTTTAGCTTCGGAAATTTATTCATAACCAAAATCAATTCATCGATAGCTCTTTTAGAAGAAGGAATTATTGCAAACGTATTAACGTGAAAATTAATATCTTCTAGTCGAATCAAAGTTCCTTTTGTAGAAAGATTTATCTTATCTAAAAGCGTTGCACCTTCGGGAAAATTCATCGCTTCTTCCTCAATTGGCACAGTTTCCTCTTCGACCACAACTTTGGGCTTAATTCCTAATATTTCGTTTTCACGAGCTAAATCTTTTTCGAGTATGTAGTGAATTATTGCTTTTCGATTTTCAGCTTTAATTGTAGAAGTGGCGCCTTTTTCACCTAAGCTAATAGTTTTAAAATCTTCTCGAATTTTCAATTTTCCATTAACTTTTGCATAAATAGAATTTACACGTTTTAAAGAAAGCGTGTCATTAAATCCAGACGAACCAACCTCATCAGTGGAACCAGTGATTGAAAGAATTTTTGAGGTTTTATTTTCTAGTATCCATTTATCAAGTTTAGCTTGTTCTGTTTTATTTAGGTCAAATTTATTATTATCAAAATAAACAACAAACTGTTCTTGAGCACTTACCCATTGAAATGAAACTAGCAGTACTGCAAATCGTAAAATTTTAGTCATATTCATATAACGAATTTAAACAAAATTAATTGTAGAATGCAAAAGTTGTTCCACAAAAAAACCTGCTAATTTCTTAACAGGTTTTATCTATTCTCTTTATTCTATTTTCTATTCTCTTAAAAAAAACTATCTCGTAAATAATAACTCTCTGTATTTAGTTAATGTCCAAATTTCGTCATCAACTAAAAGTTCTAATTTATCACAGTGTTCTCTAATTACATCAAAATAAGGTTTCACTTTATCGCAATAAGATTCTGCCATTTTTTGAGCATCAGTTAGTGCATTTGCTTTTTTACGAGCTTCTGTCATAGCATCAACATTAGAATTAATTCCTTCAATATGCGCTGATATTTCTTTGATAATTGTGATTTGCTCTTTTGCAATATTTTCAAACTCTTTTCCAAAAATATCTTTTAATCCACGAACGTTTTCAATTAAAGTATTTTGGTAACGAATAGCTGTTGGAATCACGTGATTACGGGCAATATCGCCTAAAACACGACCTTCAATTTGGATTTTTTTAGTGTATTCTTCTAATTCAATTTCGTAACGTGCTTCTACCTCAACGTGGTTCATCACATTTAAATCTTTGAATAAATCTAACGCTTTTTGAGACACTTTAGCTTTCAAAGCAGCAGGAGTAGTTTTGTGATTACTCAAGCCACGTTTTTTAGCTTCTTTTTCCCAAGCATCACTATATCCATCGCCTTCAAAAAGAATATTTTTAGTTTCTTTGATGTATTCTCTCAATACATTAAAGATTGCTTCGTCTTTCTTTAAATCTTTTTTCTCAATTAAAGAATCTACTTCTTTTTTGAATTCTTTCAATTGTTTTGCAACGATTGAATTTAAAGTTGTCATTGCATTAGCACAATTTGCAGAAGAACCAACGGCTCTAAATTCAAATTTATTTCCTGTGAAAGCAAATGGTGATGTTCTATTTCTATCGGTATTGTCCAACATTACGTCTGGAATTTTACCCACAACATTTAGTTTTAAATCGGTTTTTTCTTCTGGTGATAATTTTCCATTAGAAACACCTTCTAATTCTGCTAAAACTTTGGTCAATTGTTCTCCAATGAAAACAGAGATAATTGCTGGTGGCGCTTCATTTGCACCCAATCTATGGTCATTACTTGCCGTTGCAATAGCTGCACGAAGTAATTCTTCATATTCATTTACCGCTTTAATTGTATTAATAAAGAAAGACAAGAATTGTAAATTGCTCATTGGCGTTTTACTTGGTGAAAGTAAATTTACTCCAGTATCTGTAGCCAATGACCAGTTGTTATGTTTTCCAGAACCATTTACTCCTTTAAAAGGTTTTTCGTGAAATAGCACTTTAAAATCGTGACGTTCTCCTACTTTAGACATTACATCCATTAATAAAGAGTTGTGGTCTACGGCTAAATTAGTTTCTTCAAAAATTGGTGCTAACTCAAATTGATTTGGAGCTACTTCATTATGACGTGTTTTTACCGGAATTCCCAATAACATACATTCTTCTTCTAATTCTCTCATATAATTAAGAGCACGAGAAGGAATAGAACCAAAATAATGATCGTCTAATTGTTGTCCTTTTGCAGAAGTATGACCAAGTAATGTTCTTCCAGTCATCACTAAATCGGGACGTGAATTTGCTAAAGAAGAATCAATCAAGAAATATTCTTGTTCCCAACCTAAAGTAGCGGTTACTTTTTTAACATTCTTATCAAAATATTTACATACTTCAGTTGCTGCTTCATCAACTGCATTTAAAGCACGTAAAAGTGGTGTTTTATAATCTAAAGCTTCACCTGTATAAGAAATGAATACTGTTGGAATACATAAAGTTGTACCGAAAATAAATGCTGGAGAAGTTGGATCCCAAGCAGTATATCCACGAGCTTCGAAGGTGTTTCTAATTCCACCATTTGGGAAAGAAGAAGCGTCTGGTTCTTGTTGTACTAATTGACCTCCACCAAATTTTTCTACTGCATCTGAACCATCATAAGAAGTTTCAAAAAAGGCATCGTGTTTCTCAGCTGTTGTACCAGTTAAAGGTTGAAACCAGTGAGTATAATGAGTCACACCTTTAGAAAGTGCCCACTCTTTCATACCCATTGCGATATAATCGGCTAATTTTCTATCAATTTTCGTTCCGTGTTGGACTGCATCTTTCACTCCTTTATAAGCATCTGAAGTTAAATACTGCTTCATTGCTTTATCATTAAAAACATTTGAACCAAAAAGATCTGATTTTCTTCCTGCTTCTTCAAATTTTACTGGCTTTCTGCCTGATGCATCTTTTAATGCTTGGAAACGTAAAGTTGACATAAAAATAGTTTTAAAAAGTTATACCCTATTATTTTGATGCAAATATAACAATATTTTGATTCAAAAATAATTATACCCTATTTTTTTAGGGGTAAAATTAATAAATTGCAAATTTTGTAATCCAAATTCGAATTAAATAGATAAAAAACCGTCTTGCTATTAGAATTAACTTTTTGGAATTCGTTTTTTGTTATTTGGAATTTTATAATGTTATCTTTGCAACACTTAAAACAAGTACAATGGTTTGGATATTATTTTTCGCGTTAGTTTTTATAATTTTAGCTTTAGACTTGGGTGTTTTTAATAAAACGCCACATATTATTAGTACAAAAGAAGCTAGCAAATGGACTGCCATTTGGGTAACTGTTTCTTTTTTATTCTCGGGCGTAATTTATTGGCTTTACGGAACAGATTACATCAAAAACCCAACCGAATTAACCCAAACTGGCGCTGCACTAAAATTCATAACCGGATATTTAATAGAATTATCTTTAAGTGTAGATAACATCTTTGTAATTGCGGTAATCTTTGCTTCCTTTAAAATTCCACAAAAATACCAACATAGAGTTTTGTTTTGGGGAATTCTTGGCGCCATCATCTTTCGAGGATTAATGATTTCGTTTGGTGTAATCATCATCAATAAATTTACTTGGACAACGTATCTGTTTGGTGCGTTTTTGATATTTACCGCTGCAAAAATGCTGTTCTCAAAAGAGGAAGATGATTTTGAACCAAAAGATTCTTTTGTCTATAAAACTTTAGGAAAAATTATTCCGATTACCTCTGAACACGATAAAGAGAAATTTTTTATCAAAACTAATAAAGGAAAGGCTGCAACACCATTATTTGTGGCACTTATAATTATTGAAGTGATGGATGTACTCTTTGCAGTAGACAGCGTTCCTGCAATTTTAGCCATTACATCTGATCCGTTTATTGTTTTTAGTTCAAATATTTTTGCGATTCTTGGATTGCGTTCGATGTATTTTTTCTTAGCCAATATGTTGGAGAAATTCAGCTATTTAGAATATAGTTTAATAGCCATTTTAAGTTTTGTAGGTGTAAAAATGTTAGCACACGATTATATTCACATACCAGAATGGGGTTCGCTTTTATTCATTGCGATATCACTTTTGGCTGGTGTTTTATATTCATTGCACAAAGCGAAAGATATTGAAGAACACAAACCATCAAGAGATGAGGAATAAAAAAAGAGGCTGCAATTTCTCACAACCTCTGTCCAAACAAACAAACTATAGACTAACCAAATCTATTTTATTTTAATACTGTTACTTTAGAATCATCGATATTATAAGCTTTTATCACAGCATTGTAATCGTTTAAATCAACAGTATTTGAAGCACTTTTTCCAAAAAAACCAGGAACAATAACTATTCTGAATATTTGGTTTATTCTAAAATTACTTGGTACTGAACCCAAGTCGTTTCCGCGCATAAATAATTGTATATCCTCTTGAGTAAAATCAAAATCGTAACCAAAATCTAAAGTTCCGTCATTAAAGAAGTACGTTTCTGGCTGTATTTTCCAAACATCAGGTCCAGAAGTACTTGTTAATCTATACATCAAGATCATATCTGAACTGAAAATACTATGAGGCAATTGAATAAAATTATTATAATTATTTGAAGCTGTAAACGAACGATTGATTTCAAAAACTTCGCTTATAGTATCATTATCAACTGGTGTATCTCTTACCTCGTTAACGGTACAACTGCTTAGACTTATCATCCCGATAAATGCTAATAATAAAGTAATTTTTCTCATGATTTCTATTTTTTAATGATTAATGATATTTAACCTTATTCAATTGTTGTGCCAAACTTTTATTTTATAAAAAATTGTACCTTTGAACAATGGAAAATAACAAACTATATATGATTATGCTTGGCTGTAGACCAGAAGGTAGATTTACCGAGCAACACGATATTTTTTTTGGAATTGGTCAATCACTGAAAGAATTGATTCCGAGTATGAAAGCATTTTGGCCCGAAGCTAAAGGCAGAATTCATATTGATGCTTGGCGAGAAGTTACTAAAGTCGATGATTTTGTAATTGAAATTCTACCAAAAGGAAAAGCAATCTTTTCTGCTGAAAATTTATTTTTTATCAATCTTGGAGGTTATAAAGAAAATGAATTTGAAGAATATCATTATAAAGTTTTAGCTGTTGGCGAAACCTTAGCAGAAGCATCTAAAATTGCAAAAAAGACAACTTTCTATAAACATTGTACTTTTAAAGGAGCAACTTCTCACATTGATGATAAATTCGGAATTGATGTAGATGATGCTTTTAATGTAAAAGAAATTTTAGCTCCCATTTTTAAAGATAATTTTGATATTGCCATTAGAAAAAACGAAACTGAATTAGAAGATGATGTTCTACATATTGGTTATTTAAAAATTGATAAAATAGTATAATTATGAGCAGAAATAACGAAAGAAACATCAAAAAACATAACGATAAATTACACAAAGAACAAGACAAAGCCAAGGCTAAAAAAGTAGCTCGTGAAGAAAAACTAAAGGCTATGGTTCGAAAATTTAATGAATCAAAAAATGACTAGTTGTTATTGCAACAGCACTATAACTTTTGAAAATTGTTGTCAACCTTTTTTAAAAGGAACTAACAAACCAAAAACTGCCGAAGCTTTAATGCGTTCAAGATACTCGGCATATGTCACTCAAAATGCAGATTATTTAGTTGCTACAACGCATCTTTCTACAAGAAAATTTCACAAAAAATCTGATATTCTAGCTTGGAGTAAAAGCAACCAATGGCTAAAGTTGGAAGTATTATTCTCAACGGAAACTACAGTAACCTTCAAAGCCTATTATTTAGATCATCATTTAAAAGCACAAATACATCACGAACATTCAAGATTTATTTTCGAAAACGATACTTGGTATTATGTTGATGGCGAATTTCTATAAAAAAACCGAAGTTATCAAACTTCGGTTTTTCTTTTAATTGGTATCCAAATTTCTTCTTCAGATTCTGGACTATTATTTTTATACTTCTCACCTAGAATTTCAAATTGCGGATGCGTTCCCAGTTCATAATCTGCATTTGGAAGCCATTCTGTATAAATTGATTTGAAAAAAGATGCCACATTATTTTGATCGCCTTTGTAGTTAAAAACGGCGTACAGTCCTTCTGGAATCTCTAAGGTTTGCATTTCATCAGGAATATTTTCAAATGTTGAAACGGCAACTGCTGCCCATTTTACAAAAGGCGTAGTAGGTTGAAAATCGAAATCCTCAGGATTGATTTGAATATTATATAATTCAGAACCAATTGCATTTTGAATTTCATTGCGTCGTGGCATAAAACTACTCCATAATTCAAATACACGATAATCTGCATATGTAAAGGAAAGGCATTTACCTATGAATTTTGTGGCTGGAAAGGTTTTTATAGTTGCGTTCATATTATTTATAAAATTTATCGTTCTTCCATTTTAATGGATTTTCAAAGATATAATTTTGAATAATATCAAATGATTTTGAATTGCGAATTATATGGTCATAGAATAGGGATTGCCATCCGAAATTGGAATTTATTTTTCTACATTCAAAAGAACAACGTCCTTTGTACCAACGAATTATTTTGGAAATATTTCCGTTCAACATTGGATTTTTTTCACCAGAAAATCCACCACGGTTTTCCTGTAGAGACGCGATTAATCGCGTCTCATTGTTTTCATTGTTTCCATTGTTTTCATTATTTTCATTGATGTTAGACGCGATTAATCGCGTCTCATTGTTTTCGTTATTTTCGTGACAATTGTTAGACGCGATAAATCGCGTCTCTACGGATTTGGACAATAATAAATCGTCAATTTTATTTATTATCAATATCCCATGAACATGGTTCGGCATTACAACAAAATTTCCCAATTCAATAAACGGAAAATGGTTGGGTATTTCCATCCAATATTGTTTCGCCAATATACCAATTTCTGATAATTGCATAATTCCGTTTTGAATATTACCGAAAAAATGTTCTCTGTTTTTTGTGCAGATAGTAATGAAATAGGCACCATTACTGGAATAATCCCAGGTTTGCAATCGCGTAGAAGGAATGCGGTATTTGTTTTTAAATTTATTTTGCATGGCGTTGAATGTTATATTGTTATGCTAAATAATGAATAAATTTTTATAAATGAAAATTTATTGTAAAAAAAAGAGACGCGATAAATCGCGTCTCTACCGAATATAATATTAAAAATATTACATATTCCTTCTGTATTGTCCGCCAACTTCAAATAACGCACTTGTTATTTGTCCTAACGAACAAACTTTGGTGGCTTCCATTAATTTTTCAAAAATATTTTGATTATTTATGGCAGCATCTTGAATGATGTTGATTTGTTCTGCCACTTTACCTCCACTTGTTTTGTGTAAATTAGACAACATATCTATTTGATATTGTTTTTCTTCTTCGGTAGCGCGAATTACTTCTGCTGGAATCACTGTTGGCGAACCTTTTGAACTCAAAAACGTATTCACACCTATAATTGGAAATTCACCTGTGTGTTTCAAAGTTTCATAATACAAACTTTCTTCTTGGATTTTACTTCTTTGATACATTGTTTCCATTGCGCCAAGAACTCCACCACGTTCTGTGATTCTATCAAATTCTAATAAAACAGCTTCTTCTACTAAATCGGTTAATTCTTCAATGATGAACGAACCTTGAATTGGATTTTCGTTTTTAGCTAAACCTAACTCTTTATTAATAATCAACTGAATTGCCATTGCTCTACGAACTGATTCTTCTGTTGGTGTCGTAATTGCTTCGTCATAGGCATTAGTATGCAACGAATTACAATTATCATAAATAGCATACAAAGCTTGCAATGTTGTACGAATATCATTGAAATCAATTTCTTGCGCGTGAAGCGAACGACCCGATGTTTGAATATGATATTTTAACATCTGAGCTCTTTCGTTGGCGCCATATTTTAATTTCAATGCTTTTGCCCATATTTTACGAGCAACACGACCAATAACTGCATATTCTGGATCAATTCCGTTAGAGAAGAAGAAGGATAAATTTGGTCCAAAATCGTTGATGTTCATTCCCCGACTTAAGTAATATTCCACATAAGTAAAACCATTTGCTAATGTAAAAGCCAATTGCGAAATCGGATTTGCACCAGCTTCAGCAATGTGATATCCTGAAATGGAAACCGAATAAAAATTACGAACATTTTGTTTGATGAAATATTCTTGAACGTCACCCATCAATCGCAATGCAAATTCTGTGGAGAAAATACAAGTATTTTGCGCTTGATCTTCTTTTAAAATATCAGCTTGAACCGTTCCACGAACTTGAGCTAATGTTTTAATTTTGATATCATTATAAACATCCAAAGGCAACACTTGATCACCTGTAACACCAAGTAACATCAATCCTAAACCATTATTTCCTTCTGGTAATTCACCTTGATATTTTGGTCTAATGGTTCCTTTTTTCTTATAAATTTCATTGATTCGTGCTTCAACTTCTGTTTGAAGATTATTTTCAATAATATACTTTTCACAATTTTGATCGATAGCTGCATTCATAAAGAATCCAAGCAACATTGGTGCTGGACCATTTATCGTCATCGAAACTGAAGTTAAAGGATGACTTAAATCGAAACCTGAATATAATTTTTTAGCGTCATCTAAACAACAAATCGAAACTCCGGCATTTCCTATTTTTCCATAAATATCTGGACGAACGTGTGGATCATTTCCGTATAATGTTACAGAATCGAATGCCGTTGAAAGACGTTTTGCTGGTAATCCTGCAGATACATAATGAAAACGCTTGTTAGTACGTTCTGGTCCACCTTCACCTGCAAACATTCGACTTGGATCTTCACCTTCACGTTTAAATGGATATAATCCTGAGGTAAAAGGAAATTCGCCAGGCACATTTTCTTGTAAATTCCATTTTAAAATATCACCCCAAGCTTGGTATTTAGGCAAGGCAACTTTCGGAATTTGAGAATGTGATAAACTTTCGCTATGTGTTTTAATTTCAATGACTTTATCACGAACTTTAAAACTATAAATCGGATTTTTATATTTGTTTACTTTTTCGTCCCAAGTTAAAACGATTTCCCAATTGTATGGGTCAAGATTCATTTTTACTCGGTCGAATTCTTTTACTAATAGATTTAAAAACTCATTTCTACTTTCATCTTTTGAATGTAAAATGGTCTCTTCGATTCCAGCTTTTGTTAAAGTTGGCTTACTTCCAAAAACAGTTTCTATTGTTTTGTATATTCCATATAATTTTTGAGCCACTTCAACTTGAGTCAAAGCAGTTTCATCGTATTTTCTATTGTTTTCAGCAATTTCAGATAAATAACGCGTTCTGTGTGGTGGAATTACGAAAATTTTCTCGCTCATTTCACGCGTAATTTCAAAAGTCGATTGCAAATCGGCTCCAGTTTTTTCAACAATTTTATCCATTATTGATTTGTAGAGCGTGTTCATTCCAGGATCGTTGAATTGAGAAGCAATTGTTCCGAAAATCGGCATTGTTTCTGTGTCAACATCCCATAAATTATGATTGCGTTGGTATTGTTTTTTAACATCACGGATGGCATCTAAAGCTCCACGTTTGTCAAATTTATTTAAAGCCACCAAATCGGCAAAATCCAACATATCGATTTTTTCTAACTGTGTTGCAGCACCAAATTCTGGCGTCATTACGTAAAGCGAAACATCAGAGTGGTCCATAATTTCAGTATCACTTTGACCAATTCCAGAAGTTTCTAAAATAATGATGTCATATTTTGCAGCTTTCAAAACTTCGATAGCTTCATTCACATATTTAGATAAAGCCAAATTAGACTGACGAGTTGCCAACGAACGCATATAAACTCTAGGATTGTTAATAGCATTCATACGAATTCTATCGCCTAAAAGTGCGCCACCAGTTTTACGTTTTGATGGATCAACCGAAATTAATCCGATCGTTTTTTCTGGAAAATCGATTAAAAATCTTCTCACTAATTCATCAACTAACGATGATTTTCCAGCACCACCAGTTCCTGTGATTCCTAATACTGGAATTTTATTAGTTTCGTTTTTCTTATGGATTTCATCAAATGCTGCTTTTGCAATTTCAGGAAAATTTTCTGCAGCCGAAATTAATCGTGCAATAGCTGTTGGATTTTTATCTTCAATATGCGAAAGTTCATCGGCTAATTTGTCGCCAACAGGATAATCAGAACGCTGTACTAAATCGTTAATCATTCCTTGCAAACCCATTGCGCGACCATCATCTGGAGAATAAATTCGTTCGATACCATATTCGTGCAGCTCCGAAATTTCTGAAGGAAGAATTACTCCGCCACCACCGCCAAATATTCTAATGTGACCTGCTCCTTTTTCTTTCAGCAAATCATACATATACTTAAAATACTCATTGTGACCACCTTGATAAGACGTCATTGCTATGGCATTAGCATCTTCTTGAATGGCAGTATTTACAACTTCTTCAACACTACGATCGTGACCAAGATGTATTACCTCAACACCTGTTGCTTGGATAATTCTTCGCATGATGTTTATGGCAGCATCGTGACCATCAAAAAGTGATGCAGCAGTTACAATTCTTACTTTATTTTTAGGAATATAAGGCGTTTGTAGTTCCATTTGTAATTTTTATTCAAATTTAGGAGTGCAATTTACGAATTTAATAATTTTTATACGATTTAATTACACAGAAATTATTGAAGGATAATCAAGTAGAAAGTAAGCTACAACTTAAAATATAACACACTGAATTTCAGTATATTTTAGAAATATAAAATCAATCTTATCATTTATTTATGATTATTTAGTTTGTGAGGCATTATATTTGATGAAATTAGAAAAAACATCTATTTATGAAAAAAATAATCTTACTAACTTTTACAGCATTTACTTTTTCTAGTTGTGCTGAAATGCAACAAATTGCAAATCAATTACCTGGAGTTTTAGAGCAAGGAAATATAGATATTGCTGGCGGTTTGAAAGAAGCTTTGAACAACGGAATCACAAAACAAGTAACAAAGCTTACTGCTGTAGATGGATTCTATAAAAATGAAATGGTAAAAATATTGCTGCCAGAAGAATTAAAAAAAGTAGATTCAGGATTGCGAAAAATTGGGCTTGGAAGTCTCGCAGATGAAGGATTAAAAGCCATTAACCGAACTGCAGAAGATGCTGTAAAAACAGCTACTCCAATATTTGTTGACGCTATAAAAGGAATGACTTTTACCGATGCCAAAAATATTTTAATGGGAAATGAAAGCGCAGCAACAACTTATTTACAAAGTTCCACCTCAACAGCTTTGTACTCAAAATTTAATCCTGTGATTAAAAATTCATTTGCTAAAGTTGGTGCCGATAAAGTTTGGGCCAACATCATCAATAAATACAATGCGATTCCGTTAGTAAAAAAAGTTAATCCTGATTTGACCGATTATACAACCAACAAAGCAATGGAAGGCGTTTTCAAAATGGTTGCAGTCGAAGAGAAAAACATCAGAACTGATTTAAGTTCAAGATCATCTGATTTATTGAAAAAAGTATTTGCTTTGCAAGATAAAAAATAGTTTAAACACTTATTTTTAAACTATTAGACTGAACCACAAGTAAAGTTAAAAATTTAGTTTTCAATAAGATAGATATAACATTAACTTAACATTTACCAGTCTAAAATTTTAGATATTTGCATCGTAATAAATGAAGATTTATTATTTTGTTTGGTTTAGGTTAGTTAAAAAAATTGCCAATGTTTGAGAAAGCGTTGGCTTTTTCTTTTTAATTGTTTTGGATAAAAGAGATTACTTCTTTATTAAAAATGATAGGTTGCTCAACATTTACCACGTGTCCGCAGTTTTCGATTACAAATAATTTAGATGATTTGTAATGTTTTTCAACCACTTTTTTCACTGAAGGCAAAAACATATAATCTTCTTGACCCATTACATAAAAGGTAGGAATATTTAGCTCTTGTTGACGGAACCATTTTAAAACCGGATTTATTTCGGCCGTTAATTTAAACCATCTTATGAACTCTTTTTGATATAATTTTTTGGCTTCATTTATAAACAATAATCGTGATTGTTTGTGGTTTTTATTTGGCATTATCACGAAAGCAAAAAACTTGTAAAGCACCAAATAAGGCAAAACATACTTGAATATATTTCCTAATCGCATTAAAATTTGAGAACGAAAATTCATTTTAAGAATTGCGCCACCCATAATCATACTCTTCACTCTTTTGGGATGCATTTCTGCCAATTGTCGAATTACAATTGTTCCAAGAGAAATCCCTACAAAATGGGAAGATTTTATTTGTAAATGATCTAAAACTTCGAGAACATCATTAGCAATTGATTGGAACGTATATTTTTGTTTGAAAGCCTTTTTAAACTTAGTTGAAGAATCGCCGTGACCTCTTAAATCTAATAGTAAAACATTAAAATGCTTTTGAAACTCTCTGATTTGCTTGAACCATATAGAAGAACTTCCTCCTGCGCCATGCACAAAAGTTACCCATTTTTCGCTGGTTTCATTTTTATATATAGTGTAGGAGATCAATTTTTAGTATCTATAATTTTAGATAGCATTTTATAATTTGTTACCAACAAAAATCCTATTATTATATTTATTGCTTCCAATGACAAATGAAAATAACTAACGCTACTTCCTTCAATAGTAGAAAAATTTACTTTGTATTTGAATACATTTATAACATCTAGTAAAAACCTTGGTGTGTAATCAATAATTAAAAAGCCGCCTATGATTACTATAGCAAGTTTTAAAATGTTTACTGAATTGAAATTGGATAAATTTATAAATTCATCATCAAAACCTTGATCTAATTTTAATAGGTTGATAATTGCATCGGTCTTAAAAAGTAATAGTAAAAATAATCCGCAAGAAATAATTACAGATGCAGTTATCATTAATAGCATTGTAACATCAAAACTGAATAGGACGTTAGAAATATTTTGTGGTATAACACTAAAAATGGAAAGTACAAGGCTATACAATCCGAAGATTTTAATTATTATTCTAAAAAAATCACGTTTTGACATTAATATTTATTCTTTAAAATTACTTCCATCTCAGTTTGCATTTTTAATGCTTCTACTCTAGCCTTTTCAGCAAAATCAATGTCGTTAGAAGCATATAGGATTCCTCGGGATGAATTTATTAAAAGTCCGATATTTTCACTCATTCCGTACTTGCAAACTTCACTTAAACTGCCACCTTGAGCACCAACTCCTGGCACAAGTAGAAAACTGTTTGGAATTATTTTTCTTATTTCGGCAAAATATTCTGCTTTGGTTGCGCCAACAACATACATAAGATTTTCAGCATTTTTCCAAGTAGTCGATGTTTTTATTACGGTTTTATATAAAGCTTCACCATCAACATTTTTTGTTTGAAAATCAAAAGCACCTTCATTTGACGTCAAGGCTAACATAATAGTATGTCTGTTTTCAAAAGCCAAAAACGGTTCCACGGAATCTTTCCCCATATAAGGAGCAACCGTAACCGAATCAAAATTTAAATCTTCAAAAAAAGCTTTAGCATACATTGAAGAAGTGTTTCCGATGTCGCCACGCTTGGCATCGGCAATGGTGAAGATTTCAGGATACTTCTCATTGATATAATTTATGGTCTTTTGCAAAGAGTGCCAACCTTTAATTCCGTAGGCTTCATAAAAAGCCGTATTAGGTTTGTAGGAAACGCATAAATCGTGAGTAGCATCAATTATTGCTTTATTAAATTCAAAAATTGGATCTTCAAGTGCCAATAAATGCTGTGGAATTTTAGTTAAATCAACATCTAAACCAATACATAGAAAGGATTTTTTTAGATGAATTTGTTCAAGGAGTTGTTGTGTTGTCATTTATAAAGTTGTTGTACAAAGATACAAACATCCTAAATTAAATACCTAAAATCTGTAATAATTTAGGTCTTTACCGCTATTTGAAAGGCTTTTATGGCATTCAAATCCAAATCTTCATAAAATCTTGTAATAATATTGAAAATTCTTGTAACGCGTCGCGAAGGATACTATCGCATCTTTGTACCATAACATTTAAATATATAAACTATGAAAATTCAAGTAAAAAAAGCAGCATTAATTTTAACTATGCTAACAGCAACAATTGGTTTTAGTCAGGAGACAGTTTCAGTAGATACTAGAGACTCTTTTAAATTTGGTGTGAAAGCCGGTGTAAACTTTGCAAATGTCTATGATGAAGAAGGACAAGATTTTGTAGCTGAAGGAAAAACTGGTTTTGCAGCTGGTGGTTTCTTGTCTATTCCATTCGGAAAAGTATTAGGATTTCAACCTGAGGTAATGTATTCTCAAAAAGGATTTAAAGCAACAGGTAATTTACTAGGTTTTGGCTATGATTACAATAGAACAAGTACGTTCTTAGACATTCCGTTGTTATTGCAAGTAAAACCTGCACCAATGTTAACCTTAGTTGCTGGTCCACAATTTTCTTATTTATTAGAAACTAAAAATGAGTTTAACAATTCATCATCGAGTACACAAGAAGATGCCATCAACAGCCAAAACTACAAAAAGAACATCTTTGGTTTTGTGGTTGGAGCCGATTTAAACTTTAACAAATTAGTACTTTCTGGAAGAGCAGGTTGGGATATTAATCAATCTGATAGTGACGGAAATTCTACTGACCCAAGATATAAAAATCAAGTAATTCAGTTTACATTAGGTTATACTTTCTAGAATTTTAAATTCTTCTGTAAGAATTATAGTTAACCTAGCACAAACGGTACTTTATCATTATTAAAAAAATAGAAGTTATGAAAAAGATTATAATGTTATCCGTATTAGTAATGATTGCGGCGAGTATAAAAGCACAAACAACAGTCACTGTAAACTTGGGAACGCCACCAGTTTGGGCTGCAGAAGATCGAGTTGCTGTTCAATATTATTACTTGCCAGAAATCGATGTGTACTATGATGTACCGAAGCAGCAGTACATTTATCTATCCAATAGTAATTGGGTTAGAGCTAAAGTGTTGCCAGCGCGATGCAGAAATTATAATTTAAGAGCAGCAAGAGTTGTTTATCTCACAGATTATCGTGGAAATACTCCTTATGTCTATCACAAAAAACATAAAATGAAACACTACCGTCCGGTAAGAAGAAACAGAGTTATTTATGTTAACAATGATGACAATCATCACAAAAAAAGTGAACATAAGGGGAAAAACAAAAAGAAACATAATCGAGATTAATGTAATCACAATAATCGGTATTGATAGCCGTTCAAATAAAATTATTTGAACGGTTTTTTTTTGTAAAAGTTTGTTTAACTTTACCACTATTTAAAACGATGAACTGCCTATGAAACTCTATTTAAAATTTGATTTCAATACTATTGCAAAAATACATTTAGAACAACTTTTGACAAAAAACCAAGTAAAATACAAAACCATTGGATTTGGTGAAATTGAATTATTAGAAACCTTTTCAGAGGAACGAATGACGGAAATCAATGCGCAACTAAATGAAAATGGTATTGAGATTGTAGAAAATCAAAAGAGTATTTTTGTTCAAAAAATTAAGGATGCCATAATTGAAATGATTAATAATAGAGATAATGTTACTGTAAAAAGTTCGATTTATTTATCTGAAAAATTAAACTATAATTACAGTTATATTTCCAACATTTTCTCAGAAGTAACCTATACCTCTATCGAGAATTACATAATCATACAAAAAATTGAGTTAGCCAAACAGTTGATTATTTCAAATGACTTAACTTTAACCGAAATTGCCTATAATTTGAATTATTCAAGTGTTGCCCATTTAAGTACACAATTTAAAAACACAACCGGAATAACACCATCAGCATTTCAAAGAATTATATTAAAAAGAAGAGAAAAAAACCTATAATTAAACCAATATTTACAACCAATGGAAAAAGAATATATCCGTATAATCCTTGCAGATGATGATGAAGATGATAGATTGTTTTTTAGTGATGCCTTTGAAGAACTAAAAATTAATACCAAAGTGCAAACCTATAATGACGGTGTTGAATTGATGAATTACTTAAATACGGAAGATGCTATTCTGCCAAATGTTCTTTTTTTGGATTTAAATATGCCTAAAAAAAACGGTATCGAGTGCCTTCACGAAATTAAGGCTGATAAGAAATTTGAAAACATTGCCATAGCAATTTATTCGACATCATCATCAGAAGAACATATTGAAGAAACATTTGTTAATGGTGCCAATATTTATATTAAAAAACCAAACGACTTCAATACTTTAAAAAAAGTATTATCTGATGTGGTAACACTGAATTGGCAATATCATACTTCGGGCTTAAATAAAGATAATTTTATACTTAGAATGTAGTGGTTAAAATCTTAAACATACATAAAAATCCTCTTTTTCTCAGAATTGTATTTGTTTTAGCAATTTTCATAATGCTATTTGTCTCTGCGTTGACCTATCGCCATGTAGAATCTATTACAAAATCATCTGATATGGTTGCTCATTCCTATAAAGTTACCTTAGAAATCGAGCAATTGTATACCAACATCAAAGATTTAGAAATCGAAAGGAGAAATTTTTTATTAACTCAAAATAAGAAACTTCCTTCGCAAATTGGTTTTTCAAAGGTTATAATAAAACATAATATTGAAAACATCAAACAGCTGACTACAGATAATCCTAGACAAAAATATCTAATAAAAAAAATTGAGGAATTAAGTTTTGAAAAATTCAAAATAGTTGATAATGCTGTTGCTAATTACAAAGAACTTTCCCGAAATAATATAAAAGAAAATTTACTTCAGGGAAAACAAATAATGGATCGCATTTCAAAGTTAATTAATGAAATGCTTTCTACAGAAAAAAAACTTTTAGTGGTTAGAGATGATAAGAATGATCGTTTGACCGATAGCACTCCAACATTAATATACATCACTTTATTTACAACAATGGCAATCATAAGTTTAGCTTTTGTTAAAATTAATAGAGACTTAGAAGAAACCAGATTAAACAATGAACTACTAGCCTTAAATAATGAGTCTAATAATTTGGCCGAACAAGTTGGTGAATATGGTACGTGGTTTTTGAATTTAGAAACAAACGAATATACTTTTTCTGAAAACGAATACCGATTGCTTGGTGTAGAGCCTAATTCATTTAAAGCTTCACTTGAAGAGTTTTTAAAATATATTCATCCAGAAGATTTAGAGTATGTGCAACAAATTGCAGCCGAAATGGTCAAACAAGATAAGTTGATTCCATTCACTTACAGAGTAATTCGCGCTGACGGTCAATTGAGACACCTACGAGGAAATGGCAAAACCGTAACAAATAAATCGGGCGAAAAAGTCTTAATCGGAACCACAAGTGATGTTACCGACGAAGTTGTAGCAAATAAAGCTATTGAAGAACGCAACAGAGAACTCGAAGCAAACAACAAAGAACTACAAGCCTTTAACTATGTTGCCAGCCATGATTTGCAAGAACCTTTACGAAAAATTCAAACTTTCATTTCGCGATTAATTGATAAAGAAATGAATTCTATATCTGAAAGCGGACAACAATATCTTCAAAAAATTCAAGATTCATCAGAAAGGATGCGACTATTAATTGATGATTTATTACAGTTTTCAAGAACTAATAAATCTGAAAAAGCAACTGAACTAACTTGCTTAAACGAATTATTAGAAAATTCTAAACTAGAATTAACGCAAATTATTGAAGAAAAAAATGCCGTAATTACAAGTGAAACATTGCCTAAATTAAATGTTATACCTTTTCAAATTCAGCAATTATTCACTAACCTAATCAACAACTCTCTAAAATACAGCAAAGAAAATGATCCTCCTGTAATTGATATTAAAGTTAGCGAGATAAGAGCAGCTGATGAACCTGAAATTCCGATGGACGATTTAACGAAATTCTATAAAATTGTATTTTCTGATAATGGCATTGGATTCGATCCGCAATATTCAAAAAAAATATTTGTGCTTTTTAACCGACTTCACAATAAAGATGAATACAGCGGCACTGGAATTGGTTTAGCTATTTGCAAAAAAATTGTTGATAATCACTATGGCTTTATTTTTGCCAAAGGTGAACCAAATGTTGGTGCTACATTTAGCATTTATCTACCTATTCAAGAATAAAATGTAAAGTATTTTTTGTAAAAAATGATTGTATACTACAGCCTAGTTTTATTGGTAGTAATCCTAACTATTTTACCATTGTTTAATAATCAACATTGGATTTTTAGATTAGGCGACTTTTTAAAAGTGCATGTTTTCTACTTAACTCTTATTTTAAGTAGTATTGGTCTTGTTCTATATGACCAAATTGATATTGTTTTTCATACACTTTTATTGATCATAGTACTATTTCACGGAATAACAGTTTTAAAATACACCCGATTGTATCGATTACCCATTAAAACAAAATCTAGCGATTCGTCATCAACAATAAGTATTTTATCAGCAAACATCTATCAATACAACAAAAATTATGATAAGTTTCAAAATCTAATTTCTAAACATAATCCCGATATTTTTATTACACTCGAAAGTAATTCAGATTGGGAAATTGCAAACAGAGTTTTAGAACACAACTATCCATTTTCTCACAAGGTTACACTTGAGAACACTTATGGAATGCATTTGTATTCTAAATTTCCTTTAAGTGGTATCAAAGAACATTACTTCGTTGCAGATGATATTCCGAGCCTCGAAGTACATTTTCATTTAAAAGAAGGCTATCATTTTGTTGTTTTTGTAGTTCATCCTCCACCGCCAAGTCCAACAGAAGAAGTAAATTCTAAAGAACGTGATGGCGAATTACTTAGTGTGGCTTTAAGATTAAATGAAATCAACAAACCAACCGTAGTTATTGGTGATTTAAACAATGTTGGTTGGGCAAAAAGTACCTCACTTTTTATGAAAAAAGGAAATCTCATCGATCCGAGAATTGGAAGAGGTTTGATTTCAACTTTTCACGCAAAATATTTCTTTCTGCGAATTCCAATTGATCATATTTTTCATACTGCCGAAATATTTGTTCAAAGTATAAAAAAATTAGAAGCATTTGGTTCGGACCATTTTGCAATCTGGGCTGAGTTTTGGATAGACCATAAAAATGACATTCAAGAAGATGAAATTATTGAAATTGCTGAACACGAAGAACAAATCATCAACGACTATATTAAAGAAGGAATCGAACACGAAGGCAACCGAGATTAAATTAATTTCAAAAATATAGCATTACAATAATGTCAAAAATAAAATCGCTTTTTGAAGTAATTAGAGAGACGTTTAAAGGATTTGTTGAGCATAAAATCCTTAAAATGAGTGCTGCTTTAGCCTATACAACAGTGTTTTCGATGGCGCCACTTTTGCTTGTAATACTCTATTCTTTTGATTTCTTTTTTAGTAGAGAAGCAATTGAAGGTGCATTATATAATGAAACTAAAGATTTTATTGGTGAAAACGCTGCAGCTCAATTGCAAACAATGGTACAAGGATTGAGTCTTTCTAACAAAAGTAATTTTGCCGCTATTACCGGAATAATAACATTAATAATTGGAGCAACATCGGTATTTGCTGAAATTCAAGATTCAATAAATACCATTTGGGGAATTCGACCAAAACCAACAACATCTGGACTATGGTTGTATTTAAAATCTAGATTACTATCCTTTGGAGTAATTGGCAGTTTAGGATTTATTCTTCTTGTTTCAATGGGTTTTTCTGTGGTTATGGAGTACATTAAAAACACTCTCTTTGATGATTTAACTTCCATTAATTTTTACTTAGTAACCATTTTAGATTTTACAATTACTACAATAATTATTACCTTTTTGTTTGGTTCTATATTTTCAATTCTACCCGATGCAAAAATTTCCTGGCGTCAAGTTAGAGTTGCTTCCTTTACAACGGCACTACTATTTATGCTTGGTAAATTTATTATATCTTATTACATCTCACAATCTAATGTCTCCAGTTTATATGGAGCTGCAGGTTCTTTTGTGGTTTTAATGCTTTGGGTTTATTATTCATCGGTGATTCTATATTTTGGTGCCGAATTTTCTAAATGTTATGCCGTCAAATTTGCATCTCCAATTGAACCATCAGAATTTGCAGAAATTATTCAAACTATTAAAATAACTTCTGAAACCGAAACTATTCAAGAAGCTGAAAAAGAATCAATTGAATTAAAAACAACTGAAAAACTAGATAGTAAGGACCAAAAATAGAACAAAACTATCAAATGAAACGAAACCCTTAAACATGATCAATGTTTAAGGGTTTTGTTATTTATTGAATTAAAATACTATAACAATAATTCAAAATGATATAACGAATATAATCTCCAATCGTCTGAACTTTGTAATGTAAAAAATAAATAGTGGCATTTAGTAGTTGAATTGCTGTAAGCCGAAAATTATATAACAAGAAAAAAAAATGATATAACAAATGGAATTTAAATTAATAAGTCCTTTGCAATATCAAAATAAAACAAAATTAGAAGCTATGAAAAAAATTATTTTAAGCGCATCATTATTAATAACCTCTTTTGCATTTGCAGAAAACAATACTAAAGAAATTGATAAAGATCCTACTAAAATTAGTGAGAAAAAAAGGTTAGAAATTGTCAACCGTGTAAATCAACCCATCTTTTTTTGGGAAGTAAAATCTGCTTATGGTGTTGCAAGTGGCTACACTAACTCTGAAGAAAGTGCTAAAAGAACAATCAAACTTATGTCTCAAAATGATGTAGTTAGTTCTAAAATCATAGAAAAATACAATTAAAACATAGTTAAAAGAAAAAAGAAATTACAAAAAGTATCAAGTAAAATAACAAACAAACTAAATTAAAATTTATGAAAAATTTAAAGAAAATCGCAGCAGTAGTAATTTTAGCATTAGGAACATCAATGTCAGTTAATGCTCAGGACACAAAAACATCAACTAGCACAGGTGCTTCATTTGGATTTAAAGGTGGTTTAAACATTTCGAATATGTATACCAAAGATGTTGATGATGAAAACGCTTTAGTAGGTTTTAATGCTGGTATATTTTTAGAATTGCCAATCTCTTCTAGCTTGTCATTGCAACCCGAATTGCTATATTCAACTAAAGGCGCTGAAGTAACTTATGATAATGCTTTTGCTTCTGGTACAGGAAAATTCAGATTGAACTATATTGAAGCTCCACTTTTATTAAGAGCTAACGTAACTGAAAATTTCAATATTCATTTTGGACCTTACTTTGCTTACTTAGTGGATGCTAAAATTTCAAATGAAACTAATGGTGGTACTTTCAATTTTGAGGAAGAAATCAATAATGATGATTTAAACAAGTTTGATTACGGATTGGCTGCAGGTTTGGGTTTTGACTTTGATGGTTTCGGAATTGGAGCAAGATATAACTATGGTCTTCAAACTATCGGAAAAGAAAGAACATTTTTAGGTCAAACTTATACCTTCCCAGAAGGAAAAAATAGTTCATTAAGTGTTTATGCAACTATCAAATTTTAATCATTAATCAAATTAAAAAAATATCATCATGCAAAATTTACTTTACACAGTCGCAGTAATTCTTGTAATACTTTGGGCACTTGGCTTCTTTGTATACAGTGCAGGAAACATCATTCATATCTTATTGGTTATTGCAGTAATTGCAATTCTATTGAGATTAATTAAAGGAAAAGGAATATAAATTATTAAATATCGAAATCATGAAAAATAGCAATGTATTATTAGGTGTCCTTGGTGGCGTTGCAGTTGGTGCTGCTTTAGGAATTTTATTTGCTCCTGCTAAAGGTAGCGAAACAAGAAAAAAAATTGCAGATAAAGGAAGTGACTTAAAAGACAATTTTAAAGATTCACTTACTAAATTATCTGAGAAAATTTCAAGTTCTGTTGACGGATTCAAAGATGAAGCTCAAGAACTTCTTGCTGACGCAGAACAAAAAATCAAAGAAGAAAAAGCAAATTTTGAAAATTTAAAAGACATTAATAAGTCAATTTTATAAAAACAAATTATGGAAACTTTTGCAAAAAATAAAGATTTACTTTTTGATAAAATAGAAAAATATACTGATACAAGTATTGATCTTATCAAGTTAAATGCTGTAGAAAAATCGGCCGATGTACTTTCATCGTTAACTTCAAGTATAGTTGTTTTTATAATTTTTGCAATGTTTACTCTCTTTGTAAATATTGGAGTCAGTCTTTTTATTGGTAAATTACTAAATGAAAATTATTTAGGATTTCTAATAGTTTCAACCTTTTATTTAGTAGTAGGAATATTAGTTTATTACAACAGACATAAGTTGATAAAAACGCCTCTTAGTAATATGATTATTATAAAACTATTAACCAAAATAGATTTAGATGAAGTTTTAGAACACAATAAATACGTTACAGATGAAAATACTGACTCCAACTCAAAAGCTTAACAACGCCATCGCACTTCTTGAAAAAAGACAAAAAACAGAATTTCAAGATGTAAAAAATCAACTTGATGCGCTTGTTGAAACTGTAAAGCCAGTTAATCTGTTAAATTCTACTCTAAAAGATTTTAACACACCCGATACAAGATCGAATATTCTTACTACCGTGACTAGTTTCGCTTCTGGATATATCTCAAGAAAATTCCTCATAGGTGATTCGTCCAATCTATTTAAGAAAGTAGCTGGATATGCTTTGCAGTATGCAGTGACCAATTTTGTGTCAAAAAAAATAAACTAAAATAAAAAATACATGAAAAATTTATTCAGCCTTAAATCATTTATAGCAACACTAGCAGTAGCATTAATTTCTTCTTTCGCTGTAGCACAAGAAAAAGAAAACTACGACCAAGGATTTCGTTTAGGAATCGGAATTAATGCCGGATTACCAACAAATGATCCTTATGATTTTAATTTAGGAGCAGATGCAAGATTACAATATGATTTATCAAAAAAATATTCCTTAACTTTAACAACTGGTTTTAGTAATATGTTTGTTTCTGGAGATGATAATGACCTTGGATATATTCCTGCTAAAGCTGGTTTCAAAGCGTTTGTTTTAAAAGATAAGTTATATTTAATGGGAGAAGTTGGTGCCGCTTTTGCAGTAACTAATAATTATGATAAAACTTCATTATTATTAAGTCCATCTATTGGTTTTGCAACAAACAAAATAGATATCTCTTTAAGATATGATCATTTTAATGACTTTCCAGTTTTGAAAGATAATACGGTTGATAAAGGTTTAGGATTAGTTTCCTTGAGATTAGCCTACGGTTTTAAACTATAAACTATAAATAAAAATGAAAAAATTTATTAAACCATTTGCTGCACTTGCTGTTATAGCACTTTTGACTTCGTGTAAAAATGAAGAACAAGAAAAGGTAGAAAAACTAACAGATAGTTATGTTAAATATGTAGATTCATTAGCTGCAATAACATCTGATGAAGTGGTAACTAAGTGGAGCGAAATCGACGACGAGTTCAACGCAAAAACCGCTTCGTTAAAAACCGAAATCAACAAACTTACTGATACTACTGAATTAAATAAAAGAATTGCGTCAGTAACAGTAAAATATGAAGCTTTTAAAAAAGGTGTTTTAGCAAAAAAAGTTGAATTAGATGCAAAAAACCTAGAATTAAACAGAAAAAAAGATCTTTTTGGAAGTCAATTCATTTATGATGATATGAAATTTGAATGGGTAAATAAAGACAATATTCTTTCGGTTTATCAACAATTTGTTACAACCGTTCAAAAGAATAAAGATAGCTACTCAAGAGAAGATTGGGATGAAATTAAATTGCTTTATGAAGCGCTAGATTCAAGAAAAAATACAGTTGAAAAACAAGGATTATCAAGTAAAGATAATTTAAAAATCGCTGGATTAAAATTGAAGTTTGCTCCAATGTATACGGTAAACCGAATGGGAGCAAAATCAGAAGAAAATGCTAATTCTAAAAAATAATTTTTAGTTAGTACATTTGTTTAAAATTAAAAAGCAGCCAAGTATATTTACTTACTAGGCTGCTTTTTTTATTTGTTTCAAGAAAAATTAAAAAACTTCTGATTCTTTTAATTTTTCCATATTGTTGACTAACTGTAACTCGTCTACAAATTTTTGAATTTTTCCGTTCATAACACCATCCATATCGAAAACGTCTAAACCAATTCTATGATCAGTAACACGTCCTTGTGAGTAGTTATAAGTTCTAATTTTAGCCGAACGGTCGCCCGAACTTACTTGAGAAGAACGTTTTGTAGCGTCTTCTGCTTGTTTCTTAGCTAATTCTTGTTCGTATAAACGTGAACGTAAAACCTCAAGAGCTTTATCTTTATTTTTATGCTGTGATTTTTGATCTTGACATTGTGCCACCAATCCAGTTGGAATGTGAGTCAAACGAACCGCTGATTTAGTAGTATTTACCGATTGACCTCCAGGACCAGATGAACAAAAGAAATCAACTCGCACATCATTCATATCGATTTGAACGTCAAATTCTTCAGCTTCAGGTAAAACCATAACTGTTGCAGCAGATGTATGCACACGACCTTGAGTTTCTGTTTGTGGTACACGTTGAACGCGGTGAACACCAGCCTCAAATTTTAAAGTACCATAAACATCTTCACCCGTAACTTCAAAGATTACCTCTTTAAACCCGCCAGAAGTTCCTTCATTCATATCAACTACAGAAGTTCTCCAACCGCGCGTTTCACAATATTTAGTGTACATTCTGAATAAATCTCCAGCAAAAATAGAAGCTTCATCGCCACCGGTTCCGGCGCGAATTTCCACCATCACGTTTTTAGCATCTTCGGCGTCTTTAGGAATCAACATGAATTTGATTTCTTCTTCAAGTTGTGGCAAACGCTCTTTAGCTTCATCCAGTTGCATTTTGGCCATTTCAACCATTTCAGCATCCGAACCATCGGCAATAATTTCGTTAGCTTCTTCTATATTTCCTGTAACATTAATCAATTCTTCACGCTTTTCCATCAAATCTTTAAGTCCTTTATACTCTTGATTTAATTGCACATAGCGTTTTTGATCGGAAATAACATCAGGTTGTATGATCAAATCTGATATTTCGTCGAAACGTTGTTTTACGTATTGAAGTCTTTCTAACATTATAATCTATATTTTGGAGTGCAAAAATAGTAAATAGTGTTCAGTTGGCAGTGTTCAGTTGGTAGTTTTTTTATAATATTGTAGTATTAAATTTTATAGGATGAAAAAAATCTGTTTTTCTGTAGTAGTTGCAATGTTAATTGTTTCGGTGTCATGCAATAAATATGACGCCAAAGGAAACATAATTAAAGACTATGAAGAACTAGAAAAAGCCAATTGGATGCTTGGCGAATGGGAGAAAAAAGACAGTTTAGGAACTCTTAGAGAAATTTGGGAACGTTTGGACGACAGCACATTTATAGGACTATCCTACTACATTCAGAACGAAAAAGACACCATTCATAATGAACAAGTAGAGTTAATGCAAAACGGCGAACATTTAATCTACACTGCAACGGTTAAAGGAGAAAACAACAATTTACCAATACCATTTCAAATGACAAAGGATGAAGATAGTCTACTTGTTTTTGAAAATCCAAAGCACGACTTTCCTCAAAAAATTGAATATAAGTTAACCAAAAATAATACTTTAACCGCAAAAATATCAGGAAAACAAAACGGAAAAATCTCCTCAGAAAGTTATCCTTTGAAAAAGATAAAGTAATCTGTTAGTAATTCCAAATGCTTTAAAACTTGCTCCACAGCAAGTTTTTTTTTTGTATCTATTTTTAAGCATATCAACGACTTAAATCACATCAAATGTTAATTATTTATATTTAGTCTAAATAAGTTTTGTGTATTTAAAAAACGTAATTATATTTGCCGCATCAAAAAATATTATTTTTATTAAATCTAAATAAATGAAAAAACACAAACTACTTTCGATCTTCATACTACTAATTAGTATCACAAGTTTCTCACAAGAAACAGTTACTAATGAAGAATATTATGCCTTGAATGATACTGTAAAAGGCAAAAAACGTGAGTTATTACAAGAAGTAATTATTTCTAACAAACAACAAAAAACTCCATCAGTAGCTCGTTCAGGTATTAAGCCAATGGATTTACCACAAAGTTTTCAAGTTATTAGTAATACAATAATTGAGCAACAACAATCGGTTAGATTGAGTGATGTTATTAGAAATGCGAATGGAGTTTATGTAGGTTCTACTCGTGGTGGTGCTCAAGAATCATTATTCTCAAGAGGATATGATATGTCGGCAAACAATATTTTTAAAAATGGTTTTCGACTAAATAGTGGTTCGATTCCTGAGGTTTCTTCCTTAGAAAAAGTAGAAATTTTAAAAGGTGGATCAGCGCTACTATTCGGTAATGTTGCGCCAGGTGGAATTTTAAATATGGTAACCAAAGCGCCGTCATTTACAAAAGGAGGCGAAATTGCAATGCAAGCCGGCAGCTATAATTTTTACAAACCATCGGTTGATTTTTATGGTCCGCTTAATAAATCAATTGCATATAGATTCAATGGATCATATGAAAACTCTGAAAGTTTTAGAAATGTAGTCAAAAAAGAACGTTACTATTTTAATCCATCTTTCTTATTTGTTATCAATAAAAAAACAGAACTTCTTTTGCAAGGTGATTATTTAAATGATGATTGGACACCCGATTTTGGAACCGCTATTATCGGAAAAAACATTATCAATTTGCCACGTGACCTATATATGGGAGCAACTTGGTCAAACGGACAAACCAAACAAACAACGGTTTCGTCATTATTAAAACACGAATTCAATACCAATTGGAAATTAAACTTCAATAGTTCTTTTCAAGATTATACGAGAAAATCTAAAGGAACGGAGCGCATTCAACCTGCTGCTAATGGCAATTGGAATCGTCCGTTAGCGCAAAATAGAAATGAAGAAACCATTGTTGCAGAACAACTAAGTTTACAAGGAAATTTCAATACAGGTAAAATAAAACACCAATTGTTTACAGGAATTGATTATGAAAATTCGTTTGCAAAAGCATTTACTTATGTCTTCAATCCTACAACTTATGGAAGCGGCAATATTTATGATTTTGACAATTTCAATCAAGGCAGCGGAATTCCTGAAAGTACTGCAACTAGAATTGTTGAAACAACCACTAACCGATTAGGAATATATGCTCAAGATTTAATCTCATTGACTTCAAAATTTAAAATACTAGCGGGAATTCGTTGGTCTTGGCAAGAATCACAACCGGTAACTACCAATTTAGCAGTGTCACCAAATACAACCACAGATGGCGTTAAACAAAAAGATGTTGCCTTTTCACCTAAAGTAGGTGTAGTTTATCAACCAACAAGAAATACGTCGTTATTTGCAAGTTATTCTGATTCGTTCACACCAAATACTGGTACTACAGTTACTGGTTCGGTTTTAGATCCATCGATTATTGCCCAATATGAATTCGGAATAAAAAATGATTTCTGGAAAGGATTACTTAGTGCGAATGTTACTTTCTATCAAATAACAAATGATAATTTAGCACAAACAGCCGAATTTAAGGCCGATGGTTCTATCAATACCGATACCACAATTAAAATTTTGAGCGGTGAAACTAAAAGTAAAGGAATTGAAATTGACATTACAGCAAGACCAATTGAAGGATTGAACATCAACGCAGGTTACAGCTACAACGATATGCGCTATACAAAAACCTCTGGCACAAACGGAAGTTTTATAGTTGGCGATAGATTGGTAAGAACACCGGCAAATACGGCTAATTTAAGTTTTTTCTATACGGTACCAAATGGAAAAATAAAAGGTGTTTCTTTTGGAGCAATTGCTAATTACATCGGAAAACGTGTTGGCGGTTGGAACAATCAAGTAGTTGTCAATCCAACAACATTTGTTACAACAATAAACGACAGAGAAATACCATTGACAGATTATACGACAATTGATTTATCTGTAGGATATAATTGGAACCAATTTTCGTTATTATGCAAATTATCGAACATAACAAATGAATTGAATTATACTGTACACGAAAATTACAGTGTTAATCCAATTGCACCACGACAAATATTAACTTCATTAAGATATAAATTTTAAAACTATGATTTCACCATTAAAAGCAAGAAACTTACACCGCGATTTAGGCTATTTTTACATCGGATTAATTATTTCCTTTGCCTTTTCAGGAATATTGATGAACCATCGAGAAGTATGGCATCCTGAAAAATATACCGTTCAAACTAAAGCGATATCTGTATCTATTCCTAAAGAGACCGAAATCACCGAGAAATATGCAGAAGAATTAGGAAAAAAATTAGGCATTGAAGATAAAATAAGACGACACAAAGTAAAGGATGATGTATTGAAAATATCATTTGAAAAAAATGATGTCGAACTAGATTTGAAGTCAGGCAAAGGTGAAATCGTAACTTTTATGAAAACACCAATCATTAGTCAAACAATGAAATTGCACAAATCAACCTCTAATTGGTGGATTTATTACAGCGATATTTTTGGATTATCATTAATAACAATTGCTTTCACAGGAGCCATTATGATTCCTGCAGGAAAATTCACCTTCAAGAAACGAGGTTGGAAACTAGCATTAGCTGGATTAATTGTACCATTATTGATATTAATTTTTGTTTAAAGTTGAAAAGCTCCGATTTAAATTGGAGCTTTTTTTTGGTATATTTGTTGACAATACTTCTAACAAATCCAACTTACATTTTTTTGAAATAATATAGTTATCATTATGAAATTCGTCACTTTATGCCTTTTCTGCCTTGTTTTAGCATCTTGCGAGGATAAAAATAATAACAAACTGCTCTATTATCAATTAGAAACCTATGAAAAGAACTTAGAGGAAGTGAACAAAGCAATTGATGCTAGTGCTGCTTACAAATCAACTAAAGCAGAATATTTAAAAAAGAATTATGACTCGATGAGTAAAATAGCCACTGTAATAAAAAACTTCCCTCATCAAATTGGCGATAAAAACAGAATAAAACTTATAAAAACTCGTGATTCCATTAATACCAAATTTAAACTTTATCTCAAGTTTATAAATTCAAATACTTATGAAAATGTTGACGATAGCATTTTTAATAAAACAATTATTGTAGATTTTTTAAGACTAACAGAAGCGTTTCAATTAAGGTATGTTCTTCCAAGAAAAGGTTGTTTCACGGATGATGATCTGTAAAAATTTTTAGTCTTAGTTTAAAATTAATATTAAAAACACATCAATTTATATGATCCCAAAACCAAAAACCATTCTTCTTCTACTTTCCATAGTATTGCTACTATTACTAATTCCATTGGTAGCGATGCAATTCACTAATGAAGTCAATTGGTCGGTTATGGATTTTGTTTTGGCTGGCCTATTACTTTTTGGAACGAGTTTAGTAATTGAACTGGTTTTACAAAAAGTAAAAACTACAAAGCATCAACTACTTATTTCTGGAATTATTTTAATTTTGTTATTCTTACTGTGGGCAGAACTTGCTGTTGGACTTTTTGGTAGCCCGATTGCTGGAAATTAAAACTGATTTATGAAAAAACATCTTTTTACTTTTCTTAGTTTTTTGGTTTTTAATGCTTCCTTTGGACAACCTAAAAGTCTAAAAGTAAACTACTTCTACCCTAAAGATTCTTTGCAATTCAATCAGCAATTTGAAGAATTAGAATACAATTATGATTATAAAACGTTCGGCAAAACAACGATGATTGTACATTGCGAAAGTGCTTATGGTACTTTTGATTTTATTTTTAAAAAACAAATTTTCAAACTTTCAAGGATTCTTGAGTATGAAAACACCAGTGTTTCTGAAGTATTTGATTTTAAAACAAAAACTTGGAAATTAACTGACGATTCTAATCCATATCAAATTGCAACAATGAAAGTTGTTGATACTATAAACTATAGCGAGCACAATTCATTTGCATTAATTGTAGCACACGATCACGGCGGAATTATTCAAAAAGCTAAATTCCAAGATTTCGGAAATGTGGTGTATTGGCCTGAATTTGATTATCCAAATTGCTCTATTTCAGATGAAAATAAAGACGGAATTCCTGAATTTTATTTGTCCTATTTTGGAAATAGCGATGGTTTAGACGCCAAACCTTACAAACAAATTGTGTACACTTTTAACAATAAAAACATCGAAAAAAGCAAAGCAACCTCTTATTATCCATCAGGAAATGAAGGAGATAAATATTACATTGAAAATGATGAAAATTGGAAAAAACTTCCCATTTCTATCCAAAAGAAAAGTCAAAACCTGATTAAAAATCATCAATTGATTTTTGAAAAAAAGAATTAAAAATGCTACTTTGAATAATTCTTAAAGGCATAAATCCAAATCATTCGCGATAATCTAATATTAAAAAAACTTAAGGCCAAAATTACAAATCCGATGATGAATAAAATTCGTGCGTCAAAAAATTTATCAAAAAACCGCGAAGCAATAAAAAAAGTAATCAAGGCTTGTCCGACAGTTATCGCATAATTAACGAACATTGCGCCAAAAAAATAACCTGGTTCCTTTTCAAATTTGTAATTACAATGACTACAATAAGTATTCATTTTTGGAAATCCTACACTAAAAAAGAAACTTTTATCGGCAAAAACTTTTCCCTTTTTACAGTTGGGACATCTATTTTTAAAAATGTTTAACAGCGTTGAAAACATAACTTCTATTTTTTTGTAAAGGTACTAAAGATTTGGTCTGTATATATTTTGTAAATTCGCAATGACTAACACAAAAAGGACATTTTATAAAAATGAGCAAACTTCCTATTTATGGCATTTCTAATTTCAATTACAACATTGCTAATAGTAATTTGTACATCAACTCTTTTAAAAATCATTTAAAAGAGCATAATTTTATTGAAAAACCGCACCGCCATAACTTTTATTTGTTAGTATTATTCACTCACGGAACAGGAATTCACGAAATAGATTTTGATTCTTACGAAGTAAAAAGAGGCAGCCTTTTTATGTTGCAACCAGGACAAATTCATAATTGGAAATTATCTGGTGACAGTGACGGATACATTGTTTTTTTCTCGCAAGAAACCTATAATTTATATTTTGGAAACAAGAAAATTGAAGACTACTCCTTTTACCAATCAGCAAAGTCAAATCCTGAATTGTTTTACAACGAAGAAGAACTCAAAGAAATAGAAGTTTATTTTAACTTGATGAAAAAAGAAAGTGAAACGGTTAATTCTAAACAGAAGGAAGCAATTTTAAATTTGCTAGACCTTATAAACATTCAAATTTCGAGAAAATATTCACCCGAAAACAATCACAAAACACCGATTTATAATCACAAAATAAATCAATTTGAAAAGTTAATTGATACTAATTTCAAATCTGAAAAATCGCCTTCTTTTTATGCTTCTAAAATGAGCATTACTTTGAAACATCTGAACAGAATTTGCAAAACCATTCTCAATAAAACGGCTACACAACTAATTACAGAACGTATTATTCTAGAAGCCAAACGCCTATTGATCGACCAAAACAAAGCGATTAGCCAAATTGCCGACGAACTTAATTTCGAAAACTACTCCTATTTCGCCAAACTTTTCAAAAAAGAAACTGGTATTTCTCCGAGTGATTTCAGAAGAAATTTGATTTTATAAAAAAACCTCGTCAATTTCTAAACGAGGTAAAATTTTTATCTTCTTGCATTGAAATACTCTTCGAATGCATTACAATTTTTATTAGACAAATCGTAATATTCACTTTCTTGAAGGCGCTTTAGCTTTTTATAATCTTCAGCGAGCCACAAGCAAAGCGCTTTAAACTTTTTAGTTTTAGAATATTTATAGGCTAATCGATAGAACTTTTTAGATAAATAACCGTTTTGAAATTCAGCTTCATCTTCCGGAAACGGTTCAACATCATAGCTAGAAACACTGTAGCGACGCATCATCCACGAATTTCCGTTAATGGTCATATTTTTATAACCGTTGGCGATTATAAAATAATAATAATCTCTATTTTTTTCCTTAGGATTTTTAGCTTTATTTAAATATTCAATCAACTTTTGAGTGTATGAAACTTTGGTTACATAAAAAGTCTCTTTATTTTTTATAAAATCGGGTGTGTAGTTAAATGCAAAAAATGGATTTTTATCAAAACTATTACTTCCACTGCTATTGATATTCCAATTAGAATAATAGTCATTCCAGTATTTTTCATCAACTTTTTTGAAAGATTCTAATGCTTTATAGAGCTTATTCCTACGAATGTATTTTGTTCCTAATAAGTCATATAGAGAAGATTTTTCACGAATCATTCTGGCTTTTAACCATTTATCAAATTCGGAATCATCCTTTTCTACTTTTGACTTATTAATTATACTTTCTAATTGTTTAGGCGTGTAAAGCACATCTACATAACCAAAATAGTCATAAAAATAATCGCGGTAGGAACCACGTTTGTGCTTGCGCGATTTCCACGATATATTTGGTCCGTAATCATCATAATAACCATTTTTATCTACATCATTTACTTTAGAAAATAAAAATGCTGCATCTGTAGTGTTTCCGAGATATTCTAACTCACGAGCTATTGCAAATAAAAACCTGTTATGATTCTTATTTTTCAATAAAATGGATTTCACTTCATTGGTAATAACTGCCTTATTTTTTGCTTGTCTTGCGGTAAGATTCAATGCTTTAATAATTTGAACATCATGTAATAAGCTGTCTTTTTCGCTAAGTTTTTTTTCTAAATTATTTATTATAATTAAACTGCTTTCATACTTTTGAGCAATAAATGATAATTGGGCTTTGCAAACCTCAATTTTATCATTTTTCAAACTTATAGAGTTCAGAAAATTTAATAACTCATCGGCATATTTTCTATCACTATTAATTCGTTTTTCGAGTGCCTTGTATGAAAAAACGTTATCATTATTCCAATAATCTTCTTCCGAAATTGAAGGATTGAAATTGGTATAATAAGGGGTAAAAACCCAATCTTCAATTTTATTGATTTCTCTCAAAAGAATAAAAATATTAAAATCAGATTTCGGGTTTAATTCAAATGCTTTTTTAAGATAATTCAGTGCCTTATCATACTTTTTGGTTGCGGCAAATGCATAAATATTGGCTTTTTCACTATTCGTTTTAGCGTATTTTAAAACATCATTTAGAGGAATCTCTCTATCATAATAAGAATAAATAGGAAATCTTTTATCGCTAGCATTCGCAAAAACCTGAGCAGTATAAAAGTTTTGCAACGATTTGTCTTGTTCGACCATCGCTCTAAAATGCATGCACCAATAATTAATGCTATTTGGGTTTTTATTAGAAATCGTGTTATAAATTGCAATCACATCTTGTTTCAAACCTCCATAAAATGCCAATCGAATTGCTAAAAATTTATAACGCAGTTTTAATTCTCCATTTTTAGTTTTCTCTGCAAGTTTTAAAGCCTCACTTACTTTATTTCTAACTATTTTAATTTCAATAGTTTCTGCTCGTTCCCAAGGATCACTATAAAACATGTTTGCAACTTCACAAGATTTTGCAAATTTTAAATAATTAATGGCTTCAAAATCATTTTGTTGGTATAAAAACTGAATCAATTTATTAGCATTATTTTTGCTAAACTTTTGACTTTCAATTTTGTAAACGGCTTCGATAATAGCATCAAGAGATACTTTTCCTTTGCAGTATTCAAACCAAAGTTTATCATTGGGTTGGATAGCCTTTTCCTCGTTTAAAGAAGATGCATCATAATAATAATTAGAGGAATAATGAAAACCATCAAACGATTGACAATTAAAATGATTGCTGTCTAAAAATCGCATTCTAATATCTTCACCGTAAGGGTAAAACCCGCAAGCAAATGATAAACTATTTACTAAAAGAAGTATAAATACTATTAATTTCTTCATTGGTATATTGTTGAAGCGGTGCTTCGTCTAAATGAAATAAAGTTACTGTTGTTGTTGCCTCAAAATCTATATTTTTCTTTAATAAAGATATGGCTTTATCAATGGTTCCTTTGGTTACTTGTTCGTACTTAATTTTGTCACCAACTCTAATGTAGTTATCATCTACCTGTACATCTTCAGTAACTTCATACCATAAATCATCTATCTTTTTCATCTTCTTTATTAGATACTCGTGATTACTATACATTACGTTTTGAAACTGATTGTTTTGGTATAATTGCATCCAAGAATATATTGGAAGCGCAACATCAACATGCAAAGGATATTTAGAAACATCGGTCAAATATTTGGACAATTCCTCAACATCTAAAATTGAATTTTGCTCCGGACTTTCTAACGGATTTAATAGGTTATAACACATTAAAGTGACCTTATCAACTGGTGGAATGCCCATTTTATCGCGATACTTATATGGATACAAACGCAAAGTGCAACTAATCTCTTTAGAAGAAATTGTTTTTAGCTTTTTTAAAAAATAAAAATAATTGTCTTTAGATTTAATAGTCCAATCACAATCCATCTGAAATTCTTTAACCACAACCCTTTTTTCAAAGTCTTCTGTTTTGTATTTATTGATTAGAAAATTAATATTGTCGGCAAGTAAATCTAAATCTTTAAAACTGCTTTTCAAAAAAACTTCATTTTTGATAAAAACTGTGGGAATAATTTCAACAACAGTATCATAAATACGCATTCTATTTTTTGAAAACGGAATATTACCCATCAATTCGTTGTGCTCTACTTCAAAAAATTTGACATATAATTTTTTAGCATTAGTAGATTTCAAAATAGAATCTGATTTTTGCTCTAGTCGCCAATCACTTGCCTTCCAATAATAAAAAGCCCGCTCTACATTTTCAATTTTATTTTCATTTTTACACGAAAATAGAAGTATCGAAAGCATTCCTAAAAGCAGCATTTTTTTCATTGGATCAGTGATTTTTGATATAACGTAAATTCGTATTAAAATTATATACTATTTGACTAATTTTCATAAAAAAACCTCGTTTATTTTTAAACGAGGTTGATTATTTTATAAAAAGATTTACTACTTATTTTCTTTCTGGTATATTCTTCAAAATTTCAATTACAAAATTCCAAAATTTCTGTGAAGACGAAATACTTGCTCTTTCATCTGGACTGTGTGCACCAAGAATTGTCGGACCAAAAGAAATCATATCCATATCAGGATAGTTGGTTCCTAAAATTCCACATTCTAAACCTGCGTGACAAGCGGCAACTTTAGGTTTTGCAGCATTTTGTTTTTCATAAATATTGACTAACAAATCTAAGATTTCTGAATTAACATTAGGTGTCCAACCTGGATAACTTCCTCCAAGTGTTACCTCACAACCAAATAACTCATAAGTAGAACGCAAAGCATTTGCTAAATCATATTTAGAACTTTCAACTGAGGAACGCGTTAAATTTTGAATCGTAATTTCACCATCTTTAACTATGACACGAGCAATATTATTAGAAGTTTCAACCAAATCAGGAATATCAGCACTCATTCGATAAACGCCATTATGAGCAGCATAAATTCCGCGAATGAATCCTTCTTGAACTCCCAAATCCATAACTTTAGTAGGCAAATCACTTTTCACGATTTCTATAGTCAAGTTAGGTTCCATTGTTTTAAACTCGGCTTTGATATCACCAATAATTTCTTGCATGTCAAAAACAAAAGCCTCATCATACATCGACGCAACGATCACTTTGGCATTACTTTCACGCGGAATTGCATTGCGCAAACTTCCGCCAGAGATTTCAGCAATTTGAAGACCAAAATTTTCAAATCCGTCAAATAATAAACGGTTCATAATTTTGTTGGCGTTGCCCAAACCTTTGTGGATATCCATTCCAGAATGACCACCATTTAAACCTTTTACAGTGATTGTATATCCAACAGAACCATCAGGAGTTTCTTCTTCATTATAACTTCTATTAGCAGTAACATCTATTCCTCCAGCACAACCAATACCGATTTCATCGTCTTCTTCGGTATCCATATTTAAAAGAATTTCTCCTTTTAAAATGCCTCCTTTAAGATTTAAAGCTCCTGTCATTCCGGTTTCTTCATCAATAGTAAAAAGCGCTTCAATTGCCGGATGAGCAATATCTTTACTTTCTAAAATTGCCATAATCATAGCTACACCTAGACCATTATCGGCACCAAGTGTTGTGCCACGTGCACGTACCCAATCACCATCAACATACATATCGATTCCTTGAGTATCAAAGTCAAAAACGGTATCATTATTTTTTTGATGCACCATATCTAAATGACCTTGAAGGACAACGGTTTTGCGGTTTTCCATTCCTGGAGTTGCAGGTTTACGGATGATTACATTGCGGATTTCATCTTCAAAAGTTTCTAATCCTAAACTGGTTCCGAAGTTTTTCATAAACTCAATTACACGCTCTTCTTTTTTAGATGGACGTGGTACTGCGTTTAGGTCGGCAAACTTGTTCCAAAGTGCTTTTGGTTCAAGGTTTCTAATTTCTTGGCTCATTATATTTTAGTTTGTTTAGACACGAATTGCACGAATTTTCACGAATTACTTTAATACGGAAATTTCACGAAATTACGGATTGCATTATTTATTATTAAAAAAACAAAGTTACAAAGTTTAATTTCTTTGATCGTTTTATTTTAGCTTGTTATTTTGGATATTTATTTGGATTTAAAAAAGTATTAAAAACCGAGATTTTATAAACAGTCTTGATTTTTTCATCGACAAAATAGAAAATTATAAAAGGAAACTTCTTGATTGGATAACCGTGGTAATCTTTATATCGAACTTGAAACAAAGGATTTATTTTTAAAACTTCGATATGCTCTTCTAAAGTAGTATAAAAATATTCTCCTAAACCAATTTGCTTATAATCGTAGTAATCAACTGCATCTTGAATATCAAGCAATGCTCTAGGTTCAATAACAATTTTATAATTCATTATTTCGAACTAAAACGAATTTGCTTTTTAACTTCTTCCCAAGCAAGGTAATCCTCTTTTTCAGATGAGTTTCTTCTTTCGTCCAACAAATCTTTCATTTCTTGATTAACAGAAAAGTCATTAATTAACGGCTCATAATTAAATTTTTCTATTAGCTTCAAAAAGAAACCTAATTCGTTATCAGGAATATTTAGGGTGATTTGTGTCATAAATAATAAAATTGATTCACAAATTTACAAAAAAAGAATTAGGAGTTCTTTAATTATAAGTATTTTTATGCCAAATTTAATAATGTGCAACGCAAATACATTCTCCCAATATTTCTTCTATTTCAGATTTTATTTCTGAAGATAATTGCTTTTTTTCCTGAAACGGTTGAACGTATTTATAGTAATAGTTTGTATGTTTATATTTCTAGAATTTCACAATCGCTTTTAGGAAAAATTCCTTTTTCTGTTGGAGATGTAATTTATGGACTATTGATTGTTTATTTACTGATTCAACTTTGGAAAACTAGAAAATCGTGGCGATTGCAATGGAAAAATAATCTATTGAAAATTATTAATGTTTTGTCAGTGGCTTATTTTCTGTTTCATTTTTTATGGGCTTTTAATTATTACAGAGTTCCATTGTTTGAAAAAATGAGTATTCAACGCGAATATTCTGATGATGATTTGTATCGTTTTACAGAGAAGTTAATTGCTAAAACCAATGAAGTTCATTTTAAAATTACGAAGGATAAAAACCTAAAAGTTAGTGTTCCGTATTCACAAGATTCGATTTTTAATATGAGCCAAAATGGATATGATCATTTGGGAAATCAATATTCTTTTTTCAAATATGAAACTCCGAGTAAAAAAAAATCGTTGTTTAGTTTGCCTTTGACTTATATGGGATTTGGTGGTTATTTAAATCCGTTTACAAATGAAGCACAAGTGAATGATAGAATTCCGATGGTTGGATTTCCGATGACGATTAATCACGAAATGGCACATCAAATGGGTTTTGCGAGTGAAAGTGAATGTAATTTTATAGGATTTTTAGCAAGTATTAAAAACGACGATTTGTATTTTCAATATTCGGCTTATCAATATGCTTTGCGTTCTTGCTTAAATATTATTGGCATAAAAAGTGAATCTAAATTTGAGTACTTCAAAAACAAAATCAATCCGGGAATTATAGAAAATTACAAGGAAAGTGAAGTTTTTTGGAAAAGTTATGACACTATAATTGATAAAGGTTTTCACGCTTTTTATAATCAATTTTTAAAAATGAATCAGCAAAAAGACGGTTTAGAAAGTTATAGTAAATATGTGGATTTGCTGATTAATTATTATGCGAAAAAAGAATTGTAATTTATTTTTTCAAATACTTTAATCTTAAAAATTGTCCAATTAAAACTATAGGAATTAAAAATAACCAATAGTAATAATCAAATTTAAAAGATAATAGGATTGCAAATAATGCAATAATAATTGATTCATATAAAAAAAGCTTTTTACAATCATAAATCGAAACTTCTTTTCTTAATCCTAAGAATTCAATTATAATATTAAAAATCATTAAAACTGGCCAAACAAGAATTCCATAAGTAAAAAAACTAAAAATAGATCCTAATATTCCAATTTGAATTACACTTAAAAATTCTTTTTCTAATCCTGATAAATATTCAATTAATTTTGAAAAAAAACCTAAAAATATTGTTCCGAATAAAAGACTAAGAAAAATTACAAAGTTGCTAATTATTATATCTAATCTAGTTTTCATAATATATACTTATACTTCATCACTCGTGAAAGTCACAAAACTTCTCTTTTTAAAAGGTCTAACGATTAGTCTTCCTTCTCTGTCAAAACGAACATAGTTATACACCCAATTTAGGAAAACTACAGCTTTATTTTTGAATCCGATTAGTGAAAATAAGTGTACAAACATCCACACAAACCAAGCAAAAAGTCCGTTGAAATGGTATTTTGGTAAATCTACAACCGCCAGATTTCTTCCGATGGTTGCCATTGAACCTTTGTCGTTGTATTCGAAAGGTTTCATTGGTTTGTTAGCTATGAATTTCACCAAATTTTCTCCTAATAAATCACCTTGTTGTAAAGCTGGTTGTGCCATCATTGGATGACCTTGTGGATAGTTCTCACTTTCCATTGAGGCAATATCACCAATGGCAAAAATATTATTGTAACCTACTACTTGATTGAATTGATTTACTCGAATGCGTTCTACTCGTTCTACTAGAGATTTTGAATCCAATCCGTGAATGGCTGCACCTTGAACGCCTGCTGTCCAGATAACTGTTGCTGTTTCAAAAGTTAAATTGGAATTGGTTATGATGGTTCTTCCGTCGTAATTGGTTACTCGAACATTTTTGTGCACAATTACACCTAAATCAACCAAGAATTTTTCGGCTGCGGCAGATGATTTTTCGGACATTGTGTTTAAAACTCTGTCGCCACTTTGAATCAAGTTGATTTCCATTTTAGAAATATCTAAATCGGGATAATCTTTTTGTAGAATGGCTCTTTTCATTTCGGCAAGTGCGCCTGCAAGCTCTACTCCTGTTGGTCCTGCGCCTACTAAAACAAAATTTATTAGCGCATTTTTATCTGCTTCATTCGTTGTAAGAACTGCTTGCTCAAAATTTTCTAGGATCAAACTACGAATATTCAGTGATTGCGGAATGGTTTTCATTGACATTGAATTGCGTTCGATTTCTTTGTTGCCAAAATAATTGGTTTTGGAGCCGGTTGCAATAACTAAGTAATCATAATGCAAATCGCCAATTTCTGAAATTATCTTTTGGTTTGGCGTATCGATTTCTTTTACGGATGTTAATCGAAAATAGAAATCTTTATATTCTTGGATTACTTTACGAATTGGATAGGCAATGGAACCTGCTTCTAATCCGCCGGTTGCTACTTGATAAAGAAGTGGTTGGAAGGTGTGGTAATTATGTTTGTCGAGCAAAACCACTTGTAGGTTTTTGTTTCTAAGCTTTTTAGCTATTGATAGACCTGCAAATCCGCCACCGATGATGACTACTCGTTTTTTATCTGATTGTGGAATGTTCATTGTAAAGTGAATTTTTCTAATATACAAATTTGGTGCTTTTTACACGAATTTCACGAATTTACACGAATTATTTTTGTTAGGAAATTACACGAATTTTGATGTTTTGAAAATAGTGTTTTGAAAATCTGATTTTAGGTAAGACAATTACTGTTTAGCCCTGATTGCAATGGAAATCCTTTAATTAATTGCCTTGGGTTAAAACCCAAGGCAATTAATTAAAGATTGGAATGGAAAGCAGGAATAGGGTTTATAGAAATGCGCAAGCGATTCGCTCCTTACCCTTCGACAAGCTCAGGATGACAAAGTTGAATTATATTTTTTGTATCTTGTAACAAAATCTAGTAAAGGTTTACTAACGTATATATGAGCGAGAATTTGGAACAAACGTTTGTGCAGCAATTGCGTGAAAATCAGAATATAATCCACAAGATTTGTAGGTTGTATACTTCTGATGGTGATGCGCATAAGGATTTGTTTCAGGAGATTACGATTCAATTATGGAAGGCTTTTCCGAAGTTTCGTGGTGATGCCAAATTTTCGACTTGGGCGTATCGAGTCGCTCTAAATACTGCCATTACTTTGTATCGAAAGAGTACTCGAAGTGTTTCTACAGTGGAGTATGAAAAGCATAGTTTTTTTATTAGTCAAGACGAATACAATAGCGAGGAAGAAGACCAAATTAAGTTGATGTATCAAGCTGTGCATCAGTTGAATGATATTGAAAAGGCGTTGGTTTTTATGTATCTGGAAGATAAAGATTATACAGAAATTGCCGAAACACTGGGTATTAGTGAGGTTAACGCAAGAGTTAAAATGAATAGAATTAAAGGGAAATTGAAAAAAATATTAAATCCGTAAGATTATGATGGAAGAATTGGATTTATTAAAAAAAGACTGGAAAAAGAACGAAAATTCTTTTGAACAGGTATCGGAAGTGGATATTTATAAAATGCTGCATAAGAAGTCGTCTTCAATTGTGAAGTGGATATTGATTATAAGCATTTTAGAGGTATTGCTTTGGACAGCAATTAGTTTGCTTTATAACTCAGATGAGTATTTTATTAAAACTCATAGTGAGTATTTAATTGAATATTTTAAATATTTAACGTTTTTTAATTATGCAGTAATTGCAGTATTTATCTATTTGTTTTACAAAAATTATAAAGCTATTTCTACGATAACTTCTACTAAACAATTGATGAAGGATATTTTAAAAACACGAAAAATAGTTCAATATTATGTTTGGTATAATCTAGGAATGATAGTGGTAAGTATGATTATTGGTTTTGTTTTAGTTTTTAACGTTGATCCCAAATTACACGAACTAACTTCAAAAGGAAATGCTATGATCTTTATGATTGCGTTTTGTACCGTTTGTATTGTTGTATTTGTTGGTTTATTTTGGTTATTCTACCGATTGATTTATGGAATTTTACTTCGTAAGTTATTTAGAAATTACAACGAATTAAAGAAAATTGATTTATAAAAGAAAAGTCTCGTTAATAACGAGACTTTTTTATTAATATTCCCACTGACGTAGGCGATTTAGTTTTTCTTGTTCTTCAATTTCTTCTATAGGAATTACTTTAAGATACGATGGATGTTGTTCGATTGCATACTCTACTTTTTCAACAATTTGCTCGATAGTTTCATTTTCGTAGTCAATTTCGAGTGGCTCTTTTATAGTGAATGATTGAAGTATATTTTTCTTTTTAAGACGTAATCCTTTCTTATCAAAAGAACGTCGAAAACCGTCGATAACTATTGGAACGACAATTGGTTTGTGTTGCTTGATGATGTGAGCGGTTCCTTTTCTTACGGGTTTAAAAGACTTTGTAGTTCCTTGCGGAAAGGTAATTACCCAACCGTCTGCCAAAGCGATTTTGATGTTTTCGGTGTCGTTTGGATTTACTTCTCTTTTTTCAGTAACATCTTTTCCTCCTGCTCTCCAAGTTCTTTCAACAGTAATTGCTCCTACGTATGCCATAATCCTTGGAAGTAAACCTGCTTTCATAGTTTCGCTAGCAGCAACGTAATAAACATTCATTTTTGGTTGCCACAGATAACCAACATTTTTGATGTTATCTTCTCTACCAGAAAGGCTTGCGTTAAACACGTGAAACATTGCTACCACATCGGCAAAATAGGTTTGGTGATTGGATATAAAAAGCACGTTTTTATCTGGTAAACTTCTAATAATTTCAGAACCATCAATTTGCAATTCATTAAATCCACGATAACGTCTATGAGTTATCACGCCAAAAATTCGGATAAGCCATTTCTTGATAAAAAGTATATGTCCAAAAGGATTTCGTTTAAATAATCCCATAAAATTCAGTAGAAAATTGAAATACAAACTTACAAAAATTAAACTTTATAGTACCATTTTCAATACATCTTTTAACTCACTTAACATCATAGCAGTAGCACCCCAAACGCTATACTCTTCAATTTGAAAAACAGGAACTTCAATGAATTTAGAGTAAGAAGTCTCTAAATTTTTATTACTAATAATAGAATCGTCTAAAAGAGTTGCTAACGGTAACTCTATAATTCCTGCAACTTCCTCTTCTTGAGGAGTAAACGTTAATTCTGCTTGAGAGACACCCAAAAAAGGATACACCAAAAAATTACTGGGAGGAATATAAATTGAGGAGAAATCTCTAATTACATTAATATCATTTGGATGAATACCTATTTCCTCATAAGTTTCTCGCAAAGCAGTTTGTTTTAAGTCAAAATCAAACTCTTCAACCTTACCACCTGGAAATGCAATCTGAGAAGAATGAACTCCAGGATATGAATTTCTTACAATTAATACTAAATGCGTAACCTCATTTTTAGGATAAAACAACATCATTACAGCAGCTTTTCTTACCGAGCTAGGATCATAACTATTTTCCTCCATCATTTTAACCCTTTCCAAAGGCGCCATTTTAATATGTGAAGAAATAGAAGGTAATTCTACATTCAAAACATTTGTGATAGCATTAAAAAACAAGTCAAAATTCATAGTTAATAGTTCTAATTATTTATAAATTTACCAAAAAAATAGAACAAACCCAAAAAATAAAATTCTATATGTATAGTAAAGAAGAAAGTTTAAAGATTAAAAAAGAATTTTGGGTACAATTTGCAGAAACATATCCCAGAAAATGGCTTTTATACGATACAAAGATAAAAGATGTTACTTTCAAATTCTATGTAGATAACAAAAAAGCACAAGTTTTATTAGACATAGAACCAAAAGAAGAAGATAAAAGAAAAATATATTTTGAAAAAATTGAGTCTCTTAAGACTATTTTGCTAGAAGAATATTTACCAAATTCAATTCTTGAACGAAACCATTACTTAGAAAATGGCAAAATTATAAGTAGAATATGGATTGAAAAACTAAATGTCAGTCTAAATAACAAGAACACTTGGAACGAAATATTCGATTTTTTTAGTGAAACTATGACTCAATTTGAAACTTTCTTTTTCGAATACGAAGAATACATTAAAGACCTAGAAACCAATACTTAGTATAATATTTATGGCGTGCCCCAAGGGTCGTGCTATCCGCTCTATCTTTTCTTTTTTAAGAAAAAAAGAAAAGGATGCCGCTACTATCACTCACGCAACCTCGTAAAAAAAACATCATTTTCAATAAATAAACTTCTAAACTGTCCATTTGGGATGGGTTTTCGAAAAGATTAAATCAATTCCTTATTTTAGTGTACTAGTATTTACGCAATAAATAGTAAACTTAAGTACTGATATTTCTGTTCAGATAGTTTTTACTCAATTTTTCTAAAATGATATAAAACAAAAAACCCTATCCGATATGGATAGGGTTTTCAAAAAGAAGGCGGCGACATACTCTCCCACAGTTATGCAGTACCATCTGCGCAATCGGGCTTAACTTCTCTGTTCGGAAT